>NZ_CP046976.1:1200000-1800000 GCF_030408415.1 Corynebacterium appendicis CIP 107643 | reverse complement strand
TCAACCGCTTCATCGCTACCGCCGACAACGAGCTGGAGGCCGCGCTCTTCCACCCGCAGCAGGGCGCGGTGAATCTGTACCGGACGAGCCGGTTCGCCAACCAGAAGCAGCGCGACCTCGCGCGAGCAGCGATGCCGACGTGCTCGCAGCCGTTCTGCCGGCACGGCGCCGATGCGTGCGAGATCCACCACATCACGCCGTGGAGCAGGGGAGGGGAAACCAACCTGGCCAACCTCGCCCCCTTGTGCAGCTATCACAACCGCGTCAACGACGACGGCCCGCGGCGCCGGCAGCGAGGCCGCATCGAGATGCGCCAGGGAACACCAATCTGGGTCTCGCCCCGCGGAACACCCGTGCCGCAGATGCACCACAGATACGGCGCGATGGCGACACTTTTCGGCTCCGACCCGCCGCCTGGTCACGATTGACCTCGCTGATTTCCAACGCCACGTTTCCGCGCGCAAATGTTCGGCACGTTCTGGCATCCACCCTGCCCCGAACACAGAAACCGGGCTCACCCGATTGAGTGAACCCGGTGATTCAGCGCTGCCTATGAGCGGCTTAGGAGCGGTAAGCCGAAACGCCGGTAATCGACTTGCCCACAATCAGGGACTGGATCGTGTCCGTGCCCTCGTAGGTGTGGAGCGACTCGATATCGGCGTGGTGGCGAGCCACGTCGTTCTCCAGCAGGATGCCGACGCCGCCGAACATGTCGCGTGCATCAGCTGCGACCTTGCGGGCGCCGCGGGTGTTGTGGACCTTCGCCAGGGCTGCCTGCTTTTCGTTGAGCTCGCCGGCCTCCTCCAGCTCCAGGAGACGGCGGCAGTACAACGCCATGGAGGTGACCTCCTGCAGCATGTCAGCGAGACGCTGCTGGATGATCTGGTTCTTCACCAGCGGGCGGCCGAACTGGACGCGGCGCTGCGCGTAGTCAAGAGCCTTCTCGTAGCAGTCGATCGCCATGCCGAGCGCGACCCAGGCCACTGCGATGCGGGTGCCGGTGAGCACCTTCGCGGTGTCGCGGAAGGAGTGGGAATTGGGGAGGCGGCGGTCGTCGGAAACGCGGACGTCGTTAAGCGTGATGTGCGCCTGCGGAATGCCGCGCAGCGACGCCTTGCCCACGATCGTCTCCGCCGAGTACCCCTCCTGATCCTGGTCGACGATGAAGCCCTTGACCTCGCCGTCTTCCTCGTCGCGCGCCCAGACGATGGTGATGTGGCCGACCGAGCCGTGGCCGATCCACTTCTTCTCGCCGTTGATGACCCACTCGTCGCCCTCGCGGCGCGCGGAGGTCTCCAAGCCGATGGAATCCGAACCGTGGTCCGGCTCAGTCAGGGCGAACGCTCCGCGGATCTCCATGCGCGACATCGGGCCCAGGTACTTGGCCTTCTGCTCGTCGGAGCCGCACTCGGAGATGGAGCGCATCGCCAGACCGGACTGCACGATGTGTGCGGTGGCGGTGGAGGCGTCGGTACGCGCGAATTCCATCTGAATCAGACGGTTCGCGCGGATGGAAATCCCTGGCTTGCCGTCGATGGAAATGCCGTCGGTGACAAGCCCGTGGCGCGCGGCTTCCTCAACACCGGGGATGTTGTACTCGGCCTTCTCCCACGCCTCGTTGATCGACGGGCGGGCGAATTCCATGAACTCGCGGGCCTTCTTCCACCATTCGAGGTCCTCACCGTCGACGTCGGCGAACACGCGGTAGTAGTCCGTTTTCGGGTCGAGGAGAGCGGCGACGCCGTCGGTCAGCTTGTCTTCAGTCATGAGTCTTTCTCGCTTTCTGTAGCTTTCGCGCGAAAAGCTGCACCGCTCCCGTTCTCGGTCGCGATGCAGCTCATTTTCAGCGTGCCTTAGCCGGCGAATGCGCCGACGCCGGTGATGGACTTGCCCACGATGAGCGACTGCATCGTGTCGGTGCCTTCGTAGGTGTGCAGAGCCTCGACGTCGGCGTGGTGGCGCGCCACGTCGTTCTCGAGGAGGATGCCGACGCCGCCGAACATGTCGCGTGCGTCAGCGGAGATCTTGCGGGCGGCGCGGGTGCAGTGGACCTTCGCCAGTGCGGCCTGCTGCTCGGTGAGCTCGCCGGACTCCTCCAGCTCGAGCAGGCGGCGGCAGTACAGGAACATGGAGGTCAGGTCCTGCAGCATGTCGGCGAGGCGTTGCTGGATGATCTGGTTCTTCACCAGCGGGCGGCCGAACTGGACGCGGCGCTGTGCGTAGTCGAGAGCCTTCTCGTAGCAGTCGGTGGCCAAGCCGAGGGAGGCCCATGCGACGGACACGCGTGTGCCCGCCAGCACCTTCGCGCAGTCGCGGAAGGAGTTGGCGCCGGGGAGGCGGCGGTCGTCGGAGACACGAACGTCGTTAAGCTTGATGTGCGCCTGCGGAATGCCGCGCAGCGACGCCTTGCCGACGATCGTCTCCGCCTCGTAGCCCTTCTGGTCCTGGTCGACGATGAAGCCCTTGACCTGGCCGTCTTCCGTGTCGCGGGCCCAGACCACAGCGATGTGGCCGACGGAGCCGTGGCCGATCCACTTCTTCTCGCCGTTGATGACCCACTCGTCGCCGTCGCGCCGCGCGGTGGTCTCCAGGGCGATGGAGTCGGAGCCGTGGTCCGGCTCAGTGAGGGCGAACGCGCCGCGGATCTCCAGGTGGCACATCGGCTTCAGGTACTTCGCCTTCTGCTCCTCGGAGCCGCACATTGCGATGGACTGCATCGCGAGGCCGGCCTGTACGCCGAAAGCGGTGCCGAGGGAGGCATCGGTGCGCGCGACCTCGAATGCCATCATGCGGGAAGCACGCACGGACATGTGCGGCTCACCCTCGATCTCGATGGCGTCGCGGAACAGGCCGCGCTTGCCAGCCTCGGCGACGACGGGGATCTGGTACTCCGCTTTCTCCCACCCTTCGTTGACGTAGGGGCGGGCGAATTCAGCGAAGTCGCGGGCCTTCTTCCACCACTCGAGGTCCTCGCCCTCGATGTCGGCGAACACCTGGTAGTAGTCGGTCTTCGGGTCCAGCAGTTCGTGGACGGGGTTGTCTGCCATGATTCCCTCTTTCCTTGGTTCCGGGGGAGCGGTTTCGCCCCGCGGAATTGTGGAGCAAAACCATAACATCCTCAATTGTGACTTATGTCGCAGAACTTTACAGAGGAATTCGCACGGACTTTTTGTGGCATGCGTCGCACTGCCCCCGGCGTGCGGGACGACCGGCGGAAAGAGGCCCTTCCAGTTACCCCTCCAGCGGGATCAGACGCAGGTCCTTGCGCAGGATCTTGCCGGTGGGGTTCTTCGGGATCTCGTCGAGGAATGTCACCGCGCGCACCTTCTTGTAGGGGGTGACGCGTTCGGCGACCCAGTCCATCAGCTCGTCGGCGGAAAGCGAGGCGCCGGGCTGCAGCACGACGAATGCGCGCGGAATCTCGAGTCCGTCGCGGTCGACGCCGACGACGCCGGCGTCGGCAATTGCTTCGTGCGTGAGCAGCAGCGCCTCGAGCTCAGCGGGAGCGACCTGGTAGCCCTTGTATTTGATGACTTCCTTGGCGCGGTCGACGATGTAGAAGCGCCCGTCTTCGTCGACGCGCGCGACGTCGCCGGTGCGCAGCCACCCGCCGTCGACGAAGGTCTCCTCGGTCGCTTCCTGGTTGTTCAGGTAGCCCTGCATGACCTGCGGCCCGCGCACGAGCAGCTCGCCGGGCTCGCCGTGGGGGACGTCCTCGAGTGTCTCGATGTCCACGATGCGGCACTCCGTGTTCGGCACCGCGTAGCCGATGGAGCCCGGGTTGGTCTCGCCCTTGATGCCGATATTGACCGCCGGCGATGTTTCCGTCATACCGTAACCTTGCACGCAGTCGGTGCCGAGGCGGCGCTCGACGGCGCGCGCGACTTCCTCGTCGAGCGGCGCGGCGCCGGAGAACATGAGCTTATTCGCGGCGAAACCTTCGGGCGTGACGGCCGGGTGCTTCGCCAGCGCGACGGCCATGGGCGGGGCGATGAACGTCATCTCGATGTTGTGCTCGCCGTGCGCGCGAAGGAAGACCTCGAGGTCGAATTTCGACATCGTGTGGATGTGCGAGCGTTGCAGCATCGGCGTGAGCATCAGCGCCGTCATGCCGTAAATGTGCGAAAAGGGCAGGGGAGACAGGGTCGACGTGTGCGGGCCGATGCCGTTCTTCTCCAGCATGTAGCGCGCCTGCAGCACATTCGACGTGAGGTTGCTGTGCGTGAGCATCACGCCCTTCGGCATCCCGGTCGTGCCCGAGGAGAACGGCACGGACGCGAGCGAGCTTCCGTCGACGTCGACATCGGGAGCGGGCAATCGCTTATCGACGATTTCTTCCAGCTCGTAATCCCACACGTGCTTGTCGTGTCCCACGTCGGAGATCCCGATGAAGAGGTCTGCACCGGCCATTTCCGAGACCTTTTCAACGTCGTCGTTATTCATGAGTACGCCGATCGGGTTCACTGTCGCACCCGCGCGGAAGATGCCGAACAGGGCCACCGCGAAATTGATCGAGTTGGGGATCTGCAGCGACACGACGCTGCCGGGCCCGATGCCGCGCTGCGCCAAGTAGCCGGCGACCGCGTCAGCTTTTTCCTTGAGCTCGCCGTAGGTGATGGAGTTGCCGGTGGTCAGCTCCGTGATCGCCGGGCGGGCGGCATCTGCGGCGGTGAGGTCGTTGAAGATCTGCTCGTAGACCGTGCCGCCGAAAAGTTCGAGGTCGGGATACGGACTGGGGAAGATCGTGGGGGAGGTGAGGGTGGCCGTCATGGCGCGTCTCCTTTCGCGTTCGCGGTATGTCACGTCCTGCCGTGGAAGTTAGCTAGGCAAAACCTATCTACTATTGTGACGCTCGTCTCAGTGCTTTGCATGAAAAAACGAAATAATTTTCATCCGGCGGTGTTTGCCCACGTCCAGGTACCTTTGGGAGCCATGAAAGCTGGTTCCCTCGCCCTCGCCGCGGCTCTGTCTTTGGCCGCGATCGTCCTCGCGTTCGTAGACCTTCCCCGCTGGATCGCGTTGTTACTGGTGGTGGCTGCAGGCGTGTTCCTGTTCATCGGACTGCGCGAGAAATACCGGGAGTACAACGCCCGGGAGAGCGCTCCGATCGAGCTCGACCCGGAGCAGCGCGAGACCGTCGCGCACCTGAAGGCAGAGGGGCGTGAGGATTCGGCGGTCCGCCAGGTGCAGCTGTGGTTCCGGAACACGGGCTACGAGGAGGCTGCGGCTGTTGTGCGCGGCGTCGACTAGCAGGCGGTAGTGTTGGGGCCATGACTGAACGCACTCTGATTCTGATTAAGCCTGACGGTGTCGCAAACGGCCACGTGGGAGAGATCATCTCCCGCATCGAGCGCAAGGGCTTGAAGCTCGTCGAGATGGATCTGCGCACCGCAGACCGCGAAACTGCCGAGAAGCACTACGAGGAGCACAAGGACAAGCCGTTCTTCGGCGAGCTCGTGGACTTCATCACCTCCGCTCCGCTGGTCGCGGGCATTGTCGAGGGCGAGTCCGCGATCGCTGCGTGGCGTCAGCTCGCCGGTGGCACCCACCCGGTCGAGAAGGCGACCCCGGGCACGATCCGCGGCGATTTCGCTTTGACGGTCGGCGAGAACGTCGTCCACGGCTCCGATTCTCCGGAGTCCGCTGAGCGCGAGATCGGTATCTGGTTCCCGAACCTCTAACCAGTTTCTCGCAGCCCGCGCCGTCGTGCGCGAGCTTGTTGCATGCTTATCGACGTTCACCCCGCACCCCTCAACATGAATTCCCCGTGAATTCACGCGGAACATTGGGACGTGGGGCTGGATTCCAGTTGCGCCGCTGAACGGGGGATTCGACAGTTGTCAGCATGGCTAACAATAATCTTCCCCGCCGTCGCTTCCTCGCTGGTTCCGCAGCAGCTGCCGCTGGTGTGGCTGTGGCCGGTAACACCACGGCGAATGCTCAACTGCCGTCGTCGCGGGCGCTGTCGTCGGCACGCTTGCCGCAGGCTCCGAAGCCGAAGCAGTACGCGGCGTTCATGCACGGTGTCGCATCGGGCGATCCGACACCGGATTCCGTGATCATCTGGACCCGCGTGACGGTGTCACCGGACGCTGTGCCGGGCTCGGGCAAGGGCGCGGACGCGGCGGTCGAGTGGGAGATCGCCACGGACCGCGAGTTCGCGAACATCGTCCGCACAGGCGCGGAGCGCGCCACGTCCGCAACGGACCACACTGTGAAGGTGGATCCGCGCGGCCTGAAGCCGGCGACCGACTATTTCTACCGTTTCCGCTGGGACGGCAAGGTCTCTCCGGTGGGCGTCACGCACACGGCTCCGGCGTACACCGCGGATATCGGCGAGTACAAGCTCGCCGTCGCCTCGTGCGCAAACTACGAGTGCGGCTATTTCACCGCGTACCGCGACATGGCGGAGCGGGCGGCGGCTGGCGAGATCGACCTGGTCGTCTTCCTGGGCGACTACATCTACGAGTACCCGACCGGCGAATACGCGGGTAAGAGCGGCGTGTCCCGTCCGCACCACCCGGCGCACGAGATCGTCTCGCTGCAGGATTACCGTGTCCGCTACGGCCGCTACCGCACCGACGAGCACCTCCAGGCGGCGCACGCCGCTGCGCCGTGGGTCGTCGTGTGGGACGACCACGAGTCCGCCAACGACTCTTGGGACGGCGGCGCAGAGAACCACACCGAGGGCGCCGAGGGGGAGTGGAATAAGCGCGAATCCTTCGCCCACCAGGCCTACTTTGAGTGGCTTCCGGTGCGTGCGGTGCGACCGTCGGAGGGCGGGCATATCTACCGCAGCTACCAGTTCGGCAATCTGATCAGCCTCACGATGATGGACTTGCGCACCTACCGCGACGAGCAGGTCAAGGCGATCGGGCGAGACAAGGACGATCCGTCGCGAAGCATGCTCGGTTCCGAGCAGTTCGACTGGGTCAAGGGCAAAGTGGAAACCGCCACGACCGCGTGGAATGTGCTGGGCAACTCGGTCATGGTCTCACCGATGGAGATCGGCCACCTGCCGCCGACCAGCTCCGACAACCGCACCGCGAACGACGTCCTGGACGAGTTCACGCGCTCTGCGGGCATTGCCGTCAACACCGACCAGTGGGACGGGTACCGCGCAGAGAGGGCACGGCTTTTCGACGTCCTCACCAACACCACCCCTCACACCCTTTTCCTTACCGGCGACATTCACTCCGAGTGGGCCCACTCGGTGCGCCACAAGGGCAACGAGATCGGCTGCGAGATGGTGTGCTCGTCGATCACGGCGCCGAATGTGGACGAGATCGTCGCCATCTACACGAAGACCTACACCCCCGAGGACAACCGCATCACCCACCTCGTGGAAGGCGTGATGTACTCCGCGAACCCGTGGGTCAACCACGTGGATTTCGACTCCCACGGTTACGGCATCGCCAAGATTTCCAAGGACAAGGTGGTCATGGACTTCTACCGTGTCTCGGACGTGGAGGACCCGGGTGCGTCCGCCAGCCTCGCTGTGTCCCGTACCTGGGTGGCGGGCCAGGGCTTCCAGGAGAAACGCTAGCGCGCACTTGAGCAGCTGTACTAGTTCGTCTTTCCGGGGCGGAAGGTATACATTCGCTCTCGACACATAAATTTTCACGAATTAGAAGTTGTCGAGAGGGGTGGCCCGTGGTGGCTCAGCGCGCTGAACAGTCACGCGCGGTGGCGAAACGTCTCGCCATCCTGCAGGCCGCCACGGAACTCCTCTACAGCGAAGGACTCCGCGGCGTAACGCACCGCAACGTGGCCGCCCAGGCGGGCGTGCCGGTCGGGTCGATCGGGTACTACTACTCCAACCGCGAGCGTTTGCTGGCCACCTGTTTCCAGGGCATAGCGGAACGCCGTCGCGAATTCCTCGACCGTGAGCTTGCGGGCGGTGCTGTTTCATCCGATCCAGCGCAGCTCGCCGAACTCATCGTCCGCGTCGTCGCCGGCGGCGAGATCGACCATGTCGCGGGCCTTGTCACCGCGACCGTCGATGTCCAGCACGAGAGTTCCGAGCTCGTTTCAGAGATCTCCGCTCACTGGCGCGGCGTGATCGATGCCGTGCAAAAGGTGCTTGATGCGGCGTCGTTTAGCGGTCTCACCGGCCGACAAGTCGTCCGTTCCCTTATCGGTGTCGCTGTGTGTTCCCTCCTCAATAAAGACACCGACGCCGCCATCGTCACTTTGACCGAGGAGATCCTGCGCGGGAATTAGAACCGCGGCATGGTGAACCTGCTCGCCCCTGCGCGCTGAAGCTGTGCCACAATGGTTCCCGAAGCATGCGCGACCCACGACAGGTCGCGGACGCTTGAGAAGCTTTACATTTATTCCGCGTAACCAGCGGTGCACGGCACTGTGCGGCGGCGGTGGACCCGTTCCACCAGCGCCCGGTGGCGTTCCGCGCGCGGCAATTCAATAGGAGATTTCCGTGGCTGACAGCGACGAGACAACGACCCCACGTAAGCGCCGGGCACGCTCGACGGCGAAGAAAACGACAAAGAAAGCGGCGAAGACGACCGCTAAGAAGACAGCTAAGAAAGCGACCAAGCAGGCCGCGAAAGCGACGAAGAAGTCGACGAAGAAGACAACTAAAAAGTCGTCCACTCGCGCGGCGGAAGCGAATGTGGAGAAGGCTGCGCAGGAGGCAACCACCCAACCCGCGACGGTCGACCGTTCGCAGCTGGGCGAGAAGACCCGGGTGTTCGTCCTGGCGAAGATGCTGGGGATGACGTCGAAGGACCTTGTGGTCAAGCTCAACGAGCTGGGGCTGGTGAAGGTCGCGCAGTCTTCGCTGAGCAAGGCCGAGACGGAGCAAGTGCTCGATGCGGTCGAGGGCACTCCGGCAGCCGACGCGGCAGAAGCCGATACCGCGCCCGAAACAACCGCGGACACCGCGCCGGATGAGGCCGCGGCAGAGGAGAAGATCCGCCACCGCGTCCGCAAGGACGTCGAGAACGAGATCAACCAGATCGAGGAGAAGGTCGAGGCGGACCTGCTCACCGACGTTGAGCCCGAGATCACGCCGGCCCCGGCCCCGACGGAGGACACCGAGGAAACCGCCGGCGTGTACACGCCGGTGTTCAAGGCTGCGCCCCGGGGGGAGAGGAGAAGGGCGAGGAGGCAGGGGGATTCGTCGACAAGCGATGCCCCGAAGCCGGAGGAAACCGCTACCGACGAGCCGATCCAGGAACCGAAGGCGATCAAGGGCTCGTCGCGGCTGGAGGCGCAGCGCCGCCGACGCAGCGAGCGACGCGAGGAGGAGCGCAAACGGTCCCGCGTCGTGTCGCAGGCGGAATTCCTCGCGCGCCGCGAGTCCGTCGAACGCACGATGGTCGTGCGCGAACGCAAGCGTCACGACGGCTCCGGCACCATCACCCAGGTCGGCGTCCTCGAGGACGGCCTTTTGGTGGAGCACTTCGTCGATTCCGACGACAACGCGTCAATGATCGGCAATATCTACCTCGGTCGCGTGCAGAATGTGCTGCCGAGCATGGAGGCCGCGTTCATCGACATCGGGCAGGGCCGCAACGGCGTGCTCTACGCCGGTGAGGTGGACTGGAAGGCAGCAGGATTGGGCGGCCGTTCGCGCCGCATCGAGCAGGCGCTCAAGTCCGGCGACCAGGTGCTGGTCCAGGTGACCAAGGACCCGGTGGGGCACAAGGGTGCGCGCTTGACCACCCAGATTTCACTGGCCGGCCGCTTCCTCGTGTACGTGCCCGGCGGCCGCAGCGCCGGCATTTCGCGCAAGCTGCCCGCGCCAGAGCGCAAGCGCCTGAAGGACATTCTCGTCCGCGTCGTGCCCGGCAAGGGAGGGACGATCATCCGCACCGCCGCCGAGGGCGCGCCGGAGGAAGCCATCGCCGCCGACGTCAACCGCCTGCACTCCCAGTGGGAGGCCATCCAGGAAGAGGCGGAAAAGGAGAAGAAGTCGAAGGGCGCCAAGCCCGTCACCCTGTACGAGGAGCCGCGTCTTCTGGTCAAGGTCGTGCGCGACCTGTTCAACGAGGACTTTGACCAGCTCGTCATTGACGGCAAGAAGTCGTGGAATGTCGTGCACAACTACGTGCAGTCCGTCGCGCCTGACTTGCTCGACCGCCTGGAGAAATTCGACCGCCGCGCCCACGACGGCCGCGACGCGTTCGACGTCCACCGCGTCGACGAGCAGATCCAGAAGGCCCTGTCGCGCACGGTGTGGCTGCCGTCGGGCGGCACGCTGGTGATCGACCGCACGGAGGCCATGACGGTCATCGACGTCAACACCGGCAAATTCACCGGTTCCGGCGGCTCGCTGGAGGAGACGGTGACCAGCAACAACCTCGAGGCCGCCGAGGAGATCGTCCGGCAGCTGCGCCTGCGCGATATCGGCGGCATGATCATCATCGACTTCATCGACATGATCCTGCCCGAGAACCAGGATCTCGTCCTGCGCCGCCTGAAGGAAGCGCTCGGCCGCGACCGCACGCGCCACCAGGTCTCGGAGGTCACGTCGCTCGGTCTTGTCCAGCTCACCCGCAAACGCCTGGGAACAGGTCTCGTGGAAACGTTCTCCACCAAGTGCGAGCATTGCGACGGCCGCGGCATCGTGCTTACCGACGACCCCGTCGACCCCGATTCCTCCCACCCCCAGCGCCACGCCCACGCGGCGGGCGACCACCCCGCCGCGAAGGCGATGGAGAAACGCAACAAAAAGAGCACAGAGGAGCTTGTCGACGCCGTCGTTGCCGACCCCTCCGACTCCGATTCTTCTGACGCAGACTCTTCTGACGCAGACTCTTCTGATTCCCGCGGCGACCAGCCTAAGCGCCGGTCGTCCCGCCGCCGCGGCCGCCGCGGTTCCGGGCGGGGCCGGGGTCGCCAGCAGGATGAGCAGCGCAACGAGCGCGGCCAAGGCCACGACGAAGACAAGGACCAGGAGAAGTCCGGCAACCGGTCCGGCCAGAAGAAGAGCCAGACCTATGAGGAAGCTGTGGCCGAGTTTGAGAGTTCACCGCGCCGTAAGCGTAAGACCCGCGGCAATTCGGTGTCGGATTACCGTCCGGACCCGAAGGATTACGACGACGCGTCCACCGAGGACGTGATCGGCGAAGCCGCCGATGCTCTGGCGTTCGCGGAATCCGCCGCGTCCACGGATATCGTGGGCGAGAAGGATTCCGGGGAGTCGACCTCTGCCGCTCAGCGTCGTGAAGGCGCGGGCCGTGGCACTCGCCGTCGTCGCCGTGCTACGCGCCGTACCTCCGGGCGGCAGAACCAGCAGCGCCAGCCACATACCCCGCGCCAGCAGCAGGAGAAGCAGTCCGGGAAGGGGCAAAAGAGGCAGGAAGGGACGCAGGGGGCGTCGATAAGCAAAGGCCCTCGTGGGCGTCGGCGCGCGACGCGTAAGTCGCGGTAGCTGAACACGCGAAGGCCCCGTTCCTGCGCGGAACGGGGCCTCGTCGTGCTGTTTGTGCGAAGTCCGTCGCTGCGTCCTCGAGGCCGGCTGCGTCGCCGCTGTCCTCGTAGCTCTGCTCGTAGCCGCCGGCGTAGCCGAGCTGCTCCGTGGTCGGCATCTCCATGGCGGTGTTCTCAGTCGTGATCGCCTCCTCGGCGTCGTAGTAGCCGTCACCGTCGGTGTCGGTGAGCTGCACGTCGCCGTAGCCGTCGCCGTCCGTGTCGATGATCGCGGAATCCGTCATGCCGTCACCGTCGAAACGTCCGCAGGGCCCGCGCCCTGGTTTCCCGCAGCAGCGACCCCCGCAACAGATGGCGGCGATGGCTCAACGCCCCACTCCGAACGCACCGAAGAAGTCGAAGAACAACACCCCGCTCATTGCGGGCGCTGTCGGCGGCGGGTTGGTGCTCCTGCTCATCATCGTGCTGATCGTGGCGCTCTAAAAGCTAGAGACCCTTCGCCGCGAGAGCGTCTTTCAGCTTCTTCCGCGCGCGGTTGAGGCGGCTCTTCACCGTGGCCAGGGGAATGCCCTGGTGCGCGGCGAGCTCGTCGTAGGAGAGCCCGGCGTATTCGCGGAGGACGGGTCGTGGTCGGCCGCGCCCGCGCCGTCGTCAAGCGAAATGCCCTCGTCGAACTCGTCGAGCGACACTTCCTCCGAACCTGGAATGAGGGAATCGCCGGGGTCCGGCGTGGACGGATCGAACGCGACGTCGAGCATGCGCGCAAGCGCGTCGTCGCTAGGGGCGGAATCGGCGTACAGATCGCCGAACGGCGGAAGAACCGGTGGTTCATTGAACTCGTTCATGATGGACCTCCTTTCGCCGAGTGAAACACGATGTCTTCCGCCAGTGTAATGAGCGCCGCGGAGAAAATGTTCCCGAAATGTCGCCGCCGAAGCAGTTTGGTCTTTCAGGTGGCTGCGGTGTAGTCTTTGACAGTCGCTGTTTTGGGGCGCGCCTTTGCGGAATCATGCATGCGAGCGAGGCTGCGACGTACATCCCACGTAAACCCCCGAAACGCTTAATTACGTATCAGATGGTTTTCGGTGCCGTGGCATGCAGGTGCCGTCCGAGATGAAGAAAGGGGTAACCCGCTATGTACGCGATCGTCAAGACCGGCGGCAAGCAGTACAAGGTTGCCGAAGGCGACCTCGTTCGGGTCGAGAAGATCGAGGGTGAAGCTGGCGATTCTGTGGCGCTCACCCCGGTTCTCCTCGTCGACGGCGCAAACGTCACCTCCAATTCCGAGGACCTCGCCAAGGTCAACGTCTCCGCTGAGATCGTTGAGCACGGCAAGGGCAAGAAGATCAACATCCTCAAGTACAAGAACAAGACCGGTTACAAGGTGCGTCAGGGTCACCGTCAGCCCAACACGACGCTGAAGATCACCGGCATCAAGTAATCCGAGACGCCACTTAGGAGGCAACCACAATGGCAACCAAGAAGGGTGCATCGAGCTCCTCGAACGGCCGCGACTCCGAGTCCAAGCGCCTCGGCGTGAAGCGCTTCGGCGGCCAGCAGGTCAAGGCGGGCGAGATCCTCGTCCGTCAGCGCGGCACGAAGTTCCACCCGGGCGACAATGTCGGCCGCGGCGGCGACGACACGCTGTTCGCTCTGGCTGCAGGTTCCGTGCAGTTCGGCATCAAGAAGAAGCGCCGCATCGTCAACATCATTCCGGCTGACGCAGAGGGCGTTTCCTCTGAGGTTCTCGAGGCCGCGAACGACGCTGGCCTGGTCGACGAGGCTGTCGTCGAGGAGAAGTCCGCTACCGCGTAACTCCCGCAAACTCTTTGATCGCGCCGTGGATCCGCCTAGGGTCGCACGGCGCTTTCGCTTATCGACGGTCCACCGCGGCCTCTCGTACACTCGCTAGCACGCGGAAAACCGCTTCTGACACCACCCGAAAGGCAGGCACCTCCTCATGGCACAGTTTGTCGACCGTGCAGTTCTGCACCTCCAGGCCGGCGACGGCGGCCACGGGTGTGTGTCGGTGCACCGCGAAAAATTCAAGCCCTTGGGCGGCCCCGACGGCGGCAACGGCGGCCACGGCGGCGACATCATCTTAGAGGTGTCCACGCAGGTTCACACACTGCTGGATTTCCAGTACCGGCCGCACGTGAAGGCGAAGCGCGGCGGCAACGGCGAGGGTGACCACCGCAACGGCGCACGCGGAGAGAACCTGGTGCTGGAGGTGCCGGTCGGCACTGTGGTGCGCGACGCGGACGGCAATATGTTGGCCGACCTCGTCGTGCCGGGCACCCAGTTTCTGGCGGCGGAGGGCGGCTACGGCGGCCTCGGCAACGCGGCCCTGGCCACCGCGAAGCGGAAGGCCCCTGGTTTCGCCCTGAAGGGCGAGCCGGGCCAGGCGCATGATTTGATCCTCGAGCTGAAGTCCATGGCCGATGTGGGGCTGGTGGGCTTCCCGTCGGCGGGCAAATCCTCGCTGATCTCCGTGCTGTCGGCCGCGAAGCCGAAGATTGCCGACTACCCGTTCACCACGCTCCAGCCGAACCTCGGCGTGGTGGATACCGGCCACGACACCTTCACCATCGCGGACGTGCCGGGTCTGATCCCGGGTGCGAGCCAGGGCAAGGGCCTGGGCTTGGACTTCCTGCGCCATATCGAACGCACTGCCGTGCTCGCCCACGTGGTCGACACTGCGACCCTCGAGCCGGGCCGCGACCCGCAGTCCGATATCGAGGCGCTCGAAGCCGAGCTCGACTCGTACGCCGACCTCATCGAGGCCGAAGACGGCGATTCGGGCCTCGGCGACCTGCGCCAGCGCCCGCGCATCATCGTCCTGAACAAGGTCGACGTCCCGGAAGCGAAGGAGCTCGCAGAATTCCTGCGCGAGGACCTGGCCGAAGCTTTCGGCTGGCCGATCTACATGATCTCCACCGCCACACGCGAAGGCCTCGACGAACTGAAGTGGGCCCTGTGGGAGATCGTCCAGACCGCGCGCAAGACTCAGCCGAAGGTCGCCGGTAAGGCCGCCGACACTAAGGCCGCGCAGATCATCCGCCCGCGCGCTGTCGACCACAGCGACGACATCCAGGTCGTCCCGGACCCGTTGTACCCGGGCGGCTGGCTGGTCACCGGCGAGAAAGCCGAGCGCTGGATCCGCCAGACCGACTTCGAGAACGACGAGGCCGTCGGCTACCTCTCCGACCGCCTCAACAAGGCCGGTGTCGAAGAAGAGTTGCGCAAAATCGGCGCGAATGAGGGGGACACCGTTACCATCGGGGAGATCTCCTTTGACTGGGAGCCGTCCATCGGCGGCGATCCTACGAAGGCGGGCCGCGGCCAAGACGCGCGCCTCGGCGGCACGGACCGCATGTCCGCGGCCGAGCGCAAGCGCGCCTCGCAGGCCCGTCGAGGACTTATCGACGAATACGACTACGGCGACGACCTGCTCGACCGGCAGGAAGCCGACCGAGAGAGGTGGCAAGGTTAATGATAATGCCGGGTGCGACACCGGGTTCTTTGCGCGAGCAGATTGCGGGGGCGAAGAAGATCGTCGTCAAGCTGGGCACGAGTTCGCTCGTGGACTCCAACTCGGCGGTCTCCCAAGAAAAGATCGACCGCATTGTCGACGCGATCGAAGCGCGCACGGACCGCGGCGGCGACGTCATTGTCGTCTCATCCGGTGCTGTCGCAGCGGGCATGACTCCGCTGGGACTGTCCACCCGGCCGAAAGACCTCGCATTGAAGCAGGCCGCCGCCTCGGTGGGCCAGATTCACTTGGCGCAGACGTGGGGCCGCTCGTTCCAACGCTATAACCGCACCATCGGCCAGGTTCTGCTCACCCAGTCCGACGCCGGGGTGCGCGAGCGTGCGCGCAATGCGCAGCGCACCATCGACAAGCTGCGCCAGTTGGGTGCGGTGCCGATCGTGAACGAGAACGACACCGTCGCCACCTCCGAGATGCGGTTCGGCGACAACGACCGGCTGTCGGCGATCGTGGCGACACTCACTGCCGCCGACGCCTTGATCCTGCTGTCGGATGTCGACGGGCTCTACGACCGCAACCCGAAGGACCCGGGCGCGACCTTCGTTCCCGAGGTCCGTTCCGGCAAGGACCTCGAAGGCATCGTCGCCGGCGACGGCGGGGTGTTCGGCACCGGCGGCATGGCCTCCAAGGTCTCGGCCGCCCGCCTGGCCACCCGCGGCGGCGTGCCCGTGCTGTTGACGTCCGCGCAGAATATCGAGGACGCGCTCGGCGACGCGTCTGTCGGCACCGTCTTCCACACCCGCCCCGAGTCCCAGCTCTCCGCGTGGAAATTCTGGGTGCTCTACGCTGCCGACGCCGAAGGCGTGCTGCGCCTCGACGCCGGCGCTGTCGAGGCCGTCACCCGCGGCGGCACCTCGCTGCTCGCTGTCGGCATCACGGGTGTGGACGGTGACTTCCACGCCGGCGACATCGTGGAGATCCTCGGCCCCGACGGCCAGGCCATCGGCCGCGGCGTCGTCGGTTACGACGCAGCAGAGCTCACCGGCATGCTGGGCAAGCACACCGACGAGCTCCCCGAGCACCAGCGCCGCTCTGTCGTGCACGCCGACTATCTGTCCAATTACGCGTCTAGGCTCTAAGGCATGAAGTTCGCGATTCTGCCCACTCCATGGTCCTCCACCGTCGACGAGCTGGAGGGCCACGGCCACCAGCATGTCGACATCGACGACAACCCAGACGTGCTGATCTACCACGGCGGCGCGGAGGATTTTCCGGAAGCATTGCCGGACAGCATCCAGTTCGTGCAGTTCGCGTGGGCGGGCATTGACGCGCTCGACAGCGCCGGGATCCTCGCGCGGACCGGCACGCGGTGGGCGAACGCCGCCGGGCTCTACGACGACACCGTTGCCGAGTCCACCCTCGCCCTCATTCTCGCGGGGCTGCACCAGTTCGCGCGCGTCACCCCGGACGGGTCGACGAAGGCGGCCATCGAGGCAGAATCGCGTTATCTCGTCGAGGACATGACGGTGGCGATCATCGGCGCGGGCGGAATCGGCACGAAGCTGATAGAATTCCTCGCCCCGTTCAATCCGGAGATCATCGCCGTGAACCGGTCCGGCCGACCCGTCGCCGGGGCCGATGAAACGCTTCCAATGGCAGAGGCCGACGGCGTGTGGGAACGGGCAGACGTCGTTGTCCTGCTCGCCCCTCTGACCGCCGCCACGCGCGGCAAGGTCGACGAAAAAGTGCTGAACAAGATGAAGCAAAGCGCAGTGCTGGTGAACGTCGGGCGCGGCCCGCTCGTGGTCACCGACGACCTCGTCGCGGCACTGGACAACGGCGTGATTGCCGGTGCGGCACTGGACGTCACCGACCCTGAGCCGCTGCCAGCCGACCACCCGTTGTGGGAACAGGACCGCTGCCTGATCACCCCGCACACCGCCAGCACGCCCCGCTTCGGCAGGCGGCGCATCGCCGGGCTGACCCTGAAGAACTGGGAAGCGCTGTCCGACGGCAACCAAATGCCCACCGAAGTCGATGTGGAGCAGGGGTATTAGATAGGCCCTTTGACGTGCTTTAGTAGGGGCGCCTGAAGTGGCGTTATCGCCCTATTGGGTACGCGGAGGGTCAAGTCCGGTGGTGTGGTGTATCTGTCCTTTCGATAGAACTAGCAGCGTGATGGATTTACGGTCCTGAGGTTACCTCGTTTAGTGGACACCTTGTTTGTATGGATCGTGTGTCCGTAGGAGAGGATGTTCATTGTGAGTCAACCGCGTAAGACGTTCACGCCGGAGTATCGGCGTGAAGCGGCGAAATTGGTGATCGAATCGGCTCGCCCTATCGCGCATGTGTCCAAGGAAATCGGTGTTTCCGCGGGCTTGCTAGGCAAGTGGGTGAAAAACGAGCGGCAACGCCGAGGGTCATCCGACGGGATGAGCGAGGCTGATCTTCGCGCAGAAATTGTTCGCCTGCGCCGCGAGCTGGCTGAAGCCAAGATCGACAACGAGTTTTGGGCCCGGCCCCCGGAAAGTAGACACCGTGGGGGTGAAATTATTGGCTTTACTCTAGCGCATTGTTAGGAAGCGTGAGATTCGTACTCAATGGGTGTGAGGTACTTGCACCAGGAATGCCTTCGGGTGGTGTTGTAGCGCGCACACCATGCGAAGACGTCGCGCCGGCAGACTAGCTGATTGGAAAAGACTTTCTGGTCTTTGAGCACTTCTCGTTTCAACGCCGCGTTAAACGACTCCGCGAGTGAATTATCAGCGCTGCTGCCAACTGCTCCCATCGACTGGGTGACGTTGAGTCTTCGGCAGACAGCCTGAAACTGCGATGAGGTATACACGCTGCCATGATCTGAGTGGAAGATCGCCCCGGAGAGACTGCCACGGGTACGGCGAGCATGCTCGAGCGCTTCTTCGACGAGGTCGGTGCGCATGTGGTCTGCGATCGCGAAGCCGACGAGCATCCGCGAGTAGCAGTCAATCACAGAAGCCAGATACATATTCGACCCGTCTGCGATCGGCAGATAGGTAATATCGCCGACGAGGATCCTATTGGCAGCTGGCGCAGTGAAGTTACGCTTGACCAGGTCAGCGAATATAAAGCGATGACTCCCGCGCTGCGTTGTCGTGACCTTACGTTTTTTCGTGTAGCCGCGCAGCTGAAGCTTCCTCATAATCCGGGCGATGCGCTTATGGTTGACCGGTCCGGTGCTACTGTACGCATCGTTGAAAGTCAGCTCGGCGGCAATGCGTTTTGCGCCGTAGAGCTGCTTCTTGTCGTCGAAGATGGCCTTCACCTTGGCTCCGAGTATGGCATCATCAACCAGTCTGCGGTGCCGCTGGGTGCTGCTAGCTTTCCATTTGTAGTAGGAGCTGCGGTTTAACCCGAGTACGGTGCACATCCGCTTGACCGAGTAATCGGTGCGGTGGTCATCAACGAACCGGAAGCGGATCACCAGTTCGTCTCTTCCATGAAATATTTGGCTGCCTTACGCAAAATATCGCGTTCTTCTTTCAGGCGGGCGTTTTCCTGTTGCAGCTGACGTAGCTTCTCAGCATCGGTCAGTTGCCTCGCACGATCAGCACGTAAGCCCGCTGAAAACTGGGGTTTCGTGCCAGTTCCGTACTTATCAACCCATACGCGAAGCGTGGAGCGGTTGATCCCTAAATCAGCGGCCGCCGCGTTCAACGACACCTGTGGATCGTTCTCGTACATCGCGACCGCGTCGCGCTTGAACTGATCCGAATAAACCTTCCTAGGCATGGAGGTAGATTACCTTTCCCCGACTCAACACAGCCGGAATCAGAGGTGTCTACCAAACAGGGGTCAGGTCCTTTTGTCAAAGGCGAGTGCCTTCTTCGCTGCGAAGCAACACGAACGGAAAAGTTCGAGCTGATGCGGCAGGAGAGGGGAGAGTGTCCGATTGTTTGTGTGCGGGGGCTTGGGTTACAAGTAGTCCGCGAATCGGTCGGGGTACGCCACGGCTAGTTGGTTGATGGCTTGTTTCCATCCGGTGGCTTTCGCTCCTTCAATATAGCCGTTGCATTCGATGTCACGTTTCGCTTTCTTCGCTCGCTGGGCAGCGCGCTTGTCCTCGATGTTGCAGATCATCAGCCATAGCGTCTTCAGTGCCGCGGTCAAGTCCCGTGTAGTGGTGTAGCCGTCTAGCTTTCGGCTCGGTATTTAGTTCGGGGTTGTGGTTAGGCGGTTAGCTGGTGATGGTCGCCATGATCATCTCCTGGGTGGTGCATGAGTTGTTTGGTGTGTTCGAGTGCGGACAGTGACATGTAGCGTTTTTGCTGGATCCAGTCGTCGTGCTGTTCGGCTAGGACAGCGCCGACGAGCCGGATGATGGATTCGCGGTTCGGGAAGATGCCGATGACGTCGGTGCGCCGGCGGATCTCCCGGTTTAACCTTTCGGTGGGGTTGTTTGACCAGACTTTCGTCCAGACTGGTTTCGGGGCTGCGGTAAACGCCAACACCTCATCGAGGGATTCCTCCAAATACGCCGAAACCTGTGGGAACTTCGGTTCCAGCAGGTCGACCACTTCGCGGGCTTGGGCCCAGGTGGATTGGGCGTCGGGTTGCTGGAAGATTGTCTGGAACATCGCCGAGACCATCGGCCACTGGGTCTTTGGGACTTTCTCGTAGAGGTTCTTCGCAAAGTGGGTGCGGCACCGCTGCCAGGATGCATCAGGCAGCACTTCGGAGATAGCGTGCTGGATGCCTTCGTGGGCGTCACTGGTGACCAAATAAACACCACGCAGCCCGCGGGCTTTTAAGTCTTGGAAGAAGCCTTTCCACGATGCGTTGGATTCCGCGGTGGCGACATGCATGCCGAGCATTTCGCGGTAGCCGTCGGCGTTGACCCCGGTAGCTAGCAGCACAGAGCATTTGACCACCCGGCCGCCTTCACGGACTTTGATCGTGAGCGCGTCGCACGACAGGTAGGCGTACCCGCCGGGATCGAGTGGGCGGTTTTTGAAATCTGTGACCATCTCGTCGAGTTCTTCCGCCATGCGCGAGACGTGAGATTTCGACATATTGGCAATCCCAAGTGTTGCCACCAGGTCATTCATCCTGCGGGTGGAAACCCCTTTGAGGTAGCAGGTCGCGATCACAGTCGATAAGGCGCGTTCGGCCCGTGAGCGGCGCTCTAACAGCCAGTCCGGGAAGAACGCTCCGTGGCGCAGCTTCGGCACCGCCACATCGATCGTGCCCACACGGGTATCAAGGTCGCGGTGACGGTACCCGTTGCGGTGGTTGACCCGCTCGGCAGAAGCGACACCATACTCAGCCCCGCAGACGGTGTCAGCTTGGGCGGAGAGGATCTGGTTGATAAACCCTTGCAGCATCTGCCGCATCAGATCCGGGGAGGCCTGTGCCAGCAGATCGTCCAGATAGGTTGCAGGGTCGATAGAATGCGGAGCAGCGGTCATCGTCATGTGCCTTTCGGTGAGATGTGGTAGTTGAGTCGAAAGGTTACTGACGATGGCCGCCCCTATATCTGCCAGGGCCCACCATCAGCAAGCGTTACACCACACTAAGGGACGCAACCCAGTGCCGCAGTATCGTTCGGGAATTGGCCCCGGTTACGGGTGGCTTTGCGCAGTTAAGCGTTGAGTGATTCGATCGAGTTGGTGGTGTAGAGCACCCGCCGTGCCGCAGGCGGGAACTGCAGAAACGGTATGAACCGCTCCCAGGCGTCGCGCCAGACTTTGACCGACTGCGGGTATTTCTGGCCCAACTCTGAGGCCTCGAAGGCATCAAGGCTGGCACGGGCGGTGTCCTCGTTTGCGGCCGTGTAGACCTCACGCAGCGCCCGGGAGACAGATTTGCGGTCCTGGTAGGACACCCACCGGTTCGCAGCCCGAATCAGGTGCACAATGCAGGTCTGCACCATAGAATTTGGCCAGGTTGCCTCCACGGCTTCCGGTAGACCTTTCAGCCCGTCGCAGCAGACGATGAACACGTCTTGGACACCCCGGTTGGCCAGGTCCGCGCACACCGATGCCCAGAATGCGGCGCCTTCATTATCAGCGATCCACAATCCCAAGATGTGCTTGATGCCGTCGATGTCGATGCCAACAGCCATGTAGCAGGCTTTGTTGACCACGCGGTGACCGTCACGGATTTTGACTCGTAGTGCGTCGAGGAAGATCACCGGGTAAAACTCGTCGAGCTGGCGGTTCTGCCAGATCATCACCTCGTCTAAAACCGCATCGGTAATCGTGCTGATCGTATCCGGGCTCATATCCACCCCAAGCGTGGTTGCGAGATGGTGCTGAATATCGCGCACTGTCATCCCGCCGGCATACAGCGAGACGATCATGTCGTCGAGCTCTGTCAGCCGGCGTGCTCCCTTGGGCACCATCTTCGGTGCAAACGTGCCGGCACGATCCCTGGGCACGGTCACTTCCACTGCACCGTAGCCAGAATTGACGGTCTTGGTGTACGACCCGTTGCGGTGATTGCCGCCCTGCGCGGTTTCCACCTGGGCTTTGGCCTTGCGGTCGGAATGTCCGTAGCCCAAGTGCGCATCCATCTCCGCCTGCAGACCAGCGTTGATCGATGCCTGCAGCAGGCCTTTGACCAGGTCGCTTGCATCATCAGCGGACGTCGACAGCTCGCTGATCAAGCTGGCCAGCTCAGGATTTTCCATCAGCTTCTCGCTGATCTCGTTGACCCTCGCCGGGTCATGGCCTTTCTTCGGTGACACCGTAGTCATTATCGGTGAAACTCCTTCTAGATCAGAGCCTCACACACAAACTTCCTGACACTCCCTATGACAACGCATTGGCGGAGACGGTCAATGGACTCTACAAAGCCGAACTCATCTACCCCCAAGGCCCGTGGACGTCAGTGGGGGAAGTTGAGTTGGCGACCTTGCGGTGGGTGCATTGGTGGAACACCAAGCGCCTTCACGAAGCATTGGACTACGCCACCCCGCAGGAAGTAGAAATCGAGTACCATCTCACCCAGCCCGTCAATACGGGGTAGTAAAAGAAGCGGAGTAGTAAGAGAAGCGGAACTAAACCCAGGACGCTTCACTTCCTTGACGTGGATCAAACAACCATGAACCAGTCTGACCCTGGGGCAGAGAAGATAGGGAGCGACTTCACAGCGACTGCAGAGTGCACGGCGACAGCCCGCCGGCACCATCAGGGTGCGGGCGGGCTGTCGGGGTCAGAGGCCGGAAGGTTAATCGGTGGTCTAGATGACTGAGGGCTTGGCGGTGTAACCGACAGCGGCTACTGCCTCGACCAGGTCGCGCACCGACACCTGGGCAGGGTCGTGGGTAACCAGGATGCGGCCGGAGGAAAACTTCACCTCCGCCGACTCCACACCGTCCAGACCGTTCATCTTGTTCTCGATTTTGCTGATACAGCTCGGGCAGGTGAACTCATCGGAACGCAGGGTGGTGTTCTTCAGCGTGGTCGGGGCGGCCATGATAACCAGGTCCTCTCTTCTTGTGATGTCTTGTTCCTTGCTGACATCTCTAACGATAAGACCCATCCCGGTTTAGTTCCTTGACCTGGATCAAATAACGGTAAACCGAGCTGAGCAGGTGTTATTCGCCATCAACCAGATCTTCGAGAGCGTTCCGGTCAAGGATGGCGACCCATTCCCGGCCGGAGTTGATGATCCCGGTTTTCTTCATCTTCGCCATCGCACGGGAGGCGGATTCAACGGTGGTGCCGGCCATGCCGGCAATATCGTCACGGCGCAGACGAACCTGCAGCAGGCTCGAGCCATCCTGCTGGTGCTCGCCGAACTTACCGTCTAGGCGGCGCAGGGAGGCACCGACCCGCTGCTCAACGGTTGTGGTGGTCTGTCCGACGTCGCGTTCCCGGGACTGGGTGAGATGCTCCTGCTGCATCCGCACGATCGACAAGGCCAGCGTGGGGTGGCGTGTGATCACCTCCGCCAGGGAATCGGCGGGCAGGTATAACGCGCAGGTGGTCTCCATCGCCCAGGCAGAGTCGACGGCCTGGGAGGGGTGGGTGTGCAGCGGGCCGATCACATCCCCAGGGGCGGCAATATCAACGGTAATCTCACGCCCGTCGATAGTATCCCGGGTCACTCGTGCCCGGCCGGCGACGAGCAGATAGCTGCCTGTGATCTCATCACCGGCGAGGATCACCGGGTCGCCCTCCGCCCACGACCAGGCGCTGAGATATTGATCCAGGTCCCGGTGCTCGTCTACATCCATGTCTCGGGACAGCGGGGACCTGGCCATGGCCTTGAGCCGGACCGCTGGTGAGCAGTGATGAGGCTGGGCACAGCTACGCCGGACCGGATTCTGTGACATGGTCTCCATATTATCGCCTTCCCCGACACGTAGTAGTTGGACGTGGTGCAGCTTACGCAGCGGGCATAATCGGGGCAGTGGCGGTGTGGTCAGTGTCGGCGACCATGGCGGCCAGCTCCGCCATGGGGACCGCGGCCGGGTTATGGGTGACCAGAACAGCGACGGAGGGGAAATCTACCTCCACGGCCTCGAGAGCACTGAGCCTGACGGTGATGTCGGCCAGACAACTCGGGCAGGAAAACTGTTCGGAACGCAGGGTCGCATTCGTGAACATGGCTGGGGGATGCATGGAAAACGGCTCCTTATCGTGAGGTACTGCGCTTTCCATGCGGACGCCCCTAAAGATACGGCATAACCCGGTTTAACTCTTTGACCTGGATCAAACAACGGAAACTGCCGAGTTACGCTTGATGTCGAAGAGAGAAACTCTCCGAAACCCCTCAGCCCGGGGCCTGTTCTGCCGCACCGTCCAGTGAGTCGGATAGATAAGCCTTGCGTGAATAGGCGGGAGCGAAGACCGGAGGAGAACCACCATGCACGACTGGTTCTGTCGTTGTTTGATCTGGGTCAAGGTGCCGTGCGGGACACCCGCCTACCGTGCGGGCACAGCCGATAACGGCACCGAAGACCACACGAGAGAAGGTGCTGTTGCAAAGTTGGGGCAGTAGGAAGACCGGCGTGGAATAATCAGGCCCATGGGCATCTTCTCCGGTAGGCAGTTCCCTCGTGAAATCATCCTGTGGGCGGTGAGGTGGTACTGCCGCTACGGCGTGAGCTATCGCGACCTCGAGGAGATGATGACCGAGCGCGGGGTTGCCGGTCGATCACACCACGATCTACCGCTGGGTCCAGAAATACGCCCCTGAGCTGGATAAGCAGACCCGGTGGTATCGGCAAGTTCCTGACTGGCAGGCACGGTCCTGGCGGGTGGATGAGACCTGTATCCGGGGCGGGGAAAGTGGTGCTACCTCTATCGGGCAATCACCGCCGGTGGCCAGACCCTGGATTTCTACCTCTCCCCAAAGAGAAACGTCGCTGCGGCGAAGCGTTTCCTGGCGAAGACGCTGCGGTCGAATACATCGGCAGGCTATCCGCGGGTGATCAGCACCGACAAGGCACCCTCCCTGGCTAAGGCGATTGCCGAGTTAAAGGCAGAGGGAATCTGCCTGCCAACAGTGGAACACCGGCAGTTGAAATACCTCAACAAATCCTGGAAGGCGACCATGGTCGGCTGAAGCGGATCTTCGGGCCGAAAGGCGCGTTTAAGAACCGGACATCTGCATATCGGACGTTGAAAAGGGATGGAGGCGATGCACTCATTGCGGAAAGGGCAAGGCACGATGTTTGCCTACGGGCAACCGAACCCGGACGCGGTGATCGTCAACCGGGTCTTCGAGACGGCCTGAGAACGCCCACACGCAGCGGCCATCAGGGAATGAGAAACTGAGTCTTCGCTGCTCTCCGCCCAACTTTGCAACAGCACCCAGTTCTCTCACTCAGATCGGGGCATCATATTTCACTACGGCCAAGCACAGAAGTGGCTAAATATGACTTTGAAGTACCTTGCCGTACTGAATCATCCCGAAGTGCAGCGAGCCTATGGCTTCCTTCACGTCTCAGTCGATAAGTGCGTATACAACGAAGCGGCCACCGCAGGAGTCAAACGCCCACCGTACGCCCAGAGGGTTTTAAGGTAGATGCCAGAGCTCGCTGAGGATCGCACTTAGTTTCTAGTTTCAAATAAAGCTTCGCGGGAAAATTTCTGTACCTTCCTGTGTAACCCTTAAATTGGTTCCGCGATAACGAAGACGTTGTCGGCATAACCGAGCGATCCGCCGACGAACTCGCCGCCGCATGTGATTAGCACGAGTTTGTTCTCGCCTGTGGAATCATTCACTTCTTCCGGCAGCGCCCCCTCCTTGGAGGCGCGGAATGGGGGTTTGGTGACGCGGTAGGTGTGGGTGGTGCCGTCGATAAGCACGGAGACCTCGTCGCCCTGCTCAAGCTGCGTGAAGTAGTACGCGAAGCCCTGGCCCTGCGTTTGGTGGTTGACGTGCCCGGTGATCACCGTCGAACCCTTCGCGTTCGGGTCACCCGGAATCGCGGACGCCGCGTACCACCCGAGTCGGCTGACATCCTCCGGCGGAATGAGCGCACCCTCATTCGTCAGACCCACCAAGTCGACCGGTGCCATGCCGATACTCATCTGCAGCGCTATATCATTGACGTCCTCATGACTTTCAGGAACCGGCGTGAGCTCCTCTTCCTGCTGGCCGGTATCATCGACGTAACTGTCCTCAATGATCTCAGGCGCAGTGCTGGTTAACCGTGGTTGCGGCGCCTCCGACGCCCCCTCCGTATCCTCGTTTCCACCCCGCGTAATGAGCGCAACGGCACCAATGAGAGCAAGCACCACCAAAATAGCGACCAGGATCAAGGGGACTCGGCTACGGCGGCGGCCGGTGGCGACATTACTCTCGGAGGAGTCCACCGGTTGACGTTTACTAACGTCCTTCTCCGGCGGGTTGTCAGGGTTCGGTATGCCAGTACTCATTGCAACATCCTAATTCATAAATGAGAAAGCGGGGTGGAGGTAGATGTCCTCCAGCCCGCTTTATTCAGAGTATCGAACGGCCAACGTTTCTAGCTAATGAAGTCAGAAACGTTGTCGCCCTTCTCAGTCGCGCCAGATGGCACGGACTTAATCTCCTGTCGCGACTCACCCGGCTTGCCAGGGTTCACCGGATGCTCGACCGGTGCCTGGCTAGGCTTGTCGCCCTCAGCATCCGGTTTGCCCGGAGCGGGCTTCTCACCCGGCTGGCCCGGCTTATCCGGGGCCGTCTGGTCCGGGTTCGAGCTACTCGGAATCTTGTCAATCAGCCAAGTCACAACCGGGATAGCCGGCACTAGGAGCAGCCACCACGGAGAACCCCACGAGCTGCCGTCTTTGCCAGGCTCGGACGGCTCGGTGGTCGGCTCGGACGGCTCCGTGGTCTCCGTCGGCTCGGACGGCTCGGACGGCTCCGTGGTCTCCGTCGGCTCGGACGGCTCCGTGGTCTCCGTCGGCTCGGACGGCTCCGTGGTCTCCGTCGGCTCGGACGGCTCCGTGGTCTCCGTCGGCTCGGACGGCTCCGTGGTCTCCGTCGGCTCGGACGGCTCCGTGGTCTCCGTCGGCTCGGACGGCTCCGTGGTCTCCGTCGGCTCGGACGGCTCCGTGGTCTCCGTCGGCTCGGACGGCTCAGACGGCTCGGACGGCTCGGACGGCTCGGTGCAATCCTGCAGAGCCCAGGGGAACTCGTGCTCCGGGTTGAGGTGCTCCTCGGAGCCGCCCAGGTTCGCGGAGTTGACGACGACATGTCCCTGCGTGTTCGCGGACGTCTTCACGAAAGTCGCATTCGGAGCGAGAATCGACCAGTTGATCGAGTCGCCGCTGATCTGCAGGTTCGAGACGTTTGGCGCGTTGAGCAGAACGTGCCCGAGCTTATGGGCGCCCACATTGTCGACGAGGTTGAGGTTGATTGGACCCGCATCCGTGACGTTGATCACCAGAATCGAGTCCTGCGGCCAGCCATTCTTCTCGACGATCTCACGGGCGTTGTTTAGCTCGGCGGAAGAAACGTTCCAGTAGTTGATCCCCGGCTCAAGCGGAAGCAGAACACGTCCGCCGCCCGCCGACTCCGCGGTCAACACATTGGCAATATCGTTGACACACTGCGAACCGGCGATGCGCCCGATCCTCTGAGCGGTGCCGCTCGCCGCCCCCTGGCTGAACAGGGAACCGAAGACGCCCTTGCCGAGCTCGAAGTCCTCGGCCGCGCCCGGCTGCCATTGCGCCTCCACGCGCGGCGACGAATCGTAGCCCTGATCACTTTGGACGATGCGCGGCATGACCTGCGCCCCGTTGCCATCCACCATGAGGACATCAAGGTTGCCCGGATTGTCGATGGCGACCTTCGCCCGCGGGGACAGGAGCTTGAGCTCGCCATTCGAGTTAGCGAAGTCGAGCTCACCCGCGATCAGTGCGTACGGCTGAGCCTCATTCGCAAACTTGCGCATGACGTTGGTGCTGCTCCAGCTCAGCTTGCCCTGAGCGGCGATCGGCATTTCAGCCTCGGCTTCGATGTGCACATCGCCGAACGAAACCACGCTCCAATGCTCGTACGGCTGCATCGGATAAAACTCCGAGCTGACGCCGGAGCCGGAGGGAGACGCCACGGCGTTCCCCACCAGATGCACACTTCCAGCGACCAATGAGACAGCCACTGCCGCAGCGGCAAGTGACTTTCGAGACACGTTCATAGGTCTTCCCTTCTTGAAGCGTCCTGGGTTTAGTTCCGCTTCTTTTACTACTCCGCTTCTTTTACTACCCCGTATTGACGGGCCGGGTGAGATTGTACTCGATTTCTACTCGATTTCTACTCGTATTCCAATGCTTCGTGAAGGCGCTTGGTGTTCCACCAATGCACCCACCGCAAGGTCGCCAACTCAACTTCCCCCACTGACGTCCACGGGCCTTGGGGGTAGATGAGTTCGGCTTTGTCGAGTCCATTGACCGTCTCCGCCAATGCGTTGTCATAGGAGTCGCCGACTGTTCCCACACTCAGGCGAATTCCAGACTCAGCTAAAGCCGTAGAATATTTCAACGACACGTACTGACTGCCCCGATCACTATGGTGAATCAACTGGTTGCCATGGATTCTTCCAGCAGTGGTTAAAGCGTGCTCTAAAGCCTCCATCGGCAGCGCATCAGTGCGCAGCGTAGAGCACGTGGCAACACCAACAATTTTCCGACTGAAGACATCAACTACAAATGCGGTGTAGGCGAATCCCGACGAAGTGCGAACATAGGTAATATCGGCAACCCAAAGCCTGCCCGGTGCGTGCGCACGAAAGTTTCGCTGCACCAGGTCCGGGCGACAATCAGGTGTCTTTGGGCTTACCGTTGTTACCGGGCGTCGTCCACGTCTGCGGCCGGAAACACCTGCTAGCATCATCAACCGGGCAGTCTTATCGCGGCCAATATGAAAGCCTTCGCGGTTCATAGCGTGCCACATTTTTCGAATACCGTAGACCGAAAAATTCTCCGCATGTACACGCCGAATCTCTGGAATGAGCAGGCTATCGCTTAACGCTCTCGCACTTGGGATACGTTGAGAGGCTTTCCGGTAGCCGCGTGAGGTGATAAATCCACAATCTGCTTGTCGAAGGACGCGGCAGATGGCCTCGACCCCAAACTGATCTTTATACGCGTCGATATAGGAGATCATTTGGTCGTGGGTCGGTCGAGTTCCGCTGCGAAAAAAGCCGAAGCAGTTTTGAGCATCCCGTTTGCTCGTTTCAGTTCACGGTTCTCTCGGCGAAGACGCTTGAGCCTTTCTTCCATTGTTTCGCTATCCGGCGTTGTGCGGCCATCTCGTGTGGAGGCACTGTCGCTGTACCACGCCCGCAATGTATGGCGTGATACGCCGAGGAGCTCGCCGACCTGTTCGTAGGCGCGCTGTAGTGAGCAGGACTCCAAGCGGACCATTTCAATGATCTGATGGACCGCCTTCTCCTTAAACTCGACGGAATACTTTCTGGGCATAGTGCCTAATCCTTCCTTACCTGAGGTAGGAACTAAACCCAGGACGCTTCAGGTTTGACATCAACCTGCGTACGTCGGTCTTGCTCGGATATGTGGGGGTCGGCGGTATTGGCCTCGCGATTTCGGATTCTCTTCGTGTGCTGAATTACCAGCGGGGGATGGCACTCGCGTTGATCGTTTTGGCGATGTGCATCGTGCTGGAAATGATCTCTGGTGCGATTCGCAAGATTCTGCTGAATGGTTCTGAGCGCAGTACTCAGGGGTCCTGGGCTGACAAATTGCTCGGTGGGAAGAGAACACCGAAACAGACATCTCATTTGACCCCACCGTGGAATCGCGATCGAGTAGCCAGGTTTTCGAGCTGTCTTGCGCTAATCGCGTTTACAGTCTGGTGCCTGTGGACAGTTGAGTTGGATTGGGCACAGATTCTGGGGGGGCTGAAAGATATTCCGCAAGTCATGGGGCTGTTCTTCCCTCCGTCAACTGGTGGAGCGCTGGGCTCCATGATTGAGCAACTAATTGTCACTTTGCAGATCGCCTTTTCTGCAACCTTGATCGGTGCCGTGCTGGCGGTTCCGGTCGGTTGCCTCGCTGCACGCAATGTTGTGCGTAACCCTGGAGTTCACGGCTTTTTCCGGGGGCTGATTGTGATCATCCGCGGTATTCCGGAGCTGATCCTGGCGATCATTTTCATCGTGATCTCTGGACTTGGAGCAGTCGCAGGAACTCTCGCTCTAGCGGTCGGCGCTGTCGGGTTGCTCTCGAAGCTAGTTGCCGATTCTCTAGAAGAGACTGACACCAAGGTGCAGGATGCAATTCGCGCAACCGGTGCTAGCGGCGCGCAAGTGTTCTTCGCCGCAACGGTGCGTCAGGCGGCACCCGCTTTTGTTGCTCATTCACTGTATTTGCTGGATACCAATATTCGCTCAGCCACTTTGCTGGGTGTCGTCGGAGCTGGAGGTGTCGGCTTCCTTCTCCTGAATGCGGCGCGAGTCAATCAGTTCGACGTTGTGACCATGATTCTCATTCTGATGCTGGTCGTGGTTCTCCTGGTTGAGGCTCTGTCCATTTGGCTCCGTAACACCATCCGTTAGAAAGGAAAAAGATGAAGAAACTAGTCGTTTTCGACATGGCCGGCACCACGATCAATGACCGGGATGAGGTATACCGCGTTCTGCGTGAAGCAACCGAACGTGCAGGTGCTTCATACACGGACGAGCAGTTTCAGCAGTTGATAGGAACAGAGAAGAAGTACGCCATCGGAAAGCTGTTTGAAATTGGCGGCGTAGAGCCGAGTGATGAGAATATTGATACTGCATGGGCATGGTTCAGAGAGGAACTGAAGTCCACGTATGAGGCGAATCCTCCTGTGCCGCTTCCCGGCGTTGAAGATGCGCTGAACGCCATTCACCAAGCGGGCGCGAAGATAGCGTTGACAACGGGGTTCTCCCGCGAGATCGCCGAGATTATTTTGTCCGGACTGGAGTGGAGCGAGAATGGCCAGATTGACGTTCTCGCCGCGGGCGATGAAGTTCCGGTGGGACGGCCCGAACCCTATTTGATTCAGCTGGCGATGGAACGTAGCGGTATCTCCGACAAGGATGCAGTTATCAGCGTCGGCGACACTGAAGCGGACGTGGTCTCCGCCCAGCGCGCGGGTGTGACATCGGTGGGGGTGATGAGTGGCCACCTTGACCGTCAGGACTTCGAAGATCTTGGCGCTGACGTGATCCTTGAATCAGCTGCTGAGTTCACTAACACCAACCTCCTGAGCCATCTCATGGTTGCAACTGCACAAGTGTGGAACGGTGGCTCAGCCTTTGAACTGAAGGAGTTGGCCTTTCCCGAGCTGAAAGACGGGGAACTACTAGTCCGGCTTACAGGAGCCACAGTCTGCGGTTCTGATCGGCACACAGTCCAAGGACGCCGAGCAAGTCCTTCTCCGTCCGTGTTGGGGCATGAAGGCGTGAGCGAGGTCGTCGTTTCCAAAAGGGCCGGTCTTGAAACTGGGCAACGAGTAGTGTTCTCCGTTGTTTCTTCTTGTGGGGAGTGTGCTCGGTGTCGCAGTGGACTGACGGCGAAATGTCTCTCTGTGCAAAAAGTCGGGCACGAATCTCTCCGTGGCTCATGGCCGTTGTCGGGGACATACGCGACCCATATTCATCTTCTTGCGGGGCAAACAGTGATTCCGGTAGCGCAAGAAGTGCCTGATGTCGCTGCTTCGGTGGCTAGCTGTGCAGTCGCAACCGTCATGTCGGCGTTTGAGTCGGCAGATGAGATCGAGGGCCGGACGGTGCTCATCAACGGCATAGGGATGCTGGGACTTGTTGCGCTTTCCGAGGCGGAGAAAAGAAGGGCAGGAAGGATTATTGGCTGCGATATCAATGGGAACTCGTTCCATCTAGCAGAGGCTTCTGCCGACGAGCTCGTCAATGATCTAAACGGAACCCAAGCTGATGTCGTTTTCGATTTTTCGGGAGTGTCGGAAGGGGTCTCAGGGGCACTTTCGACCTTGAACGTAGGCGGAACAGCAGTTTTGGCCGGGTCTGTGGCTCCGTCGCTAAACGTGCCGTTGGACCCAGAATGGATCGTCCGAGGATGGCGCATGGTAACTGGTGTGCACAACTACGAGCCGCGCCATCTGGCTCAAGCTGTGGACTTTGTTGAAAATACAGGCGCAAGAATTGGTTGGGATGCAGTTGCGGGGCCATCGATCAGTTTGGCGGAGCTTCCCGGCGAACTGGTTTCTAAGAAGTCATCCCTTCGACGGCTGGTTATCCCTGAGTGATTGGCCTTAAGACAGCTTAAATTCGTGATCGATTCCATTACAGTGGGCCAGCATGACCGATTCGAGAGAAATTGAACGCGAAGAAGTCCTGACTAAGGCCCGCGCGGCGAAGAAGGTGGCTCCAGTTTTGGCTACGCTCGCCACGCCGGACAAGGATGTGGTGTTGCACGCCGCCGCGGACGAGCTCGTCGAACGCACGGACGAGATTCTCGCCGCGAATAACAATGACATCGAGGACGGGAAAGCGAACGGTTTGAGCGAATCGCTCATCGACCGTCTCGCGCTCGACGCCTCGCGCATCGAGGGCATTGCGGGCGGCCTGCGCCAGGTTGCGTCGCTCACCGACCCGGTGGGGGAAGTGTTGCGCGGCGGGCTCATGCCGAACGGCATCCACATGAAGCAGGTCCGCGTGCCGCTGGGCGTGATGGGCATGGTCTACGAGGCGCGACCAAATGTCACTGTCGACGCGTTCGGCCTGGCGATCAAGTCGGGCAACGTGGCGCTGTTGCGCGGCTCGAAGTCGGCGAAGAACTCCAATGAGGCGCTCGTGGCGATCCTGCAGGACGTCGCGGAAAAGCACGAGCTGCCGCGCGATATCGTGCAGCTGCTGCCGTGCGAGACACACGATTCGGTGCAGGACCTCATCACGGCGCGCGGGCTCGTTGACGTGGTCATCCCGCGCGGCTCGGCGCGCCTGATCGACGCGGTGGTCACCGGCGCGACGGTGCCCGCGATCGAGACCGGCACCGGCAACTGCCACTTCTACATCGACAAAGACGCGGACCTAGACGAGGGCATCGCGATGCTGCTGAACGGCAAGACACGCCGCCCGTCCGTGTGCAACGCGACCGAAACAGCGCTTATCGACGGCGCGCTTTCCCCCGAGGACCAACTCCGCGTCATCACTGCGCTGCAGGAGGCGGGGGTGACGGTGCACGGGGACGTCGATAAGCTCTCTGCTCTCGGCGTGGAGAATATCGTCGCCGCGACGGAAGCCGACTGGTCCGACGAGTACCTCTCGATGGACATCGCCGTGCAGATCGTCGACGGAGTCGAGGGCGCGATCGAGCACATCGCAAAATACTCCTCCGGGCACACCGAGGCGATCGCGTCGACAAACGCGTACACGTGCCAGAAATTCGCCGCCGAGGTCGACGCCGCGGCCGTGATGGTCAACGCCTCCACCGCATTCACGGACGGGGAGCAGTACGGAATGGGCGCGGAAATCGGCATCTCGACGCAAAAGCTGCACGCCCGCGGACCTATGGCTTTGCCGGAGCTGACCAGCACGAAGTGGATTCTGGAGGGAACTGGCCAGACGCGCGATTAGTTTCAGTTTAGAATCCAGTCCGTGTCAATCCTTTTCTCGCGTCGCCGCGCGCTCGCACTGGTTCTCGCATTCGTCCTCGCCGTCACCGCCACCATCGTCCCCGCCGTCCCCAGCGTGTCACCGGCTGCCATCCGAAGTACGTCGTCGTCGGCTTCTCCCAGGGCGCGATGATCCTGCAAGACGCCGAGCGCGAGATCGCCCGCCGCGGCCAGCTCGCCGGCGCCGTCTACCTGGGCAACCCGATGACTGCGCCGGGCGACCCCGCCACCCTCGGCGTCAAAGGCGGCGGTGCCGGCGGCCTCGTCGGCTGGTCCCCGCTGAACTCCAAGACTGCCGCCGCGACCCGCAACCGCGTCAACTACTGCCTGCCGCTCGACGGCGTGTGCGACGCATCGATCGCGACCCTCCGCGCATCCGAGCGAACAGGGGGCAACCACGGCCGCTACTTTGTGTGGCAGTCGCGGTGGGACAATGTCGTCGCTGATCGTTTTGGTAAATGGGTCGATGGGGTACGATATAGATAACGGTTTATTGAATTGCCCTGGATAAGGTCGCAAAGTGCGCTCGAATGCGCACCTATGCCCCAGGGAAAGCCCAGAACGAAGCCCCTTTTTGGAAGAAAGTAGTTCGGGATGCGTATCGCTCCTATGGTTGTGGCCGCAATAGTCGCACTGGGAAGTACAGTGGCTGCTGCGCCCGACGCGCATGCCAAAATTGAAGGTAAGACCTTCTCGCTATGACAGGACCCGACACAGCGGAGGCATTCCCGACGGAAGCAGCCACGGAACCGCGCCGCACATCACGCCGGATTGGCATCATGGGCGGCACATTCGACCCGATCCACAACGGACACCTCGTCGCGGCGAGTGAGGTCGCCGACATCTTCGCGTTGGAAGAGGTCGTGTTCGTGCCTACGGGCGAGCCGTGGCAGAAAGCCGACCGGAACGTCTCCGACGCGGAAGACCGCTACCTGATGACGGTGATCGCCACCGCCTCCAACCCCCGCTTCCATGTCTCCCGCGTGGACATTGACCGCGGCGGCCCCACCTACACGGTGGACACCCTCAAAGACATCGCAGAGCTCTATCCTGGCGACGAGCTCTTCTTCATCACCGGCGCCGATGCACTTGCATCAATCATGTCGTGGCGCGACTGGGAGAAGATGTTCGACCTCGCCGAATTCGTTGGCGTCACGCGCCCGGGCTACGGGCTGACGGAAGACATGCTCCCGGAGGTCCACCGCGGCAAAACGCACTTGATCAAGATTCCCGCCATGGCGATCTCGTCGACGGACTGCCGCGAGCGCGCGTCGCAGGGGCGCCCGGTGTGGTATTTGGTGCCGGACGGGGTCGTGCAGTACATCGCCAAGAACGAGATGTACGCCAACTGGCCAGACTGACGCCGACGTGCGACAATGCGTAGGTTGAAAGAGAACTTTGTCGAGTAAGGATTGCACGTTTGACTGCTTCTGACACCGCCCGCGAATTGGCCGTCGCCGCCGCGAAAGCCGCCGACGAGAAACTCGGACGCGATATCGCCGTCATCGACGTCACGGATGTCATGGCCATCACCGACATTTTCGTCGTCATTTCCGCAGACAGTGAGCGCCAGGTGGCGGCCGTCGTGGAGGAGGTCGAGGATGCGCTGACGAAGATGGGAGCGGAGCCGAAGCGCCGCGAGGGCAACCGCGAATTCCGCTGGGTGCTGCTGGATTACGGCATGCTCGTCGTGCACGTTCAGCGCGACGCGGAGCGCGAGTTCTACGGCCTGGACCGCCTGTACGCGGACTGCCCGCTCATCGAGGTCGAGGGCATCGAACCGCCGGCGCGCCCCGGCCAGTTCGCCGACGGCGCGGGTGTGCGCCAGCTCGAAGACATCGACGACCTGCCGCTCGCCGGTGAGGGCCCGAGCAACGACGACGATATCTAGGCCGACCATGAGCCGACGCTTGATCATGATGCGGCACGGCGAGACCACGTACAACGCCACGCGCCGCATGCAGGGACAGCTGGACACGCAGCTTTCCGACGCCGGGATCTCCCAAGCCCACGCCGCCGCCGAGTGGGTGAAAGACATGGGCATCGTGAAAATCGTGTCGTCGGACCTGTCCCGCGCGAGCACCACCGCCGAGATCGTCGGGGAGAAACTCGGCCTGGAGGTGGAGCTGGATCCCCGCCTGCGCGAGACCCATTTGGGCCAGTGGCAGGGCATGACGCACGTCGAGGTCGACGGCTCATTTGTCGGCGCCCGCGCGGCGTGGCGGCACGACCCGTCGTGGGCACCGCCCGGCGGAGGCGAATCGAGGCTGGGCGTGGCGGAAAGGGCGAGACCGGTCGTCGATAAGCTCCTGCAATGGGACGGGTGGGACGGTGCCGCCGTGCTGTTCGTCGCTCACGGCGGAACGATTTCGGCGCTGACGTCGAATCTCCTGGGGCTCGACCATGCCCAGTATCCGCTGCTCAAAAGCTTGAAAAATACGAATACCTCGCAGTTGTACGCCCGCCCGCGGATGGGCGGCGACGGTACGTGGAACGACGTGCAGTGGTACCTCGAGGCGTGGAATCAGGGGGCGGTCTGATGGCTGTCCGCGTAGTCGTCGACTCCTCGGCAGGTGTGCCGGCGGAGCTCGCGGAGAAGCTTGACATCACCGTCCTCGACCTGCATGTGATGGAGGACGAGGACGCCTCCACCTCCGGGCTGTCCGCCCTGGAGCTTGCCGCGGCGTACGCACGGCAATTGGAGCGCGGCGGCGACGACGGAATCGTCGCGCTGCACTTGTCCAAAAGACTGTCATCCACGTGGTCCGCGGGGGTGAGTGCGTCCGCCGTCTTCGACGATGCGGTGCGTGTCGTGGACACCGATTCTGCGGGCATGGCCGTCGGCGCGGCAGCTATCGTCGCGGCTTCTTTCGCGCGCGCCGGCGCCGATCTCGACGGGTGCGCGGCCGCCGCGGAAGGTGCGCTCGCCATGTCCGAGACATGGCTGTACCTGCGGCAACTCGACGACATGCGCAAATCCGGCCGCCTGTCCGCGACCACCGCCATGCTGTCCGCCGCACTCTTGGCCACGAAGCCGATCCTGCGCGTCAACGACGGCAAACTCGAACTCGCGATCAAGACCCGCACCCAATCGAAGGCATTCTCAAAGCTCGTCGCCCACGTTGTCGACCGCGCCGACGGCTCGCCCGTCTTCGCCGCTGTCCAGTACAGCGCCGACGAGGACAGCGCCGCCGCGCTCGCAGAAATGCTAAAAGAAGAGCTTGTCGACGGCTCGTCTGTCCACCTTTTCCCCTTCACCGACGCCGTCGCCGCCCACACCGGCGAGGGCGCGATCGGGTTGTCTGTCTTCTATCCATAAGGCGAATTCCACAGGGATACGGCGCGCAACGCAGTTATCCACAACTTCTCTCGAGTGCGCTGTTCAGCCGTTTAGATGCGCCTTAGCGTGAGCGGCATGAAGGTATCGCAACGCCTCGCCGAACTCACACGTCCCACCGGGGAAGAAGATCTCCTCGCCGTCCAGTACCCCGAACCCCGCCTCGCTGTCGCGCCGAAACAGGCCGCCGCCGCGGTGGGGATCGTCCTCGTCCTTGTCTGCGGGTGGTTCGTCCTCCGCGACGACCCGCCCGAATCCGAATGGGAGACCGCGGAAGCCGCTCCCGCCACGCTCGTCGTCTCCGTGGTCGGAGCTGTCGCCGAGCCCGGCCTGGTCACCCTCGACGACGGTGCACGGATCGCCGACGCCCTCGAGCAGGCAAAACCTCTGCCCGAGGCCGAATTGCTCAGCCTCAACCTCGCCCAACTCCTCGCCGACGGCGAACAGATCGTCGTCCCTGTCCAGGGAGAGGGGGTGCCGGGAGGAGAGGCCAGCTCCGGCATATCCATCAACTCCGCATCTGCGCAGGATCTCACTGAGCTGCCCGGCGTCGGCGAAGCGACCTCCGCGGCGATCGTCGCGCACCGGGAATCGATTGGTTCGTTCACCAGCGTCGAGCAGCTTCTCGACGTCAAAGGAATCGGTCCCGCCAAATTCGACGCCATCAAAGACCTGGTCAGTCTCTGATGCGCGAACTGCGTCTCGTCCCGCCCGCCGCGGCGGTGTGGATATCCGCTTTGACCGTCATCCTCGCCGGCCCCGCGTGGGCGCTCGGAACAGTCGGGGTAGCGATCGCGTGTTGTCTCGTGGCGCGTGCCTACGGACAAACGATTCTGTGTGGCGGGCTCGGCGCCTGTTCGGCGGCAGTCGCGTGGGCCCGGTGCGCGACGGCCCGCACATCTGATTTCGGTGAGACCTTCACCGGCACCGTCAGCGGGGCGCCGAAAAAACTGGATACAGGTAACTGGCTCGTCAACGTCAATGTCGACGGGTACCCCGCCCCCATCCCAGTCTTCACTGACGGCATCGAGCCACTATCTGCCGGCACCACTGTCGAAGTTTCCGGCACCCTCAGCGAATCCACCCGCCCCGGCATCGGAACCGTGACGGTGAATGGGGACGTGGACGTGCTCGGCCCGCCCACCGGGTTCGCGGCGTTCGCCGCAAACGTGAGAGAGACTTTCGCGTCCGCCGTCGACGCGGCGGTGGGGGAGCACGCCCAAGGCCTCATCCCCGGCATGGTGCTGGGCGATGTCTCCATGCAAAGCTCCGGTGAGCAGCAGGCCTATATCGACACAGGCTTGAGCCACTTGAGTGCCGTGAGCGGCGCGAATTGCATGTACGTCGCAACGGCCGCGCTGCTCATCGCGGGTGCATGCCGGCTCGGGCTGCGCGGGCAGATCATCGCGGCGGGAATAGCTCTGCTTGTCTACGCCGGGCTCGTCGGGCCGGAACCCAGCGTCCTGCGCGCCACGGTCTCGGGGTTGGTCGGGTTCACCGCGATCATCGCCTCCACACGGGCGGAGCCGATCCACGTGCTCAGCCTGTCCGTCATCGGACTCGTGCTGGTCGATTCAGACTTGGCGGTCAATTACGCATTCGCTCTATCCACCGCGGCCACAGCCGGCATCGTGGCGATCTCGCCGCTGATCTACCGGGCGCTCGCGCCGCTGAGGTGGCCGGACATTCTCGGGAAAGCACTCTCAGTGGCCATCGCGGCGGACCTTGCCACCGCGCCGATCATCGCGGGGATGGCGGGAAAAGTCTCGCTCGTGGCGGTCATCGCCAATGTTCTCGTCAGTCCCGTCGTCGGGGCAGTCACGGTGCTGGGCATGGCGGCGGCGATCCTGGCGCAGATCCACACCGCGCTCGCGGCGCCGCTGCTGTGGGTGGTAGCTCCGCTCGCCGGGTGGATTCGCACCGTCGCCGACACCGGGGCACGTCTGCCCGCCACCACGATCGAGGCAGAACCCCTCCAGGCCATCGTCGTTTACGGGTGGATTCTCGCCGGCTTCATCGCGGAACGCCCCAGACTCACCATCGCGGCTGCCGCGGTGCTCCTGGGGGTGGCGATGGGAGGGGAAACTGAGGTCGTCGATAAGCGGAAACCGTATGTCGTCGAAACCGAAGCCGACATTGGGAAGGTCCCGCACGGTACGACCGTCGTCGTTGTGCGCGAGCCGAAAAACCGCGAGCGGAATGTCGTGACCGAGGAGGGCATCCCCGTGATCTATCCGTACAATGACCAGCATGATCATCCCAGTCCACCTCGTCGTCGGTGAAGACGAATTTCTCGCCGAGCGCGCCACCAAGAGCATCATCGACGAGGTCGGCCCCGCCGCGGAGGTGTCCACCCTCCGCGCCGGCGACATCACCGTCTCCGAGCTCGCGCAGGCCACCAGCCCGTCGCTGTTCGCCGAGGAGCGCGTCGTGGTGGTCACCAACACTGAGCTCGCAGGCAAGGAACCGACCGAACTTTTGCTGCAGGCCGCCGCCGATCCCGCGCCGGGCATGACCCTCGTGATCGTCCACAGCGGGAAAGGGCGAAACAAGTCGTACGTCGCTAAATTCCGCAAAGTCGCTGACGTGCACGAAGTGAACCCTCCGAACCAGCGCGAACGCCAAAGCTGGGTCACGGCCGAATTCCGGCGGCACGGAGTCCGCCCCACGCCCGACGTGATCGGCGCGCTCCTCGAGTCCGTCGGCTCGGATTTGCGCGAGCTGGCGTCGGCGATCGAGCAGCTTGTCGCCGACACGGAAGGGGAGCTCACCGTCGCGAAAGTTCGCGCCTACTACACCGGTGTCGCGGAGGTCTCCGGCTTCGACATCGCGGACCAGGCGATCGCGGGACGCACCGACCGCGCACTGGCCAGCACGCGCCGGGCATTGCAGTTGGGCATCAGTCCTGTCGCGATCGCGGCGGCGCTGGCGAACAAGGTCGGCGACGTGGCGAAGCTGTACCAGACCCGCGGCAACCCCGACCAGATTGCGCGGACTGTGGGGATGCACCCGTTCGTCGCAAAGAAAACAATGCAGGTCGCACGCAACTGGTCCGGCAGCTCGGTCAGCGAGGCTGTGATCATCGTCGCGGACCTCGACGCGACGGTCAAAGGCCAGGGCGGCGACCCCGAATTCGCCGTCGAGGACGCTGTCCGGCGCATCGCGCAGCTCGCGTGATAGTGTGCGTCACCGTGACTGAGATTCCCGCAGACGTGCAAGAATTCGCCACCCGCCTGTTCAACATGGCGCGCGACGGCGACACCACCTTGCTGGACTACGTCGACCAAGGTGTCGCCGTGGACATGACCAACCAGGACGGCAATTCCTTCCTCATGCTCGCGTCGTACTCCGGCCACGTCGAACTCGTCAAGGGCCTCATCGAGCGCGGCGCGGACGTGAACAAGCTCAACGACCGCGGCCAGGCACCGCTCGCGGGCGTCGTGTTCAAAAAAGAGGACGCGCTTGTCGACGTCCTCCTCGCCGCCGGTGCCGACCCGGCTGCCGGCACTCCCGACGCCATCTCGACAGCGAGGATGTTCGAGCGCGACGACCTCGTGGAGAAGATGAGCAAGTGAATCCCGCGGACCTCGCGGCGATCGTTTTAGTGAATCTGGCGGGCGCAGCCACGCCCGGTCCGGATATCGTCCTGCTCACGCGTTATGCGACGCGTTCCCGCCGCCACGCGATCGCGGCCGCTTGCGGCATCTATGTCGGCGCGTTCTTCTGGATCACGCTGACCGTTCTCGGCGCCGCCGCTCTTTTGACTGCGTTCCCGTGGCTGCTCGAGCTCGTCCAGGTCGCCGGCGGCGCCTGGATCGTGTTCATGGGCTACACCACCGCGCGCCAAGGCATCCGGGACAGAGAGAATCCGCCGCTGGACATGGATGACGCGGCGGAGCGTCTCGGCACGATGCGCGAAGCGTTCTTCACAGGCTTGACGACGAACCTCTCAAACCCCAAGATCGTCCTCTTCCTCGCCGCCCTCGTCGCTCCTCTGCTGCCGCCGAGCCCCTCCATCGGCACTGCTGCGCTGGTGATCTTCGCCCTCTGGATCACTGCGTTCTTGCTGTTCATCGGGTTCAGTCTCGTGGTGTCCACCGAGCGGGTGCGCCGCAGATTGTTCAGGGCCGGGCCTTTTATCGACATCGGTGCCGGCGGATTCTTCATCGTCGCCGGCGCTTTCTTGATCGTCCGCGGAATTATCGGGTTGGGATCCTAGCCCAAGAAGAAGCGCATCACGCGGTTCGTGGCGCCGGGGAACCACGTGTGCCCGCCGCTTTGGGCCGTGTGGATCTCCGTGCGCGCGTTCGGGGCGCCGCCCCACGCGTTATTCATGCCCTGCGGCTACATGTCAATGGCGCGGTCGCCGGCGGCACACACGAGTTGCTGGTACGAGCGGGTGCGGCCAGCATTGTGCTGCCATCCGCCGAAACCGATGATGACGGGATACCGCCTTGAACGGGTTGTAATTGCGCGGCAGCACCACCGTGTACGGGCGGACCACGCCGTCGACGCTGACCGCCCGGAAACCGAGGCCGGATTGGAGCAGTGTCGTCCCCACACCCCGGCGGAGATTTTTCATGAGGGGGATATTACGGCGCGCACCCCGTCGTGACATATCAGCTCCAGGAACTAAAAATCCGCCCACCAGAGAGGTGAGCGGATCCTTTCGACTCGGCAGACTCTAGCCGAGCTTGTTCAGGGCGCGAGCCATGTTGGACTTCTTGTTGGCCGCGTTGTTGCGGTGGAAGACGCCCTTGGTCACAGCCTTGTCCAGCTTGCGGGATGCGACGCGGAGCTGCTCCTCGGCTGCGGACTTGTCGCCGCCGTCGACGATCTCGTTGAACTTGCGGATCTCGGTGCGGACTGCGGAGCGGATGCTCTTGTTGCGGACGCGACGCTTCTCGTTGGTGAGAACGCGCTTCTTCTGCTGCTTGATATTTGCCATGATGTACCTCTTGAAAGTCCTGAAGGTCGTGAAATGAACGTGCATCCGGAACTTGAAAGCGCCGCAATTTGTCACAGACCGCGAACCCAAGGTCCTGCCCACGGTATGCGGCGCGCCGAATAACGTTTAGAGCCTAGCAACCATCGCGGCCTGGCCAAAATCGCGTTTACGCCCAGTCGAAGTGCTTGCGCAGGTGGTCGGCGATGTGCTCGAAACGGCGTGCCGGGAACAGCGCCCCGCGGCGGCGCAGGTCTGTCTCGGGGACGAAGAGAGTCTTGTCCATGCGCACCCAACAGGGCTCGCCGGTGGCTTTCCATTCTCCGCAACCGATCGCGACCCAGTCGGAATCGTCCGCGTGGTCTTCATTTGCGGAAATGAGCAGGCCCAAGACCTCGTGGCGGTCGCGTCCCACCACGAGCATGGAGCGTTCCTTCAGGGGAGTGGCGGGAACGTTGAACCACACCACTTCGCCGGGTTCAGCCTGGCCGTCCATGTCGGGGGCGTAGAAGATGCTGCGGGAGATGTCGCGGGTGGGGACCACGCGGGTGCGGGCGGGGCGGCGGCGCACGCGAGTGGGGGAGTTGCCCATGCGCTCGTTGAGGATCTTCAGCCCTTGATCCAGCGCAGTGGGCTTGTCGGCAAGGCGCCGCAGGAACTTCATGGGTTAGAGCCTAGTGGGTGTCACGCGACGTCGACAAGCAAACTACAGGTCGAGCCGGTCGATATTGGACCGTAAATTCTCAAGAGCTTTGGGCTGGTCCGTGTTCCGCGCGAGCCGCGTCTGGGCGAGCGCGTGCTGGGTGAGGTCGCGCCAGTGGCCGGCGCTGAGCGGCAAATGGTTGGCCTGGCAGTAGTTGTAGAGGCCCAAACATTGGTCGAGCACGTCGTTCTCCTCGGCCGTCATGGTGAGACGGTCCGCGATGAACACCGGCAACGCCGCTGCCGGCTCGCCCCCGAATTTCTGGGCCAGCCGCTGCTGCGGCGGAAGCTGCCGTCTCTGCTCGGAACTGTGAATCATCTGCTGACCGAGCGCCACGAGCCCGAAAATGACCGATGCCGTACCGAAACCGACGCCCGCGGCGATGACCCCGCCGCTCGCCATCAACGCACCGATCGGAATGACGACCATCGCGAGAACCAAGCAGATCGCAGCCAATGTGAAGCGGGCTTGCCTCCGCTCCGGGGCAGGGGGCGCGACGGGCTCGATGAACCGGATGAACTCGTCGTACGTGCGGAACGTGTGCGCATTCGTCCCGTCCATCAACTGGTTCAGGTTCTGAGGCAGCACGAAGCGGCTGAAATCCTTGGGGAACAGCTCGGCGGACGCATTCCACTCGCGGCGCATCGGCTGCCCGCCGAGCCAGGGGCCAATATTTTCGCTCACCGTGGACTCCTTTCTGCTTGGCCACTGTAGCGCGTGACGGCGATTGCCCTTGGGCGTCCAGCTCACGGTATGGTGACGTTAGTTTTTGAGGAGGGATGGCCGATGGCGAAGGCAAACACGAATTTCGCGTTGACGACGTTCACTGATCCGGCGCAGATCCGGAATTTCTGCATCATCGCGCATATCGACCACGGAAAATCCACCCTCGCGGACCGGATCCTCCAGCTCTCCAACGTGGTCGAGGCGCGCGAGATGCGCGACCAGTACCTGGACAACATGGACATTGAGCGCGAGCGCGGCATCACCATCAAGGCACAGAACGTGCGCCTGCCGTGGACGACGGCGGACGGCAAGCAGACCATTCTGCAGATGATCGACACCCCGGGCCACGTCGACTTCTCCTACGAGGTGTCGCGTTCACTCGACGCATGCGAGGGAGCAATTTTGCTTGTCGACGCAGCGCAGGGCATCGAGGCCCAGACCCTCGCCAACCTGTACATGGCGATGGAGAACGATCTCGAGATCATCCCGGTGCTGAACAAGATCGACCTGCCGGCCGCCGATCCCGAGAAGTACGCCGCCGAGATCGCCCACATCATCGGCTGCGAAACGGAGGATGTCCTGCGCGTGTCCGGCAAGACTGGCGAGGGCGTTGCAGAACTTCTGGACAAGGTCGTCGAGCTCGTCCCGCCGCCAAAGCCGCTCGCGGCAGAGGGCGCGGACGCCCCGGCCCGCGCGCTCGTCTTCGACTCCGTCTACGACACCTTCCGCGGCGTGGTCACCTACATCCGCATGATCGACGGAAAATTGGAGTCGGGCCAGAAGGTGACCATGATGAACACCGGCGTCACCCACGACATCCTCGAGATCGGCATTGTCTCCCCGACGATGCAGAAGGCAAAAGGTCTCGGCCCCGGCGAGGTCGGCTACCTCATCACCGGTGTGAAGGACGTCCGCGAGACCCGCGTCGGCGACACCGTCACCTGGGCGAACAAGGGCGCCGACGAGCCCCTCGAAGGCTTCGAGGATGTCAAGCCGATGGTCTATTCGGGCCTGTTCCCCGTGTCCCAGGAGGACTTCCCGACGTTGCGCGAGAGCTTGGAAAAACTCCAGCTTAACGACGCCTCCCTCACCTGGGAGCCCGAGACCTCCGTCGCCCTCGGCTTCGGTTTCCGCTGCGGCTTCTTGGGGCTGCTGCACATGGAGATCACCCGCGACCGTCTGGAGCGCGAATTCGATCTCGACCTGATCTCCACTGCTCCGTCCGTGACCTACCGCGTCGTCGCGGAAGACGGCACCGAGTCGTTGGTGCACAACCCGTCCGACTGGCCGGGCGGAAAGCTCCAGGAAGTCTTCGAGCCGATCGTCAACATGACGCTCATCGTGCCCCAGGAATTCGTGGGCACCACGATGGAGCTGTGCCAGTCCAAGCGCGGCCAGATGAAGAATATGGAGTATCTCTCCGAAGAGCGCGTCGAGCTGCGCTACATCATGCCGCTCGGCGAGATCATCTTCGACTTCTTCGACATGCTCAAGTCCCGCACGAAGGGCTACGCCTCCCTCAACTACGAGGAGGCTGGCGAGCAGACTGCCGATCTGGTCAAGGTCGACATCCTGCTGCAGGGTGAGCCCGTCGACGCGTTCTCAGCCATCGTCCACCGCGACTCCGCGCAGTGGTACGGCAACAAGATGACCAAGAAGCTCAAGGAGCTCATCCCGCGCCAGCAGTTCGAGGTGCCCGTCCAAGCAGCGATCGGCTCGAAGATCATTGCCCGCGAGAATATCCGCGCCCTGCGCAAGGACGTCCTGTCCAAGTGCTACGGCGGCGATATCTCCCGTAAGCGCAAGCTGCTGGAGAAGCAGAAAGCCGGTAAGAAGCGCATGAAATCCATCGGCTCCGTCACGGTGCCGCAGGAGGCATTCGTCGCGGCGCTGTCCACCGACGAGGAATAATGATCCGGGTCTTCGCGGCGCTCTTTCCCTCCGACGAGGCGAAAGAACACCTTGTCACGGCGCTGCGCCCGATCCGGGATTTCTCCCGCCAGGAGATCCGCTGGACTGACCCCGATAATTGGCATCTCACCCTCGCCTTCTACGGCGACCAGCCCAACGAGGCCTCCGCGATCCGCGCCCACCTCGTCCAGATCGCTGCATTCCGCCCGCCGCTGAGTCTCCACCTTTCCGGCGCCGGCGCCTTCGAGAACCGCACCTTATGGACCGGTGTCGGCGGCGATACAGACAATCTCAGAACGCTGATGGCGGAGAGCGCCGACCCGACCGTGGATGTCCGCCCCCGTCAGCGAGCCCACCTCACCATCGGCCGCACCGGCCGTCGTTCCCACGACCCTTACGCCGTCCCCGATATCGTCCGTGCCCTGTCCGTCTACCGCGGCCCCGACTTCACCGCCGACGAGATCTGCCTCGTCCAATCCCACCTTGGGCAGGGCCGCGCCGGAGGTTCCCGCTACGAGATCCTCGAAAGATTCGAACTCCGATAGCAGGGCTAGTCTTCCTCGACTTCGTCCTTGATGTAGCCGTCTTCCCAGGTGCCAGTCTCGTAGTCGTATCCGACACGGTTGCCCCTTTCATCGGAACGCTCGTACCAGCGCGTGTATTTGTCGTCGGTGGAGTCGAAGTCCTCGCCGGCGCCGTCGCCTTCGCGGGCTTTCTGCACGACGAGTTCGAAGTCGTCGCCGTAATCTTCAAGGCCGTGCCACACGGCGTATTGGAGGGCGGTCTCGGCGTACTTGTCGCGGATCGAATGGGGATCAGTCCGCAAGTCCTGGACGGAAGAAAACAGCAGACCCAGCATGACGATGGAGAAGGGGAGAGCAATCAGCACCGTCAAAGACTGCAGACCGGACAGCGCATCCTCGCCGCCGGACAACAGCATGACAGCGGCGACGCCCATCATGCACAAGCCCCAAAACACGGAGACCTTCTTGTTGGGGTCGGGGTCGCCCTTCGACGACATCGTCCCCATGACCACCGATGCGGAATCAGCAGTGGTAATGAAGAAAACGGCCAGGATCCCGATGAGGATATAGGGGGTGGCGGAGGAGAGGGGGAGGGCGTCGAAAAGCGAGAAAAGTACTTGCTCTGGCGTGGATTCCCCGTCGAAGCCCTCGACGCCGTCGCGCGAGAACGAGATCGCGGTGCCGCCGAAAATGCTGAAGGCGAGAATGAGGATGGTGGTGGGAACGACAACCGTCATCACGATGAATTCGCGCAGGGTGCGGCCTATTCCGCGCCGTTTTCGAGGCGTAGCTGCGAATAATTCGGATATGACGGCTGCGCGCCCGGCCGCGTCACCGAAAACGCGCCAACCCTCGAAGCAAACGCAGCTGCTTCGACCAAGCTATCGCCCTTCAACAGTCGGTGGCACAGCGCGCCCGTGAACGCATCGCCCGCCCCGACGGAATCGACTGCAACAACTGTCGGAGAAGCAATCCGGACGATTCCGTCGGCATTTCCCACCAACGCCCCGTCCGCGCCTAAAGTCACCACGACAGAAGAAAACTCTGCCAGCAACTCTTCCAAACATTCTTCCGGAGAAGCTTCTTTTCCGAGCACCAGTTGAGCTTCGTGCTCGTTGACGATCAGGGGATCAGCTTGTTTTAGAGCATCCCGATCCACGTCGATGACCGGCGCCAGATTCACCACGACGCGCCCTTCCGCCAGCTCGACCGCCCGCGCAAACCCATCCGCAGGAATCTCGCCCTGCAACAAGACCAGTTCCGCGTCCGCAATCAACGCAGCATGCTTATCGACGACACCTGCCCCCACATCCCCGTTCGCCCCCGGCACCACCATGACGGTGTTCTCTCCGTCCGCCGCCACGGTGATGACCGCCAGACCAGTCGGCTTCGGGGAAACCTCGACCGCGGAAAGGTCCACGCCGGCGTCGATAAGCAAATGCGTTGCCTCGTGAGCATGCGCATCTTCGCCGACCGCTCCGACGAGGAAAACTTCTGATCCCAAACGTGCAGCTGCGACCGCCTGGTTGGCGCCCTTGCCGCCGGGCGTGATGCCGCCACCGCCGCCCAAGAGGGTCTCACCGGGGAAAGGATGCCGTTCAACATTGACGGTCAGGTCGGCGTTGATCGAGCCGACAACGACGATGCTCATGCCTTCACAGCCTACGGAATCGCGGCGAGCAATTTCTGCGTGTACTCGTGCTGCGGGTTCGCCCACACCTCTTCCGTGGGCCCCATTTCGACGATCTTCCCGTGGTACAACACCGCGATTGACGGACAGACTTGGCGGACCACGGACAGGTCGTGCGAGACGAAGATGAGGGTGGCGCGGTCGTGGACGACGAGGTCGTCGATAAGCTCCAGCACTTGCGCGCGCACCGACACGTCGAGCGCGGAGACCGGCTCGTCCGCGATGAGGATCTCCGGGTGCGGGGCCGCGGCGCGCGCGATCGAGATGCGCTGGCGCTGCCCGCCGGAGAACTGGCTCGGAAACCTCGAGCCCATTCCCTCCAGCCCGACTTGGGAAAGAACTTCGTCAGCCCGCGCCTCGTCCACGCCGGCCTCCCTGATGGAATCGCGTACTTTTCGCCGCGGATTGAGGGAAGAGTAGGGGTCCTGGAAGACCATCTGCAGGTCGCCGTCGACGCGCACCGTGCCTGAATCCGGCTCGTTCAACCCGGAAATGACCCTCAACAGGGACGTCTTTCCCGACCCCGAGCCGCCGACGATGCCAACTCTTTCGCCTTCGTGAACAGTCAAGTTCACATTGTCCAGCGCCACCGTGCTTCCGCGGCGCCACGTCACGTCCTTCAGCTCGATGATCGGTTCGCCTGTTGCGCGGATTTCTGCTGATGATTTTGGCTTCGACGCCTCCACCAGCTGGGCGGTGTAGTCGACTTTCGGCGCATCCAGATCCGCGTTTTGGTCCACGATTCTTCCGCCCTTGAGCACGATCACGCGGTCGATCATCTTCCTGATCACGGCGAGGTCGTGGGTGATGAACAGCAACGCCATCCCGCGCTCCCGAACCAGGCTGTCCAGCAGATCGAGGATCTGCTGCTGCACTTCCACGTCCAGCGCTGTCGTGGGCTCGTCGCAGATGAGCAGATCGGGATCACCTGCAATCGCCAAAGCAATCAACACTCTTTGCCTCTGTCCGCCGGACAATTCGTGCGGGTAGCTCGAGGTGCGATCGACCCCGACCTCGTGCAAAAGTTCGCGGGCTTTGTCGAGCGAGCACGCTTCCGCCACCTGGCGTTCGACCGTCATCAGCGGGTCCAGGGCAGTCATCGGTTCCTGGAAGATCATCCCCACTTTCGTGCCGCGCAGCTTCCTCTTCACCCGCGGGGACGAATTGATCATGTCGGCGCCGTCGAGCATCACGGTGCCGCTCGGCTTCAATCTTTCGTCCAACAGCCCCATGATCGTCAGCGCCGTCATCGACTTGCCGGAACCAGACTCGCCGATCAGCCCGAGCCTTTCGCCGGGCTGAATGTCGAAGGAGATCCCCTCCAGGATCCCGTCGATGGTGAGGTTCTCAATGCGCACGAGAGTCATCGCGGCCTCCTGTCAGCCACAGCATCCCCCAGCAGATTGAATCCCAACACCGTCGCGGCGATGGCCAGGCCCGGCCACAGCGCCAGGTGCGGGGCAGTGGACAGGTACGCCTGCGCCGACTGCAGCATCCTGCCCCACGACGCATACGGCGCCGGAGTGCCGAGGCCCAAAAACGACAGCCCCGCCTCCGCCAGAATTGCCAGAGCCAGCGACACCGACACCTGCACCGCCAACGTCGAAGTAATATTCGGCAAAACGTGCCGCCACGCGATCAGGAGCCCGGGCACCTTCGAGATCCTCGCCGAGAGCACATAGTCTTGAGCCATCACCTGCAATGTCCCCACACGGGAGACCCGCGCAAACCCCGGGATTCCCGCGATGCCGATCGCCAGCACCACGATCCACATCGAGCCGCCGAAAACAGCAGTGAACACGATCGCCAGAAGCAGCGCGGGAAAGGCCAGCAGCAAATCATTCGTCCTCATGATCAGACCCTCGACCCAGCCGCGCTTCATGCCGGCGACAACCCCGAGGGGAACGCCGATCAGCGCCGACAACGCCACCGATGCAACTGCCACAGTCAGCGTCGTCCGTGCTCCGTCCATGACGCGGCTGAGCACGTCGCGGCCGTATTGGTCGGTTCCCATCAGGTGCGTCAACGACGATCCCTGCAGACGCTCGCCCGGCACCGCGTGCACCGGATCAAATGGCGTCCACACCATCGCCACAACGGCGGCAAAAAGTGCAACAGAAACAAGCACCAGACCGACTATTTTCCTCATGCCTGCCTCCTGAGCCGCGGGTCGATGAAGCGATAAAGGACATCGACGATCAACGTCACCGCCAGAGTGAACACCACGAGCAGCATCATCAGGGTCTGCACCGTGGTGAGGTCGCGCGTCGCCACAGCATCCAAAAGCATGGAGCCGAGCCCCGGCAGCGCGAACACCTTCTCAATCACCACCGCACCGACGATCAGCGTCGTGAGCTGCAGTCCCGTGACCGTCAAAACCGGGAGAAATGCATTGCGCAAAGCATGCCGGTACAGAGCTTGTCTCGTCGATAAGCCGACTGCCCGCGCAGTGCGCACATAGTCCTTGTCCAACTCCTCGTTGACGGCGCTGCGCACATACCGCGTCAGAATCGCCGCCTGAACGAGCGACAGAGCCACCACCGGAAGAACAAGGTGCGCCACGAAATCCCCGAATCCCGCATTCGGCGGCACCCAACCATTGGCGGGCAACCACCCGAGCCAGACGGAGAACACAGCCACCGTCAAAATGCCGACCAGAAAACTCGGAACTGCGATACCGGCCTGCGTCAAGGCCGACACGATCGCCGTATCCAGCTTCCCGCGGCGCCGGACCAGATACGTTCCCAGCGGAATCGCGATCGCCATCGACAAAACCATGGCGCTCACCGTCAGGATCAGCGAGACCTGCATCCGGTCGATCACTAGGGGAGTGATGTCCTGCTTGCTGGTCAACGAGATCCCGAAATTGCCTGTGAGCATGCCGCCGATCCAGTCGAAATACTGCTGGTAAAGAGGCTTGTCCGTGCCCAGTTGGTTCGCTAGTTTCGCCACGTCCTCGTCGGTCGCAGTCACGCCCAAAGCGATCCGCGCCGGGTCGCCGGGGACGGCCCGCAGCAACAGGAAAATGATGACGCTCGCCGCGACGAGCATCGAGAAGAACCGGACTAAAGCTTTCACCGCTTGGTCACCCCCGAAAGGTCGATTCCGTCGGTGACCACCGTCGGATCCACACCCTCCACGCCGGGCGCCGTGACGACAATATTGGGCAAATTCGCCAACGTGACAGCGCCCGCTTCCTCCATGATCGAATCGACAGCGTCCTTCATGTACTCGACATTCTCTTCCGGCGTCCCGGCGTCGGCATTCGCGAAATCTCTTCGCACCGCGTCAGAATCGAACCCGAGGTAATACTCGGGAGAAAACAATTGCTGCACATCGCGCGGTTCCACGTGCGCGATCATTGATGACTGGTAGTCCGCCTGCTGGAGCACCTGGTTCAGCCACACCGCGGGAAATTCCACGGTCTCTAGCCTCACGTCGAAGCCGACATCCTTCAGCTGGGAGAAGATCAGCTCCGCCGCATCTTGCGCGTAGGGAAGAGACGGCACGGTGATCACCACTTCCGGAGATCGTCCGCGCAGCAATTCCCGCGCCTTGTCCGGATCGAACGGAAAATAGTCTTTCCCGGTGAACCACGGATCGCTCGGGGACACTGGGGCGCCGCCAGTGTCGGTCGCTAATCCATTCCACACGACGTCGTTGAGCGCATCCCGGTCAATCGCGTACCCGACCGCGCGGCGCACATCCGGGTCGTCGAATGGAAAACGCCGGTTATTCAAGCTCAGCAGCACCTCGCCGTTCGTCGTGCCGACGTCGATGCCGAAAGAGTCGGGAAGTGTCTCCAGCAATTCCGGCGCCTGCAAGCCCCACAGCACATCGACATCGCCCACGCGCAAAGCATTGACAGAAGACACAGCGTCCGAAAAGTACCTGATCGCAGCGTCCTGCTGCGCCGGCTCGCCCCAATAATCCTCGCGCGCATCAAAAGAAATCGACTCGCCGAGCGCGAAACGGTCGACCACGTACGGCCCGGTTCCCACAGGATCGGTGGCCAGCTTATCGACGCCTTCCGGCGCCATCATCGCCCCCGTCAACGTCCCCATCGACCACAACCAACTATTGGATGGAGACTCCAATGTCACCTTCAGAGTCAGTGGATCGAGAGCCTCGACATCTCTGACCGGATTCATCTGCTTCGCAAGGCCGTTCGTCCACTCATTTTGCACATAATCGATGGAAAACGCGGCCGTCTCGGCGGTGAATCTCTCGCCGTTGGAAAAGGTGACCCCGTCTTTGAGGTGAAAAACATACTCAGTGCGGTCCTCGCTCACGTCCCAGCTCTCGGCGAGAAGGGGCTGGGGCGTACCGGTGTCGTCGATAAGCACGAGCGTCTCGTACACGTTGCCCATGAGCGCCTGAGGAATGGCCGCGCCGCCCGTGGTTGTGAAGTCGAGCGAGGCGGGCGCGGATGTTGTGCCCACGACGACACTTTCAGGTTCAATGCGGCCGACGTTCGATGCCGTACTGCCAGCGGAACATGCCGACAGCGATCCGACCGCAAGCACCGCCACCACGGCACCTCTTGCTCTCATGAGCAAAAGGCTATTCGTGCGCTGCGGTGATCTCAAACTTCAGCGGGATGGACGCGCCCCGCACGCTGCTCAATTCGACCTTGACCACATCGCCGCGGTAGATATTCTCCGCGTATTCGACGGGCTCGCCTTGGAAGGTGGAAGCCCGCATCTCAAGCTTCCACACCGGCTCTCCTTCGGCGATGCCCAAAAGCTCTGCCTGGTGGGCAGTCGCCGTGGACACCTGTGCGGTGCGGGACGCGTTGTCGATGACCACGCCGCCGTCGAAAAGCTGGTCGTGCAAAGCCTCGGCCCCTGGCTCCAACGTCAAAAAGCGCTCACCGATTGTGAATGGAAACACCAGCCTCTCGATGAGCACAGGGGTTTCGTTCGCCGTGCGGACCCGGACGATCTCGACGACCGGATCATTGATCTCGAGGTTCAGTAGCTCTGCGATCGTCGGCGTTGCTGGTTCGCGTGCGACGCGGAGGATCTTATCGCCCGCCTCCTGGTTAGCTTCTTGGAGGAGGGACGTGGTGGAAATCAGCGCGTCGAAGCTGTTCACTTTCGGCGCCTCCAATACCAGCGAGCGTCGACCGCGCCCCGAAGAAATGAGTCCGTCGCCGCGTAGCGCTGCGACCGCTTGGCGCACGGGCCCGCGTGAGGTGTCGAATTTCTCGCAGAGTTCTGCTTCGGAGGGGAGGGGATCGCCGGGGACGAGTACGCCGTCGTGGATCAGGTCGCGGAGGTACCGCGCGATTTCCTCATGTTGTTGGCGTGCTATGGCGATTCTCCAGGCTCTCACGTTGCCACTAATTGTTGAATATATTACTGGGCTTGAGCCTGAAGCGAACCTTTATATGCATAGGTTCAGCTACATAAGCGTTGCTGTGATGGCCATCGAATGCAGCACTTCCTCATGCGTCGGTGCCTGGAAGGAGAGCATCAATTCGTCGGCCTTTGAATGCTTTGCGAACCCCTCCAAGTACTCACCGACCTGCTCGTCCGTTCCCTGCGCGGTGTAGCGCAGCATGCCGACGATCTGCTGGCCCTGCGGCGAGTTCAAGACCGCATCTACCTGGTCTTCAGTCAGCGTCCGCCCCTGGCGTCCCACAAATGCTTTGACCCGGGATCTGCGAACAAGCTCCGACTGGCGCGCCGCGTCCGCCTCGCTGTCGGCCGCCGTCACGTTCACCGCCGCGATCACGTACGGTTCGCTGCAGTATTCGGATGGCTGGAAATTCTCGCGGTAGTACGTCGTCGCCTCTTCCAAGTGCGTCGGCGCGAAGTGGGAGGCAAAAGAATAGGGAAGGCCAAGTTTGGCCGCCAACGTGGCCCCGAACATCGACGAGCCGAGGATGTACAGCGGCACATTCGTTCCCGCGCCCGGCACCGCCGTCACGCCCGGGACGACTGGCTCGCCAGCGAGGTAGCCCTGCAACTCCAGCACGTCGTTCGGAAAACTCTCGGCCGCGCGGGGATCGCGCCGCAGGGCTCTTCCCAGCGTGTTCTGGTCGGTTCCCGGGGCGCGTCCCAGGCCGAGGTCGATCCGGTCCGGATGCAGCTCCGCCAGGGTGCCGAACTGTTCCGCGATCACATACGGGGAGTGGTTGGGAAGCATGACGCCGCCAGCACCGAGACGGATCTTCTCGGTCTTGGCGGCGATGTGGGCGATGAGCACCGCCGGCGACGACGACGCGATCGACGGCATGTTGTGATGCTCGGAGTACCAGACGCGGCTGTACCCCAGCTTCTCCGCCGTCTGCGCCAGCTGCACGGAGCGTTCCATGGACTGGCCGGGAGTCTCGTCCTCGCGGACGGTGCAGAAATCGAGCAGGGAAAGCGGGGTCATTGTGGTCCTTCCAGTTGGGATCGTTTCTCAGTCAATCCCAACGCGGAAGGAGGCCGCTTTATTTCTTGTTACGCGTTGTGGGCTTCGGCCTCTTCGATCGTCTCTCCATCGACCGTCACCTGCGTGCCGATCTCCAGCGGAGCATGAGGCTTAGCGATATCAATGCCCGCACCGATCACGAACGCCACCGCCGTCGGCAGCATCCAACCGAGGTCGTTAGCCTGCAGAGGTGACCAGTCGACGAGCGGGGACAGCACATCGGCAGCCCATCCCAGCGAGATGAAGGTGTTGATGAGCGACCAGATGACAGCGACCCAGATCGGCAGGAAGAAGCCCCAGCGCAGGCGGGTGCGGCGGCGGAAAAGCGGCTCAACCAAGGTGACGAAGATCAGGGTGATCGCCGGTGGGTACAGGAAGCCGACGACCGGGCCGGCGATCGAGATCACGAAGTCCAGGCCTTGCGTCGCCATGATGGCGGAGGCCACGGCAAAGGTGACCGCCCAAGTGCGGTACGAGCCGGCGAACTGCTGGGAGAAGTACTCGCCTGTGGAGGTGATCAGGCCAATCGCTGTGGTCAAGCATGCGAGCACGACGATCAGAGCGAAGACGGTCTGGCCGGGGCGGCCCATGAGCTGCAACGCGGCGTCGGCAAGCAAAGGTGCGCCGGAGTCGTACTGGAGTGCGTCCGGCATCGCGCGGCCGATCAGCCCGAGTCCCAGGTAGATCAGCGCGAGCAAAACGCTGGCGCCCAGGCCCGCGAGGATCGTGCTGCGGACCAGCGGCTTGCCCTCGGCAAACCCCTTATTGCGCAGCGACGCGATGACGACGATGGAGAACGCGAGAGCAGCGATCGAGTCCATGGTCAGGTAGCCCTCGAGAACGCCCGACGCGTATGCGTTCGTCGCGAAGTCCTCGCTTGGCGCGTAGTGCTGGTTGGTCATCGTGAAGATGGCCATGCCGATCATGATGACCAGCAGCGTCACCAGTGCCGGCGTGAGGAATTTGCCCAGCGTGTCGGTGATCCGCGTCGGGTTCCAGGAGAGTGCGAGAGCGATTCCGAAGAAGACGATGTTGAAGATCACCTTGCTGACCGTGCTGTCCCAGCCGAACAGCGGGGTCACCGCCACCTCGAAAGACACGGCGCCGGTGCGCGGGAGCGCGTAGAACGCACCGATGGAGAGATACGCGAGGACCGGGAAAGCCACGCCGAAAAGCGTGCCGGCGCGCTGCGCGAGGTCGCGCACGTTTGAGCCCGACAGCGCAATCGCGACCACCGCGAGCACCGGCAGCAGCGCACCCGTGGTGAGGAAGCCGAGAATCGCCGGCCAGAAGTTTTCGCCCGCCTGAACAGCGAGCATGGGCGGGAAGATGAGGTTTCCGGCGCCGAAGAACATCGAGAACAGCGCGAGCGCCGTGATCACGATCGCGCTTGTCGACGCTTTCTTGCCGCTTGAAACAGCAGTAGACATTGGGCCTCCCTAGGAAAATGAACAAATCGTAGGGGTCACCCTATCATCTCATGCCACGGAACAGAATCCCATTACATGAAAAATTTGCCTATCGACGGCCCATTGCTGTTCGAAATTCCCTCACCCTCGTTCCGGTGTGGCCTGCGATTTGTGAAATGGTGTTCGAACAGACAGGCGGAACTGTGGATAAGTGTGGATCTTCTGCCGGCTCGGTGTTCGGGTTGTTTGCCATGATGTTCGCACAGACGTTTCAAAGGGGGTTGGGAAACGCTCTGAATCCACACCCACACCGACCCCTCGTACTGGCCAGAAAGGAGCAGACCATGAGCGCCCTAGTCGAAGCGCCCGACCCGCCCGCCGAACCGTTCTTCGCGAGCGAGAATCCCGACGACCCCATGACCGCCGCCGGCATCCATTTGCGGCGCGCCCAGCACGCCATCTTCGGTGTTTACGCAACACGCGATGAATTCCTCGGCTCCCACGACGCGGACGCAGAGGTCACCGCGGTGAGCATCAGCACCGGCCTGACACCCCGCGATGTGAAAGAGGGCATGTTCGCGTACATGACCCTCCAGCAGCTGCCGAAGTTGCGCGAACTCCAGGACGAGCATCAGCGCCTGGACATCAAGCGCCTGTGGGCCATCGAGAAAGCGGTGAACCGCCTCGGCAACGATGCAGACCCCGACGACTACGCCCAGATCGACGAGCTGCTCGTCAGCCTGTTCACTCCTAAAAGTGCAAACCAGCAGCTGCCCACGCCGTACATGATCACCCGGCAGCTCAATCAGCTGATGGCCACCTTGGACTGCTCGGTGGCGTTCGACGCGGAGAAAAAGAAGAAGCGCGGCGAGACCCCGCCCGGCTTCGGCCAACTCGATTTCCACCCCGACCCGTCGGGAGTCGGCCTCGCTGCACTGACGTTCTCTGCGGATAACGCCACGATGGCGGCAACACAGTCCTCTATCACCGCGGCGGCTCGGAAACACGGCCTCTCGGACGCCGATGCGGCCCTTAAGCTCCTCACCGGCCGCATTTCTGCCGAACTTCCGGCCACCATCTTCGCTTACGCGCCGAAAAACAGGGATGGAACTGTCGACACTTCCAAGCCGGTATTCATCCCCCGCTTCGGCTGGTCGGGCGCAGTCGGCACCGAAATGTTCCATTCCTTCAATATCAGCGTCATCGACCTTGACGGAGCCGCCGCTCACACCGTCGCCGGCTACGTCGCTCCCGACAAGGTCAAGGCGTATGTCCGCGGCCGCGACGGAACGTGCGTCTATCCCGGCTGCGAGCGCGATGCCTGGAGCTGCCAGCTCGACCACCGCATCCCATACGACGAGGGCGGCCTCACCAACGCCGACAACCTTTACTGCCTGTGCCAACACCACCACAACATGAAGACTGACCGACTCGCCTTCTACATCCCGGACCCGGTCACCGGCGAGATCGTCTGGTTCTTCTCGGACGGCACGTATGCCAAGGTCGAGCCGAACGGAATGCTGGCAGACCAGACCACCCCGACGAACCCGAAGTGGTCGCGTTCGCTCGACGACGTCAAGCGCCTCAAGCGTGAAAATGCACGATTTTTCGCTCAGTGCCACAAGGTCCTGGACGATTTCGAGCAGGACTTCGATTACGCGACTTGCATCGACAAGCTCCAGGAATTGGAGGAGAAATTCGGGCTCCGATTCCCGTTCCACCCGCAGCCGATACCGAGCTATGAACCGCCGCCGGAGGAAGATTAGGACAATTCGCGGATCGCGCTCAGCGGAATCTCGACCCAGTCGGGACGGTTATTCGCCTCGTAAACGACCTCGTACGCAGCCTTGTCTGCAATATACGCATCCAGGATTGGATCGGGAGTGATGCCGTAGCCAGCAAGAAGCTTATCGACGTCAGCCTTTCCCCCCATCGCATGCGCATACCCGAAGCTGCGAACCATGCCGGCGACATCGCGCAAAGCATGGTCGGGAAGCCGGCGCTGCTCGAGGGGGCGGGCAGGTTCACCCTCGAAATCGATCAGATACCAACGATCCCCGGAAAGGAGCGTCTGTCCAAGGTGCAGGTCGCCGTGAATCCTTTGGATCTCGACCGCATCGTCGGAAATCCGTGAGTAAATTTCCCGCAAATTGCCCTCGAAATCGGACAGGGCATCGGTTTGAGTGAGGATCTCGTCGAGATGCGCATTGAGGGAATCGCGGATCTGCGAGCCAGGAACTGACTCGGTGCCGAAGGCTTCGGACAGGGCACTATGCACGTTCCGGATCGCCTCGCCGAGGTGGTCTTCGCTGCGCAGGCCGGGGTCGAGCGAGAGCTGGAAACCGTCGCGGCCGTCGTGGATGAGCTGTTGCATCATGGCGAGGGTTCGGCCGTCCCGACTGAGGTGGCCGCGGACACCGGCGACGTGGGGGCAATCGGCAATTGCGGTCAGAAGTTCGACATCGGGATTCAGGCCGGTTTCGAGCTTGCGGAAAACTTTCAGGATCCACTCGTCGTCGACCACGAGGGACGTGTTCGACTGGTCGGCACCTAGAGGGGTGGCAGTTTTCCCTGACATATCGCCCGAAATGTCGCCGAAATCGGCGAGGTGCTCGAGGTAAGTCTTGGCGCCTTCGGACGTGTCGAGAACATCGTCGTCGCCGGAGGTGAGGACCTGGTAGTGGTCGATTTTTCCGTGGTCGACCTCGAGGATCTGCCAACGATAGTCTGCGGCCGGAATCTCAGCGACAACTTTTTGGCTCAGAATCTCCTCTGATTTCGAGCCATAAAATCGGGTGTTTTTCAGGTCCATGATCAGCTCCAACGAGAAAACGAAACTAGGAAATGTCGAACCACAAGTGGCCGTGCGGGGCGAGGGTGACCAGCCACGGAAGCTCGCCGATGGCGGGGAACTCGACGTTGCCGGACAGCTCGCGCGGAACGACGCCGGCGAGGTGCGACAGGTTCATTTCGACCGGCTGGGGCAGCGAACTCATGTTGTTGACGCAAAGGATTCTTTCTCCGTCGTACTCGCGGATGAAGGCGAGAACCCGCGGGTTGGAGTGCTCGACCTCCTGGTAGTCGCCGCGGCCGAAGGCCTTGTATTGCTTGCGGATGTGCACGCGCTCGCGGACCCAATGGAGGAGTGAGTTTTCCCGCCCCATCTGGGATTCGACGTTGACGGCCTGGTAGCCGTAGGTGTCGTTGCGGATGGCGGGAAGGTAAAGGCGCTCGGGATCGGTGCGGGAGAAGCCGCCGTTGCGGTCGGCATTCCACTGCATCGGGGTGCGGACGCCGTCGCGGTCGGGGAGCCAAATATTGTCGCCCATGCCGATCTCGTCGCCGTAGTAGAGGAACGGGGAGCCGGGAAGTGAGAGGAGAAGGGCGTGCGCGAGCTCGAGACGGTCGCGGTGGCCGCCGAGGAGGGGAGCGAGGCGGCGGCGGATGCCGACATTCGCGCGCATGCGGGGGTCGGTGGCGAAGGTGGTGTACATGACGTCGCGCTCCTGCTCGGAGACCATCTCGAGGGTGAGCTCGTCATGATTGCGGAGGAAGATGCCCCACTGGGCGGACTCCGGAATATCGGGGGTCTCGCGCAGGATGTCGATGATGGGCTGCGCAGATTCTTGGCTGATTCCCATGAAGATGCGCGGCATCACCGGGAAGTGGAAAGCCATCTGGCATTCGTCGCTGTCGCCGAAGTACTGGACGACCTCGTCGGGCATCTGGTTGGCCTCGGCGAGGAGGAAACGACCGGGGTACTCTTCGTCGAAAAGCTTGCGCACGCGCTTGATGAATTCGTGCGTTTCCGGCAGGTTTTCGCAGTTCGTTCCTTCTCTCTCGTACAGGTAGGGAATGGCGTCGAGGCGGATACCGTCCATGCCGAGGCCGAGCCAGAAGCGGATCACGTCGAGGATGGCGTCTTGGACGTCTGGGTTGTCGTAGTTGAGGTCCGGCTGGTGGGAGAAGAAGCGGTGCCAGAAGTACTGCTTGCGCACCGGGTCGTAGGTCCAGTTGGACTCTTCGGTGTCGATGAAGATGATGCGTGCATCCGTGTACGGGGCGGGAGTGTCCGACCAGACGTAGAAATCGCCGTATGGGCCGCTCGGGTCGCGGCGGGACTCCTGGAACCACGGGTGCGAATCGGAAGTGTGGTTGATGGGGAAGTCGGTGATGATGCGGATGCCGCGTTTGTGGGCGGCGTCGATAAGCGAAACGAAGTCCTCGACGGTGCCGAATTCCGGGAGGACCTTGCGGAAATCGCGGATATCGTAACCGCCGTCGCGCAGGGGCGAGTCGTAGAACGGCGGGAGCCACAGGCAGTCGACACCGAGCCACTGCAGGTAGTCGAGCTTTTCCTCGACACCCTTCAGCGTGCCGGAACCAGTGTTGTCTGGGTCGTAGAAAGCGCGGACGAGGACCTCGTAGAATACGGCGTCCTTATACCACTCGGGATCGGGGCGCTCCCAGGGCTCGTTGCCGGGGGCGGGGGTGGGGGCATCGTATTCGCTGGCGTCTGCCTCGATGAGGAAACCCTGCTCGTCAGTCGCGTCCATGGCCCCCAACAATAGCGGTCGAAATTCGGTCGAGTGCTTCGGCCAAGATTTCGGGGCTAGTGGCGAAATTCAGACGCGCGTGGTGCGCACCGCCAGTGCCGAACGTGACTCCCTCATTGAGCGCGACTTTCGCTTCTCGACGAATCCACGCAGCCGGCTTTTCGTCTTTGATCTCAGTGCCGCTGAAATCGAGGAACATGAGGTAAGTGGCTTCTGGGCGGGTGAACTGGATGCCGGGAATTGCTTCTGGAAGGTTGTCGATCAAGTAGTTTCGGTTCGATTTGAGGACGGCAAGTTGGTCTTCGAGGGCCTCTTTTCCATGATCGTAGCAGGCCTGGGCGGCGATAATGCCGAGGGTGCCGGTGCCGTCCTTGGCTACTCCGGTGAGGTTCTTCCAGGTATCCACGTCTTTCACATTGCTGAAGACCATCTGGGCGCACTTGAGGCCGGCGACATTCCACGCTTTCGAGGTCGCGGTGACGGTGATGCAGACATTGGCGGCGGTGTCGCTGACGTTGGCGGCGCAGATGTGGGAGCTGTCGTAGACAATGGGCGCGTGGATCTCGTCGACAAGCACGCGGGCCCCGTATTTGTCGGCGATATTGGTGATCTGGACGAGCTCCTCTTCGTCGAACGTGTAACCCCACGGATTGTTCGGCGAGGCCAGAAGGATCGAGCCGGCACCGTTCTTGAAGGCGGCGTCGATCTCCATGAGATCCAGGCCGTCCTTCGCCCCGACCTCGACCATCTCGCGGCCGGCGGTTTCGGGAAGCTCGAGGAAGGGAGGATACGAGGGGACCGGAACGATGACGGGAGAGTCCGGTTTGGTGAAGTACTGGATGCCCAGCAGCATGCCGCGGACCACGTCGGCGACGGGGAAGACCCACTCGGGGTCGGGTGCCCAGCCGTACTGTTCCTCATAGAAATTGCTCAACGAATTTCCGAGCGTGTGGTGGGCGGGCGTGTAGCCGAAGGTCTCGTTGTCGACGGCGGTCTGAATTGCGCGCTTGACCGGCTCGGCGGTGGGGAAATCACTTTCGGCGACCCACAAGGGGAGGACATCGTCCCCGAACTGGGTCCACTTGCGGGTGCCGCGGGCGCGGAGGGTCTCAAGATCTGGGAACTGCATGGCCCCAACCTACGCTTTGAATCCGAAAGCCTTGAGTCGCTTGCGGTCTTCGGCAGACGACGACGCGGTTAGCGCGAGGAGCTCTGAATAAATTCCGCCGGAGACGGCGAGCTCGGCAGGTGTGCCTATCTCGTCAATTTTTCCATCTTTGAGGGTGATGATGGTGTCGACGGAGGCGATCGTCGATAAGCGGTGGGCGATCATGATGGTGGTCCGGTCTTTCATGAGTTCATCGAGCCCGGCTTGGACGGCGCGTTCGGATTTGGTGTCGAGCGCGGAGGTGGCCTCGTCGAGGACGAGCAGCGGGGCATCCTTGAGCATCGCGCGGGCGACGGCGACTCTCTGTTTTTGGCCGCCGGAAAGGCGGAGTCCGCGTTCTCCGATCACCGTGTCGTATCCGTCGGCGAAGCTGGAGATGAAGGTGTGGGCGTTGGCGCGCTTGGCGACCTCGTTGATCTGTTCGTCGGTCGCGTTTGGATTTCCATACGCGATGTTTTCGCGGATGGTGCCGGAGAACAGGGCGGGCTCCTGGAAGACGACGCCGACGGAAGCGCGGACGCGCTCGATATCGGCGGTGCCGATGTCTGTGCCGCAGACGGAGAGTTTGCCTTCGGTGATGGGGTACAGGCCCAAAATGAGGTTGACCAGCGTGGATTTTCCGCCGCCGGACTCGCCGACGAGCGCGATCTTCTCTCCGTGGCGGGCGGAGAAGGAGATGTCGGTGAGGACTGGCTCTTCGTCGTTGTAGGCGAATGTGACGTCGTCGAAGCTGATCATCGGTTCGGCAGCGGGCAGCGGCTTGATGGGCGTGGTGTCCAGAACAGGAACGTCAGCGGCGTCGGTGGCTGCGACGACCTGGGAGTTTGCGGACTCTTCGACGGGTTGGTCCATCACTTTGAAGTAGTCGCGGGAGCCGGCGATGGCGCGCTGGGCGGAATCGACGAGCCAGCTCATCATCTGGACTGGTTGCTGCGCCATCGTGACCAGCTGGATGAGCATGACCATGTCCCCGATTGAGAAGCGGCCGTTGTAGGTCTGGATGAACAGGATGAGGTAGATGCCGAGGAAGACCGCGTTCATCGCCATGCCGCGGGCGATGTCCATTCCGTGCCACCAGCGGGACTGGGGCCGGGTGAGGTCGATGGTTTTTCCGTAATGGTCGCCGAATTTCTGTAGTTCCCGGGTCTCGGAAACAAATGATTTGGCGACCTTGACTTGGCCGACGACCTCGGCGAAGCGGCCGTTGGCGAGGTCGATCTGCTCGTTCTTGCCATTCTCGAATCTCTGCCACCTCTTCGACGTCATCGCGGTGAGGGCGAGGTAGATGGGGAACAGGGCGAGAAGGAGGAGTGTGAGTGGCCAGTAGAAGAATGCGGTGATGCCCAAAATGGCAATCACCTGCAGGAGCATCGGCAGCAGAGTGTTGGAAAAGCTCTGGACCGTTTGCGTGATATTCATGATCGAACGGTCGAGACGCGCAATGATCGTGCCCGTCACTTGGCCGTCGAAGTAGCTTTGGGGCAGAGACAGCAGCTTGGCGAAATACCGGGTCGATAATGTTTGCCGGATCCGCGCGGCGACGACATCGCCCAAATAGCCGCCGAAATTCTGCATCAAAGTGTTCGCGGAGTAGGCCGCGAACAAAGCGATTGCGAGCCAGACAATGGGGTCGAGATCTTTCCCCTCGACAATCGTGTCGGTGGCCTCGCGGATGATGAACGGGGACACAAGGTTGAGCGCCGCGGTGACCGAAGAAACGACGATAATGCCGACGTAATAAGGCCAAAGAGCGGACGCGCTACGGATGACTCGGAATAGTGGCTGCACGGACTCCACTGTAAAGTGAGTTGAAGTTTCGTCGACAGGGAGGCACATCATGCGCAAGGCGCTTTGCACCATCGCGGCAGTATCTTCAACGCTTTTGCTCGCCGGGTGCGGGGACGACGGGGTCGTCGACCAGGAAAGCTCGCTCACCCCGACCACGGGTGTGGCGACGCCGACGGAGGAGCCGGAGGAATTCGAGACGCACAGCGCCGAGCCGAAGACCACCGACGAGATCAGCGGCGAGAGCGTCGAGGATCCTGGCATGGACGTCTCCTACAAGTGGCAGGGAACCAACTATGCGCCGAACGGCGGCACCGTGGTCACCGTCGCCGTGACGAACCACTCGGACAACATCATGCCGCCGGAAGCGCTCGGTGAACCGGAACTGAAGTACCGCGGCGGTGAAGAGAGTGCCAGCCGCCTCAGCGCTGAGGACGCGGGGATCGAGATGGAAGGACTGGATCTTCCGCTGGGCAAGGGCGCGACCATGAATGTGCAGTATGCATTCGACGTGAGTTCGGGCAATCTTTCCGACGCCACGTTCAAGATTGGAAACGTCGTCTTTGAAGGGAATCTGAACAACTAGTGGACGAGCTCGTGGTGCTGTGCACCGAAGACGGACACAAGGCGGGGACTGCGCCTAAAGCGGAGGTGCATACAGCTAGTACTCCTCTTCATTTTGCATTTTCAGCATGGCTTTTCGACGATTGCGGAAACGTGCTCCTGACGCGTCGGGCATTGAATAAGCTGACGTGGCCGGGAGTGTGGACCAACAGTTTCTGCGGGCATCCGGGCCCAGACGAGACTTTCGAGGATGCGCTGGTCAGAAGGGCTTCTGAAGAGTTGGGCACGACCGTTAAGAAGATTGAGTCGGTGCTTCCCAGTTTTCGCTACCGCGCGGTGGATGCGTCGGGAATCGTGGAGAACGAGATCTGTCCGGTGTTCTTCGCGGAAGTGGACGGAGAGCTGAATCCGAATCCGGACGAGGTCTGTGAGTTCGAGTGGGTCTCGATGGAAAACCTGAAGGAAGCAGTTGAGAGGGTTCCCTTCATCTTTTCGCCGTGGCTGGTGGAAGAGCTAGAGCAGTTTCCGGAGTGAGGTTGGGGTCGCCTGTTTTCGCATAGTCGACGAGCCAGGGGGTGAGGGGGCCGTCGAAAAGCGGAAAAAGCTCGTCGCAATGCCGTGAGTTCTTCGTGAACTTGACGTGCCAGACTTTTCCTGGGGCGTTGTCGACGACCTTCTTGACCCAGCGCAGCACGATCTTGTTGGTCAATCTCTTTCCAATGATCGGGTGCTGGAATTCTTTGTCGTGGGAGGAAATGACGAGGGGAATGTCAGCCATCTCTTCTGGCTGGAGGGGAGTGGGACCAAGAGCCATGTCGGTGGGGTAGCGGCGGCGCACCCTTTGGTAGGCGCGCTCGAGCGTTTTTTGGTTTGCCCTGTTGAGCCATGTGCGTGTGGTGGGGATCCGGAGCGAGGATTTTCTCTGACGGAAATTCTTGTGGGGAAAGGCGGGGGACATCGCGATTGCCCGTCTGAACGCGCCGCGGTAATGGTCTTTGCGCATGAGCCACAGCACGATCGCGGCGCCGGCGGACTGGCCGGTGAGCGTGACATTGGTGGGATCGCCGCCGAAAGACTCGATATTCTGCTGGACCCACTCGAGACCGAGATTGACCTCGTCGACCGCGCGGAAATGGTGTGGCTGGTCGTCCGGGAAAGGAACGAGGCCCTCAAGCTTTTTCCTGTAGCCGATGCGCACGAGAATGACGCCGTTTTCGGCGAGTCTTTTTCCCGGCGATGCCTCGTCTTCGTGGCTGCCCATCTCGAAGCGGCCGCCGTGAATGTGGACGATGACGGGGGCGTCCTTAGCGCGTTTCGGCGCGACGATGGTGAGGGCGACTGTGTTCGGGTTTGCTTTTTGGGCGTCGATCAATTCTCCTTTCGGCGCCATTTCTGCATCGTCGAAGCGGGCGGGGAAGTGGGCGAAAGGAATGGAGTGGAAGGTGGAGATGCTCCCGTCGGATGTTCCGATTACAGTCCCGGCGGGGCACGTCACTTCAACGGGAGAGCTCATGAGGCCTAAGCTTAAGCGACATGATCGAACTGACGCAGGCAAGTCCGTGGCTCCAACTGCCCATTGTCTTGGTGTTGGCGCTGCCGGTCGCTGTGTGTGCGGCTGTCGGAATGCTCAGGCTGGTGGACTGGCTGGCTGCCGTCCTGAGTGGTGACGTAGAGTAGGAACCCATGGCTAACCCCGAGGACCTGCGCAAAGAGGACATGAAGCTCCCGAAGGCGCGCAGGAAGTACCCCCGCTCCCGCGTCACCCAGGCACTGTGGGTGCTCATCGCACTCGTGCTGGTGATGGGGATTATCGGGCTGTTCTAGAACTCGCTTCGGCGACCTTGTGGAAGAGGTCGATATTTTCCAAGTTCTCGATGAGCACGGCGTTTCCGTCCTTGTCGCTCAAGGGAACGCACCAGTTTTTGTATTGTTCAGCATTCGTGCCCGGCTGATTCTGGATGCGGGTGTCGCCGACCATGTCGACGAGGTTGGTGCAGGTCAAAGCTGAGCCGGTGTCGGCGATGAAGCGGGTCAACCCCAGCACCAATTCGTCGACGTCTCCGCGTTCTTCTCTTCCGAGTCCGTCGAAGTCGGTGTCGGCGAGCGGGGTGTTTGCAAAATAACCGTGCTCGCGGGCGGTGTTGAGGACGTGGGACTGCCAGGCGATATCTTGGGCATCCATCTCCTCGAAAGAATCGTCCATCAAGCCGAGCTGGTGGCGCAGTTCATTGTGGGCACCGGACAGGTAGCCGGCGGTCGGCGGGAGATCGTGGGTGCCCACTGACGACAGCGCGAGGTTGCGGTACTCCTGCGGCTGCATCGGCCTTTCGCCGGTGGGGGAGTGCTCGAACCAGATGACGGAGGTGCCCAAGATTCCTCGGTCGCGCAGCTCCTCTTGGACCCACGGTTCGAAGGTGCCCAAGTCTTCGCCCACAACCACGGCATTTGCCCGGTCAGCCTCCAGCGCGAGAATGCCGAGCATGGCCTCGTGGTCGTAATTCATGTAGGCGCCCTCGGCCGGGGTGCCCATGCGCGGGATCCAAAAGAGACGGAACAGGCCCAGAATGTGGTCGACGCGGATGCCGCCGGAGTGGCGCAGCACGGTCTGGAGCATTTCGCGCCAGGGAACATATCCATTCTCCGCGAGTTTGAACGGGTTCCACGGGGGCTGGGACCAGTCTTGACCGTGCTGGCTGTACGCGTCGGGCGGGGCGCCGACGGAGGCTTGTTCGACCAAGACTTTTCGCAGAGTGTGGGCGTCCGATCCGCCGGGGTGAACGCCAACGGCGAGGTCGGTCATGATGCCGATGGACATGCCGGCGTCGAGAGCTGCCTGCTGGGCTGCTTTCCTCTGGTTGTCCGCGACGAACTGTAGCCACATGTAGAAGCGGGGAAGGTCGTCAGAGTCGACGCCGAGTTCCTGTTTTGCACACCACCGGGCGTATTCGAGGAGGCCTTGTCCTTCGAATTCGACGAATGCGTCGAATGCCTCGTGGTCCCCGGACTCTTCGAAAACATAGAAGAGTTCGTTGAGGGCGGCCAGTTTCGCATCGAAGATCGGGTTTCGCTCGATGAAGTCGGACGAGGTGTTGAGGGCTTTGAACTCGGCTGCCAACTCTTCGATGTCTTCGCGGGTGTCGGCGTCGAGAAGCTTGTATTCGGGAACGTCCTCGACCGAGATGTAGATGGGGTTGATGAAGCGGCGGGACGTCGGCAGGTACGGGGAATCCTCGATCGGCGGAAGGGGTTGAGCCGCGTGGACGGGGTTGATCAGAAGGAACTCTGCGCCGTTGCGGGCCAATACCTTTGCGAGCTTTCCCAGGTCGTAGAAGTCGCCGATACCCCAGGAATGCTCGGAGCGCACCGAATAGAGCTGGGCCATGACGCCGTAGGCGGGGTTGTTGAGGAGCTCGAGATTCCGGCGGATCACCTGCGGGGTGACCACAAGGGAACAGGTCTCGTCGATACCGTCCGATTCGAGGTGGATGGTGTGCCAGCCGGTCGGCAGATCGCCCCGGGTGTGGAAGGTAGCTTCTCCCCATCCTTCCGTCGGCGGGGCCCAGTTCTCGTCCTGGTAGGCAGTGGATGTGGTTCCGTCTTCCAGCGTGATGGTCACGTTGGCGGGGGCGCCCTCTGGGACGTGGACGTTGAAATAAGTCTCGCGACCTTCGCGTGCGATGACGACCGGGGGTAGTGGGCGGGTGGCCCAGTGGGTGCGCCACGCGTGGAGGGCTTCGGTGAGCTCCTCGGGCGCGGGGTCGTCAGAAAGCGGAACGTCGAGCGCTTTGAGTAGGTGGACGAGCGACCCGCGCGGCGAGGCCACGATCTCGTTGTTCTGGCCCCGGTAGGTCAAACTGAAACCGTAGGCGGTAGCGAGTTGCTCGAGCAGTTCCATATCAGCCACAACACGTCATTGTGCCAAAGAATGAACGCGCCCACAGATTTCCTGGTGAAAAGTGTCGGTGCTGGTGAGCGGTGACATATGGGGCGGTAGTACGGTCAGTGTTAGATAGCCCACACCGAGGGAGGTTTCACCGTGACCGCACAAGAATCCAAAGTCTTCACTAAGCCTGCTGAATTCACGCTGGCACCCGGAGACAACTGTCTGACGATGATGCTGGAGAAATGCGAGAAGCATCCTGATCAGACCTTCTTCTCCCGCCCGGAGGGGCGCGACTGGGTGCAGGTGACGGGCGAGGACTTTGCCAAGCAGGTCCGCGCTGTCGCTAAAGGCATTGTCGCCAATGGGGTGGAGCAGGGCGATCGCGTCATTCTGATGGCGGACTCCAGCTACGAATGGGCGCTGCTGGACTACGCCATCTGGGCGGCGGGTGCGGCGAGCGTGCCGGTGTACCCGTCGTCGTCCGAGCACCAGGTGCAGTGGATTGCGGAGGATTCCGGCGCGAAGCTCGTGATCACCGATAGTGAGCGGAACCGCCACCTGTATGACTACCTGATTCTGCGCGAGGACGGCACGCCGCGCCTCGAAGGATCTCCGTCCCAGCTGACGCGTTCGCTGTCGTTCGCCACCGGTGCGATTGGCGCTTTGACCACGGACGGCCGTGAGGTCGAGGACTCCGTGATCGACGAGCGCATCGCGAATATCAAGCACGATGATCTGGCGTCGCTGGTGTACACCTCGGGCACGACCGGCCGCCCGAAGGGCTGCATCCTCACCCACCTGGTGTGGGCGTCGCAGGCGAACGCTCTGCTGGCCAACAAGATCGGCTACCTGATCAACGACAAAGACGCCACTCACTACATGACGATTCTCCCGCTGGCGCATGTTTTGGCGCGTTCGGTCGCTCTCGCGAGCGCTATCGGCGGTGCGCACCAGGCGCACTGGTCGGACATGCGCACCCTCACGCTGGCGCTGCAGCGTTTCGAGCCGGAGATGCTGCTCGGCGTTCCGCGGGTGTTCGAGAAGGTGCGCGACGGCGCCTACAACAAGGCGGCGGAAGGTTCCGCATTCAAGGCGAAGACCTTCCTCGAGGCGGAGAAGGTCGCCATCGAGCACTCCAAGGCGATGGACTCCGGTGCGCGTCTTTCGCTGCGTTCCCGTGTGCGCCACAAGATCTTCGACCGCCTCGTCTACAAGCAGTTGCGCGAGGCTGTTGGCGGCAAGGCTCAGCTCGCCATCTCAGGTGGATCCGCGATTTCCACCGATTTGCTCCACTTCTTCCGCGGAATGGGCATCCCGATCTACGAAGGCTATGGCCTCACCGAGACGGCGGCGGCCGCCTGCGTGAACTACCCGGGCGGTACGAAGATCGGCACCGTCGGCAAGCCGAATAACGGCTACTCCGTCAAGATCAACGAGGACGGGGAAATCTGCTTCAAGGGCGACGGCGTGTTCAAGGGGTACTGGAACAACGAGGAAGCCACGAACGAAGCGCTTGTCGACGGCTGGTTTGTGACCGGTGACCTCGGCGAGATCGACGATGAGGGCTACGTGAAAATCACGGGTCGCAAGAAGGACCTGATCGTCACCGCCGGCGGCAAGAATGTCTCGCCTGGGCCGATGGAAGACATCATGCGTTCCGATCCGTTGATCTCCCAGGCGGTCGTGGTGGGCGACGGCAGGCCGTTTGTCAGTCTCTTGGTCACCATCGACGAAGACGAGCTGCGCCGTTGGCAAGCGGACAACGGCCTGGAAAGCCGTCCTCTGAAGGAACTGGTGAAGACGACCGAGCTGCGCGCAGCCGTCCAGAACGTGGTCAACGAGGCGAACAAGACCGTCAGTCACGCCGAGCAGATCAAGAAATTCCGCATTCTCACCCGCGACCTGAGCGAGGAAGAAGGCGAGATCACTCCGACGCTGAAGGTGAAGCGCAACGTGGTCATGGAGAACTTCGAGAAGCAGATCGAGCGCATGTACCGCTAAAACCGCTACGAGCCTCCTTTACAGCAACTACTTTGTAGATAGAAAGTATTTGCCGTGAAGGAGGCTTTTTGTGACCACTTACACTGTTCCCGCTGGCTTCGAGGTCGCTCCCGACGAGAATTGCTACTCGGCGCTGGTGGCCACCGCTGAGAAGAATCCGGATATCGTCCTATTTTCGCGCCCCGGTGAGCATGACTGGGCCGATGTGACGGCGGCGGAATTCGTTGCGCATGTGCGGAAGGTCGCCAAAGGACTCATCGGCATCGGGGTGGAGAAAGGTGATCGAATCGCGCTGCTGTCGGGGGCGCGCTACGAGTGGGCGGTGATCATGCAGGATGCGATCAACCGCGTGAACCAGTCGGTGAGCAAGGCTGAACAGATCAAGAAATTCCGGATTCTCCCGCGCGACCTCACCGAGGAAGACGGCGAGCTCACCGCCACGTTGAAGGTGAAGCGCCCGGTGGTTCTGGACCACTTCGCGCACCAAATGCGGAAGCTTTACGGGTAGGTCTCGGCGCGCCGTACAAAACGCTGTGAAGCTCTGGCCTAGAGTCAACGCTCGAACGCCATAATGTGACTTGAGTTGAAGGGGGCCAGTGTGCACCGGACCGCCGCGACGCTGCGCCACCGCGAGTTGACCCAAGAGGTTTACAACATCGGCGACGAGGTCGCGGAGTACATCGAGCACATTGCCGAAGCCATCGCAGATTACGACGGGGAGCTTACCGACGACTGCTTGGCCGAGTTCTCCGAGATTGTCGACGACGCGCGCACCGATGCCCGCCGCGTGGTCGGCGAGCTGATCGGTTTGCGCCAAGCGCTCGTGTCCGGCGTGAAGGCTGGCTCCATTTCGGCTGCGCTGCCCGCCAATGAGAGGTTGCCGGAGCCAGAGCCTTTGGATGCGGTGGGCTTGTTCGAGCTGTTCCCGCTGAGCTCTCCTTCCCCGGTCAAGGCGATGACGGAGGTGTGCACGCAGAGGACGGACCTGATCGTGCAGCACCTCGAGGAAGTGGTCGACTACACTCTCGAGCAGACCGACATGGTCGCGCAGAACTTGGCTGCGGTTTCCTTGCCGCACCTCTACGCGCGTGTGGGCGAGCTGGTGGAGTCGGCCGTGGACGGCTGGCTCGACGCAGTCGCCGCGGAGCACCCCGGTTTCACCCGGGCGATGCGCGGGTCCAACCCGCCGAAGTTCTTGGAGGAGCGCGCCCGTGTGGACGCCATCGTGGCGAAGGTGGCGGCGAAACGGTCGCGGCGCGGCGCATGAGTTTCGGCGTCTACGTCCACGTCCCGTTCTGTGCGACCCGGTGCGGCTACTGCGATTTCAACACCTACACGCCGAGCGAGACGGAAAGCTCGTATGAGGCCTATCTCGTTGCGCTCGAAAAGGAACTGGAGCTGGCAGCGGAAAAGGTCGGCCGGACGGCGGACACCGTGTTCGTCGGGGGCGGGACCCCGTCTCTGCTGGGGGCAGATGGCTTAGGGCGGATCCTGACTCGGATCAAGAACACCTTCAGCTTGTCCAACGATGCGGAGGTGACAACGGAGTCGAATCCGGAATCGACAAGCCCCGAGTATTTCGAGGGACTGAAAGCGGCGGGGTTCACCCGCGTGTCGTTGGGCATGCAGTCGGCGTCGACGCCGGTGTTGAAGGTGCTCGATCGCCAGCACACGCCGGGCAGGGCAGTGGAGGCGGCGAAAGAAGCGAAACGGGCCGGGTTCGAGCACGTGAATCTGGATCTCATCTACGGCACACCGACGGAAACGGACGATGACGTCAGGAAGAGCCTCGATGCGGTGCTCAGTGCGGACGTGGACCATGTGAGTGCGTACTCGTTGATCGTGGAGGACGGCACGGCGATGGCGAGGAAGATCAGGAAGGGCCAGCTGCCGGCACCGGAAGAGGACGTGTACGCCGACCGGTACGAGATCATCGCGGACCGGCTGGAGTCGGCTGGGTTTGACTGGTACGAGGTGTCCAACTGGGCGAAGCCGGGCGGGGAGTGCCGGCACAACCTGCTGTATTGGCAGGGCGGCAACTGGTGGGGCGCAGGCCCGGGCGCGCACGGATACGTTGAACGTTTTCGGTATGTGAATGTGAAGCGGCCGGAGAAATACGAGCAGATGCTCGCCGCCAATGAGTTTCCGATCGACGGCACGGAAACGATCTCTGACGACGAAGAGCACTTCGAGAAGATCATGCTGGGGCTGCGGCTCAAAGAGGGCATTCCGAGGGAATGGGTGGGAGAGAAGGCAAGAGGAGTCGTCGATAAGCATGTGCGCGGCGGCGTGCTCGCGGACGTAGCGGGGCGGATTTTCGCGACCGACCGCGGAAGATTGCTGATCGACGGGGTGATCACGGACATCTTGGCCGCGGAGTGATGCGGGCGCTACACTCGTGACTTAGCAGTCGAGGAAGGAGAGTGCCAAGTATGGCGGGTGTCGCACGCGAGCGCAGGCAGGCAGTGCTGCGCGCGATCGTGGCGGACTACATCTCTTCCCAGGAACCGGTCGGCTCGAAGCGGCTGGTGGAGCGGCACAAACTCAACGTGTCGTCGGCGACGATCCGCAACGACATGGCGGTGCTGGAAGCGGAAGGCTTTATCGCGCAGCCGCACGCGAGCTCCGGCCGTGTGCCGACGGAGAAGGGCTACAGGGCGTTTGTCGACGCGATCAACGACGTCAAACCACTGTCGCTTCCGGAGCGCAGGGCGATCTCGGAGTTTTTGGAATCGAGCGTCGACTTAGAGGACGTGATGCGCAGGTCGGCGTACCTGCTGGCGCAGCTCACCCACCAGGCGGCGGTGGTGCAGCTGCCGACGCTGGCGGTCTCGCGGGTCAAGCACTGCGAAGTGGTGACGCTGACGCCGACGCGGTTGCTGCTAGTGCTCATCACCGACAACGGGCGGGTGGACCAGAGGAATGTGGAGCTCGCTCAGCCGATCGGCGAGGAGGCGCTCGCTCAATTGCGGGATCTGCTCAACCGGGCGCTCGTGGGCAAGACAATGGCGGACGCGTCGACCTCGCTGGTGATCCTCGCAGACGAGGCGCCGAGCGACATTGCGGACCCGCTGAACAGCGCGATTTCGGTGCTCATCGACACGCTGGTGGAGAACCCGAGCGACCGGGTCCTGATCGCGGGCGCGTCGAATCTGATGCCCAAGACCACTGATTTGCTCAGCGTCGTGGAGGCGCTCGAGGAACAGGTGGTCGTGCTGAAGCTGCTGACCAACCTGCCGGAGCTGGGCAATGTCTCGGTGGTGATCGGGCAGGAGAACGAGGACGAGGAGCTGTCGAAGGCCAGCATCGTGACCTCCGGCTATGGTGCTGCGGGCGAGACGCTCGGCGGGCTCGGTGTTCTCGGGCCGACGTACATGGACTACCCCGGTACCATGCGTAAGGTCGCTGCCGTGGCGCACTACATCAGCCACATCCTCGGCGAAGAGGGCGGATGACATAGCGCCCACGACACTCCGACTTTTAGAAAACGACATTTAGCAACAAAGGATTTTAGATGGCACGCGATTACTACGGCATTCTCGGCGTGGAGCAGGGCGCCACGGACGCGGAGATCAAGAAGGCTTATCGACGCCTCGCCCGCAAGTACCACCCCGATGTGAACGACACGGAAGAAGCCGCGGAGAAATTCCGCGAGATATCCGTGGCCCAGGAGGTGCTGCTGGACCCGCAGAAGCGCAGCATCGTCGACCGGGGCGGCGACCCGATGGAGCAGGGTCGCGCCGCTGGCGGCCCGCAGGGCGGCTTCGGCTTCGGCGATATCTTCGAGGCGTTCTTCGGGGACACTGGAACCGGTGCGGGACGGGGACCGAAATCTCGCGTTCAGCCGGGCAACGACGCGCTGCTGCGGACGACGATCTCGCTGGCGGAAGCCTATTCGGGTACCCGCAAGGACGTGACGGTGGACACGGCGGTCCTGTGCGAGCACTGCCACGGAACGGGCTCCGAGTCGGAGTCCAAGCCGGTCACCTGCGACGAGTGCGGCGGCCAGGGGCAGGTGCAGCAGGTCCAGCAGTCGTTCTTGGGCAATATCATGACCACGACGTCGTGCCCGAAATGTTCTGGCTTCGGCGAGATCATCACCGATCCGTGCCAGAAGTGCGGCGGCCAGGGACGCGTCCGTTCGCGCCGGGATATCTCGGTGAAGATTCCGGCGGGCATCGTCGGCGGCATGCGCATCCGCATGGCGGGCCAGGGCGAGGTCGGCCATGGCGGCGGCCCGGCTGGCGACCTGTACGTCGAGGTGGACACGGAGACCCACCCGGTGTTCGTCCGCGAGGGCGACAATCTGCACCTCAAAGTCAATGTGCCGATGTACGATGCGGCGCTGGGCACCTCGGTCGAGGTCGAGGACCTGGCAGGGGAGACCACGACCATCGAGGTTCCTGCGGGCACCCAGCCGGAGGAGGAAATCGTGCTCACAGGCGAGGGCATGCCGCGTCTGCGCCGGGAGGGCGCGGGCGACATGATCGCGCATGTCCAGGTGCTCGTCCCCACCGAGCTGAGCAAGGAGCAGCGCCGCAGCCTGGAAGAGCTGCGCGACGGGCATGACGAGTCGGCGTCCGTCGAGGAAGAGGCGGGCCAGGACGAGGGCTTCTTCTCCCGCCTGCGCGACCGGTTCCGTTTCTGATGAGCCTGCCGTATTTCATCGCGGACGACCCGGCGTCGGGAAGACTCGACGGAGCGGAAGGCCGCCATGCCGTCACGGTGAAGAGGATCACTGCGGGAGAGCGCATTGCGCTAATCGACGGCCGTGGAACTGTGGCAGAGGTCGAGGTGACGGGGACGTCGGGAAAGGATCGACTTTTCGGAACAGTCGTGGAGCTGAAGAACGTTTCGCAGCCGCGGCCGGAAGTGATCGTGGTTCAAGCGATTCCGAAATCGGAGCGGGCGGAGCTCGCGGTGGATCTGGCCACGCAGGGAGGCGCGGACGCGATTCTTCCGTGGATCTCGCACCGGACGATCGCGCGGTGGCAGGGTCCGAAGGTGGCCAAGAACGTGGAGAAGTGGCAGTTGACCGCGCGAGAAGCGGCGAAGCAGTCGCGGCGTGCGTGGATTCCGGAAGTTCATGACCCGGTGACCACGAACCAGCTGGCGGAAATGATCCAGGGGGAGACGGCTCTGGTTCTCCACGAGGATGCGGAGAAGAAGATCGGCGAGGTTGATTTGGACGTCGATAAGCTGTTCCTCATCGTTGGGCCCGAGGGCGGAATCGGAGAGGACGAGCTGGAGCTGCTGGGTGCGGTGAAAGTGAAGCTGGGGCCGGAAGTGCTGCGCACGGCATCGGCGGCATTCGCCGGATTGAGTGCCATCGGGGTGCTTTCCCGCTGGTAGGGTGAACCGCATGGCAGAACTGGTCTCAAGCTCCTACGAGCTCGACCCTGAACTGGCGCAAAGTGTTCTCGGCGTCACGGACGGGAATCTGCGCACCCTGAACGACATGCTGGGCGTGGACCTCTTCGCGCGCGGCGGCTCGGTGATGCTGCGCGGCCCGGTGGATAAGGTGGCGCACGCTTCGCGCGTGCTTTCCGAGCTGGAGGCGATGGCGCGCCGCGGCATCGTGATCACGGCGGATGCGGTGACGCACGCGGTGGACATCATGGCCACCGACATGCCGGAATCCGTCGCGGAGATCCTCGGGCAGGAGATCGTCGCGCGGCGCGGAAAGATCATTCGCCCGAAGACAGCGGGGCAGCGCGAGTACGTCGACGCGATCGACGAGAACACGATCGTGTTCGGCATCGGCCCGGCGGGCTCGGGAAAGACGTACCTGGCGGTGGCTAAGGCAGTGCAGGCTTTGCAGGCCAAAGAGGTCAAGCGGATCATTCTGACGCGCCCGGCCGTGGAGGCGGGGGAGAAGCTCGGCTTCTTGCCGGGCACGCTGAACGACAAGATCGATCCGTACCTGCGCCCGCTGTACGACGCGCTGCGTGACATGCTCGATCCGGAGATGATCCCGAAGCTGATGGAGGCGGGCATCATTGAAGTCGCGCCGCTGGCGTACATGCGCGGACGCACGCTGAACGACGCGTTCGTGATCCTCGATGAGGCGCAGAACACGACCCCGGCGCAGATGAAGATGTTTCTGACGCGCTTAGGTTTTGGCTCCAAGATGGTGGTCACGGGCGATATTTCGCAGGTGGACCTGCCGCGTGGAGTCGTGTCGGGGCTGAGGGTGGCGCGGCGAATTTTGCAGGATGTGGAAGACATTCATTTCCAGGAATTCAGCGCGAAGGACGTCGTGAGGCACAGGCTGGTCAGCCGGATCGTCGCCGCCTACGACAGCTACGACGCACACAGGGCAGAAAAAGAGGGAGACACACAGTGAGCATCGAAGTCCTCAACGAGTCCGGGGAAGCAGACGTCAACGAGGAGATGCTTGTCGACGTCGCGTCGTTCGCCCTGACAGCCATGGACGTCCACCCGGACACCGAGGTCACCATCACCTGCGTGGACACCGACACGATGGCGGACATGCACGTGCGCTGGATGGACCTGCCGGGCCCCACCGACGTGATGAGCTTCCCGATGGACGAGCTCACTCCCGGTTCGGGGCGGCCAGATGCCACCCCGGTTGGGCCGTCGATGCTGGGCGACATCATCCTGTGTCCTGCCTACGACCGGAAGCAGGCGGATGCGGCGGGGCATTCCCTCGGCCACGAGATGGCGCTGTTGACGGTGCACGGGTGTTTGCATCTGTTGGGCTATGACCACGCCACCCCGGCGGAGGAGCGCGAGATGTTCGCGCTGCAGAACGAGATCCTGGCGGACTGGTACGACGATCTGTCGGCCCGCGGCATTGAATTCCAGCCGAAGCCGGACGGGAAGCACGCATTCCCGTCGGCGGCGGACCGGGAGGAACTGGACGGGCTCGTCGAAAAGCGGGGCGAGTAGTGGACCTCTGGGTGACCTACCTGCTGATCTCCCTGGTCTCCCTGCTGGGGGCGGGCGTGATCAAGATGCTCGAGTCTGCGCTCGTTCCCATTTCGCGTGCGCGCGTGGAGTCGATGGCAAAGGACGGCGTGGGGGGAGCTACCTCTTTGCTTCGCGTCGTGGATGCGCGGTCGAACCACTTGGGTCTGCTCGCGCTGATCCAGACGGTGCTGGACACGCTGGCGGCGGTCTTCGCGCTGCTGACGGCCTTGGACGCGATTCCGTCGCGGGGGTGGGCGATCACGGCGGCGATCGTGGCGGTGACGCTGTTGCGCTTCGGCGTGATCGGCGTGATCGCGCGGCGGGCCGGCAAGCTGAACCCGTACTCGATCTCCTTGCGCGCGGCGCAGGTCTTGACAGTCGTGTACGTCGTGCTGGGGCCTGTGTCGAAGCTGCTGATCTGGATCGGCAACCTGGTAACGCCGGGAGAGGAATCTCTCGAGAACCCGTACGCCACCGACGTCGAGCTGCGCGAGGCCGTCGACATAGCGCAGGAGCAGGGCGTGGTGGAGACCGTCGAGCACCGCATGATCCAGAACATTTTCGACCTGACCGACACGCACGCGCGCCAGGTGATGGTGCCGCGCCCGGAGATGGTGTGGATCGAGGCGGAAAAGACCTCCGGCCAGGCGGCGAACCTCATGATCCGTTCTGGGCACTCACGCGTGCCGGTGATCGGGGAGAGCGTCGACGACATCGTGGGCGTGATCTACCTGAAGGACATCGTCGAGCGCACCTACAACCGCACGGACAGCGGCAGCGGGGTCGCGGTCTCCGAGCTGATGCGCGAGCCGAAATTCGTGCCCGACTCGAAGCCCCTGGACGATCTGCTCGCGGAGATGCAGAGGGACCAGACGCACATCGCGGTGCTCGTGGACGAGTACGGCGGCATCGCGGGCCTGATGACGATGGAGGACATTCTCGAGGAAATCGTGGGCGAGATCGCCGACGAGTACGACGCGGACGAGGAAGCGCCGATCGAACTCGTTGTGGGCCGCACGTACCGCGCTCAGGCGCGGTTGCCGCTCGACGACCTCGTTGATTTCCTCGACGACGAGATCAACTACGAGCTCGAATTCGACGAGGAGATCACGGACAACGTCGAGACAGTCGCGGGCATTTTGTCCTATGAGCTGGGGCGCGTGCCGCTGCCGGGCTCGTACGTCGAGGTCGAGGGCCTGCGGTTTACCGCGGAAGGCGGCCACGACCGCCGCGGCCGCGTGAAAGTGCGCACAGTGCTTATCGACGTCCCCGAGCAGCCCCGAGACCTGAATTCACCCGACGGCAGTGCACAATAGGTGCATGAAGAACATCCTCTCCATCCAGTCAGCAGTGTCTTTCGGCCATGTGGGCAATTCGGCGGCGGTCTTTCCGCTGCAGCGGATCGGACACGAGGTGTGGCCGGTGTACACCGTGAATTTCTCCAACCACACCGGCTACGGCTCGTGGAAGGGCCCGATGATTCCGGCGGAGGATGTCCGCGAAGTGATCGCAGGCATCGGCGACCGCGGGGCGCTCAAAGACGTCGACGTGGTGCTGTCCGGATATCTGGGCGGCGACGATATCGCGGACGTGGTCGTGGACGCGGTGGCGCAGGTCAAAGAGCTGAATCCGGACGCCGTGTATTCCTGTGACCCGGTGATGGGCAATGCGAAATCGGGCTGCCACGTCTCGGACAATATTCCGCCGCTGCTGCGCGAGAAGGTGGTGCCGGTCGCCGACATCATCTGCCCGAACCAGTTCGAGCTGGGGTACCTGACGGGGATTGATTGTTTCGACCTTGATTCGACGCTGAAAGGGATTGAGGCCGCGAAAGAGATGGGGCCGTCGACGGTGCTCGTGACGTCCGTCGAGCGGCCGGACCAGCCGGACGGTGTTCTCGAAATGATCGCGTCGGATGACACGGGAACGTGGATCGTGGAAACACCGAGGCTTCCTTTCAAACGCAATGGCTCCGGGGATGTGGCATGCGCACTATTCACCGGGCACTACGTGGAATCGGTCAACGCGGCAGATTCCCTCGCGAAGACAGCCTCCAGTGTCTATGACCTGCTGGAGGCGACGTACGAGGCGGATTCGCCGGAACTGCTGTTGGTGGAATCGCAAGACTCCTTTGCGCATCCCCAGATGCAGTTCGAGGTACGTGAGCTGTGAAGATTCTCTCGGTCCAGTCGGCGGTGTCCTTCGGCCACGTGGGCAATTCCGGGGCCGTTTTCCCGATGCAGCGGCTTGGCCACGAGGTCTGGCCGGTGTACACCGTCAACTTCTCCAACCACACGGAGTACCCGTCGTGGCGCGGGCCGAAGATCGCGCCCGAAGACGTCGCGGACGTGCTGGACGGGATGAGCTTCGCCTACCCCGAGGCCGACGTGGTGGTGACGGGGTATTTGGGCTCGTCGTCTCTCGCATCCGTCATTGTGGACGCAGTGGAGAAGGTCAAGCAGGCCAACCCGGAGGCGGAGTGGGTGTGCGACCCGGTGATCGGCAACGCGAAGGTCGGGTCGTTCGTCGACGAGGACATCCCGGGCATCTTCAAAGACGAGATCATTCCGCTCGCCGACGCGATCTGCCCCAACCAGTGGGAGCTGGCGCTTCTCACCGGCCGCGAGCTGAGCACCATCGCGGAGACGATCGACGCCGCGCGGTCCCTGACAAGCCGTGCACTCATCACCAGCGTGGACACGGGCGATCCGGCGACGATCGGCATGCTGGACATCGATGAGGATGTTGCCTGGTACGTGGAAACGCCGCGCGTCGGCGGCAATGTCGTCGGCGCGGGGGATCTCGCGGCAGCGATGTACACAGCGCTTATCGACGACGCCCCCAAGGATCGCCTCGAGCACATCGCCGGAACCCTCTACGGCATGGTCGTGGCGGCGCAGGAGACCACGCGGCTGGACAACAGTTTTGCCGGCCTTCCCTCGGTAGAGCGACAAGACCTCATTGTGGAGCCGGACGCCAGTTTCGTGGCAGTACCATATGCAGGCATGGACTACCTTTCCCAGTTCACCGATACCCCGGAGGGCTTTCGCTCCGGATTTGTCAGCTTCGTCGGCCGCCCGAACACCGGTAAGTCGACGCTGACGAATGCGCTGGTGGGCGAGAAGATCGCCATCATGGCGGACCAGCCGGAGACGACCCGCCACCCGATCCGCGGCATCGTGAACCGGGACGACGCGCAGATCGTCGTTGTGGACACCCCCGGCCTGCACCGTCCGCGCACCCTGTTGGGCGAGCGCCTCAATGAGGTGGTCAAAGACACCTTCGCCGACGTGGACGTGATCGGCCTGACCATCCCGGCGAACGAGAAGATCGGCCCCGGCGACCGCTGGATCCTCGATGCGGTGCGGAAGACGAAGCCGAACACGCCCATCGTGGGCATCGTGACCAAGCTCGACCGGGCCGGCAAAGACCAGGTGGGCGAACAACTCATGAGCCTGCACGAGATGCTGGTGGAAGCCACAGGAAACGAGAATGTCGATGTGGTTCCGGTCTCGGCGACGGAGAATGTTCAGCTGGATGTCCTGTTGGACGTGATCGCTTCTCTCCTTCCAGAAGGTCCACGGTTCTATCCGGAAGGCCACGTCACGGACGAGGACATGGAGACACGCATCGCGGAGCTGATCCGCGAGGAGGCGTTGCGCGGGCTCCGCGACGAGCTGCCCCACTCGGTGGCCGTGCAGATCGACGAGATGCTCCCCGAAACCGACGGCCGGGGTAACACACGGACCAAGATCTACGCGGTGCTGTACCTGGAGCGCCCGGGACAGAAGACCATCATCGAGGGAAGGGACGGGCGGAGACTGTCCGGGATTGTCCAGCGCTCGCGGAAGCAGATCATGGAGCTGGTGGGGCAGAACGTGTACCTCGATCTGCGCATCAAGGTGCTGAAGAACTGGCAGTCCGACCCGAAGCATTTGGGGCGCCTTGGCTTCTAAACCCAGCTTCCGCGACCGCGCTTTCGTGGTGCGCACCTACGACTTCGGTGAGGCCGACCGCGTCGTGGTGCTGCTGACCCGAGACCACGGTCTCGTCAGGGCTGTCGCGAAAGGCGTGCGCAAGACGAAGAGCCGGTTCGGCTCCCGCGTGCAGCCCTTCGTGGACATCGACGTGCAGCTGTACCCGGGGCGGAATCTGGCCACGATCACGCAGGTGGACACCGTCGCGTACTACGGGCGGGGGATCATCGACGATTTCGACAGGTACGCCTCTGCATGCGCCGTAATGGAGGCGGCGGAGAAGCTCAGCTACGCCGACGAGGCGGACGAGTTCCTGTTCAATGAGGTTGGCTCTGCATTCAAGGCTCTGCAGGACACAGATTCTTCGACACTGGTGCTCGACGCGTTCATCCTCCGTGCCACGGCGCATGCCGGCTGGGGGCTGAGCCTGTTCAACTGCGCGCAGTGCGGCAGGAGGGGACCGCACCACGCGTTCCACCCGGCAGTGGGCGGGGCGGCGTGCGTGCACTGCCGGCCGCCGGGCTCTTTCGATGTGGAGGAGGACACGCTGCACATCATGTGGCTGCTCACCGAAGGCTATTTCGACGCCGCGCAGGACAAGCTGACAGAGACGACGGCGGCGCAGGTGCACCGGCTGTCCATCGCTCACCTGCAGTTCAATGTCGAAGCGGCCGTTGCGTCGTTGAAGATCATGGAGCAGGCATAATAGGCGGGGTGAGCACCATCCCCGAGATCCCCCGCGAATTCATCCCGCGCCACATCGCGCTCGTCATGGACGGGAACGGCCGCTGGGCGCAAGAGCGCGGCCTGCCGCGCACCGAAGGTCACCGCGTCGGCGAGAAAGTGCTGATGAACATGGTGGACGCGGCCATCGAGCTCGGCGGCGTTGAATGGTTGTCCGCCTACACCTTCTCCACGGAGAACTGGCGCCGCAGCGCGGACGAGGTCCGCTTCCTCATGGGGTTTTCCCGCGACATCATGCGGGCGGAACGCGACCAGCTGCACGCGAAGAATGTCCGCATCGTGTGGGCGGGCCGCCGCCCGCGCTTGTGGCGTTCCGTCATCCGCGAGCTGGAAGCGGCCGAGGAGATGACCAAGAACAACACCGGCCTCACGTTGGCTATGTGCATCAATTACGGCGGGCGCGCGGAGCTCGCCGACGGTATGAAGCGCATGGCCCAGGCAGTGCAGAAGGGGGAGTTGAAGCCGAGCCAGATCAACGAGGCGCGAATAAACGAATATCTCTACCGCCCCGACATGCCGGACGTCGACCTGTTCCTGCGGCCGTCGGGCGAGCAGCGCACGTCGAATTTCCTGCTGTGGCAGTCGGCGTACGCTGAGATGGTCTACCGCGATATTCTCTGGCCAGATTTCACCGTGGACGACCTGTACGATGCCGTGCTCGAGTACGCGCAGCGCGACCGCCGCTTCGGAGGAGTGAAGAAATGACGGAGACTCCGACACAGCCGACACGCAGCCAGATCCGCAAGTGGCGGCAGTACCTCGCCAACGAACGCGCGGAGGCCGCGACCTACCGCGAGCTGGCGAAGAAGCGCGAGGGGGACGAGCGCGAGATTCTCGAGGAGATCGCCGACGCCGAATCGCGCCACGAGAAGTACTGGCGCGACAAGCTCGGGCCCGAGGTGGGCATGCCCATCAAGCCGGACCTGCACACGCGCTTCATGTCGTTCCTCGCGCGGACTGTCTCGCCCGTGTTCGCGCTGGCGCTGATGCAGACCGCGGAGCAGCGCTCGCCATACCTGGAGGACGAGGACGCGCCGGACGAGATCGCGGCGGACGAGGCGATGCACGCGGAGGTCGTGAGAGCTTTGGCCACGCAGGGCCGCGAGAAGCTCTCCGGCTCTTTCCGTGCGGCCGTGTTCGGCGCGAACGACGGGCTGGTGTCCAATGTGGCGCTCGTCCTGGGCGTGATGGGCTCGGGCGTGTCGTCGAATTTCATTCTTCTCACCGGCATTTCCGGCCTGCTCGCCGGTGCGCTGTCGATGGCGGCGGGCGAGTACGTCTCTGTGAAATCGCAGGCAGAGCTTCTCGACGCCTCGACCCCCGACCCCGAAGCCCGCGACCTGCTCCCGAAACTGGATGTGAACCAGAACGAGCTCGCGCTTGTTTATCGCGCCCGCGGCATGAGCGCGGAGGAGGCCGACGCGCAGGCGAAGAATGTGTTCTGGTCCATGATGACCGGCCGCCAGCACCACCACGTCGAGGACGGGCTGGAACCGGAGGATTCTGATTCGAGCGGCGCCTGGTCGGCGGCGATCGCTTCGTTCATCTTCTTCGCCACCGGCGCGTTCATTCCGATCGTGCCGTTCCTGTTCGGCGCGACGCCGACGGTCGGCGCGATCGTGGCGCTGATCTTGGTGTCGGGTGCGCTGTTGATCACCGGCGGCATCACAGGATTGCTCTCGGGCAAGAAGCCGGCGCTGCGGGCGTTCAGGCAGCTCGCGATCGGGCTGGGAGCAGCGCTCGTGACATACGTGCTCGGCGTGGTCTTCGGCGCGCTGGTGGGCGCCTAGAGCTTCTGGCAGGTCCGGCAGATCCCGAAGATTTCTGCGTCGTGGCCGCTGAGCTGGAAGCCGTATTTCTTCGCGGTGTCTTTCGCCCACTCCTCAACGGGGCCGCCGTCGATCTCCTCGCTGCGGCCGCAATTGGTGCACACCAAGTGGTGGTGGTGCCGGTCGGTGAGGCAGTGGCGGTAGAGGGTCTCTCCGGTTTCTGAATTGAGTGCATCGACCGCGCCCACCTCGGTGAGGGTCTGGAGCGTGCGGTAGACGGTGGTCAGGCCGACTTTCTGCCCGCGGTCGGTGAGTTCCCGGTGGATCGACTGGGCGGAGGCGAAGCGGTCGATGTCTTGGAGAATATCGACCACGGCTGCGCGCTGGCGGGTGTTCCGCGCGCCGATTTTCGGTGTGTCGTTCCGGGTAGTCATGCCTTACACCATATTGGTTCTCAGCTCGGCGGGGCCGGGGTGTCCGGCTTCAGGCCCGGATCCTTGTCCGGAGTGACTTCGTGAAGCGGGCCGAAAGCGGCTGCCGCACCACTGCTCTTCGACGCGTCGATGAAGTCGGGCGTGCGCTTGCGGCGTTCGGCCAGCTCGTCCTTTGGCTCTTCTTGTGTTCGCTCCGCGAGCAGGGAGAGGGATTCGAGGGTGGCAATCACGCCGGGCACGGCGAGGCTGTAGACCACCTCGCGGCCCGAGCGGGTCGCTCCGACGAGGCCGGCATCTTTGAGCACGCGCAAGTGCTGGCTGACCAGGGGCTGCGACTTTCCCAGGACACGGACGAGTTCGTGCACGACGTGGTCGCGGTTGTGCAGAAGCAGAAGAATCTGGATGCGCGACGGAGAGTCGAGAGCGCCAATGATGTCGGCGGTGCGGTCGAGCTTTTCCGCGGGCCACGTCGTTGGATCACTCATAGTCCGTGTTCACTCCAGGCCTTCGAATAAATACTTGCCGCTTCAGTTTAATAAGAAGGTGTCCTAATTTTCACCCATGGCCCGGATAAAGCGAATCCACGGGGAAATTTCCTCCGGTTGAGCCGAGCGGGCTGCGCCAAATTGTTTGCTGAGCTTCGTACTCAATAGATCGATACACGGAGGGCTTTCGTTAGCAATTCGATTGTGCCGACCGCCGTATCTGCGCTTCTGGGTAGGCGCTACACTTGTTCCCGTTGACGTAAAGAAACCGTTTTCAGGAGAGTTGAACTACCCATGGCTTCGACCGTGATCGATACCGTTGTGAACCTGTGCAAGCGCCGCGGCCTGGTCTACCCGGCCGGCGAGATTTACGGCGGAACCCGGTCCGCATGGGATTACGGCCCGCTGGGCGTGGAGCTCAAGGAGAACCTGAAGCGCCAGTGGTGGAAGCACATGGTGCAAACGCGCAACGACGTCGTGGGCGTGGACACCTCCATCATTCTGCCCCCGCAGGTGTGGGTCGCCTCCGGCCACGTCGAAGTCTTCACCGACCCGCTGGTGGAGTCCCTGCACACCAACAAGCGCTACCGCGCCGACCACCTGCTCGAGGCGTACGAGGAAAAGCACGGCCACCCGCCGACAAACGGCCTGGCCGACATCAACGACCCGGAGACCGGCCAGCCGGGCAACTGGACCGAGCCGCGCGAGTTCTCCGGTCTGATGAAGACCTACCTGGGCCCGGTCGACGACAAGGAGGGCCTGCACTACATGCGCCCGGAGACGGCGCAGGGCATCTTCGTGAACTTCAAGAACGTGATGACCTCGGCGCGCCTGAAGCCGCCGTTCGGCATCGCGAACACCGGCAAGTCCTTCCGCAACGAGATCACCCCGGGCAACTTCATCTTCCGCACCCGCGAGTTCGAGCAGATGGAGATGGAATTCTTCGTCAAGCCGGGCGAGGACGAGAAGTGGCACCAGTACTGGATCGACAACCGCCACCAGTGGTACATCGACCTGGGCATCAACCCGGACAACCTGCGCCTCTACGAGCACCCGCAGGAGAAGCTGTCGCACTACTCCAAGCGCACGGTGGACATCGAGTACGCCTACGGCTTCCAGGGCTCCAAGTGGGGCGAGCTGGAGGGCGTGGCCAACCGCACCGACTACGACCTGAAGACCCACGCGGAGGCCTCCGGCGAGGACCTGAGCTTCTTCGAGCAGGACACCAACGAGCGCTGGATCCCGTACTGCATCGAGCCGGCCGCCGGCCTGGGCCGCGCGATGATGGCCTTCCTTATCGACGCCTACCACGAGGACGAGGCGCCGAACGCGAAGGGCGGCGTGGACAAGCGCGTCGTGCTCAAGCTCGACCGCCGCCTCGCGCCGGTCAAGGTCGCGGTTCTTCCGCTGTCGAAGAAGCCGGAGTTGTCCGGCCCGGCACAGGAGCTGGCGGACACTCTGCGCCAGCACTGGAACGTCGACTTCGACACCTCCGGCGCGATCGGTCGCCGCTACCGCCGCCAGGACGAGATCGGCACCCCGTTCTGCGTCACCTACGACTTCGACTCCCTCGAGGACAATGCCGTGACCGTACGCGAGCGCGACACGATGGAGCAGGAGCGCGTCAAGCTCGACGAGCTCGAGTCCTACCTCGCCGCCCGCCTGATCGGCTGCTAGGAGCACACATGCACTACGTCAGCTGGGACCGCGCGGACCGTGAGGCGCCCGTGCTGGTCGTAGAGGACGGCCCGAACGCGCTCGCGAAATTCACCCACGAGCGCGCGGAGCTCACCTCGGGCGAGGTGTGGCAACTCGTCACCACCCCGGAGGGCGGCGCTGTCGCGCGTGCCGACGACGGCCGCGACGTCGTCCGCGCCGACGGCTCCCTGCGCCGGGACAAGCAGATCCCGGTCACGGTGGGTGACCGCCGCTACGTTCTGGTGGCGGAATCCTCCAAGAACTGGATCATCGACGACGAGCAGGGCCAGAAGGTCGCCCAGTTCACCTCCGACCACAACGGCGTGCGCCGCTCCATCCTCGAATTCGAGGGGGAGACAGACCTCGACCGAGTCGATATCGTGGCTCTTGCATGGGTCAGCCGGCTCGTGCTCGAAGCACGGAAGATGATCAACTCCACAGCACTCATCGCATTCTTGGTGCTGCTGAGCGTGTTCATCGTCGCCGTGTGGTTCATCGGTCCGAGGTAACCCCGGGGGAGAGCACACACCATGATCAACGCAGTGTGGGACGGCGCGACGCTGGTCGCGGACGGCACAGTGATCGCCGCCGTCACCGCGGACAACGAGTTGACCGTGGACGGCACCCGCATCGACGTGTCCCACACCGCCGGCGCCCTCCGCTGGCAAGTCACCGGCGCAACCCCCCACGAGGAATACAAGATTCGCATGCGCGGCCTGGGCACGAACAACCTCGTCGCGCATTGCGGCCCGCGCAGTTACCGCGCGCAGCGCGAGAGCGCATTCGCCACCTCGCGCACCATTGTCGACAAAGAAGGCGTCGTCGTCGCCCGCACCCGTCCGCGCAGAGGAACGGAATTGCACGCCGAGCTTTACGACGCCGCCCCGCTCGCCGACCTCGCCTTCATCACCTGGGCGCTGACCTTCATGGACACCCCCGGGCGCACCACGAAGATCTAGCGGCGACTAGCAGACTTAGAAGCTTCCTCCGCGGCCGCCCATTCCGCCGGCGAAGCCGCCTCCGCCGCCACCGCTGAAGCCGCCACCTCCACCGAAGCCGCCGCCATAACCGCCACCAAAGCCGCCTCCGCCGGAGAGCAGCGAACCCCAGATGATCGCGCTGGCCATGGAGTTAGCAGTCTGGGCACTCTGCCGGCGGCGGTAGTTGTCGATGTCGTTCTCGGCCGCCTGCGCTGCGCGGCGGGCCGTCTCGGAGGCCTTGCGGGCCGAGTCGATCGCGCTGGACGTGTTCTTGATCCGGTTGTGCTGGGCCTCCGCGTAGTGGCGGGATGCTTCCGCCAGAAGAGCGCGGGCATTGGAGCCGATGATGCGGCCGCGGGACTGGATGAGGTCCTGGGCGCTCTGCAGCTGCGCGCCGGCGGACTGCAGCTGCTGGTCGAGCAGCTGCAGCTTTCGCCGCTGGTCGGTGGCCGCGCCGCGGGCCTTGTCGATCTCCGCATCGATATCCGCGTCCAGGTCCGTCAGCTCGGTGAAGACGGCCAGCGGATCGGTATCGCCGCGGTCGCCGAGAGCATTCAGCTCCTCGCGGGCGCGGGTAGCAATCGAGTCGAGGGAGGAGACATCGACGCGCGCGCCGCGGTCGCGCTCCGCCTTGAGCTGTTCGATCTCGCGCAGCTCGTCCTCGATCTCCTGGATGAGCGCGGGCAGGTTCGACTTCGCTGTCTGGATATTGGTGTCGGCGTGCTCGATGGCGCCGAGGTTCTTGTCGGCCACGTCGACGGTGTGCTGCGCGCCGCGGAGAATGTCCACGAGAGCACCCTGCTTGCCGGCTGGCTGCGAGGCGAGCTTCCGCGCTTCCTCCAGCTGCTTTTCCGCTTCGTCGATGGACTCGGAGGCGATGTCGACATTGCTGCTGATCGAGCTCAGGATCTGCTCCGAGTAGCGCGACCGGAGTCCGCTCAGCGTCGAACGGGCGGGCTCGACGCGTGCGCGCAGATCGACCGTGCGCTGGAAGATCGAGTCGATCTCGCGGTCGGCGTTCATGAGGACATTGCGCATGTCCTCGTACTCCTGGCTCTTATCGGCCAGCGCCTGGTTCGCTGTGCCGCAGGAGGTGATGATGTCGATGAGCATCGCGCGCTTTTCCGGCTCGGTCTCCGGGATGGCGTCGTACAGGCGGTGGTGAATATTGAACGCGCGCTGCAGAGCTGATGTCGCCTCGTTCATCGCGGACGTGAACGGGCGGACGCGCTCGGCCCCGAATTCAGAGGTGGCCACCGCCAGCTGGTCTTTGCCCTCCCGGATGGACTCGTCGGTGTGGACGAGCGTGTCCTGGGCGAGCTGTTCCAGGGTCGGCGTGGGCAGGCGTCCCAGCGAATCGGAATCGCCCGGGTTGATCTCGCGCGCCGAGGCCAACTGTTCCTTGTCCCGCTTCTTATTCCGGTTGCGGCCGTAGAGCCAGAAGCCGCCGCCGGCGAGAGCCGCGGCCCCGAGCCCGCCCGCGACGAGGCCGGCACCCTCGCCGTCAGACGAACTGTTGACGGCATTGATCGCGTCCAAGCCCGCCGCGCCGTAACTCTTCGTGGTCAGCTGGTCGAAAGCAGCATTCGACATCGCGTCCACATCGCTGCTCGACCACTGGGAGCCGGCGTTGACGTTGTACTTGCCGTCATCCGGCGAAATCGCGATCACCGCAGTATTTGGGCCCTTGTCCGTGATCGCGGCGCGCACCCACTCCGCCGGGTCCTCGCCGCCGAAGGTGCTCAGGTACACCACGTAGGCGTTGAGCTGCTTCGACTGCTGCAGCTGCGTGATCGCGTCCTCGATCTCCGCCTTTTCACCGCCGGAGAGAACACCGGCGTCGTCGGTGACCTTATCCTTCACGTCCGTCGGAGCCAGCGAGGCTCCTTTTGTTGCAGTTGCCTGCGCCTCGACGTGGTCGACGGCGGCGAACGCCAGGGGAGCAGCGGAAAATGCGATGGCGCCAGCGATCATCGGGGCGGCCAGAGCAATACGGGCATAGCGCGAAGTCATGCCCACTAGGGTACCCGCGCGCGTGGTGACCGGGGACAGGAATAAAACACGTCTAGGCTCAATGGCGCTATGACGTACCAGTATGATTCCGCGGACCTTGCCCGTCGCGCGGCGGAGGGGGAGAAGGGCTCGCAGCTCGCCAACATGGAGGAGCACCGCGACGCGTTTGCACGCGACCGCGCCCGCGTGCTGCATTCGGCGGCGCTGCGGCGCCTCGCGGACAAGACCCAGGTGGTCGGCCCGCGCGACGGCGACACCCCGCGCACCCGCCTGACGCACTCGCTGGAGGTCGCGCAGATCTCTCGCAGCATCGGCCAGGGCATCGGTCTCAACCCCGACCTGTGCGAGATGGCCGGCCTGACCCACGACATCGGCCACCCGCCCTACGGCCACAACGGCGAGGTCGCCCTCAACGAGCTGGCCAAGGAATGCGGTGGCTTCGAGGGCAACGCGCAAACACTGCGGATCCTCACCCGCCTGGAGCCGAAGATTCTTCACGGCGGAGCATCATTCGGCCTCAACCTCACACGCGCCGCGCTCGACGCCGCGTGCAAGTACCCGCGCACGCGCACGGCATCGGACGGGACCATCAACCGCAAATACGGTGCGTACGACGAGGACGCGCACATTCTCACCTGGCTGCGCGAAGGCCACACCGACAACAACCCGCCCATGGAGGCGCAGGTGATGGACTGCTCCGATGACATCGCCTACAGCGTCCACGACGTCGAGGACGGCATTGTCTCCGGCCGCGTCGATCTGAATGTGCTGTGGGACCTCGTCGAGCTCGCCGCGCTCGCGGCCAAAGGCGCGAAAGCTTTCGGCGGCACAGCAGACGAGCTTATCGACGCCGCCGCCCGCCTCCGTTCTCTCCCCATCGTCTCCGCCGCCGCCGACTTCGACTTCTCGCTTTCCGGCTACGTCACCCTGAAGAAGATGACCTCTGAGCTGGTCGGCCGCTATGTCGGCGCCGTGATCACCGCGACGGAGGCCGCCAACGACGGCCCCATCGGCCGCATGCACGGCTCACTCGTCATCCCGCCCGAGGCTGAAGCCGAGGTTCGCCTCCTCAAGACCGTTGCCGTCCTCTACGTGATGGACATGCCCGCCCACATCGCCCGCCAGGACAGGCAGCGCAACCGCATCGTGCGCGTCTACGATTACCTGTCCGCCGGCGCGCCGGGGTCGCTGGACACCATGTTCGCCGCGTGGTGGCACGAGGCCAGTACGGACGCCGAGCGCGAGCGCGTGATCATCGACCAGATCGCGTCGATGACCGAGTCCCGACTCGAGCGCACCGCGAAGAAGACCGCATCTTTCGAGGGCTACCTCTAGAAGCGCGAAAGCCTGCCACACTCAATACGTCAGCCGCCGGTTCCGCAAGCGCGTTGCTCCGAGCACCTCACTGACGAAGCCATCCGGGTCCGCCTCGATTTCTTCGGCCGTGAAGTAGAGCTTGCGGAATCCGCGCGCGGCAATCCACCTCTCGCGCCTGCGGCGGTTGCGCGCTAACCCATCGCCGTCACCTTCGCTTTCCAGTTCGCGACACAGCGGATCCTCGTCGACGGCGATGACGAGGTCGTTCCCAGCGAGCAGAACCGCGTGCCCCATCTCATCCAGTTCGCAGTGGGTACGGACGGAAACAGGGGAGTGCTCGAGAAGCGCATACGCGAGCAGATACGGGAACCAGCCCACCTCCCGTGCTCGGTGAGGAAGCGACACAGCCAGACGCCTCCGGTTCGGATGCATCGGACCATCGAAGCTCTCCGCGTACTCCGCGATCTCCTGGGCACTGATACCGCGCTCGAGCAGCCACCCCGCCGCGAGCCACGCATTCGTGCGGTCCTGCATGCGGCACAGATCCAGGTACGTACGAAGAGGATGCGTCACGCGCACACCGTCTAGTTGCACGACATCGCCCTCCCGGAGCTTCAAGGACCTGAATCGCACTCCAGGCGGAAGCATGCTTTTCGACGGTTGATGCCCGGACGGCAACGCGAATTCCACCGCCGGATCTTTCGGCAGCATGAACCACATTCCCCATTGCGCGGCCGCCCAGGCACCCATGAGCACAGCCTTTCGCGTCTCTTTCGCGGCAGCCGCACCGCGCACGACGAATCGCTGCTTCATCCGGAGGCTTCGAAACCACTCGGACGCAATTCCACTGGTCGGCGACACGAGACTAAGGCCTGGCGGGGGCATCCCACGATCCTGACGCGAAACCTGAATTCGCTCTTCCAAATATCGCTGCCGGAGCTCCCGTACGTCCTGTTCAGCGAGTTGTACCCATTCCCGAATTTCCCCCATGCGTCCTGTTTACCTCGGACGAATTCAGGTGTCTCCTCGAAACCTGAATTCAACGCCCATTTGCGCACTGAAATGTGCAATCCGGCGGTGATTAGAGCGCGCGGACTCAGGTTTTGTGCGAGGGATGCACTATCCCCGCACGAGTGTGACGCCTTCGTGGGAGAAGACGTTGAGCAGCTTTCCGGTCAGCTCTTCCGATGCGCGCCAGTCCGTCACGACGAGGCGGTCTGTCTGGGTCTCGCGCAGCAGGTCCGCTAGAGCGTCGAGGTTGCGGGGGACTGGGCGGGCGCCGGGGTCGGGGTCAGGTTCCGCGCTGGGACTGGCGGAGGTGGCGGCGGGCTCGTCGGGGGAGTAGATGGCGTCGATGATGCCGACGCCGAGATCCGCAATCGAGTGGACCGGGCGTGAAATGACGACAGTCTTCGCGAAAGTGGTCGAGTCTGCGGAGGTGTTGTCGGAGTCGTGCGGAGTTGCCGGATCGAGCGTCATTCGACGGTCACCTCGCAGAAGGATTCGTAGTGGTCGTCGGTGTAGTAGTACACGTCTGGATCGGTCTCGGTGCCTCCGCCGGTGACAATGCGGCGTTCCCCGCGGTGATCCACACCGGGGGTCTCCACGGTGTATTCGCGGTAGTAGTCCGAGTCTTCACGCGGCAGGATCTGTTCGTAATTGCCGAAGTGGCTGCCGTCGTTGGAGGGGTGGTCGAAGGGGCCGCCGGAGTGGATGTCGTCGATAAGCTCTGTTGCTTCTGGCGGAATCGACGCGCACTCGCTGATCCCGCTCTCGTTGCTTTGCGGGGTGCCTGTGCGCTCCGGGCTGTCTGGGTCGTGCACGATCGAGTACACGACGGCCACGAGCGTGATGAGGCCGATGATGAGGATCAAAGGCAGAGCCACTGAATGGCTCGAACTGTCGCCGTCAGTAGACATGCATTCATTTTAAACGAACCCCCGCGCGGTAGGATGTGCGCCATGGCTAGGGGCAGAATTCCGGATAGTGACATCGAGGCTATCCGCGAGCGCGCCAATATCGCCGACATCGTGGGCGAGTACGTTCAGCTCAAGCCCGCCGGGCACGACTCGTTGAAGGGGCTGAGCCCGTTCAAGGACGAGAAGACGCCGTCATTCCACGTGCGCCCGGTCCGCGGGTACTACCACTGCTTCTCCACGGGCAAAGGCGGCGATGTCTTCTCCTTCATGATGGAGATGGAGCAGCTGAGCTTCCCCGAGGCGGTCGAGGCCGTCGCGGAGGAGATCGGCTACCACATCAACTACCAGGGCGGATCCACCGGCGCCCGCGACGTCAAGCCCGGCACCCGCGCCCGCCTCATCGCGGCGAATAAAGCCGCGCACGAGTTCTACCGCGACAAGCTCGAGCAGCCTGAAGCGGAAGTGGGCCGCCGCTTTCTGCTCGACCGCGGCTTCGACCGCGACATCATCCACCACTTCGAGTGCGGCTACGCCCCCGACGGGTGGGACACTTTGACGAAGCACCTGCTGCGCAAGGGCTTCGAGGTCCAGGAACTCGTCGATGCGGGTCTGTCGACAATGGGGCGGCGCGGTCCCATCGACAAGTTCCGCCGCCGCCTGCTGTGGCCGATCAAGGACGTGGCCGGCAACGTGATCGGCTTTGGCGCCCGGAAGCTCTTCGACGACGACCCGATGGGCAAGTACATGAACACCCAGGACACGATGCTGTACCACAAGTCCAAGGTGCTCTTCGGCCTCGACCTGGCGAAGAAGAATATCGCGGACGGCCACCAGTGCGTGGTGGTGGAGGGCTACACCGACGTCATGGCCATGCACGCCGCCGGTGTGAAAACGGCGGTGGCTGCGTGCGGCACTGCCTTCGGCAAGGACCACATGAGCATCATCCGCCGTCTCATGCTCGACGACAACTACTTCCGCGGCGAGCTGATCTACACCTTCGACGGCGACGAGGCCGGCCAGAAGGCCGCCATGCGCGCTTTCGAGGGGGACCAGCAGTTCACCGGCCAGTCGTTCGTCTCCGTTGCCCCCGACGGCATGGACCCGTGCGATCTGCGCATGGCCAAGGGCGATTCGGCCGTCCGCGACCTCGTGGCCAGTCGCATTCCGATGTTCGAGTTCGTCATCGAGTCCCTTTTGCAGGACTTCTCCCTCGACACCGCCGAAGGCCGGCTGCAGGCCCTGCGCCGCACGGTCCCCGTCGTCGCCCAGATCCGCGACACCCCGCTGCAGACCGAATATGCCCGCCAGCTCGCCGGCTGGGTGGGTTGGCCGGACCCGAACGAGGTGATCCGCCAGGTCCGCGAGGAGGCCAAGAAACCGAAGCAGCAGAAGCGCTCCGCCTGGGACATGGCCACCCCGGCCCAGCAGAACCAGCCCGCGCCCAACCAACCCGCATTCGAGCTGCCCGACCCGCAGGACCCGCTTTTGTGGGCCCAGCGCGAAGCCCTCAAAGTGGCCCTGCAGTACCCGGAGGCCGCCGGCAGCTACTTCGACGGCATCAACCCCGACGCGTTCACCCACCCCGCCTACCGCGCAGTCCGCGACGCCATGGGCCGAGTCGGCGGCGCCGCCAATGCCGGCTCCAGCTGGATCGCGCACGTCTCCGACGAGATGATCGACGCCGCCGGCCGCAATTTCGTCTCCGAGCTCGCCGTCGAGGACATCCTTGCCGAGGACCCCGCCTCCTACGCCGACTCCGTCCTGTCACGCCTGCAGGAGGTCCGCGTGGGCAACCAGATCGCCCAGCTCAAGTCCCAGCTGCAGCGCATGCGCCCCAGCGACGACGAGATGGCCTACAACGCCCTCTTCTCCGACCTCGTCGCCCTCGAGCAGGCGCGGCGGGAGCTGAATGATCGGGCGTTTAGGGGGTCGTAGGACGAATCGGTAAGTTTGGCCTACGATTTAAGCATGCCCACTCATCCTATTGAGCATTTGTCTGCCAGCAGTTTCGGCCCCTTCGGCGGTCTAGACTTGCGTTTCAGCCCGCAACTCAATGTTGTGACCGGTGACAACGGAACGGGCAAGACCCAGCTGCTCAAGCTCCTCTATACGTCTACGAAGACAATGGAGAACGGATGGATTGAGGGCCCGTCCAAAACCGGAATGGAGGGTGCTCTCGCGAAGAAGCTGGTGGGTGTATTCAAACCGGATAGCTTGGGTCGCTTAGCTAGTCGCGTTCGAGGTAATAGTCGAGCAGAAGTAAGACTCAAATATCGCGGGCTGGGCTCAGCCTTCGAATTCAACTTCTCGTCTAAAGCGGCGAACAAGGTGAAAGTCTCTTCGCTGCCAAGCCAGACTCTTCCTGATACCGCAGTATTTTTACCCTCACGCGAGCTACTGTCGATCTACCCGGGCTTGATTGCCCTTTACGAGTCTCGCGAAACTTCCTTCGATGAAACGTGGCGCGATACCGCAGCTCTTTTGGGGAGAACGGCCCTTCTCGGTAAGCGGGGGCAGCAGGCTAACGAGATGCTAGCGCCGCTCTTGGAGATTCTGGAGGGGTCAGTGGTTGAAGATAAGGGGCAGTTCTATGTGAAACTGAAAACGGCAGCCGGGGCCACTGGAAATATTGAGGCTCACCTAGTTAGCGAGGGGTACCGCAAGTTGGCTATGCTTGTGCGCCTCGTCCAGTCGGGCGTGTTGCTTGAGGGTGGCTACCTGTTTTGGGATGAGCCCGAGGCGAATCTTAATCCGCGGACACAGCGGGCCGTTGCAAAGACCATCCATTTGCTTGCAAAGCACGGTACCCAAGTTTTTGTCGCCACTCATAGTGTCTTCATCCTTCGTGAATTGCGCCTGCTCATTGACAAGGATCCGATTGATACCGTCTATGTCGGCCTAGAACGTGTAGATGAAAGCAGCAGAAATGATGCCTTGGTAGGTGTCAGCGGCATGGCGGTGAGGGAACAGGCGGAGTTGCCTACTTTGACTGCTTTAGAGGAAGAAGCTGCACAGTCTCTCCGCTACTTGGAGCAAGATTTCGATGGGTAAATTAGCCGCTGACGAAGCAGCGAACACTGTCGTCGTGGAGGACATGCTCTTTACCTTTCCGAAGGATTGGGAAGTTGAAGACTATGACTCCTGGTACGGGCAGAGCCGTGGAGCGAAACCGCTTACCGACGAGCCGTTCAACGCGAAAGACTGCGACTTGCTGGCCTTGGAAGGAAATCGTCTCTGGTTGATCGAGGTGAAGGATTACACCTATCCGGGTAAGAAAATAAACCCAGATTTGCCGCGCGATTTCGCCCTGAAAGTCTTCCACACGATGGCTCGCCTGGTCGCCAATGCCTACTTCGGTACTCATCATAAACAGGAGTTTTGTAAGCGGGCTCTTCGTGTCGACCAGATCAAAGTCGCACTTGCAGTGGAAGTACGAGGGAACAAGGCAACGCTCTACAAGGCGCTCGCTGATTTGAATGACTTAGTTGAGGCTGAATGCCGGAAAATGAAAATCGCCCGTGTAGTGATTGCCAATTCGCAAGTGCCGTCTACCCAGTTCTCTTGGACTCAGGAACGTCTCCCGGAAACACGCTCCGATCATACCGATCGATAGCGCCTGCGCCTTTTGATCCGCGTCGTACCATTGACCCCATGACCATCCTCGTCCTGGACCCCCGCTGGCCCGACATGATCCCGTTGGCCGCCGCCACCAGCCTCGCTGGCCCGATCGCGTACACCGACGAGGTGCCTGTCTCCGTCCGCTGGAACCTGGGCGACATCTCCACCACTGAATCTGCGCAGGGCACACTGGTCACCACCGACGTCACCGACCCGGAGGTGCAGAAGCGCATCGTGGCGGGGGAGAGCATCATTGAGGCGCCCTCGCTTGCGGACCCGCTCTTCCAAGCCCAGTCCGTCATGCGCACCGCCCGCACCCGCGGCGAGTGGGAGATGGCACAGACACACGAATCGCTCATCGAGTACCTCGAGCAAGAAACAGACGAGCTTATCGACGCCATCCGCAACCACCACCCCGACGACGCCCTCAAGAAGGAGCTCTCCGACCTCCTCCTCCAGATCCTTTTCCACGCCGAGATCGCGTCCCGCCGCGGCGCCTTCACTTTCCCCGACGTCGCCCAAGCCTTCGTGGACAAGATGAAGAACCGCGCACCCTATTTCTTCGACGGCTCCACCGGCACTGTTCCCGTCGACGAGCAGGACCGCCTGTGGGCGGAGGGGAAAAAGCGGGAGAAGAAGGGGAGCTCAAGGGACGACACTTTTTGAAATTGTCCGGCCGAACAGTAGCTAACGTTTTTTGCGGGACTTGGTGAAAAAGTCCTACCGGTTGAACAGCCAGCCCACGGTTCTAGCTCCACATCCAACTCGCAGTTTTTAGGTCAGCAACGGCCAAGGACTGCAGCACCTCTTTTTTGGGGTGCGGCCACTGAAGCGACGGGGCGCCGCTGGGCTTTCAACAGTTTGACTCGACTGTGCGCGAAAGTATGCCCCAGTGACGCGAAATCAAAGTATCACAATCGATTGATGCTGGCTCTCCGAGGAAAATGAGCGCTGTATAAGTTGAGCTCCTGGAACTCGATCTCAGCACCAGGGACTCTGCGTTAGAAGCTGCTGCCGTTGGGGGCGACGGCGGGCAGGATGTTGCGGAGCTCGGGCAGGCCGGCTTGGGAGGAGAGCTGCGAGGCGAATTCGATGGCCTTGTTCTGCGGGGTGGCGGGGTCGGCTTTGACGACGCCGCAGGCCTGGGCGCGGTCGCCGATGGTGTTGATAGTGGGGGCGGCGATCAGGGTGAGGGAGGCGTCGGCGCCGAACTGCTTGTTCAGCTTGGAGGTGAGCTGGGAGCGGGTGGTGGTGTCGTCGACAAGCTTGGCGCCGCGGAGCAAGGTGCCCACGGAGTTGCAGTCTATGGTGGAGATGCCGCCGTTGAGGGCGCGGACGAGTTCAAGGGTGTTGTTCTGAGCCTCGGCTTGGTTCGCGTTGACGGCGCCGGTGGTGGCGACGGCGGCGATTGTGGTGGCGATGGCGGCGGTGCGGAAACGCATGGTGGGGAAGTCCTTTCGGGCTGAATGTGGTCGGGGAGTTGGAATCTGGTTTTCCATCCGAATGTTGACACTACAGTGACTGAAGTGAAAATTGTGACTTGGATGTGAAATGCCGTGCGGATAAATGGGTGCGAGGGTGCGGGCGGTAGAGTGAGCGATCGTGAATTCGTCTCGTAGAACCCCCGGGCGCCCGCGCAATGCCCTGGGCTGTGGGTGCGGGGCGGCACTTGCTGTCGTGATGGCGATCGTGCTGATTATCTCGCTGCTGATGTGGCTGTTCAGTATTTTCGACGCGCCCCTGAGTACGAAGAAGCGCGTGCCGGTGCCGGAGGATGTGCCGCCGGCTGCCGCCGAGAGCCCACCGGATATCGACGTCCACGGGCCCGGGCGGACGTCCGACCTGCTGGGGGAGTGGGCGGCGCCGATCGCTGACGGCATCGAGATTGACCCGCAGGCGGTGCGCGCCTACGGCAACGCGGAGCTGATCGCGCGCGAGGCGTGGCCGGAATGCAACTTGCACTGGAACACGCTCGCCGGCGTGGGCTGGGTGGAAACGCGCCACGGCACCTACAGCGGCAAGATCGCGGCCGGTGCGCGGCTGGATGAGAACGGCCGGGCTTTCCCGCCGATCATCGGGCCGGCGCTGAACGGCGACGGCTTCGCACATGTGCCGGACACGGACGGCGGCGAGCATGACAACGACACAGAGTTCGACCGCGCCGTGGGGCCGATGCAGTTCATTCCTGAGTCCTGGGCGCGCTACGGGCGAGACGCCAACGGCGACGGGTACGCCGACCCGCAGCAGATCGACGACGCGGCGCTCGGTGCGGCGAACCTGCTCTGCGCGGGCGGGCGGGACCTGTCCACGCCGGAGGATTGGCAGGACGCGATCCTCGGGTACAACCACTCCAACGACTACGTCATCCGCGTGCGCGATGCCGCCGCGAATTATGCCGTTGGGCAGCCGGCGCACCGGTAAGGCTTTATTGAGGGCGGAATCTTCTCTCTTTGTGCGGGGCGTTTTGCGAACAGGGCTCTTCCCACTGTGAGAGGGAGGAGAGTGTAAGGGGGGCGGGGTTGGTGGAGCTCGTGCGTTTGATGGGTCATGTTTGGTTCATGCCGGTGAGCTGCCTAGGCCTCCTGACCGGCGCGGGGATTTTCTGGAACAATTGGAGAGGTACAAGCCAACTTCGATTAAAGGAGAATTCCAGTGGCTGACATCATGTTGACGTACGCCCGCGAGATCTTGGACTCCCGCGGTAACCCGACCGTCGAGGTGGAGGTCTTCCTCGACGACGGCTCCCACGGCCTGGCCGCCGTTCCGTCCGGCGCCTCTACCGGCGAGCACGAGGCGCACGAGCTGCGCGACGGCGACGACCGCTACCAGGGCAAGGGCGTGCGCAACGCAGTGCGCAACGTCAACGAGACCATCGCTGATGCGATCGCGGGCATCGAGGCCGACGATCAGCGCGTGCTTGACGCGACCATGATCGAGGCGGACGGCAGCGACAACAAGAAGAACTTGGGCGCCAACGCCATCCTGGGTGTCTCCATGGCTGTGGCGAAGGCTGCGGCTGATTCCGCCGGCCTGCCGCTGTACCGCTACATCGGCGGCCCGAACGCCCACGTCCTTCCGGTCCCGATGATGAACATCCTCAACGGTGGCGCGCACGCTGATTCCGGTGTGGACGTCCAGGAGTTCATGATCGCCCCGATCGGTGCGGAGACCTTCACCGAGGCGCTGCGCCAGGGCGCCGAGGTCTATCACGCGCTCAAGTCCGTCATCAAGGAAAAGGGCCTGTCCACCGGCCTCGGCGACGAGGGCGGCTTCGCCCCGTCCGTCGACTCCACCAAGGCCGCTCTGGACCTGATCGTCGAGGCGATTGAAAAGGCGGGCTTCACTCCGGGCACCGACATCGCCCTGGCTCTGGATGTCGCCTCCTCCGAGTTCTTCGAGAACGGTTCCTACAACTTCGAGGGCGGTCAGCACTCCGCCGAGGAGATGGCGAAGGTCTACGCCGACCTCGTTGAGAACTACCCGATCGTGTCCATCGAGGACCCGCTGGACGAGAACGACTGGGAGGGCTACACCAAGCTCACTGCCGAGATCGGCGACAAGGTCCAGATCGTCGGCGACGACTTCTTCGTCACCAACCCGGAGCGTCTCGCCCGCGGCATCGAGGAGAAGGCGGCGAACGCTCTGTTGGTCAAGGTCAACCAGATCGGCACGCTGACCGAGACCTTCGACGCAGTCGAGCTCGCACACCGCAACGGCTACCGCACCATGATGTCCCACCGCTCCGGCGAGACCGAGGACACCACCATCGCCGACCTGGCAGTGGCTCTGTCCTGCGGCCAGATCAAGACCGGTGCTCCGGCACGTTCCGAGCGCGTGGCCAAGTACAACCGCCTCATCCGCATCGAGGAGGAGCTCGGCCCGGCAGCGGTCTACGCAGGCCGCGACGCATTCCCGCGCTTCGACAAGTAGTCGATAGCGGCGCGAAGTAGCGCGCCTTCCGCACGTGGGTCGTGGGGCCACGTAGACTACACAGTCACTATGGCCACATCTTCCGCACGCGGCGCGCGCACCAGCGACAACAGCCCCCAGCGCACCGGCATGTCCGGACGTGCTGGGGGCTCTCGTCGTCGCCCGACGACAGTCCCCGTGGCCAGCCGCGACGCCGAGCGCGCCGCGAAGAAACGGAAGCGTCCGCGCACGGACATGCTCAAAGGCGACATCGTGGGCGTCGCGGTGCTCATCACCGTCGTCCTCGTCGTACTCATCGCGATCGCCGTCCCGCTGCGCAATTACTACGCCGGCAAGGCTGAGATCGCCCGCCTCAACGAGTCCATCGCCGCCAAAGAGGAAGAAAAGGCGCAGCTCGAGGAAGACTTGGAGCGCTACAGCGACCCCGAGTACGCCAAGCAGGAGGCACGCCGCCGCCTCGGCATGACAGAGCCGGGCGAGACCGCGTGGCGCATCATCGACCCCCGCATGGAGGGCACCACGATCACCAGCGAGCACGCCGAGGACCCCGACGCGGACGCGCCGTGGAACGAGGTCCTCTGGAACTCCCTGCGCGAGGTGCCCAAGGAGGACGAGGAGGAAGAGGCCGCACCGGCGGAGTCCGCCGAGCAGCCCGCGCCCGCACCCGCCGAGCCGCCCGCTGATGCTCCCGAGGAGACACCGGAACAGCCGTAGCCCCGCATGTGCGACAATGAGGGCCATGGAAACACCAACGGAGGAGCAGCTGGCGGTCGTCGAAAAGCAACTCGGCCGTACGCCGCGCGGCGTGCTCGAGATCGCGTACACGACGCCAGACGGGCAACCCGCGGTTGTCACGACTGCGCCCAAGCTTGACGACGGCACCCCGTTCCCCACCCTCTATTACCTCACCGACCCCCGCCTCACCGCGGAAGCGTCCCGCCTCGAGGTCGCGCAGGTGATGAAGTGGATGGAGGCCCGGTTGGGCACGGACGCGGAGCTGAAGGCCGATTACGAGGCCGCGCACCGCCACTACCTGGACAAGCGCAACTCCATCGAGGATCTGGGCACTGATTTCTCCGGCGGGGGAATGCCTGACCGCGTGAAGTGCCTGCACGTTCTGATCGCGTATGCCCTTGCCGAGGGCCCTGACCGTGTCCGGTTGGGTACTGAGGCCGTGGCGCTGGCCGCCGAGCACGGCGATCTGCGCGGCACCGCTATTCCCGCTGACTGGCCGATGCTTGACGCTCTCGGCATCACCCTCGAGGAAGCAGGGGAGGGGCTGGCATGACCCGCGTCGCTGCCGTCGACTGCGGCACCAACTCCATCCGCTTGCTCATCCATGATTCTGAGGCCGGCGAGATCTGCCGCGAGATGACCATCGTGCGCCTCGGCGAAGGCGTCGACGCTACCGGGCAGTTCAGCCCCGACGCCATCGCGCGTACCCGCGAGGCGCTGGAAACATACGTTGAGCGCATGGTGGCCGAAGGTGTTGAGGCCGTCCGCATGGTCGCGACTTCTGCGACCCGCGATGCCGCGAACCGCGACGAGTTCTTCGACATGACCCGCGAGCTGCTTGGCCGGATCCAACCCGGCGCCGTCGCCGAAGTCATCTCCGGCGAGGAAGAAGCCGCGCTGTCCTTCCGCGGCGCAACCACCGACCTCGATGATGCGCGCGCCCCCTTCTGCGTCATCGACTTGGGCGGCGGGTCCACCGAATTCATCGTCGGCGGCGAAGGCGCTTATTCCACGCAGATGGGCTGCGTCCGCATCACCGAACGCTTCATGCGCACCGATCCGCCGACCGACCAGGAGACAGCCGCCGCGCGCGAGTACATCGATTCGCTTATCGACGACGCCCGTGCCACCGTCCCCCTCAGCCACGCCGCGACCTTCGTCGGCTGCGCCGGCACCTTCACCACTTTGAGCGCTATCGCCCAGGACCTCGACGCGTATGATCCCGAGGCTATTCACTGCTCGGAGATCACCTTCGACGACATGCGTGCTGTCACCGCGAAGCTGCGTGCGCAAACCGCCGCCCAGCGTTTGGAGAACCCCGTCATGCATGCCGGGCGTGCCGATGTGATCGGCTCCGGTGCTACCGTCGTCGAGCAGTTGATGACCGCCATCGAGAAAGAGACCGGCGGCGCCGTGACATCCTTCGTGATCAGCGAGAAGGATATTCTCGACGGCATCGTCGCCGGTCTGCTCTAGCCCCTTTTTCCCTTCCCGGGGTTAGTCCTCGTCGGGCTCGTAGATCGTGTCGATCTCGCTGCCCTTTTTGCCGCGGCCCCGGCGCAGGTCCTTGACCTCGCGCATGCGCGGATCCGGGTCGAGCTGGTTCGCGACCGTCTTGCGTGCCGAGCGCACCACCTGCCGCGTCAGCGGCGAGTTGACCACCTTCTGCGTGGTGTCCACGATCTGGTGGTAGCGCTTGCGCCCGGCCTTCGAGCCCATGACATACCCGGCAGCGGCTCCAATCGCCAGCTGGGTCAAACGTCCCATGGTGTTTCAGCCTCCTTGTCGAGCTCCGTGCCAGTACCTTTTCACTGTAGCGAACCCGCCCCGCCAAAGTGACTTAGGGAGATTGCTAGCCGCCCGCAGTCCACAGTTATACTTTGACGACGCGCCTGAACCACCGTGCCCACGGATCCGTGGGCACGTCCGGCGCAGCGAGGGGCTATAGCTCAGTCGGTTAGAGCCGCGGACTCATAATCCGTTGGTCGCGGGTTCGAGCCCCGCTGGCCCCACTATCTCGACGCGTCACCGTGATCAGGAAAGGTCCTTTACGAGGCGCTCCGCGAGCTCCTGCGACGAGGACGGGTTCTGCCCGGTGTACAGGTTGCCGTCAACAACGACGTAGGAGGCGAACGGTTCGGGAGCCTTTTCGTACTTCGCTCCGAGCTCCACGAGCTTGTCCTCCAGCAGCCACGGCGCCTTGTCGGCGAGGCCGCCGGCGCGCTCCTCGTCGTTGGAAAAGCCGGTCATCGCACGCCCGGCGAATGGCGAGCCGCCGGGCGCATTCTCGGTCGCCAGCACAGCGGCCGGGGCGTGGCAGAGGAGGGCCGTAGGCGCGTTATCAGCCATGCGCTGGCCAAGGATGCGTCCCGACGTCTCGTTGACGGCGAGGTCTTCCATCGGCCCATGCCCGCCGGGGTAGAAGACGAGGTCGTAATTTCCGGCCTCGACATCATCAAGGCTGAGCGGCTGCGCCAGAACAGGTTCCAGCTCTTCCAGCTTCGTTTTCACCGCTGCGAGTGTCTCAGCGTCGCCCGCATTCTCATTCAGGCTTACCTGATCGACGGTCGGAGCTTTGCCGCCCGGGGTTGCCACATCCACATCCCAGCCTGCGTCGGTGAAAACCGAATACGGCGTCACCAACTCCTCGGCCCAGAAGCCGGTGGGGTGGGGCGTGCCGTCGTTAAGCGTCCACTGCTCGGCCGCCGAAACGATCATGAGTACCTTGGTCATGTTGTCCTCCTAAAACTTGACGATCATCTTGCCGGTGTTGCCGCCGCTGAAAAGCTCCAGGAACGCATCCGGCATGTTCTCGATGCTGTCGCGCACCGTCGTTTCGTAACTGATGGAGCCGTCGACGACGAGCGGCGCGATCTTCTCCTGGAATTCCTCGGCCAGGTGGGAATACTGTCCCACCACGAACCCACGCAGCGTGAGGCACTTGCCGATGGACAAGCCCAGATTGCGCGGCCCCGGTGCGGGCTCGGTGTCGTTGTACTGCGCGATCGCCCCGCACATCGCGATGCGGCCGAACGTATTCGCGTTCGCGATCGCCGCCTCGAGGTGGTCCCCACCGACGTTGTCGAAGTAGACATCGATGCCCTCCGGCGCGGCCTTGGCGAGCTGGCCACTCACATCGCCGTCCTTGTAATTGAATGCCTCGTCGAAACCGAGCCCCTTGATGTAGTCGATCTTCTCCGCAGAACCTGCAGACCCGATCACCTTCGACGCACCGAGATGCTTCGCGATCTGCCCGGCCGCCGAGCCGACAGCGCCCGCCGCGCCCGAGATGAACACGACATCGCCTTCCTTCATTTCTCCGACGGCGGTCAGCCCGACATAGGCGGTCAGGCCGGTCACGCCGAGGATGCCCAGATAGGACTCAGCAGGGGCGATGCTGGTATTGATGGGTTCAACCTCATCCTCGTTGAGGACGGCGTGCGTGCGCCATCCTGCGAAGTGCCGCACAGTGTCGCCCACCTTGAACCTCTCCGAGCGCGACTCCGTGACAGTGCCGATGGCTGTGCCCGTTAGTGGCTCGTCGATCTGGAACGGCGGGATATAAGATTTCACGTCGTTCATTCGCCCGCGCATATAGGGGTCGACGCTGGCGTAGGTGTTCTCGACGAGGACCTGACCGTCGGAAAGCTGCGGAAGCTCTGCTGTCTCGAGCCGAAAATTCTCGTTAGTCGGCGCGCCTTCTGGGCGGGAGGCGAGGACCCATTGTTTGCTCGTGGTCAAAGCTGTGCTCCTTAGTTTTTGTCGTCGTAGCCCGACCGTAGGCTCGCTACTCGTCGGGGAGCTTTTCGCGTCCAGATCCATCCGCGGCACCCGGACAACGCTTCACGTAACGACACGCGGGGCCACCCTTATTCCATCCGCCTCCGCTGCACAATAAAAACACCCCGCGACCAGCTCGAAAGCTAGTGGCGGGGTGAATATAAGCGCTCCTCCAACTGGGCTCGAACCAGTGACCCTTCGATTAACAGTCGAATGCTCTGCCAACTGAGCTATGGAGGAATATTTTGGTGTTGCTTCCGTGCTCGGTGCAACGAAATGTAACCTTAGCGCGTTACCAAAGAAAGCCAAAATCAGGTGCTCAGACGCTGTTTTTAGCTGTTCTTGCTAACACGATTTCACATTTCTTGGTGGCATTTTCAGGCAACACCGTTTTTGAGCTGCTCGCTACACGTCGTAGGTCATCGGCGCTTCGGGGCCGAGCGGGATGCCGAGGAAGTACCAGATGAGGAAGAACAGGAACCAGCCGACGCACATGGCGATGGAGTAGGGCAGCGCCAGCGACATGAGGGTACCCACACCGGCCTTCTTGTAGTACTTCTGTAGGAACGTCAGGGCGACGGCGAAGTAGGGGGACATCGGGGTGATGATGTTCGACGGGGAGTCGCCGATGCGGAACAGCATCTGGGTGACTTCGGGGGCGATGCCGACGTACATCATCATCGGGACGACCACAGGGGCCATGAGTGCCCATTGGGCGGAGCCAGAGGTGATGAAGAGGTTGAGCAGGGCAACCATCAGCACGAATGCGGCGAAGAGCAGGACGTTCGGCAGGTCCCAGCTCTGCAGGAGCTCGGCACCGCGGATCGCGGTCCAGGAGCCGAGGTTGGACCACTGGAACCAGGCGAGGAACTGGGCGACGGCGAAGAAGAGCACCATCATCGGCAGCAGGGATTCCAGGCCCTTGGCCATGAACGCCGGGATGTCAGCGGCGGACTTCACGGTGCCGACGATCAGGCCGTAGACAAGACCGCTGAGGAAGAACGCCAGAGCGATCGGCACGGCGATGGCCTGGATGAGCGGGGACTGCATGAAGCCCTCGTCCGGGCGCGCGAAGGGCGAGCCGGGCACGAACAGCAGGGCGAAGTAGACGGCGAGGAACGCGATCAGCGCGATGCCGGACCACAACAGGCCCTTCTTCTCCAGGGGAGACAAGGAGAGGTCCTCCTGCGTGGCGCCCTCGGAATCGTCCGGAGAGTCAGAGGCGGAAGCGGAAGAAGCCCCAGTCTCACCCTCGGAAGCATCGGCAGAAGCATCGTCAGCGTCGTCCGGCTTCGCCTCGTCGTCGAAGGCGAGTTCGGAGGTGTCGATGTGGTCGTCGTCGATAAGCTGCTTGGCTTTCCTGTCCACGTAGAACTCGGTGACTGCCGTGATGATCAGTGACAGAACCACGGCAGACGGGATGACGAAGAAGATATTGGCGAGGGGGGAGACGACGTAGGTTTCGTCGACAAGCTGTGCCGCAGATGTGGAGATGCCGGCGAGCAGGAGGTCGGTGATATTGAGGATCAGCGACGAGTTGAAGCCTGCGGACGATGCCGCGAACGCGACCATCGCGCCGACGATCGGGGAGCGGCCGACCGCGTAGAACGCCATCGCGCCGAGCGGAATGATAATCACGTAGATCGCGTCGGACGCGACAGACCCGGTCACGCCCGCGAGCGCCACCATGAAGGTGAGCATCTTCGGGCTGACGCGCACCACCATGCGGCGCACGAGCGCAGACAGCAGGCCGGTCTTCTCCGCGATGGCGACGCCGAGCATCACCGCGAGAATCACGCCGAGCGGCGGGAACGTGATGAAATTCTCCACCGCGTCGGAGACCATCCGCGACAGATTTTCGCCCGTCAGGAGGTTCTCGACGTGGATTTCCTCGCCCGACGACGGGTCGACCGCGCTCAGTCCCGCCCGGCTCGCCAGCCACGACGACACCGCCACGACTCCCGAGAGGATCACGAACAGCCAGAACGGATCCGGCAGCTTGTTGCCGATCTTCTCGATCCAGCCGAGGAATCCCGCCGACTCGTTCGTACTTTCCTTGCGCTTTGTTTCGGTTGTGGCGCTCATGGACGGCAGCTTACAGGCTCATCGCCCCCGATTTCCTCCCTTTCCCACACCCAGCCCTGACCTTCCCGTTTTCGGTTTCCGTTGCTGTAGCACCTCCCTCAGCTTTAGTCGCTGCCGCGCTAGGCTGGCGGGCATGCAACTCGCCCCGCACCTTGAAAACTGGCCCGCCGACACCGTCGCCGCCGCGCTGATCGCCCCCGGCGCAGCCGATGAGCCCAGCACCTTCGGAGATCAGAAGCACGTCTTCGAGCTCGCCAGCGTGACCAAACTGCTGTCCGCCTACGCCTTCCTCATGGCCGTGGAGGAGGGGGTCTTCGAGCTGGACACCCCGTGCGGGCCGGAAGGATCCACGGTGCGGCATCTCCTGGCGCATGCGTCGGGAGTCGGTTTCGACAGCCGCGAGCCACTGAAGCCGGTAGGGGAGCGCCGCATCTACTCCTCGGCGGGTTACGAGATTCTCGCCGAGCGCCTCGCAGACGAGACCGGCATGACCTTCACCGACTACGCCGCGCAGGGGGTGTTCGAGCCCCTCGGCATGAGTTCGACCGAGATCTACGGGTCAGCGGGGCATGGGGGAAGGTCGAGCGTCGATAATTTGCTCTTGTTTGTACGCGAACTTCTCGCACCGACGTTGCTCGCGGAAACGACCGTTCGCGACGCGTTCACGAACCAATTCGGCGACCTGCGCGGCATCGTGCCCGGCTACGGCATGCAGAAGCCGTGTCCGTGGGGCCTCGGCTTCGAAATCAAGGACCACAAAGACCCCCACTGGACCGGCGACAACATGCCCGAAGACACCGTCGGCCACTTCGGCATGGCCGGCACCTACCTCTGGGTCGTGCCCAGCTGGTCCGACTCGCCCGCCGCCGGCGCCGCGATGGTCGCCCTTACCGACCGCGAATTCGGCGACTGGGCCAAACCCCTGTGGCAAGAAACCAGTACCAGCATTTTCGCCGAGCTAGTTTAGCTACGATACATGCGTGTATTTCGGTGGTATTGACAATGCAGTAGGCCAAGCGATCGCGATTCTCGACCTGATCGGCGTCTTCCTCAACGCCATCATCGGCGGGACCGTCGCACGGCGCATGAAATTCGACGCAGTCGGGTTCATCCTCATCGCCATCATCTCCGGTATGGCCGGCGGCATGATGCGCGACGCCCTGATCGGCAACACCCCCGTCGCCGCGCTTGCCGACCCCTGGTACATCTCCATCGCCGTCCTCGGCGCCGCCGTGTCCTTCTACGCCAACCTCCGGGGCTACATCTGGGAACTTGCGCGCTTCCACGGTGACATGGTCATCCTCGGCGTCTGGTGCACCACAGGCACCGTCACAGCCATCGGCGCCGGCGTCGCGTGGCCGGGTTGCATCCTCATGGGCATCCTCACCGCCACCGGCGGCATGGTCATCCGGGAAGTGCTCATCGGGCGCATCCCGCGCATCTTCAATGACCAGCAGATGTACGTCGTGCCCGCCATCGCCGGGTCGATCACCGCCATGGTCCTCTACAACGCCGGACATGCCACCGCCGCGATCGCCGCCGCGCCGCTCGTCGCCTTCATTCTCGGCACCGCCGCATACTGGGCCGGCTGGTACGTCCCCGTCACCATGGACAACGCCCCCATGAACACGTGGGCGCGGGTCATGCTCACCCCCATGCGCAAACTCGAGCCAAAAGCTTTACGACGCTGGCGCCACACCACCTCCTCCCACCCCTCCGACGACCCGCTCGCCGATGACGGCATGATGCCCACCAAGGGCGAAGTCCGCGAAGCACTCCGCGGCGCCGCCGAGCCGCTCCACGGCCGGGGCTCGGCCGCCCGCGCGTCCGGTGCTGACGCGGACGCCCGCGTCAAGTCCGGCCGTTCCCCGGGCCGCGCCTCCGGCCGCTCCTCCCGTCAGGGTGCGGCGCCGATTCCGCACCACAAGCCTGCTAGCCGCGACGAATTCTTGAGCGCTCTCTACCGCGTTTATGTCGACTCCGAGGGGCGCGATTCAGAGGGCGGCTGGGCTGTGCTGCCTGCCACCAAGTAGCAGTCTTATATGTTCGCCGCTCTCCCCGGCGAACACCGCAAACCCTCAACCGCAGCTCGAGTGAATGGGGGTGTCAAGCGGTTATTGAGGGTTGCCCGTGTGACTCGAGCGAAGCAACAATTGCCAAGAGTCACATGAGGGCGTTGGGGAAGACGAACCTCGTCTGGCGCACCACCGCGATCCGCCCGCTGCGCGCACTGTGCGCACTGCGCGAATTGCCCGGCCGAATTGCCGGGGTGCGTTCCATTAACGAAAGGATCTCTCCCCGCCATGACTACCACCCTGGCCGCATCCCCTCATGTCCGCGTCGATGCCTGCGAGATGGCCAGCAGCGACGCCGCGATGAGCGCTGGATCCGCGTGTGCTCATGAGTCAGCAGGCGGGGAGAAGGCAGCCCGCGTAACGCACCGCTGTGTTCTGCGGATCTCCTGCATGCCGAGCCACCTGCGTCTCCGTGTCGAGGGACTCATGCATGAGCATCTGAGTGAGTCCGAGGTCGCACCGTCGTTGGTGAGTGTGTGGGACGTGCCCTGGTTCACGCGGTGGCGCAGGGAACCGTCGCGCGCCGGGACCGTCAGCTGCCGTGAAGTCATCGAAGCGCCGGAGGAAGAGTTGGCGACACTCCGCGCCGCGCTGACGGAGGTGGGGGAGACGTTCGGGTTTGGGGTGAGCGTCGATTAGCGCGTGCTGTCCGTGTTGGCTGTGTTGTCGCTGAAGAACGCGGCCATTTCGCCCACGGTGGACGCGGGATCGAGCGTGTCCGCGTCGACGCGCACCCCGAAGTGCTCCTCCGCGCGAACCGCGAGCTCGATACGCGTCAGGGAATCGACGCCCAGGCTGTCGAACGTGTCCTCCGCGCTGACCGCCTCAGCGTCCTCAACGGCGCCGACCTTGGCGAAAAGGCTGGCCAGCTGAGCCATGGTGCTGCCCTCGGCTGCGACGGCCTTGTCGTCGTTGTCCGTGTCCTCTGGGACGAGATCCGGATCCAGTCCGAGCTTGGCCAAGTCGAGGCGTTGCGAAAGTTCCATGCGCCCCATTCTATGAGCTGAAAGCCGGCCGATGCCCAACCACGCGAAAAGCTCCCCACCCACGGTGGGGCGGAGAGCTCATCGGGCGCTAACGCGGGGATAGAACTCCTCGCGAGACATCAATCGACTTAGTCGTCGTTGCTCGGGGAAGCCGGAACCGCAGCGGTCGGGTCGTCGAGCTTGAAGTCCTTGGCGGCCTGGGCGGCGACGGAGATGTCGATCTTGCCCTCGTCGGCAAGCGAGGTCAGCGCTGCGACAACCATGGACTCGGCGTCGATGTTGAAGTAGCGGCGCGCGGCCTCGCGGGTGTCGGAGAAGCCCATGCCGTCGGCGCCGAGCACGGTGTAGCGGCCCGGAACGTACGGACGGATCATCTCCTGCAGCTCGGTGGTGAAGTCGCTCGTCGCGATGTACGGGCCTTCGGTCTGCTTGAGCTGCGTGGTCGCGAATGCTTCGCCCGGATCCTCGGCCGGGTTCTGGATGCGTGCCTTGTTGCGGGCGGCGCCGTCGCGTGCGAGCTCGGTCCAGGACGTGACGGAGTAGACGGCTGCGCCGACACCGTACTCGTTCTGAAGGATCTCCTGAGCGCGAAGTGCCCACGGCATGCCGACACCGGAAGCCAGGAGGGAGACGTTGTTCTCCTTCTCCTCGCCGCGGTCGTAGAGGTAGATGCCCTTGTGCAGGCCCTCGACGTCTAGGTTCTCCGGGCGTGCCGGCTGGTGCATCGGCTCGTTGTAGACGGTGAGGTAGTACATGACGTTCTCGCCGCCGTCCGGGCCGTACATGCGGTCGATACCGCGGTTGATCAGGTACGGAATCTCGTATGCGAACGCTGGGTCGTACGCGACGATTGCCGGGTTCGTGGACGCGAGGACGTGGGAGTGGCCGTCCATGTGCTGGAGGCCCTCGCCGGTCAGGGTGGTGCGGCCGGCGGTTGCGCCGATGATGAAGCCGCGGCCCATCTGGTCGGCGGCAGCCCAGAAGTTGTCGCCGGTTCGCTGGAAGCCGAACATCGAGTAGAAGATGTACATCGGGATCATCGGCTCACCGTGCGTCGCATAGCTTGTTGCGGCGGCGATGAAGCTTGCCGACGAGCCGTCCTCGGTGATGCCCTCGTGCAAGATCTGGCCCTCCGGGGCCTCGCGGTAGGAGAGCTGAAGCTCGTGGTCGACCGGGACGTAGTTCTGGCCCTTCGGGTTGTAGATCTTCAGGGTCGGGAACCAGGAGTCGAGGCCGAAGGTGCGGGCCTCGTCCGGGATGATCGGGACGACGCGCTTGCCGATCTCCTTGTCGCGCATGAGCGCCTTGAAGGCGCGGACGAGCGCCATGGTGGAGGCGACCTTCTGCTTGCCGGAGTCCTTGAACAGGGCCTTGTAGGTCTTCTCCAGGTCCGGCACCTCGAGCGGCGTGTAGTTCTCGCGGCGCTCGGGCAGGTAGCCGCCGAGCTCCTTGCGGCGCTCGAGCATGTACTTGATTTCGTCGGAGTCCGGGCCCGGATTGTAGTACGGCGGCAGGTAGGGGTCCTTCTCCAGCTCTTCGTCGGAGATCGGGATTTCCTGCATGTCGCGGAACAGCTTCAGGTCGTCCGGCGTTAGGTTCTTTATCTGGTGGGTTGCGTTTCGACCCTCGAAGCTGTGGCCGAGGCCGTAACCCTTGACAGTGAGCGCGAGGATGGCCGTCGGCTTGCCGTTCTTGGTCTCGAGCGCCTTCTTGTACGCGGCGTAGACCTTGCGGTAGTCGTGGCCGCCGCGGCGCAGATTCCAGATCTCCTCGTCGGACCAGTCTTCAACGAGCTTGGCGGTGCGCTCGTCGCGGGCGAAGAAGTTCTCGCGGACGTAGGCGCCGTCGTTGGCCTTGAAGGTCTGGAAGTCGCCGTCCGTGGTGTTGTTGATGAGATTGACCAGTGCGCCGTCCTCATCCTTTTCGAACAACTCGTCCCATTCCCGGCCCCAGGCGATCTTGATGACGTTCCAGCCTGCACCCTTGAAGAAGGACTCGAGCTCCTGGATGATCTGGCCGTTGCCGCGAACCGGGCCGTCGAGACGCTGCAGGTTGCAGTTCACCACGAAGGTCAGGTTGTCCAGCTCGTACATGCGTGCGATCTGGAGCAGGCCACGGGACTCCGGCTCGTCCATCTCGCCGTCGCCGAGGAATGCCCAGACGTGCTGCTGGTCGGTGTCCTTGATACCGCGGTCCTGCAGGTACTTGTTGAACCGTGCCTGGTAGATCGCGTTCATCGGGCCAAGGCCCATGGACACAGTCGGGAACTCCCAAAACTCAGGCATGTCGTGCGGGTGTGGGTAGGACGGCATGCCCTCATTCGGGCGGGAGTGCTGCTGGCGGAAGGCGTCCATCTGGTCTTCGGTCAGGCGACCTTCAAGGAAGGCGCGGGCGTACATGCCCGGGGAGGCGTGGCCCTGCATGAAGACCTGGTCGCCGCCCTGCGGGGCGTCCTTGCCGTGGAAGAAGTGGTTGAAACCGACCTCGTACAGTGCCGCGGCAGACGCGTACGTGGAGATGTGCCCGCCAACCTTGATGCCGGGGCGCTGGGCGCGGTGCACCATGATGGCGGCGTTCCAGCGGATCCAGCGGCGGTAGCGCTTCTCCATTGCCTCGTCCCCGGGGAAGTCCGGCTCGAGCTTGGTCGGGATGGTGTTGACCAGGTCAGTGGACGTCATTGACGGCATCGGCACCCGCCGTGCGGATGCGCGCTCGAGGAGGCGCAGCATGAGGTAGCGTGCGCGGTCCGGGTCGGAGGTCTCCAGGAGACCGTCCAGCGAATCCATCCACTCCTTGGTTTCTTCCGGATCAGCGTCGTGCAGGTACGATGCAACGCCGTCGCGGATGAGGGGGACGTTCGAATCGTTCAGGTTTTGAGGGTCAGACAAGACCATCCTCCGATTTCGTGGTGTGTTTTCCACCAGCTTTTCGCACGTCAGGACGTTTCGACACATGCACGTCCGGCACGAACTCGCCGGTGCCTACAAGCTTCCAGGATACGTTCTTTTCGCAACCGTCGCCCGCGGGGGTAAGTCGGGCTGTATCCTGGCTGTATTCGTATTCGCCATTCAAGGAGGAAGTGGAAATAGTGAGCGCCGCTGGTGCCGCAAACTACGTGGACAAGCTCGGTATTACTAAGGGCGAGATTGTCCAGGAGCTCGGTTGGGACGACGATTGCGACGCGTCGATTTCGGAGTCCATCGAGGATGCGATCGGGGAGGCCCTGCTTGACGACGATACGGATGAGCTTTGCGACGTCGTCCTCCTTTGGCACCGCGCTGACGACGACGATCTCGTCGATTCGCTGGTCGATGCCACCCGCAATCTCTCCGACTCCGGCCGCATTTGGCTCCTGACTCCGGGTGCGAATCAGCCCGGTGAGGTCCACCCGGGCGATATTTCCGAGTCTGCCCAGCTCGCGGGCCTTGTTCAGACGAAAGCGGACCGTCTCGGCCAATGGCAGGGGTCGTGCCTGCGCAGCGCCGGAGCGAAGAAATAGCGCTGCTCAGAGCATTTCGCTTCTCGACGATCCCCTCACCCCTGTGAGATTCACCACCAACCCGCTCAAAACCGCTTTCGCTACCCCCGTTTTGCCCGATTTTCGCGGCGCCACGGCCCGGGTTCGTTTCTGATTCGGCTCGAACCGAGTCCGCTTGAAACACGGAAACACGGTTGCGCGCGAACACGCTTGCGCGCGCTGCGTCGGTTCAGCCGCCAGCTCGCCCCGCGAGCGGCCAGTAGAGCGGCCACGCACCAACAGGGATTTCCGCCAGCAGGGCCCGTGAACACCTTTTGCGCATGCCAACGCGGCCGCAGGGCGTGCGTGATCGCAATGTCGGCGTGGTGTTGGCGCGCGGAAGTGGCCGCGGGGTGTGGTGGTCCCCCGGCTATGTCCCGAACAGAAGGTGCATGGCACCGTATTGGTGTGTGGTGTTCGGCACTGGTGTTCCGCGCGGTGAAACCCACACTGGGGTCCCGCCGCGCATCTGTATTCGTCCCCTGTGGTCGCGGTGGGGGTCGTCGTCGTTGGTGCGGTTATGGTACCTGCACAACACCGCCAGGTTGTCCATGTTGGTTGGCCCGCCACGGACCCATGGGGTGATGTGGTGGACTTCGCAATTATCGGCGGCGTGCCGGCAATCCGGCACCGGACACGTTGTCAGCGTCGCACGCGCCAAATCCCGCTGCTTGGCGTTGGCGAAACGTTTGGTGTTGTACAGGTTCACCGCACCGGCCTGCGGGTGAAACAACGCCACCTCGAGATCCTTCGAGTGGTGGTGGGTCAAGTACTCCGCACCCGTCATGGTGGTGCCATCCGACAGGCCTAGGATGGTCTCGTCGCCGTGGCCGGCGAGGATTGTCACATAGTCCGGAAGCGGGATCTGCACCAACGGGCGCGGCACAGCGGCGGCAACAGCCCCCTCGTTGTGGAGCAGGTCGTGAAACGCCTCGTACATCTGCGGGCCTTCAGGGCGATCCGCGTCGAGGTTTTGGCGTAGGGCGTGTTCAAGGGCGGCGATATCGCGGTCGTCACCGGTGGCGCTAAATGTGCGTTTGCCTTTGCGTGACCGGCCGAACCGGACGCTGGACTCCGGGGCAGGCTTATCAGCATCCGGGTCGGGAACGATGTCTTTCGCGCGGCGCTTCAACGTCTCATAATTACCGCGCACGGACAACAACGCCAGGCGCAGCTTCCACTTGTCTTTCTCGGAGCCGACGGCTTTGACCTGCTGCTCGATAAACAGAATCTGATCCAACGACTTGCCCGTCTGGCGCGCAATACGCACCGCCTGCGCCTGCTTACGGGTGGAGCGGGTCTTTCCGAAGTAAACCTCGTGGGCCTTCTCCCACTCGACATACGTGGCGGGCTTGACGCCGGCAGCACAAGCAGCCTGACGGTCGAAACCAGCCAGGACATCCATCGGATTGCCAAGGGAACCAAGAAATGAAGCGTCCTGGGTCTGGTTCCGATCTTTTCTAGGGAAGGATTGGTTTCATGCCAAGGGTTTGCAGCACTGAGTTCAAGGCGAAGGCGGTTCGTCTTGCTGAGGAACATATCGAGCTTGAGGGTTGCTCAATGTGGGCAGCGGCGTCGGAAGTCGGTCAGAAGCTCGATATTCCTGCGCACACGCTTCATGGTTGGATCAAACGCGATCCTGCGCGCAAGAAGGACGAGGCGGGCCAAAGTGAATCCGTTGAGGACGAACTCAAGCGCTTGCGCCGAGAGAACAAGGAGCTGCGCAGGGCCAACGAGATCTTGAAGACAGCGTCGGCTTTTTTGGTAGCGGAGCTCGACCGTCCCACCAGATGATGATCGATTACATCGATACCTATCGCGATCGCTTCGGGGTCGAGGCCATCTGCCGCACATTGGGTGCGACAGATTGTTGGTTCATTTCCTCGCGTGGCTACCGTGCGGCGAAAACACGGGTACCATAAGCGCGAACATTGTCCGACAGCATGCTGATCCCGGAGTTGGTTCGCATCTTCGAGGACAACTTCAGTGTCTACGGCGTCCGCAAAATGTGGAAGGCGATGCGCAGGGCTGGGTGGGACATCGGCCGGGATCAAACAGCCAGGTTGATGAAGCTCGCCGGGATTCGGGGCACACGCCGTGGGAGAAACCCTGTGACGACGGTTCCGGCGAAAGCACCGGACAACCGCCCTGATTTGGTCAATCGTGACTTCACCGCGTTAGCGCCGCACCGATTGTGGGTCGCTGACATCACCTACGTGCGCACGATGTCGGACCTGACCCCTGTTTGGTAGACACCTCTGATTCCGGCTGTGTTGAGTCGGGGAAAGGTAATCTACCTCCATGCCTAGGAAGGTTTATTCGGATCAGTTCAAGCGCGACGCGGTCGCGATGTACGAGAACGATCCACAGGTGTCGTTGAACGCGGCGGCCGCTGATTTAGGGATCAACCGCTCCACGCTTCGCGTATGGGTTGATAAGTACGGAACTGGCACGAAACCCCAGTTTTCAGCGGGCTTACGTGCTGATCGTGCGAGGCAACTGACCGATGCTGAGAAGCTACGTCAGCTGCAACAGGAAAACGCCCGCCTGAAAGAAGAACGCGATATTTTGCGTAAGGCAGCCAAATATTTCATGGAAGAGACGAACTGGTGATCCGCTTCCGGTTCGTTGATGACCACCGCACCGATTACTCGGTCAAGCGGATGTGCACCGTACTCGGGTTAAACCGCAGCTCCTACTACAAATGGAAAGCTAGCAGCACCCAGCGGCACCGCAGACTGGTTGATGATGCCATACTCGGAGCCAAGGTGAAGGCCATCTTCGACGACAAGAAGCAGCTCTACGGCGCAAAACGCATTGCCGCCGAGCTGACTTTCAACGATGCGTACAGTAGCACCGGACCGGTCAACCATAAGCGCATCGCCCGGATTATGAGGAAGCTTCAGCTGCGCGGCTACACGAAAAAACGTAAGGTCACGACAACGCAGCGCGGGAGTCATCGCTTTATATTCGCTGACCTGGTCAAGCGTAACTTCACTGCGCCAGCTGCCAATAGGATCCTCGTCGGCGATATTACCTATCTGCCGATCGCAGACGGGTCGAATATGTATCTGGCTTCTGTGATTGACTGCTACTCGCGGATGCTCGTCGGCTTCGCGATCGCAGACCACATGCGCACCGACCTCGTCGAAGAAGCGCTCGAGCATGCTCGCCGTACCCGTGGCAGTCTCTCCGGGGCGATCTTCCACTCAGATCATGGCAGCGTGTATACCTCATCGCAGTTTCAGGCTGTCTGCCGAAGACTCAACGTCACCCAGTCGATGGGAGCAGTTGGCAGCAGCGCTGATAATTCACTCGCGGAGTCGTTTAACGCGGCGTTGAAACGAGAAGTGCTCAAAGACCAGAAAGTCTTTTCCAATCAGCTAGTCTGCCGGCGCGACGTCTTCGCATGGTGTGCGCGCTACAACACCACCCGAAGGCATTCCTGGTGCAAGTACCTCACACCCATTGAGTACGAATCTCACGCTTCCTAACAATGCGCTAGAGTAAAGCCAATAATTTCACCCCCACGGTGTCTACTTTCCGGGGGCCGGGCCCGTCCGAGTTTGCGTACACGGCGTTTATCACCGATGTCTACACCCGCAAGATCGTCGGAGTGGCAACGCGGGCCAGCATGCGCACTGATGAGCTGCCGTTGGAGGCGTTCGAGCACGCGTTGCACAGCGCCGGCGATCTGCGGGCTGAGGGTCTAATCCATCACAGTGACCGCGGGTCGCAATACGTCTCCATTCGCTATGGTGAAGCCCTCGCCGAGGCAGGGGTTGATCCGTCCGTGGGAAGTGTCGGCGACTCCTACGACAACGCGTTGGCTGAGACAATCAACGGGTTGTACAAGACGGAGTTGATTTACCCGCACCGGCCCTGGACCTCAGTCGCTGAGGTCGAACTCGCCACATTGCGGTGGGTGTACTGGTGGAACAACCAGCGTCTTCACGAATCCCTCGGCTACATCACGCCACAGGAGAAAGAAACTCTCTACTATCAACACACAGCCACACCAACCGTGGTCGCAAAATAAGCGGAACGAAACCCAGGACGCTTCATCGTGTGACCAACCCAGAGGAAAGGAAATACCCAGCATGAAACGACTTCTACTCCTAGTTGCAGCGATCACCGTTATTCCAGCCGCTGCGTGTTCGACTGGCGTGGACGGGTTTAAAGACGAGGAAGCTAAGCGCATGGTGTGGGAAGGGAAAAGGTGCAACGAGTACACCCAGGCCAGCGCACCAATCGAGGGGGCGGGAGTTAGACGCGAACTGAATGAAAACCGTGTCCCGCCCTCGGAGAAGGCCGAGGCGGAGTGGTGGGCAGACCGGCTGTCGAGAGCGGACACGATCGGCGACGTAATGCAGTACGAAAGTAGCGCCGACTTTCAGAACATGTGTACCGGCTGGCTTTGGGAACGAAATCAAAAACGGCCAAACCACATGGACGGATACGACGACTTCACTTACGAAGATGCGTTAAGTGCAGGAATCGTAGAATAACCGAGTAAATCGTGCGATCCGCGGGAGCGGTTAGACTCAACCCGTACGGCGACCTACTTAGCGCAATATGCTCTAATCCAGCTATGCGTGCGGCACACAAAAATTGTTGAGCGACGAAACATGCTGATTACCGCTGGCTGCCTGTTAAGGCACGGTCGAAGACTGCCCAGAGGTCGATGTGGCGGGGGGTGAAGCCCCGAGTAAGGGTCGTGTCGACGACGATGGCGCAGGATTCTCACGTGGAGCTCGCTGGTGGTAGCCACAATGGCTTGACGCAACGGCCGGATAAAGCGTTTTCGCTCGTACATTTGTGGAGCTGTTGTGGCAAACTGGTGCGCCATGACGGGCTCGAACCGCCGACCTACTGGGTGTAAACCAGTTGCTCTTCCAGCTGAGCTAACGGCGCGCGTGGGAGAAACAGTAGCACGGCCTCGCAGAAGGCAACAAAAGGCTGCAGAAAAAGCTAGAAGCGCTCCTCGTCGGACTTCGCGGCCCAGGGGTTGCTGCGGGTGCGCCCGTAGCGGGCGCGAGCGGGGGCAGCGGAAGCAGGGGAAGGCTCGCCGGAGGGAGCGGAGGCAGCTTCGGAGGAGGCCAGCGCAGCCATTTCCTGCTGCTCGGCTGCATACCGGCGGCGTTCGCGCACTTCGGAGTAGATGAAGTAGGCGAGTCCGGCGGGCGCCATGATGCCGAATGCGATCCACTGGAGGCCGTAGGAGAGGTGGTTGCCGCGGTCGAGGACGGGGAGGGGGATGGAGTTGAGGACACCGGGTTGGTCGGCAAGCAGTTGGGCGTAGGGGGCGGCCATGTCGACGCCGGTCAGGGAGGAGGCCTGCTGCGTGTTGATGGTCTGCACCATGGTGTAGCCCTGCTCCTCGAGGGGGTCCATCGCGGAGGTGTCGCTGAGCCGGATCATGCCGGTCAACGTGACGGGCTCGGAAGGAGCGGCGGAGATCTCCGGGACGGCGGTGCCGCCGTCGTCGGCGGGCACCCAGCCGCGGTTGACCAGGATCACCTCGCCGCTGTCGAGCTGAAACGGCACGAGCGATTGGAACGCGGGCGCACCCTCGACGGGGCGCAAACGCAAGATGAGCTCCTGGTCGGGGAGGTAGTGCCCGGACATGGTGACGCGCGTCCATTCGTCGTCGGCGGAAGCGTCGAGAAGCTTATCGACGTCCACCGCCTCCCCCTCGAACGCCTTCTCGATCCGTTCGTTGCGTTCCTGGATGTCGTGGTCTTTCCCCAGCTGCCAGGGGGAGAGCCACGTGATGGCGAACCAGGAGAACGCGACGGCGAAGACGAGCGCCAGTACCCATCCGGGAGTGAGGAATGTCCTCCAGATCGGTGTGTTCTTTGGCTCGGTCACGCGGGCTAGTCTACCCGGGAGCGCACCCAATCCAGAATGCCGTCGGCGGCTGCTTCGATCTGTTCGCGGGTGACGGTGAAGCCTTCGGGCCCGCCGTAGTAGGGGTCCTCGACGCTGGCCTGCTCGGGTGCGGCAGGGTCGAAGGAGCGCAGCAGGCGCACCTTTTTCTCGTCCACGCCTTGGGCGACGAGCTCGGAGACGTGTCGGGTGGCAAGCGCCACGATCAGGTCGGCGTCCATCTGCTCGCCGCCGAATTGCTGGGCGCGGTGGGCAGAGCCGTCGTAGCCGTGGGCGGACAGCTCGGCCAGGGCGCGCTCGTCGGCGGGATGGCCCACGTGCCAGCCGCCGATGCCGGAGGAGGTGACGCGGACAAAGGGGTCCAACCCGGCGTCGATAAGCTTCTGGCGCACGATGACTTCCGCCATCGGCGAGCGGCAGATATTGCCGGTGCAGACGAAGTCGATGTGGATCACTGTTCCTCCTTGAATGCGGCGACGATGTCGGCGAGCTCGGCCGGCGTGCGCGCTGTCGCCCACGCTTGGTCCCATTCTTCCGGGGTGCCGTAACCCCAGGTGACGGCAACCGTCGAGAAGCCGAATTGGGCGGCGCCCTCGATGTCGTGGAGGCGGTCGCCGATCATGAGCCCGCGGCCCACGTCCACATTATCCAGCACGTGCGCGATGACGTCGGCCTTGCGGCGCCGCGGACCGTCCTCCTGCGCCGCGCCAAGGAAATCGATGAATTCGAGCATGCCCTCGCGCTCCAAGATGGCGCGCGCGAAACTCTCGCCTTTCGACGTCGCCGTGACCACCTGGAGCCCCTCGTCCTTCCAGCTTTCGAGGAGGTCGCGCATCCCGGGGAATGCCTCCGCGCGCTGCCACCCGCCCGCGCGCGTGAAATCCATGTAGGCGGCGAAAGCCCTCTCGCGCGTGGTGTCGTCCATGCCGAGGCTCGCGAGCGTTTCCTCTATCGGCGGGCCCGGGATGCGCGCGGTGAACTCCTCGGACGGGCGCTCCCAGCCGACCGCGTCGAGCGCGTGCAGGAAGCCGGCGCGGATGCCGGGGAAGGAGTCGATGAGGGTGCCGTCGACGTCGAGAAGCAGAGTAATCACGCACCCCAGCATGGCAGTGCGTATCCGCGGCGGCAATCGACCTAGACTGGGACAATATGACTACGACTGTTGCTGATGTCGTCGCGGCGCTGGAGACCGCGTACCCGCCGCGCCTCGCCGAAAGCTGGGATGCCGTCGGGCTGATCTGCGGCGACCCGTCCGCGCAGGTCGCGCGGGTCGCGTTCGCCCTCGACTGCACCCAGGCCGTCGCCGAACAAGCCGTCGAGCTCGGCGCAGACATGCTGGTCGTGCACCACCCGCTGCTCATGCGCGGTGTCACCTCCGTCGCCGCGGACACCCCGAAGGGCAAGGTCGTGCACACCCTCGTGCGCGGCGGCTGCGCGCTGTTCGCGGCGCACACCAACGCCGACTCCGCGCGCCCCGGCGTGTCCGACATGCTCGCCGAGCTCGTCGGCATCACGCCCGGCCGCCCCATCAAGGTCGTCGACCCTGACGCCCAGGACCTGTGGGGCGTGCACATCCCGCCCGCAGACATCACTGCCGTCATGGACGCGCTTTTCAGCGCCGGCGCCGGCGCAATCGGCAACTACTCCCACTGCTCCTTCCAGTGGGACGGCCGCGGCGGCTTCACCCCGCAGCCGGGAGCCGACCCCGCCGATGGCGAAGTCGGCTCCCACTACTCCGCGCCGGAGACCCGCGTGCAGTTCGTCGCGCCGTCGCGCCTGCGTGGCCGTCTGACCGAGGTGCTGCGCGAGGTGCACCCCTACGAAGAACCCGCGTTCGACGTGGTGCAGCTCGCTCCAACTGGGGATTTGTCTCGCGCGACCGGCCTGGGCCGCGTGGGCGAGCTGCCCGAGCCGATGACCTTGCGCGAGTTCACGCAGCAGGTCGCCGATGCCCTGCCCGAGACTGCCTGGGGTGTCCGCGCCGCTGGAGACCCCGACCAGATGGTGCAGAAGGTCGCCGTCTCCTCCGGCTCCGGCGACAGCTTCCTCGACGCCGTTAGCGGTCTGGGTGTCGACGTGTACGTCACCTCCGACCTGCGCCACCACCCCGTCGACGAGCACCTGCGCGCCGGTGGCCCCGCCGTGATCGACACCGCGCACTGGGCGAGCGAATTCCCGTGGACGCAGCAGGCGAGCGAGATCGTCGCGGCGGCGTGCCCCGAGGTGGCGACTGGGATCATCACGCTGCGCACCGACCCGTGGACGATCTCGGCGCACCCGCAGACGAACGCGAACCGCACTGATTAGGACATAAGAAAGAAGGCTGACGTGGAACTGGAACTAGATAAGCAACGCACGCTGCTGGCGCTCGCGGAGGCGGAGCGCAGCCAGGCTCACGACGCGGCGGCGTCGCCGGAGCAGGAGGAGCTGGAGAAGCTCGAGGCGCAGCGCCCCGGTCTGGCGAATGCGGCGGCGGCCGCGCAGCTCGCGGTCGACGACTTGGAGGCGGAGATCCTGCGCATCCAGGAGGACGAGCGCAAGCTGAAGAAGCGCGAGCTCGACGACAAGCGCCAGCTCACTGCTGAGACGGACCCGGAGCGCCGCAAGGATCTGGAGCACGACCGCTACGCGGCGAAGTCGCGCATCGCGGACCTGCTCTACGAGCTCAAGGAGGCGCACGGCGAGGTCAAGGCGCTGCGCAACAACCGCGACGTGCACGGCGCGAAGCTCGACGATCTCGACCGCAAGATCGAGGCGGCGCGCCGCGCGGCTGAGGCGGTCCCGGCGAAAGAAGAAGTCGACACCGACGCCCTGCGCGCGGAGCTGCCGTCGGACGTGCTCGGCGTCTACGCGACGGTCGGCGCCGCGCGTTTCAACGGCCGCACCTGCAACAGCTGCTTCCTCCAGCTGCCGCCGGCCGAGCGCGCGGAGGTCATGGCGGTCCCCGAGAACGAGCTGCCGACCTGCCCGAATTGCGGCACGCTGCTCGTCCGCGTCACGGATTAAAGGGGTGTAAGTGAAGGTCACGGTCTACACCGACGGCGGTTCGCGGGGGAACCCGGGGGTCGCGGGGTCGGGAAGCGTCGTCTACGACGATGACGGCACGACGCTCGCGGAGATCGCGTACGTCGTGGGCCAGAAGTCGTCGAACAACGTCGCCGAGTACCACGGCCTGCTGCGCGGGCTCGAGGCGGCGCGCGACCTCGGTGCGACCGAGGTGGACGTCTACATGGACTCCAAGCTCGTCGTCGAGCAGATGTCGGGCCGCTGGAAAATCAAGCACCCGGACATGAAGAAGCTGGCGCTCGACGCGCGCAATATCGCCGCCGGCTTCAGCGCGGTGACGTACTCGTGGGTGCCGCGCGCGAAGAACAAGAAGGCCGACGAGCTGTCCAACGTCGCGATGGACGCAGCGGCGAAAGGCGCGAGGCCGGGCATCGTCGAGCACGAGAGCTTATCGACGCCCGCCTCTCTCCAAAAACCGTCGAAGAGCCACGAGACCGCCAGCCCGGCGCACTGGCACGGCAACGAACAACCGCGCACCCGGTTCGTGCTAGTCCGGCACGGCCAGACGGAGCACTCGGCGGAGAAGCGGTACAGCGGTTCGTCGGACCCAGCGCTAACAGAGTTGGGCGAGAAGCAGGCAGCTGCGGTGGCGCAGGCGGTGGCGCGGTTCGGGCAGATCGACGCGATCGTGGCGTCACCGGTCAAGCGGACGCAGCAGACCGCAGAAGCCTGCGCGGAGGCGCTGGGGATGGACGCATCCGAGATCGAGACGGTCGACGGGTTCCGGGAGATGGACTTCGGGGTCTTCGAGGGGCTTACCCGGGACGAGGCGAAAGGGAAGTACGGGGAGGAATTCGGGGCGTGGGAGGCGTCGGCAAGCAAAGCTCCTCCGGAAGGTGAGAGCGTGAGCGCCGCGCACCGACGGGTGACCCGCGCGCGCCTGAAGCTGCAGGAAGCGCACGAGGGGCAGACCGTGCTGGTGGTCACACACATGACGCCGATCAAGTCGGTGATGCGGCAGGCGCTGGCGTCGGGGCCGGAGACGTTCAAGCACATGTTTTTGGACCTGGCATCGATCAGCGTGGTGGAGTTTTACGGTGAGCTCGGCGTGGTCCGCTGCTTCAACGACGTCGCCCACTTCCGCTGACAGGCGGGTACAGAGTACAGTTATGCGCTGCGAGTGAGTCGGCCGGGTGATCGCGGCGCCCTGTACCGCCACGCATGTGGGCTGGCAGGGGTCGAGGAAAGTCCGGACTCCACAGGGCACGGTGGTTGTTAACGGCAACCCGGGGCGACCCGCGGGAAAGTGCAACAGAAAGTAGACCGCCCGGGAAACCGGGTGAGGGTGAAAGGGTGCGGTAAGAGCGCACCGGCGGATGTGGCGACACAACCGGCCAGGTAAACCCCACCGGGAGCAAGGCAAGAATCCCTGCCGCGAACGCAGGGATCGTCGGACGTTACGAGGCTGCCCGCCCAGTTCGAAGGTAGCTGCTCGAGGCGCCGGGCAACCGGCGCCCTAGATGGATGATCGCCGCTCCTCCCCGCACGGGGTGGGGCACAGAATCCGGCTCATAGGCCGACTCACTCGCCCAGTTTCTGCCACAATTGGCCCCCATGAAGCTCTATGCCGCGCCACTTGATTTCCGGGCGATCGCCGACGAATTCGACGTGCCCACGGATTTTCCGCCCAAGCTACATGCCGAGGCGGCGAATGCGCACGACAGGTACGCGGACCAGCGGCGGGACGCGCGCGACATCGAGTTCGTCACCATTGACCCGGCGGGGTCGATGGACTTGGACCAGGCGGTGGCGATCGAGAAAAGCGGCGAGGGCTACCGGGTCTTTTATGCCATCGCGGATGTCGCGGCGTTCGTGGAGCCGGGCAGCGCGCTGCACGAGGAATCGCTGAAGCGCGGCCAAACCATCTACCTGCCGGACGAGCCGGCGCGACTGCACCCGGAGGAGCTCTCCGAGGGCTCCGCGTCGCTGCTTCCCGACGAGGACAAGCCGGCGGTGCTGTGGACCTTCGAGCTGGACGCGCGGGGCGAGCTCACGGACACGAACGTGGAGCGCGCCATGGTCCGCTCCGTCGCGCGCCTCGACTACGACGGCGTGCAGGAGGACATGGACAACAGTGAGTTGCACCCGTCGATCGCGCTGCTGCCGGACGTGGGGCAGTTGCGGGCGGCGTCGTCGCTACGCAGACACGCGATCAACTTGCGCGTCCCGTCTGTGCGCGTCGTCGAGCTTGACGACGGCCGCTTCGAGCTCCTCATCGAGCCCCGCCACCCCGTCATGGACTTCAACTCGGAGATCTCTCTGCTCACTGGCATGGCGGCGGGACGGATGATGGAGGACGCGGGCGTGGGATTTTTGCGGACGCTGCGTCCTGCGGAGGAGAAGGCGGAGCGGGCGTTCCGCGGCGAGGTCCGCGCGCTGGGCTACGAGCTGGCACAGGGCGAAGATATCGGTGAATTCCTCCAGACCGTCGATGCGGACACCCCGCGCGGCATGGCCGTGATGCGTGAGGCACAGAAGCTGCTGCGCGGTGCCGGATACGTCGCGCTTACTGGCGACGAGCCGGAGGTCCACGCCGGCATCGGCGGCTACTACTCGCACGTGACAGCACCGCTGCGGCGCCTAGTCGACCGGTACGCCACCGAGGTGTGCCTGGCGCTGTGCGCCGGCACCGAGATCCCGCAGTGGGTGCACGACGACACCGCCCGGGTGCTCAAGACCATGGGCCGGACGTCCCAGCTGGCCAACACCGTCGATCGCGCCTGCCTCAACCTCACCGAGGCGACCGTGCTGCAGCCGTGGGTGGGGGAGAATTTCACCGGCGTGGTGCTGCAGACAAACGAAGAATCCGACACCGCCCGCGTCTTCATCGCCGACCCGCCGGTGCTCGCCGAGTGCGCCGGCACCCCGGAGGAGGCGACGGAGGTGGGGATGTCGCTGGTGAGGGCGGACGTCGATAAGCGCGAAGTGCTCTTCGCGTGGCCCGCTGACTAGCTGGTGACGCGTGCGGGCGCGCCGGGCGTGATCTCCACGACGGCGAGCCCGTCGGCGGCGAGGTCCGCGATCGCGTTGTCCGCCTTCGCGCTCGGGATGTAGGCGAGCGCGGCGGCGGACATGCCCGCGGCCGCGGGACGTGCCGCGCGTGCGCCGCGCAGCGTAAGAAGCTGGACGATCTGGTCCGGCGCGGGAAGCCCCGGCGTTTGCTCGGGAGCGCCGATGACCTCGAAGAACTCGTCGGCGCGCATGGAGCGCAGCGCGCGTGCGGCAGTCGCGGACAACTCCGTTTCCGCCTCCCCGAAATCGACCCATGCGCGGGCAGTCTCGAGCGTGGGCGCGGAATCTTTCCCGTGGACCTGGTGGCGGGCGTCGACCCACTCGACGACGCGGTCCGCCGCATTCGGCAGCTGCCGCAGCGACGCGACACCGAAATTAGCGCACGCGTCGTCGATGAACTCACGGCCTTCCTGCACGGCCCGGGACTTATCGGCGAACGCCTCCCCGTGCGACGGCGCCACCGACACGATCCGCACCTCCGCCTTCGCCGGGTGCGGCGCCTGGGTGAGCGAACCGTCGGCGTAATCGATGACGGACACCGTGCCCTCCTTGCCGCGCAGGGCCGCCGAGTGGCGGGCACGCAGCACCGGCAGGTGGGAGAACGTGCGCGCCGACTGCGACGCGATGTCGGCCAGGCGGGTGCGCAGGGGAGCCGTGTCGACCTCTTCGTCGCTGCCGAGCAGTGCCAGCGCCACCGCCGCGTCCGCCGCATGCAGCGCGCCCAGCCCCGCGCCGAGCGGAAGGTCCGCGATCACCGTGATGTCCATGCCCGCCGTGTCCCGCGAGAGCATCTGCCTGCCGACGAGCGTGTGAACCAGCCCTCCGAAGCGCACCGCCAGGGTGTGCTCGAAGGCCTCGGCGCTACCGGAGTCGTCGCTGTTGGCGTCGGCTGCGTTGGCGGGATCCGCGCCGGGCTCGTCCCGGTCGGCGAGCTGTGCGATGCGCGCGCAGTCGGCCGTCTCGTCGACCGTGACGCCCGCGAATTCGGCGTGGACGGCGATGGTGCTGTCCGCGCGCGGGCTGACTGCCGCGGCAGCGCGCAGGCCGGTCAGGCCGACGATGGTGATGCCGCCGAAGTGGTCGGAATTCTCGCCGACAACGATGAAGGTGCCCGGCGCGTCAGCGGTGTGGGCGGGCGCGTTCCCGGTGTGGCTACGGTGAGCATCGACGATGCGGTCGAACGCGGGAGTCTCAGGGGCGGTCCACACAGCCATGGGTGTTATGCACTGTCCTTTCGGTGCGCGGTCGGGCGGGCGAATTTACCCACACAACAGTACCAACCGTGCCCAGGTAGCCTGGTCGCCAGAGCGCACTAGTATGCGTGCGCACCCCGCCGAAAGGATTCGACAATGAGCGACGAGAAGTTCTACTTCAACCCCAGCACCCGCGAAGTGTCCCAGGGCAAGGAGGGCTCTTGGGACGACCGCATGGGGCCGTACGACACCCGCGAGGAGGCCGAGCACGCCCTCGAGACCGCGAAGCAGCGCAACGAGGCTGCCGAGGCACAGGACGAGGCCGACGACAACTGGGGTCAGCCGGCCTCGTGGGAGAAATAACTCCCTTTGATTCCTTGTCCTAGCGCTTGGCGGTCATCCGCCGGGCGCTAGTTGTCTTTGGGCTCCACCTTCTTGAAGGCCTTCTTGACCTCCTTGAACGCCTTCGGGTAGTCCTCGAGCGCCTTGTCGCCGCGGGACATCTCGCGCTGGTAGAGCATGCCGTAGGCGAAGGTATCCTCGCCGCGCTGGCGGGCGCCCGCGGCGAGCTTCTCGATGCGGTCCCACGAGGTCACCGCGTCCTGGTAGTCGCCCAAGATCTCCTGGAGCTCCTTGCACGCCTTGGACAGCTTGCCGGCCTTCAGGCCGCTGTCCTTGGCGGCGTTTGCGGAGTAGCGCAGCTTCTTCGCGGCCTTGCGCACGTCGTGGACATATTCTTCGCGGTCGTGCAGCGGCAGCGAGGTGTCCGGGTAGTGCTCGCGGGCCAACTTGTGGCGCTTCGCCAGCTTCTTGTAGCCGCGCTCGAGGTGCTCGTAGAGGATCTCCTCGGAGGAGCGGGTCTCGGCCGGAGCGGACTCTCCGGAAGCGGACTCGGCAGACGCAGTCTCGGAGCCAGCTTCGCCGGGAGCGGAGCCGGAATCAGCCGCGCCGGCTTCCTCGTCGGCCGGAGCGTCGGAGGCGAGGGGCGGGTTGGCGAGCAGGGCGTCGATGTCGTCGAGAAGCGTCAGGTAGCGCTCGGAGTCGAGGGTGCGCAAAATGCGGCGGTGGGCGCGCTCGTATTCGCGGCGCATGTCGCCGCGGACGTGCTCGGAGGCGGGGCCGTCGATCATGCCGGTGGTGTCGGAGTCGAGCAGGCCGATGAAGCGTTCTTCGACGACTTCGGCGTCGCGGGCAGTGCCGAGCAGGGCGGCGAGCTGCTTGAGCTCGCTTTCCACGTGCTTGAGCTGGTCGCCAGCGAGAATGCCCTCGAAGGTCTCAAGCAGGCTGCGGAGCTCGCGGGTGGCCACGCGCATCTGGTGGACGGAATCCCATTCGTCGTTGCGGACCTTGGGGTCCCATTCGACGAGGCGGTCGCGCTGGACGCGCAGGGAGTCGACGACGGCCTTGGCGGGGGAGCCCTCGTCGAGACCTTCCGCGCTCATGTACGGCGGGACGGGCGCGGCCGCGGCGGAGTCGCCGAGGGCGGTGGCGAGCTTGGACGGGGAGGCGGACTTCCGGGCGCCGCGGTTGATCAGCAGCGAGGTGGCCTCGTGCAACAGCGCGTTGCCGTCGACGGTCTCGGCGAGCTCGCCGGACAGTTCGACTTCCCATTCGCGCCAGGTGGTCTGCTGGCCGCCGGGAAGAAGGGACCAGGCGGTGACGCGGTCGTCGCAGAATTCGGCGACCTGGTCGCCGGCGGCGTCGTACAGCGGGGTCTCTGCGCGGTCGTTGTCCACCTGGGCGATGGGGGATAGGGGCTCGCGGCGGATGATGGCGCGCACGGCGTCGAGAAGCTCGTCGGGCGGCGTCGAGGGGTCGGTCAGCTCGGCGTGGAGCTCGGTGCGGCCGGTCGTGCCGGGGAGCTTGATGTGCCAGCCGTCGTCCTTGCCGCCGGTGCGGCGGCGCAGCGTCACTTTGGCGCGGGTCAGGCGCAGGTCCGCTGTGTCGTAGTAGATGGCGGACAGGCTGTGTCGGACGGTCTCGCCGGCGGATTCGACGGCGGTAAGGGCTGTCAGGTCGGGGACAGCGATGGTGTCATCGACGGCAAACTTAGCCTCGACCTCGATAAACGGTTGGGTGCTCATTGGATCTGGCCTTCTTTGCAAATGTCGGAGCAAAAATGGATCTTGTTCACCGCCAGTTTACCTAACGCGATGTGGCGTCTGGCCGGGTATCGCTCACTAGTCTGGGAAGCATGAACAACCAACAAGAAAACGTTCTGCGCGATGTCGAGGAGCGCGATATCCGCTTCATCCGCCTCTGGTTCACGGACTTGTTCGGGGAGTTGAAGACGGTCATGATGTCCCCGGCGGAGCTTGAGGCGGCGTTCGACGAGGGCGTGGGTTTCGACGGCTCGTCGATCGAGGGCTTTTCGCGCGTCTCCGAATCGGACACGCTGCTGCAGCCGGATCCGTCGACGTACCAGCCGCTGCCGTTCGACGTGGAGGACGGGCTGCAGACGGCGCGGATGTTCTGCGATATCTCGATGCCGGACGGCAACCCGCTGTACGCGGATCCGCGGCAGGTGCTGCGCCGCCAGCTGTCCAAGGCGGCGGACGCGGGATTCGAGTGCATGGCCAGCCCGGAGATCGAGTTCTACGTGCTCAAGGGCGATGAGCCGACGCCGGTCGACGACGGCGGGTATTTCGATCAGGCGAAGCAGAACGCGGCGCCGCGGTTTCGTCGTCAAGCGATCTCTGCGTTGGAGTACATGGGGATTGTCACGGAATTCTCGCACCACGAGGGCTCGCCGGGGCAGCAGGAGATCGACTTGCGGCACACGGACGCGCTGACGATGGCGGACAACGTGATCACGTTCCGCTACGTGGTGAAGACGGTGGCGGAGTTCAATGGCGTGCTGGCCACGTTCATGCCGAAGCCGTTCCGGGAGCACAACGGGTCGGCGATGCACACGCACTTCTCGCTGTTCGAGGGCGAGGACAACGCGTTCCACGACCCGGACGACGAGTATTCGCTGTCGGCGACGGCGCGCCAGTTCATCGCCGGCGTCATCGAGCACGCGGGCGAGATCTCGGCGGTGACGAACCAGTGGGTGAATTCGTACAAGCGCCTCCAGTTCGGCTCCGAGGCGCCGACGGCGGCGACGTGGGGCGTGTCCAACCGTTCCGCCATGGTGCGCGTGCCCACGTACCGCCTGCACAAGCCGTTGTCGCGCCGCATCGAGGTGCGCACGATCGACTCGGCGGCGAATCCGTACCTGGCGTACGCGGCAATCTTCGCGGCCGGGCTGCACGGCATCGAGGAGGGCATGGAGCTCGGCGAGCCGGCCGTGGACGATGTCTTCGCGCTCACCCGCCGCGAGCGCCGCGCGATGGGCTACAAGGATCTGCCGGGGTCGCTCGACGAGGCGCTGCGCGTGCTGGAGAAGTCCGAGTTCATGGCAGAAGTGCTGGGCGAGCAGGTCTTCGAGTTCTTCCTGCGCTCCAAGTGGGACGAGTGGCACTCCTACGAGGACCAGATCACGCCGTGGGAATTGGCCCATAATCTCAACCTCTAAGAAAGGAACCATGGCCCGCAGCAGCTCACCGTCGCCTGCCCAACTTGCGCTCACCGGGGCGAACGCCGCCGAGGACTTGGAAAAGCTCGGCTGGAGCGACAATGACGTTCTCTACACGCTCGGGGGTTCGGGCAACCCGGACCTCACGCTCAACACGAGTTTCCGTCTCGCCGAGGCGCTCGGAGACGGTTACGAGGAATTGCGCCAAGCGCTTATCGACGACGACGTGCTCCGCGTCCGCCTCTTCGCCCTGTTGGGAGGCTCCACAGCCCTAGGCGACCACTTGGTGGCGCACCCGGAGGAGTGGAAGCTGCTCAGCGAACCGTTGCCCCGCTCCGAGGAGATCTTCCAGGTCATGTTGGGCGCGGTTGGGGCTAAGCCGGTCGAGGGGGACCCGACGGCGTCGTCACGCTGCGATTGTGCGGGTACCTACCGTGCCGCGGTGACGGGCACGGAGGCGAAGAAGCTGCTCAAAGACGCGTACCGCACGCTGGTCATGCGCGTGGCGGCGGCGGATCTGGCGGGGACGTATTCCGCGTTCAAGGGCTACGGCGCGCAGCACGAGGAGCTGGGCTACGGCGAGGTGACCGAGCTGCTGACCACGATCGCGGATGCCGCGCTGACCGCGGCGCTGGCTGTCGGGGTGTACGCGGTGCACGGCGACGAGGACTACGACGGAAAACTCGCCGTCATCGCGATGGGCAAGTGCGGTGCGCGGGAGCTGAACTATATCTCGGACGTGGACGTCATCTACGTCGCGGAACCCGCCGACGCGAAGGCGACGCGCGTGGCCAGCGAGATGACCGCGGTGGGCAATGCCGCGTTCTTCGATGTCGACCCGAACCTGCGCCCGGAGGGCAAGTCCGGCGCGCTGGTGCGCACCCTCGACTCCCATGAGACGTACTACAAGCGCTGGGCGGAGACGTGGGAATTTCAGGCGCTGCTCAAAGCCCGCCCGATGACCGGCGACATGGAGCTCGGCCAGGCCTATTACGACCGGCTGCGGCCGATGGTGTGGGAGTCCTCCCAGCGCGATTCCTTCGTCGAGGACGTCCAGGCGATGCGCCGCCGCGTGCTGTCGAATGTGCCGGAGGACATGCGCTCGCGCGAGCTGAAGCTTGGCACCGGTGGCCTGCGCGACGCGGAATTCGCCGTGCAGCTGCTCCAGCTCGTGCACGGGCGTATCGACGACTCCGTCCAGACCCAGAACACCATTACCTCCATCGATGCGCTGTCCGCCGGCGGGTACATCGGCCGCGAGGACGCAGCCGACCTGGTCGAGGCCTACGAGTTCCTGCGCCTGCTCGAGCACCGCCTCCAGCTGCACCGCTTCAAGCGCACCCACACGCTGCCCGCCGATGACGACGTGCAGAACCGCCGCTGGCTCGCGCTGACCTCCGGGTTCATCTCCTCGCCGACGGCGTCCGCCGTCGACGAGCTGGACCGGCGCCTGAAAAAAGAGCGCAAGAAGATCACCGACCTGCACACGCGCCTGTTCTACCGCCCGCTGCTCAACTCGATCGCGGAGATGAGCGTGGGTGAGGCACGTCTCGGTGCCGACGCGGCGAAGGCCCGCCTGAAGGCTCTCGGATACACCCACCCCGACCGCGCCTTCGAGCACCTCTCGGCGCTGGCGAAGGGCACCTCGCGCAAAGCCAAGCTGCAGCAGATCCTCCTGCCCACGCTCATGGCGTGGCTGGGGGAGACCGCCGACCCGGACGCGGGGCTGCTGAACTACAGGAAGCTGTCGGAGGCGGCCGTCGATAAGGCGTGGTTTCTGCGCATGCTCCGCGACGAGGGCGTCGTCGGCGAGCGTCTCATGCACATTCTGGGCACCTCCCCGTACGCGGCGAACTTGATTATCTCCGCGCCCGACGTGGTCAAACAGCTCGGCGACGGGGCCTCGCAGCCGAAGCTTCTGGATACCGCGCCGGACCGCGTGTACAAAGCCCTGGTGGCCGCGACGAAGCGCCACGCCGACCCCGACAAAGCCGTGAAAGTCGCGCGCTCGCTGCGCCGCGCTGAATTGGCGCGCATCGCCTCTGCCGACCTGCTCGGATTCATGGACGTGCGCGAGGTTTGCGAGCAGCTGTCCTGGGTCTGGGACGCTGTGCTCGAGGCGGGGATCCGCGCGGAGGTGCGCGCCGACCTCATCGCCCGCGGGGAGGAGGAGCCGCTGGCGCGCATCGCGGTGATCGGCATGGGGCGCCTCGGCGGGCAGGAGCTGGGCTACGGCTCGGACGCCGACGTGATCGTCGTCGCCGAACCCGCCGCGGGTGTCGACGAGACCGAGGCCTTGGCGTGGGCGGCAAGGATCATCGACCAAATGCGCAAGCGCCTGTCCAAGCCGTCCGGCGACCCGCCGCTGGAAGTCGACCTGGGTCTGCGACCCGAGGGGCGGTCCGGGCCCGTCGTGCGCACCATCGCCTCCTACGAGCGCTATTACAAAGAATGGGGCGCGGTGTGGGAGAAGCAGGCGCTGCTGCGCGCCACCTATGTCGCCGGCGACAGGGAGGTGGGCACCGCCTTCCTGAACGCGGTCGACCCGTTCCGGTACCCGAAAGGCGGGGCCAGCGAGGCCGATATCCGCGAGATCCGCCGCATCAAGGCCCGCGTGGACAACGAGCGCCTGCCCCGCGGCGCGGACCGCACCACCCACACCAAGCTGGGGCGCGGCGCGCTGTCGGATATCGAGTGGACCGTGCAGCTGCTCACCATGATGCACGCCCACGAATACGACGAGCTGCACAACACCTCCACTCTCGAGGTGCTGGACTTCCTGGTCACCGACGAAGCGCGGGACATCATCGCGCCATCCCAGGCGCGCACGCTGACCGAGGCGTGGCTGCTCGCCACCGAGGCGCGCAACGCGCTCGTGCTGGTGACCGGCAAGCGCACCGACCAGCTGCCCGGGCCGGGCGCGCAGCTCAACCAGGTCGCCGGCGCCGCCGGCTGCGACCCTCACGACGCGCAGGCCTTCCTGGACCATTACCTGAAGCTCACGCGCCGGGCGCACGGAGTCGTGGAGGAAGTGTTCTGGGGCGAGAAGCCGTCTTTCGAGTACGACGACTAGGTTTGGCGCGCGCAACTATGCTGGCGGGCATGGCTGTGAATCTGTCGATCGACCTGAACGACGCGACCTACGGCGACCTCGTCGCGCTGGTGGACGCCGCGCGCACCGCCGGCGCGGACTCCGCCACCTCGCTGGAACTGGACGGCACGACGCTGAAGGTCTCGGTGGCGGCGCCGTCGGTAAGCATGGCGCGAAGGGACGACGAGCGGGCCGCGCGGTACACGCGCGATCCGCGTCAGGCGCGCGACACCGCCGGCTTCGACGACCGCGTCCTGCCGGTGCTGGGGGAGAATGCCGTGCGCGGAATCATGGACATCCTCACCGGGCGACAGGATCCGCCCGGCGCGCACAGCCGTTAAATTCGCTGGCCACCCTGCGTCGCGCTACCCCCTGCCTTCTATCTGGTGATGGAGAGCACGTAGACTGCTCTAGGTGGATTACATCTCAACGCGCGACGCATCAGCTGCTCCGAACAAGTTCACCGACATCCTGCTGTCCGGGCTCGCCTCCGACGGCGGCCTGTACGTGCCCGTGGCGTACCCGCGGATCACTGAGGAGCGCCTGACGCAGTGGCGCGGTGTGCTCGCCGACGGCGGCTACCCGGCGCTGGCCGCCGAGGTGGTCAAGCTCTTCGTCAGCGATATCCCGCCGGCGAAGATCGAAGAACTCACCGCGAACGCCTACCGCACCCCGGTCTTCGCCGACGAGGAGATCGTTCCGGTGAGCACACTGGAGGACGACCTCTACATCGCCCACCTGTCCGAGGGGCCGACAGCCGCGTTCAAGGACATGGCGATGCAGCTGCTCGGCGAGCTCTTCGAATTCGAGCTGGCCCGCCGCGAGGAGACCCTCAATATTCTCGGCGCCACCTCCGGCGACACCGGCTCTTCGGCGGAGTACGCGATGCGCGGCCGCCACAACATCAACGTCTTCATGCTCACCCCGGCCGGCCGCATGACGCCGTTCCAGCAGGCCCAGATGTTCGGCCTCGACGAGCCGAATATCTTCAATATCGCCCTCGACGGCGTCTTCGACGACTGCCAGGACGTGGTCAAGGAGGTCAACGCCGACGCCGCGTTCAAGTCCAAGCACCACATCGGCGCGGTCAACTCCATCAACTGGGCGCGCCTGCTTGCCCAGACCGTCTACTACGTCTCCACCTACATCAAGGTCACCGAGAGCAACGACGAGCAGATCTCCTTTTCGGTTCCCACCGGCAATTTCGGCGACATCTGCGCGGGTCACATCGTCAAGCAGATGGGCCTGCCCGTGGACAAGCTGATCGTGGCGACGAACGAGAACGACGTCCTCCACGAGTTCTTCACCACCGGCCAGTACCGCCCGCGCTCGGCGGCCGAGACGCACGCGACGTCGTCGCCGTCGATGGACATCTCCCGCGCATCCAATTTCGAGCGCTTCATCTTCGACGTCATCGAGCGCGACGCGAACCAGACCGCGGATCTCTTCGGCGTCAAAGCCAAAGCCGACGGATTCGAGCTCGAGGACCACATCATGGAGGAGATCCGCACGCGCTACGGGTTCCTGTCCGGCACATCGACGCACGCGGACCGCGTATCGACGATCCGTGCCACCCACTCCGACCACGACGTCCTCATCGACCCCCACACCGCCGACGGCGTTTTCGTCGCCCGCGGTGTGGCCGATAAAGTGGACACCCCGATCGTCGTGCTGGAGACCGCCCTGCCGGTGAAATTCTCCGAGACGATCGTGGAGGCCACCGGGCAGGAGCCCGACGTGCCCGAGCGTTTCGCGCACATCATGGACGCTGAGCGCCACGTGGTCGACATGCCGAACGACGCCGAGGCCGTCAAGGAGTACATCGCCGAGACAGCTGCAGACGCAGCCGCGGCCGGGCAGAACAGCTAGCGCACAAGGAGACCCACCATGGCCCAGGAGCAGTTCGCAGGACCTGAGCACTACACCGAATTCGACCCGGAGAAATTCCTCCGCGACATGAACCTGATCAAGGAATTCGGAGTGAAGGGCGACAAGGGCGACTACGCCGAGAAGAGCACCACCGATGACGCAGATGCCGGAGAGCAGAACTCCTAAACACGCCGCACAGCCCGCCGATGTTTCGTACCCGTATTACGAAGCGGGCCGCACGCCGCAGCCGCAGGCGCACCAGCACGTGCAGCAGCGCGATTCCTCGGCGGGGTTGGGGTTGTGGGCGGCTCTGGTCGTGATCGCCACATTCATGGTCGCCTCCGTGGCGTGGCTGGGAGTGACCACGGCGCAGGACCCGACACCGACGGCGGAAGAGCGCCAGGGGCGCGAGCACGTCCAGCGCCCCGGCGAACAGCAGGGCGACGGAGAGAACGGCGAGAATCCGGAGCAGCCAGCGGAACAACCGCCGATGGGCGTGCAGGTCTCCTCGCCCGCATTCGCGCTGTGGGCGCCGGGCACGAAGATCCAGGCGACGGACCACTACCCGCAGCCGGGCGAGCAGTTCACGGCGCAGTCGTGCACCGTGGCCTTCAGTTTCAGCGGACCCGACGGGCGCAATTACGCTGTCACGGCCGGCCACTGCGGCAACGAAGGCGACCTGGTGTGGCCGACGTACGCGCAGACTGCCCAGGACTACTCGGTGGAGGTCGGCCACTACATCTACTCGGGCCTTTTCAGCGAGGATGTGGGGGAGACCGGGGACATCGACGTCGGCATCATCGAAATCACCGACCCCGACCGCTACATGGACCTGGTGGGCAAGCCGATCGAGACGGCGCTGTACCCCGGGGACATTCCCGCCGGGGAGGAGATCTGCAAGACCGGCGCCACCACCGGATTCACCTGCGGCCAGTTCGAGGCGTCCGGACGCAGCCAGATCATCCGCACCGATGCCGAGACCGAGCGGGAAACCTACGGCGATATCGCCCACGTGTGCGCGCTGCCGGGCGATTCCGGCGGGCCGGTGTTCTACCTCATCGGCGGGCGCGCCAGCATCATCGGCGTCGTCTCCGGTACGGAAGCCGGCCGCGCGGGCGAGCCGTGCGACGCAGAAGGCGCCGACACCAAGATGATGTCGTATTCCAACTACAACCAGGTCAAGGAAGTCATCGACCGAGTCGTCCCCGGCGTCGACTGGGTGGAGCAGACCTGGTAGGCGGCAGGGGAGACGTCGATAAGCGAATGCTTAGAACCGTTCGTCTTCCGTCCATGCGTCGGCCCGGCCGCGCGCTTTGACCAGGCGGTGAACCGCCTCGGGCGAGTAGGTGGAAAAACGGACCTCCTCCACCGCGCGCGGGCGGCGCACCTCGTGCCACGTCTCGTGGACGCGCGCGGCCTGCTCCTCATCGTCGACGTACCACGTCATCGACACGTAGTTGTTGCCGCCGTACGACGGGTTGTGCGCGAAATCGATCGAATCCGCCTCGCCGTCAAGCGCCACCTCCAACATGCGCTCGAACGTCTCGCCCGGCATCGTGGAGTAGCAGAAGCCGTTGAAGGTCACGCGCACATTATCGGGTGTGGTCAGCGCCATCGAATCCACGCAATTCTGCTCGAGCAGGCGGCTGACGTGCCCTGTGAATTCCGGCATGTCGTTCAGCGCGGTCTCCGTGATGTCGCCTGTTACCGCGACGCCCGTGTACGTGCGGGCTGTTTCCGCGTTCTCGATGTAGTGCGCGCGTATCGACGACCGCACCTGCTCCTCGCTCGTCTCCGGCGGTGTCGGCTTCGGCGGGCGCGAGACACTCGTCTGCCCGTCCGGGCCCGTCACCGTGGTCACCGTCGGGGTGTCCTGCGTGCTTGACGTGCTCGACGCTGTGCTGGTGGCCGTGCTTGATGCGCGCTCCTGCGCCGACGACTCGTAATTGAACAGCCCGACCGTGAGCACGACGCACACGAGAACCAGGGCCCCGAAACCGACGATGAACGCGCCCGCTGGCACGCGGCGGGGCACGTCCCTGGCGCTGTCCTGCGTGCGTGATGGTGGTGTGCCCTGCGTGCTCATAATGCACATGATGTTAGTTCACCCGCCCTCCCGCGCGGGGACGCGGGACGTAGACTTGGACGGCGAACTCGCTCGAATCTTCCGGACAGAAAGGTGCGCACACATGCCCATCCCCGAATTCATCGTGGAGACGCGGAAGAAGATCGGCACGGACCTGATGTGGATTCCCGCGGTCACCGCCGTGGTGCTGCGCGATTCCACCGACGACTCCCCGTGGGCGGTGCCCGACGTGCTCCTTGTCAAGCGCTCCGACAACGGTGCGTGGACGCCCGTGACGGGGATCTGCGACCCCGGCGAGGAACCGCACCACGCAGCCGTGCGCGAAGTGGAAGAAGAGACCGGCATTGCGGCATCTGCCGCTGCTCTGCTCGGCGTCGGTGCCGTCGGTCCGGTCGTGCACGCCAACGGCGACAACGCCACCTACATGTCCGTGGCCATCCGCCTCGAGGCCGACAACCCCGCCGCCGAGCCGAAAGTCGGCGACGACGAGAACACCGAGACCGGCTGGTTCTCCATCGCCCAGATGCCTGTGACCGACCCGAAGTGGCGCCTAGTCATCGCCGATGCCGTCGCCCAACGCAAGCACCCGGCGGCATTCACGCCGCGCATGGGCTTTTCCAAGCGCTAGGAATCAATGACGGATCCTGCCACGCCTGATGCCCCCGGAATCCAGATCGGCATCGACGTCAGCGAGCACCAGGACGGGCTGAGCCTGGTGCAGGCGGCTGCCGAGGGCATCCAGTTCGTCGTCGTGCGCACCACCGACGGCACCTACCGCGACCGGACGTACGCATCGCATGTCGACGATGCCCGCCGCGCCGGATTGCCCGTCGAGGCCTACCACTACCTGCGCAACCCGTCCGAGGGAACCACCGTCGCTGAGCAGGTCGAGGCCTCCTGTGCGGTGATGGGGCCGCGGGTGTATCCAGTCTGGATCGACTGCGAAACTCCCGCCGGTCTGCGCGTGGACCATGTGCGCCAGGCGCGCGACGAATTCGCCGCGCGCGGGGTGACCGTGGCCGGGATCTACACCTACCCGCGCTATTGGCGCTGGCGGATGTTCGGCGCCGCGACCGCCGAATTCGGCGCTGTATGGGCCGCCGAGTACGGCGCGGATCGCGCCGGGCCGCCGCGGGAACTTCTCGACGGCCGCCAGTGGCCGGGGAGCGTTGGAAAGCAACCTCCCGTGATGTGGCAGTACGGGTCGCGCGGCCTCGTCGCCGGCTACGAGGTCGACGTCAATGTGCGGCGCGTGATCAGCACGTAAGCAATCGCCGTCGGGTGGTGGGGCGCTATTTAGCGGCCGTACTGCTGGTACGGGTTGCCGCCGCCCGGTCCCTGCTGGCCAGGGTTGAACCCCGGACCCTGCTGGCCCTGCGGCGGGAACTGCTGGTTCTGCTGGAAGCCCTGCGGCTGTCCCGGCTGGCCGGGCCGTCCGGGACCGGCGAAGGCCGGTGCCTTGGCCGACTTGTTGGACATGCTGTTGATCAGGGCGTAGACGAAGACCGCGATGGCGGCGATGGCAAGCAGCAGCCAGATCCAAAAGCCGCTGCCAAGGCTGGTCGGCGCGACCTCATTGATCTCTTCGTCGCCGTTGGCGCGTGCGTAATTGACCACGGCAATGACGATCGCGATCACCTGGAGCGCAGCGGCAACGAGGCCGACAATGGCGCTGAAACGCTCCTGCTTGAAGAAGCCCAGGACGATGGAGGCGAGGTACGCGATGAGCACCATCGAGGTCAGCGCGATGAGCAGGACCTGGTCAGCGTTAAGGTCGGCCGCGCCGACGATCTCTTCCTCAGCCTCTTGAGTCATTTCGCCGAGTTTGCTGCCGTCGAACTTGACCTGGGCCCACCAGTTGATGGAGGCCGAGAAGTCGAGCACGAAGTCCTCGACGTCGATGCCGTAATCTCCGGCGGAATCCCCGAGTGTTTCCTCGATCTGGGCGCGCTGCGCGTCCAGATCCGTCTTGATCTTCAGGATGGGAAGAAAACTGCTGATCAGCGTGAGGAGGAACAAGCCGATCGACGCGAACGTCGGCCACCCTGGCATCGAGAAAGAGCTTGTCGACGCGGCGGTGGAGCCAGCAGGATGCTGGCCGCCGGGTCCGTGCGGCTGGTTGCCCCACTGTTGGTGGGGGCTGCTCGGGCCGGGGGTGCCGTGGTTGCCGTGATTGCCGTTCGGGCCTGGCGTGTTCGGAAGTGTCATCATCGCCTTCTTCGAGCAGTTGTACGGACGGCCCCAATATATATGTGCTCAGGCGTGTTCGCCGGGAAACGGGGGAACCGGCTTATACCTCCGACTTGTTGGGGCGTCCTTCTGCCACCCAGCTCAAAAAGCGTCCCGAGCACAGCGACCAGTGGATGATGAGGAGAAGCGGGATACTCAGCGCGACAACATCGAGCCACTCCGATCCGTTGACGAGGGCCAGCTGGTGGCCACCCATGCTGATTGTTCCCGGTGGGAAGGTGCACGACCACCACGCCGGGGAGTATTCGACCCAACGCACGACATTGGGGTAGAAGGTGAACATCGCGAACAGCGCCAGCGGAATGGCGATGCCGAGCGCGATCAGGCCGTAGAAGATCGAGACCGGACCGGGGTAGAGGATCTGCATTGCCGTCGTGGACTGGCCGACAACGCCGAGTGGAACCCACGCGGTCGCTGAATTCGGTCCGCGCAGGTCCACTTTCCGGTGCCACGCCGCCCAATAGACACGGATGAACACTGGCACCGCGGTCAGGATCGACATGGCGAAAAAGACCGTGCCCATGATGTGGTAGATCTCGCCGTAATCGCGGGCGAGCCAGCCCGCCACTGACGCCGAAATCATCGGCCCGACGAGAGGCAGTCCCCAGGTGAAGCGGGGCGTGCCGTCGAAACGTGTGAGCTGGATTGCCCACGTGACTACCGTGACGGGCGCACCGATCCAGAAGCCAATGAGGCGGTACACGCCCTCGCCCGTGACGCCGGAGAGCGCGGCGCCAAGTGCCAAGATGCCGATGAAGAACATCGACCATTCCGCCATGGTGGTGCGCTCGAAGCTCGGGTGGCGGTAACGCGCGAAACCGTACACGAGCACCACGAGGATCACGCAGGCGATCGCGCTAAAGACGCTCGCGCCGAACATCATCTGCTTTTCGACGAGCAGACGCGCGACGATCGACGTGCCCATGAGGCTGCCGCCCCAAGCGGGGCCGGGCGGAGGCAGTTGGCGGAACTTATCAGTCACTCAGCTGATGGTAATCATCTACGCTGATTGTGCGAAATATAAAACCCCACGACCTCTCCGGGGAAGGAAAGCCGTGGGGCGCGCGGTAGCTGAAACACTCCGGGGAATGGACAGATGATGCTCCGTCGCCGATATGCGTCAAACCTGTAATTAGCTCCTGAAGCCTTTTCGAAAGCCTCAATCAGGCAATTCAGCTTCGCCACCCGGTTGATCTGGAAGAACGAATCCCTTCTCTTCACCTGGGAAGAACGTGAGCGGCGGAGGAGGACATATCTCAATTCCAGGGATCGAGTCAGAGTGTTTTATGAGGCCGACGTCATTCGTAAATAAATACTCGCAGCCAGATTCGACCGCACAAGCAAGAACAGTGGCGTCTGGCGGTTTGATCACAAACTGTGTGGAGTAATCACGGGCGCGAAGCATGACTTTGCGGTTGACTTCCATCCATAAAACGTCCGCATTATCGAAGAATCTGCGGGCGGCTTGGATTTCTTCGTTATCGATAGGGCCAATGCTGGCTCCTTTGCGCATTCCGACGGCTCCGACGCCTTCGATGCCAACCAACGTGGATAGAACCACATCGAATCCGTCGTAACCCAACACCGCTTCGGTGCGGTCGTTGAGGTTCTCATCTTCGTCCAGAAACAAGCTGATAAAGAGATTCGAATCCACGGCAACGCGGACTGGTTCTTCCTTACGATCCATGGGCGTTGGTTCCTTCGGAGCGGAGCGCACGCATCATGTCCTGTGCTGTCGTTCCTTCTTCTTTCAATCGCCGCCAAATACCGCGCCCCGAAACAGGAACCGTCTTGATTGGCAGTGCCTCAACACTCTTAGCGCTTATCTCCTCGGGCGCATTGGTTTCAGGGTGCCTTTTCAATACGCCCGACACTTCGACTAGCCCTCGAAGGTTGCTGCGGATTGCTTCGTCGAGGTCTTCATCGAAAAGTACTCTCACGTCTTCGTTGGTGAGTGAGTCACGCATTTTCGCGCTAAGCCCTTTAGCGCTGACTTGGTAACTGTAGAGTGTCCCGACCACAGAGCCGATCGAAATGGGAGTCTTCTTCATCGCCTCCTGGATGGACGCAAGCAGAGCGGAATCGAGTTGCGTGACGCGCAGACTGGAACTGCCCGAGAGCTCAGTTGAGTCAACGCCGCTGCGGTTAGATAGCTTCGCCAAGTCCTGCAATAGGGTCGCCTGCTTAGATGACCAGTTAGAAGGCATTTCCTTGTGATCACGAATCGAATCTATGGCGCGCAGAATCGTTGTTTCCACTTCAGGTGTGGCCACAACGCCAGTCACCGCGCTTCCGGAGCGGAGGGATGCCATTTTGACTGGGCCTCGCCCGGGAGTGAAGCTCCCGACCAACTTTCTGAGAAGTTCGAGTCCATCAACAACTGTCTTGGCATCAATAGCGCCCATTTCGCCATTGAGCTTGAGTTCGAGGGCGTGCTGAGTCTCGGTTGACGGGTCTTGGTCCTTCATGGTCACCTCCTATACCCGTATCGACCTTGTATCCCAAAGTCTATGCGGAAAGGTGAACCACGCCTGTTTCGACTCAAAATGGCTAGAACATGCGTCAGTGACCGGGCGTGAAGAACAAGCGCCTAGGGCGAGATGAAACTCGGACCCCAGGCATATCACTGTGCTTTAGACGTCGAAGTACAGCTCGTACTCGAGCGGCGTCGGGCCCATGCGCGACGGGGTGATCTCGTTGTCGTGCTTGAGCTTGATATAGGTCTCGATCAGGTCGTCGGTGAAGACATCGCCCTCGGTGAGGAAGTCGTGGTCCTCCTCCAGCGCAGCCAGGGCGGCCTCGAGCGAGGTCGGTGCCTGCGGGATGGACTTGGCCTCCTCCGGCGGGAGCTCATAGAGGTCCTTGTCCACCGGCTCGTGCGGCTCGATGCGGTTCTTCACACCGTCCAGGCCAGCCATCATCATCGCGGCGAAACCGAGATACGGGTTGCCCGACGGGTCCGGCGCGCGGAACTCGATGCGCTTCGCCTTCGGATTGGTGCCCGTGATCGGGATACGGATCGTGGCGGAGCGGTTGCGCTGCGAATACACGAGGTTGATCGGGGCCTCGAAGCCCGGCACCAGGCGGTGGTAGGAGTTCAGCGTCGGGTTGGTGAACGCCAGGACAGCGCCGGCGTGGTGCAGGATGCCGCCGATGTAGAAGCGGGCGATATCGGACAGGCCGCCGTAGCCGGACTCGTCGTAGAACAGCGGCTCGCCGTCCTTCCACAGGGACTGATGGGCGTGCATGCCCGAGCCGGCCTCGCCAGCCAGCGGCTTTGGCATGAACGTCGCGGTCTTGCCCCACTTCTTGGCGGTGTTCTTGATGATGTACTTGAAAGTCTGCAGGTCGTCCGCGGCGTGCAGCAGGGTGTTGAACTTATAGTTGATCTCCTGCTGGCCGCCGGAACCCACCTCGTGGTGGAAGCGCTCAATGTCGAATCCGGCCTTGGCCAGGTTCAGGGCCATGTCGTCGCGGACATCGAGGGTCTGGTCGTACGGCGGGACCGGGAAGTAGCCGCCCTGCATGCGAGTCTTGTTGCCCAGGTTCGGGGTGCCGTCGTTTTCCAGCTCGCGGTCGCGGTTCCACCAACCCTCGACGGAGTCGACCTCGTAGAACGACTTATGGGCCTCGGCGGAGTAGCGAACGGAATCGAACAGGTAGAACTCCGCCTCAGCGCCGAAGAAGCAGGTGTCGGCGATGCCGGTGGATCCGAGGTACTCTTCCGCCTTCAGCGCGATATTGCGCGGATCGCGGGAGAACGCCTCGTGGGTGAACGGATCGTTGACGAAGAACTTCACGTTCAGGGTCTTCGCCTTGCGGAACGGGTCGATCTGCGCGGTGGCGAGATCCGGCATCAGGATCATGTCGGATTCGTCGACAGTGGTGAAGCCGCGGATCGACGAACCGTCGAATGCCAGGCCTGCCTCGACAGCGTCCTCGTCGAACATGGAAGCTGGGATGCTGAAGTGGTGCTCGATGCCAGGAACGTCTGTGAAGCGGACGTCAACGAATTCGACTTCTTCGTCCTTGATGAACTTCATTGTGTCCTGGATATTGTCAAAGCCCACGGTGAATAACTCCTTGAGTGCAAATTGGGTGCTTCAACCGATGTTACATGCAACAGGAATGTCTCCGCCGGTGTACTCAAGAGCGAATTCGGAATGAAAACACCGTGCTCTATCCTTGATGACCATGGGTAATGCGCAGCGTGGCGGCAACGCCGAAAAACATTCGCCCCAGCCCGCAGGCGGCGACGACTACGCGGTCGTGCGCTGGCCGGGGGAGAACCTCGGATTGCCGGAGTCCGGTCCCGGCGCCATGGCCTCCGTCATGCGGCGCGCGGTGGGCGTGTTCATTGACTGGGGAATCTGCTGGATCATCTCCGGCCTGATCGTCATGAACACCGACGCATTCGGTGGAACGGCAACACTGACCTATTTCCTGTGGTGGATCATGGGGATCATCACCGGCTGGCTGTTCGCCCGCACGCCGGGAATGGCGGTGCTGGGGATGGGCGTCGCCCGCGTCGATAAGCCTGGCGAGACCGTCGGCTTCTGGCGCGCAGCGGTGCGCACCATCTTGACGGGCTTCATCTTCCCCGCAGCGATTGTCGACGCCAACGGTCGCGGCATGCACGACCGCGCGACCGGCACAGCAGTAATCCGCTCGTAACCGTGAGCGGCTAACGAGCGGATTTAGCTGGAATAATTCCTATTTGCCCTTGCGCTGCTGCATGCGGCGCATCTTGCGGTTCATGCCTGCCATATTCTGCGCCTGGTGCGGCATCGGGCCCTTCGGCAGGCCGGCGCGCTGGCCGCCGCGGATATTGTCCATCGCCTCGAGCTTCGCGTTGACGGAGTAGACCTCGTCCTTGCCGTAGTTCTTCGGCAGTTTCAACAGGGTGCGCTGGAGCTTCTTCGGCGGAACCTGGTCCTCGCCGGAACCCACGAGGATCTCGTGGATCGGCACGCCCGCCACCAGGCGGTCGATGCGCTTGCGTTCCTTGTCCATCATCGGCTTCAGGCGCTTCGGGTCGCCCTCGCCGACGAGCACGATGCCCGGGTTGCCCACCACGCGGTGGACGGTGTCCATCTGCGGGTTCGCGGCGACGCCGGTCTTGGTGATCCACACGATGCCCATGGTGTTGCGCATGTTCTCGAGCGTCCAGCCGGCAGCGCCCGGGGTGTCGCCGACCTCTTCGTACATCGAGCCCTCGAGGCGGCGGGTGAAGATGAACATGGCCAGCACGAAGCCGAACAGGATGCCCGGCACGAGCATGAACCATTCGCCGCCGAACAGCAGGCCGATGAGGAAGAACAGCAGCGCCACGCCGACGATCGCCGCCAGCATCAGCGGGATCAGCTTCTTGTCGCGCTTGCGCTGGAGGTTGAACGCCTGCCAAATCTGCGAACGAGTCTGCTTGCGCTTCGTGCGCTTCGCCGAGCGCATCTCCTTCTTCGCGGATTTATCGGCTGCGGTTGCCTTCTTGTCCTTTGCCATGGCCACCAGAGTATCGAAGAGTCCGCGCAGGACACGAACTACCACGGCCTTGACTGCCTCCATGCGAAAACCCGCCCTCCCTCGCGGTGAGGGGCGGCGGGTTCGTGCAATTAGCGCTCAGGCGTTTACTGCTTACAGAGGGGTGATCTCCGCGTTGAGGTGCAGCTTCTCCGGCTTGGAGGAACCGCGCAGCTGGATGTCGTGAGAGCCGTCGTCCTCTTTGATGGTCCACAGCGCGACCTGCGCCGGAATCACCACGGGCTTGACGAACTCGACGGAGTAGCGCAGCGCATCCGGCAGACGGCCCTCCAGCGGGGCGAGCACAGCCGCGGCGGAGTACATGCCGTGGGCGATGCGCGCCGGGAAGCCGAAGAGCTTCGCACCCAGGTTGGAGGTGTGAATCGGGTTGTGGTCGTTAGAGGCCTCGACGTACGCGTCGACATTGGAGCCGTTCCAGCGCCAACGGGCGTTCGGCTTGAACTCCGGCAGTTCCGGCTTGGGCAGGACCTTGCCGGAATCCTCCGCGCGGGTTGTCACGCTGACATCGGCCGACTTGGCGAATTTCGCGCCCATGCCCAGGAAGGTCGACGTCTGGCGCCATACCGGCTTGTTGGTGTCGTCGCCCTCGACGAAGATTTCGGTGACGATGTCCACCAGCAGTCCACGGCGGTGTGGGCGCAGGTTCTCGCCGTGGGAACGGATGGTGTAGGTGTCGTCGATCTTGAGCGTGCGGGTCTGCTCGATCACGTTGGTCACGTGCACCGCGCCCATCGCCGCGTACGGGAAGTCCGGGCGGGAGAGCAGTTCCATGACCAGCGGGAAGGAAAGAACGAAGAAGTAGGTCGGCGGCAGGTCGTTGCCCAGGCGCAGCCCGGTCGCGCTGGTGTAGTCGGCCAGGTTGGCCTTGTCCACCTTGATGCCGCTTACCTGGATTGCCGAGGTCGGGTCCTGTTTCGCTTCGCGGGTGCCGCCGATACCCGGGATCGCGCTGAGGAAGATCTTGCGGTTGATTGCCTTCATGTCCGGGATGGACGAAAGGTTTTCGTAGGTGCGGTTGCCGCCCGACGGTGCCTTCGTGGAGGTCTTCGGCTCGTCCTGAGATTCAATCTTCTGCTCGACCTTCTCAGCGGTGTCGGCGACCTTTTCCTTCACCCCGTCGACGGCATCCTTTGCCTTGCCGGCGACATTTTCGGCCTTGTTCTGAGCCTTGGCTGCAGTTTCCTTGACTTCAGCCTGAGCGTCGGCGGCGGCTGCTTCGGCTTTCTTCTTCGGGTCGTTGCCGTCGTTGCCCTTGTTTACAGGAGTAGTCATCGTGTTTACGCTCCCAGCAGGTTCTGGCCGCAGACGCGGACGGTGTTGCCATTGACAGCGACGGAGGACGGTGCGGAGAAGTATGCGACGGTCTCGGCGACGTCGACTGGCTGACCGCCCTGGTTCAGGGAGTTCAGGCGGCGGCCGACCTCGCGTGGGCCGAATGGCATAGCGTCGGTCATGTCGGTCTCGATGAAGCCCGGTGCGACGGCGTTGATGGAGCCGCCTGCCTCTGCGATGCGGTCAGCGAGGGCGTCGACGAAGCCGACTACGCCAGCCTTGGTGGTGGCGTAGTTGGTCTGGCCGCGGTTGCCCGCGATGCCAGCCATGGAGGAAACACCGATGATGGCCGGCTTCTCAGCGAATGCGTCGGCGTCGAGCAGTGCCTCGGTGATGCGCACCGGTGCGACGAGGTTGATGTTCTGGACCATGTTCCAACGGCCCTCGTCCATGTTGACGAGCAGCTTGTCGCGGGTGACACCGGCGTTGTGGACGATGGTGTCGATCTTGCGGCCGTAGCGCTCCTGGGCGTGCTTGGCGATCTCCTCGGCAGCCTTCGGGTCGGTGACGTCGAGCGGGAGAGCGGTGCCCTTTACCTTGTTAGCGGTCGCGGCCAGGCCCTCGCCAGCCTGCGGGATGTCCACGCAAATGACCTTGGCGCCGTCCCGGGCCAGGGTTTCAGCAATGGTGGCGCCGATGCCGCGGGCGGCACCGGTCACGACGGCCAGACGGCTCTCGAGCGGCTTGTCCCAGTTCTCCGGCAGCTGGACATCGACCGGGGTGATCCGGATGACCTGCGCGTCGACGAAGGCAGACTTGCCGGACAGGAGGAAGCGGAGAGTGGACTCGACCTTGTTGATCTGAGCGCCGTCGATCGCCGGGTCGACGTAGACGAGTTGGACGGTCGCGGACTTGCGCATTTCCTTGGCCAGGGAGCGCGTGAAGCCCTCGAGTGCGCGGGCGGCGATGCGGGCATCAGCGGACTCGAGAAGCTCCGGGGTGGTGCCGATGACGACGATGCGGGCGTTGTCCAAGACCTTCTTCAGCTGCGGGTTGAAGAATTCGTAGAGCTGGACGAGGTCCTCCGGCTTCTCCAGTGCGGTGGCGTCGAAGACGATGCCGGCACGCTTGGTGTCGGCTTCAGCCTTAATCAGCTTGTACGGGCCATCTAGGAGCGTGGTGATCTGGTCGGCCAGACGGCCGTTGCCGCCGACGACGACCGGGCCGTGGAGAAGGGCCTCGCCCTGCTTGTAGCGGCGCAGGGGGTAGCCCTGGGGGACACCCGCCTTAGCGGCGAGAGGGGAGTTGATGAACTGTTCGAGGAGGCCTTTCGATGCCACAATTATCTCCTTCTGCTTTTGGGGGTTGCGACCGTATCAATTCGGTAGCTCTGTGTCGGATACTATTATAAGATCGCAATGGTGACGAACCTTACAAAGTTCGAACTTTGTAAAATGTCAGACAAAATCCTCACGGTAAACGACTGAACAGCAGTTACTTACCTCGAGCTCCATGGGAAGTGCAGGAAATAAGCATGAATCAACCCCGCAAAGTAGCCATCCTCGGCGGAAATCGTATCCCGTTCGCGCGTTCCAATAAGGAGTACGCGAAGGCCTCTAACCAGGACATGCTGACCTCGACCCTCAACGGTCTGGTCGCACGCTATGGCCTGCAGGACCAAGAGATGGGTCTCGTCGTCGGCGGCGCTGTGCTGAAGCACGCGCGCGATTTCAACCTCGTCCGCGAGTCCGTGCTCGGCTCCGAGCTGGCGCCTTCCACCCCGGCTTTCGACCTGCAACACGCCTGCGGCACGTCGCTGACCTCCGCTATCCAGGTCGCTGACGCGATCGCCCTCGGCCGCATCGAGAACGGCATCGCCTGCGGTTCCGACACCACCTCGGATGCGCCGCTGGCTGTCAACGACACCCTCCGCAAGACGCTGATCCGTCTGTCCAACGCGAAGTCCGTGAAGGACCAGTTGAAGCTCGCCGGTTCCATCCGTCCGAGCCAGCTCGCTCCGGAGCAGCCGCAGAACGGCGAGCCGCGCACCGGCCTGTCCATGGGTGAACATGCTGCAATCACCGCCCGCGAGATGGAGATCACCCGTGAGGCCCAAGATGAGCTGGCGGCGACCTCCCACCAGAACCTGGCAAAGGCGTACGACGAGGGCTTCTTCGACGACCTGATGACCCCGTTCCTGGGCGTCAACCGCGACACGAACCTCCGCCCGGATTCCACCGTGGAGAAGCTGTCCAAGCTCAAGCCGGTCTTCGGCAAGAAGGACGCGGAGCAGCACGGTGGCACCGCCACCATGACCGCTGGCAACTCCACCCCGCTTACCGACGGCGCCGCGGCAGTCCTGCTGGGTTCCGAGGAGTGGGCGGAGGAGCAGAACCTCCCGGTCCGCGCGTACCTGGTCGACTCTGAGCTGGCCGCCGTGGACTTCGTCTCCGGCAAGGACGGCCTGCTGATGGCTCCGACCTACGCAGTTCCGCGCCTGCTCGAGCGCAACGGCCTGACCCTGCAGGACTTCGACTTCTACGAGATCCACGAAGCATTCGCTTCCCAGGTGCTTGCCACCCTCAAGGCCTGGGAAGACGAGACCTACTGCCGCGAGCGCCTCGGCCTGGACGCCCCGCTGGGCTCCATCGACCGCTCCAAGCTCAACGTCAAGGGCTCTTCGCTGGCAGCCGGCCACCCGTTCGCGGCGACCGGTGCACGCATCCTCGCTTCCGCGGCGAAGACCCTCGAGGAAAACGGTGGCGGCCGCACCCTGATCTCCGTCTGCGAGGCAGGCGGCCAGGGCGTTGTCGCGATCGTCGAGCGCTAAACCACCACACCCCAACCCAATAGAGGAAGCATTCAAGGAAAGAAGGGCATCATGACTTCTGTTGAGGATAAAGTCCGCAAGGTCAATCTGGAGCGCCGCCCCCAGAAGGCGCATCCCGAATCCCGTTCCCCGCAGGCACTGCCGGAGACCCCGGACGCAGCAGTCGCGGGCAAACTGAAAACGCTGCTTGACGGCCAGTGGGAAGAGCAGAAGGACAACATCCGCGAGCAGCTCAACCGCGAAGAATCGCTGCCGATGATCGAGGGATCCGTCGAGGAAATCCGCGCTGCCCTGCTGGAAAAGGTCAAAATGGTGGCTGCCTCGGGCATGATGCAGACCGCATTCTCCAAGGCCAACGGTGGCTCCGGCGAGGCTCATATCGGCATTCTTGGCTTAGACCTGCTCGGGCAGTTCAACGGTTCGCTGGCTATCAAGTCCGGCGTGCAGTTCGGCCTGTGGGGTGGCGCTGTGGACGTGCTCGGCACCGAGCGCCACCGCGAGTACGCGCAGGGCGCCATGGACCTGTCCAAGCTCGGCGCCTACGGCATGACCGAGCGCGGCCACGGCTCCAACGTCCAGGAGCTGGAGACCACGGCAACCTACGACCCGGAGACCAAGGAGTTCGTGATCAACTCCCCGTCTCCGTCCGCGACGAAGGTCTACATCGGCAACACCGCACGCGACGGCCGTTGGTCCGCAGTCTTCGCTCAGCTCTACACCCCGGGTGTGGAGGAGTCTCACGGCGTGCACTGCTTCGTGGTGCGCATCCGCGAGGAGGACGGTTCCCCTGTCGAGGGCGTGTCCATCGGCGACCACGGCCACAAGGGCGGCCTGCTCGGTGTCGACAACGGCACCCTGACCTTCGATAATGTCCGCATCCCGCGCGAGGCTCTGCTGAACCAGTTCGGCGACGTCGACGAGGAAGGCAACTACACCTCGGCGATCGACTCGAAGAACCGCCGCTTCTTCACCATGCTGGGCACCCTGATCCGCGGCCGCCTCGCCGTCGGCGCCGCCGGCGCAGGTGCGACCAAGTCCTCCCTGGCGATCGCCCTGAAGTACGCGCACCAGCGCCGCCAGTTCGATTACGGCGACACTGGCACTGAGGACAAGCTGATCGACTACCGCGCGCACCGTCGCCGCCTGATCATTCCGCTGGCACGCTCCTACGCGCTCCAGCTGCTGCAGAACCAGTTGACGGCACGCTACGCGGACCAGACCGAGCGCCAGGCGTCCGGCGAGTGGTCCGTGACCAACCCGACCGATGCGCAGGCGCTCGCGTCCCGCGAAATGGAGACCCTTGCGGCGGCCTTCAAGGCTGTGGCCACCGAGCACGCCACGGACACCATCCAGGAGTGCCGCGAGGCCTGCGGCGGCGCCGGCTTCATGTCGGAGAACCTGCTGACCACCTACCGCGCAGACACCGACGTGTACAACACGTTCGAGGGCGACAACACCGTCCTGCTGCAGCTGGCCGGCAAGAACCTGCTGACGGCCTACACCAGCGAGATGGCTAACCCGTCCGCGATGGACATCGTGAAGTTCGCGGCCACCAACGTGACCGACATCTTCCGCAGCCGCGCCGGCCTGGGCTCCACCGTCCAGTCCGTGGTGGACACTTTCACCAACGAAGAGTCGTCGCTGTTCGACGCCGACTACCAGCTGAAGGTCGTCCAGATGCGCGAGCAGCTGGTCATGCGCTCCCTGATCCGCCGCATCCAGGGCGCACGCAAGCTGGACAAGGCCGAGGCCGCCAAGGTCATCGACAAGGCCCAGGACCACATGCTGAACGCGGCGTGGGCCTACCTCGAGAACCTCATGGTTCAGGCCATGATCGAGGCGGAACGCTCCCTGCCGGTCGGCTCCACCGAGCGCGCTGTCTTCGAGCAGGTCCGCCACCTGTTCGTCTTGGACACCATCGTCCGCGAGGCTGGCTGGTACCAGGAGCACAACGTGATCTCCTCTGGCCGCGTCAAGGCAGCCCGCGCCTCCATCAACGACCTGGTCGACTCCCTCGGCCCGTGGTCCGAGGTGCTCGTGGACGCCTTCGCCGTCCCGTCTGTCGTGCTCGACCGCCCGCTGTTCAAGGACGGCGGCACGGACGATTCCCGCGACAACCCGGAGGCAATGAGGGTCGGCTCCAATATCCCGACCGCTAAAAAGTAGGGGTAGACGGTAGCCCCACCAACGGTTCAATCCCCAGCCGAGGCCACTCGGCTGGGGATTGTTTTTCGTCGATAAGCACACGCGCCGTCGTGCCGAAAGAAAATCAGCTACCTGGATCCCGCTAATCGCCCCTTTCGGGGCAACTAGCTGGATGCAGATAGCTGGATCTGGCGCGAAGCCGGGCGGTTAAGGCCTGGAGCCTTAGTCGGCGCCGATGCCCGGCATGCCGAGCCCCACAGCGGGGCGGCCGGCGGAGACGACCGGGGTCTCCTCGGACGCACCGTACTTGTTCAGCAGGGTCTCCGCCTCCTGGTCGGTGGCGCCCTGGGAGGTCTGCGCGAGGTGCTTCAGATTCTCCGGTAGCTCGCGACCGTGGAACTTCATGGCCTCGACGTAGAGCTTGCCCGCGCGATAGGAAGAGCGGACCAGCGGGCCGGACATGACGGCAGCGAAACCCATCTCGTACGCGGCGTCGCGGTACTCGATGAATTCCTCCGGCTTCACCCAACGCTCGATCGGGTGGTACATCGGGCCGGGGCGCAGGTACTGGGTGATCGTGATGATGTCGGTGCCCGCATCGTGCATGTCGGCGAGCGCCTCGAGGACCTCCTCGCGGGTCTCGCCCATGCCCAGGATGAGGTTGGACTTGGTGATCAGCCCGTAGTCGCGCGCTTGGCGGATGACGTCCAGGGAACGGTCGTAGCGGAAGGCGGGGCGGATGCGCTTGAAAATGCGCGGCACCGTCTCCAGGTTGTGGGCGAACACCTCGGGCTCTGCCTCGAAGACCTGCTGGAGCAGGTCCGGCTTGCCGGAGAAGTCCGGGGTGAGGTTCTCCACGCCGGTGTGCGGGTTGAGCTTGTGGATCTTGCGCACCACCTCGGCGTACAGCCACGCGCCCTCGTCCTCGAGGTCGTCGCGGGTGACACCGGTGATGGTGGAGTAGTTGAGCTGCATTTCGCGGACGGATTCTGCGACGCGCTGCGGTTCTTCACGATCAAGCGGCTCCGGCTTCGCGGAGTTGATCTGGCAGAAATCACAGCGACGGGAGCAGTTCGCGCCACCGATGAGGAAGGTAGCCTCGCGGGATTCCCAGCACTCGTGGATATTGGGGCAGCCGGCTTCCTGGCACACAGTGTGAAGGGAAGCACCCTTCACTTTCTTCCGCATGTCCTCGTATTCGGGGCCGGTTTTCACGGCGTTGCGGATCCAGCGCGGCTTGGATTCGATGGGGGTTTGCGCGTTGCGCTTTTCTACGCGGCGCAGCTTGCGTCCTTCTTCTGCGACAGTCACGGCTTCAACGTTAATGCCGTCCGAGCGAACGTGCGAATATCGCTGGCTACAGGCCCCCGTTTAGAGTCAGCCGCGCGAAATCGTGTGGTCGGCGACAGCGAGTTCGCCGGACAGCGCACGGTCGAGATTGCGGATGAGCGGGGGCGCGAGTTCGTCCGGGGTGACGTCGCGGCCGAGCTCGAGGCTCATCGTGGTCACGTCGGCGTCGCTGATGCCGCAGGCGACGATGTGGCCGAAGTATTCAAGTGTGTTGTTGCAGTTCACGGCCAGGCCGTGCATGGTCACGCCGCGGGTGATGCGGATTCCCAGCTGGGCGACTTTGCGGTCGCGGCGCAAGCCTATCGACGGATCATCCGCAGGCACCCACACCCCTGAGCGGCCGTCGATACGGCCGGCTTCCTCCACGCCGAGGTCGCGGATCGTGGCGATCATGGCCTCCTCGATGCGACGGACGAAGTCGACCACATCGACAGGGTCGGCGAGCTTGATGATGGGGTAGATGACGAGTTGGCCCTCGCCGTGCCAGGTGATGCGGCCGCCGCGGTCGACGGTGACGACGGGCTGGCCGTTGTCCGGCATGTCCTCCGGTTGGGTGCGCTTGCCCGCGGTGTAGGTGTTCGGGTGCTGGAGGACCAGGAGGGTGTCGCCGATCTCGCCGTTGGCGCGTTGCTCGGCGAGCTTCGCCTGCAGCTCCCAGGTCTCCGAATAGTCCACGAGCCCCAGTTCCCGCACGTCAAGTGGGGAATCTGAGGCTCGGATGGAGAGGTGGGCGGGGAAGAACGGTTCACGCGGGGCGGTCATGCCCTACATGGTAGACCTCCCGCCGCTCAGAAATTCAACGCGGTGTTTACAGGCCGTTGGCGGCGCCGTACTCCTCGGCGGTCATAAGTGGGCCGGAGGATTCGACGGCGACCTCGAAGAGCCAGCCTTCGCCGAAAGGATCCTCGTTGATCGCCTCGTAGCTGTCCTCGATCTCCTCGTTGACTGCGGTGACCTTGCCGGTGACGGGGGAGTAGAGATCGGACACCGACTTGGTGGACTCCACCTCGCCGCAGGTCTCGCCAGCGGTGACGGTGTCGCCGACTGCCGGCAGTTCAGCGAAGACGATCTCGCCCAGACGTTCGGTGGCGACAGAAGTGATGCCGACGCGCACGGTCTGTCCCTCGACTGCGTCAGCGGCGGCGTTGACCCACTCGTGGTCCTCGGAGTAGGAGAATTCCTGGGGCAGATCAGACATGGCTATTTGTCCTTTCGGGAGTAGAACGGTGTCTCGGTGATGGTGTAGGCGTATCGCTTACCCCTGATGTCGACCTCCACTTTAGTGCCCGGCTCAGCGTGCAGGGGGTCGATGTGCGCAAGAGCCACCGGGTGGCCCAAAGTGGGGGAGGGCTGGCCCGAGGTGACCGTGCCAATGCGCTGCTCGGAACCGTTGTCGTCGGCGAGGAAGATCTCGGCGCCCTCGCGGGCGGCGCGGCGCTCCTCAGAGGTCAGACCGGCGATGACGACGGACGGCTCGCGTCCGGTGAGCGCCTGCTTGCCCACGAAGTCGGCTTCCTTCTTGGCGAAGGCGCGGCCCATGCCCGCCTCGACGGGGGTGATCTCGGCGGTGAGCTCGTGGCCGTAGAGCGGCATGGAGGCCTCGAGACGCAGGGAGTCGCGGGAAGCGAGACCGCAGGGGATGCCGGCATCGATCACGGCATCCCACACCTTCTCGGCGTCCTCGTTCACGCAGAAGAGCTCGAAGCCGTCTTCGCCGGTGTAACCGGTGCGGGCGACGAAGACCTCCACGTCGGAGCCGTCAGCCTTCAGCGTGGTCCACGCGCCGGAGTAGTAGGCGAGGGGCGCCGGGTCGTCGGCAAGCAACGGCGTGAGCGCCTCGAGCGAACCCGGGCCCTGGACGGCGATGAGAGCGACCGCCTCGGAGTCGTTGCGGATCTCAACGTCGAAGCCCTCGGTGCGCGCCTGGAAGGCGGCCCAGACGGTCGCGGTATTCGCGGCGTTGGGCACAACCATGAAGTGGTCGTCGGAGAACTTGTAGGTGATCAGGTCATCCAGGATGCCGCCGTTGTCGTCGACGATCATCGAGTACTTCGCCTTGCCCACCTTGAGGTTGGACAGGTTGGAGATGAGCACGTAGTCGAGGTAGGCGCCCGCATCCGGACCGGTGACGTCGATCTCGCCCATGTGGGACAAATCGAAGATGCCCACGGCGTTGCGGACGGCGCGGTGCTCTTCGAGCTCACTGCCGTACTTGAGCGGCATGGTCCAGCCGCCGAAGTCGGTGAACGACGCGCCGAGCGCCTCGTGCTTGGCCTGCAGCGGGGTCTGTGGCATGTGTGGGCTCCTTTACTTGCTGTTTTCTTCGGTGACGGTCGGCTCGATGATCTCGCCGTCTTCGGTGTCCGCGGCGAGGTCGAAGGCCTCCGGTGGCGGGCAAGCGCAGACGAGGTTGCGGTCGCCGTAGGCCTCGTCGATGCGGCGCACCGGCGGGAAGTATTTCGCGGTGAGCAGAGACTCGACCGGGTAGGCGGCCTCCTCGCGGGTGAATGCGTAGTCCCAGTCGGAAGTGACCAGGCTGCGCGCGGTGTACGGCGCGTGGTGAATGACGGAGTCCTCGTAGGCGACCTTGCCGTCGATGATGTCCTGGATCTCCGCGCGGATGGAGCGCATCGCGGTGACGAAGCGCTGCAGCTCGGCGATGTCCTCGGATTCGGTCGGCTCGATCATGAGCGTGCCCGCCACCGGGAACGCCAGGGTCGGGGCGTGGAAGCCGTAGTCGACGAGGCGCTTGGCCACATCGGCGGCGGTGACCCCAGAGGCGTCGGTGATCTCGCGCAGGTCGATGATGCACTCGTGGCCCACCAGACCGGCGTTGCCGGTGTAGAGGACCGGGAACGAGTAGTTCAGCTCGTGCGCCAGGTAGTTGGCGTTGAGGATGGCGTTGCGGGTGGCAGACGCCAGACCCGCGGCACCGGACATGGCAATGTACGCCCAGGAAATGGGCAGCACGCCTGCGGAGCCGTAGGTGGTCGCGGAGATCGGCACACCGGCACCCTCTGCGGATTCCTTGGCCGCGTCCTCGCCGCTGATTTGCGGGTCGGCGGGCAAGAAGGGGGTGAGGTGCGCGCCCACGCCGATCGGGCCCACACCCGGGCCGCCGCCACCGTGCGGGATGGTGAAGGTCTTGTGCAAGTTCAGGTGGCTGACGTCGCCGCCGAAATCGCCCGGGCGGGCGAGGCCGGTCAGGGCGTTCATGTTCGCGCCGTCGATGTAGACCTGGCCGCCGACCGCGTGAACCTTGTCCGCGACCTCGGTGACCGTCTCCTCGTACACGCCGTGCGTGGACGGGTAGGTGATCATGATGGCGGCGACGTGCTCGCCGTACTGCTCGAGTTTCGCGTCCAGGTCGGCGATGTCGATGGAGCCGTCGTCGGCGGTCTTGACCACGACGACGCGCAGGTTCGCCAGCGTCGCGGAGGCCGCGTTGGTGCCGTGCGCGGATGCCGGAATGAGGCAGATGTCGCGCTCGGTGTCGCCGTTGGCCACGTGGTAGCGGTGGATGGCCAGCAGGCCGGCCAGCTCACCGGTCGCGCCGGAATTCGGCTGGACGGACACCGCGTCGTAGCCGGTGATCTCGACCAGCCAAGCGGTGAGCTCGCTGATCAGCTCGCGCCAGCCCTCGGTGTACTTGTCCGGGGTGAACGGGTGGATGTTGGCGAAGCCGGGCCACGTGATGGCCTCCAGCCCCGCGGTCGGGTTGAGCTTCATCGTGCACGATCCCAGCGGGATCATCGTGCGGTCGAGGGCCAGATCCTTGTCGCCGAGCGAGCGGATGTAGCGCATCATCATCGTCTCGGAGTGGTGGGTGTTGAACACCTCGTGGGTGAGCACTTCGGTGGTGCGGGCGAGCTCGGCCGGAAGATTGCTCTCAGACTCCGCCGCAGGCTCGTTGATGATGCCGAAGCCGCCGAGCAGCGCCGCGAGATCGGCTTCCTCGGTGTCCTCGCCGAAGCTGACGGCCACGGTGTCCTCGTCGACGGCGCGCACGAGGTAGCCGGATTCCGCCAGGGCATCGACAATGCCCTGCGCGCGGCCCGGCACGGCGACAGCCACGGTGTCGAAGAACGCGTCGTGTTTGACGGTCAAGCCCGCACCGCTTATCGACGCTGCGAAGCGCCCCGCCCATTCATGCACCTGCTGCGCGATCTCGCGCAGGCCTTCCGGCCCGTGGTACACCGCGTACATCGAGGCGGTGACCGCCAGCAGCGCCTGGGCGGTGCAGATATTGGACGTGGCTTTTTCGCGGCGGATGTGCTGCTCGCGGGTCTGGAGCGCCAGGCGGTAGGCCGGGTACCCCTCCGTGTCGACGGACACGCCTACGAGACGGCCCGGCATCTGGCGCTTGAGCTTGTCGGAAACAGCCATGTACGCGGCGTGCGGGCCGCCGTAGAACAACGGCACACCGAAACGCTGCGTGGTGCCCACGGCGATATCTGCGCCGAGCTCGCCCGGGGATTCCAGGAGCAGCAGCGACAGCGGGTCGGCGGCCACGGTGGCGAGGCCGCCGCGGGAGTGGATCGCTTCGATCACCGGGCGCGGGTCGACGATATCGCCCTCGGTGCCCGGGTACGCCAGCACGACGCCGACGAAGTCTTCGCCGACCAGGTTCGAGTCGAGCGCGGTGACTTCCACCTCGAGATCCAGGGCACGGGCGCGCTCCGCGGCGACGGCGATGACCTGGGGGTGCAGGCGTGCGTCGAGAAGCACGCGGCGGCCCTTCTTCACCTTGCGGGACATGAGGCCGATGGCCTCGGCGACGGCAGAGGCTTCGTCGAGAAGCGACGCATTCGCGATCGGCAGGCCTGTGAGGTCTTGCACCATCGTCTGGAAATTGAGCAGTGCCTCCAGGCGGCCCTGGGAGATCTCCGGCTGGTACGGGGTGTACGCGGTGTACCAGCCGGCGTCCTCGACCACGCCGCGGCGGATGACCGGCGGAGTGATGGTGGACGAGAAACCCTGGCCGTGGAAGGCCTTGAGCACAGTGTTCTTGCCGGCCAATTCCCGAAGACGGTTCTGCGCTTCCTGTTCCGTTAGCGGTGCGGGAAGATCGAGCGGCTCCTTCGCCAGGATGCCCGCCGGGGTAGCGGCGGCCACAAGCTCGTCGATCGAACCGTAGCCCACGGCGTCGAGCATGACCTTGCGCTCGTTGTCCGTCGGGCCGATGTGGCGGGAAATGTAATCCACGTCAACTAGCTCCTTGCAGTATTGGGTGCGTCACGTATACACGTTTGTCTGAGAGTCTAGAAAACCACGTTTTAGAACTCGTCAACGGCTGATTCGCCAAACAGCCACGTGATCGCGATCGCGCCGGGGTCCGGCACATCGGCGGCGGATTCGCCCAGGTACGAGGCGCGCCCTTTCTTCGCTTGCATGCCGCGGGTGGACTTGGCGCCCTCGACAGCGGGGGCATGGATCTGCTCGAGGACCTCGCGGATTGAGCCCGCGGCTGAACCGTCGGCGAGCTTTGCCGCTTCTTTCGCTGCCGGTGCCAGCGAATCGATCAAGGTGTTGTCGCCTTCCTTCGCACCGCCGAGCTCGGTGATCGCGTCGACGCCGTTTTTCAGGCCCGCGCTGAGTGCGCGCGCGAAGTCGGCGGCATCGGCATTGCGGGAATCGACCTCCGCTTCGGCGAACGCGTCGCCCAACTCGCGGAAGAAAGTGCCCAGAACCGCACCGGAAGTGCCGCCGGCGCGCACCAGCATGCGGTGGGCGAAGAACTCGAGCACCTCGGCGTCGGTGCCCTTGAGCGGAGTCTCAATATCGCCGAAGGCAGCCTCGAGGTTCTGCCCGAAGTCACCGTCGCCCGCAACACGGTCCAGCTCAGTCAAGTCGTCGTAGGACTTTCCGAGGCGCTCCGCGAATGCGCTGAGCCACTCATTCTCGCCGCCCTCGTCGGGCGCCTTCTGGTCGTCGACCGTGCGGGCCGCGGTGTACTGCGGGTCGGCGACGACCGCGGGCCACGACGGTGCAGTGGTGTCAGCATCGATGAGCTCGAGTAGCTCATCGTCGACGACGGAGACGGTCAGGGACACGCCCGCCATATTCAGCGAGGTGACCAGCGTTCCGACCAAACCGCGGCGCACGGTGGCACCCCGGTCGGACAGCTGGGAGAGGGCCTCGCCAAATATGAGGTCCAGCTCGAGGTCGCTCGCACCGCCGAGACCGTTGACGAGGAGCACGACGTCGGCGCCATCGAGTGCCACATCGGCGTTCTTGAGGGATTCGGCGATGCCGTCCAGCAACTCGCCGACGAGTGCCGTCGCAGTCGGGCGCTCGCCCTGGGTGGTGTCGCGGCGCTCTACGCCCGGCTCGCCGTGAATGCCCACACCGATCTCGATCTCGCCTTCCGCCAAGTCGAAAGTCTGGCGGTCGCTGGTGGGCAGATGGCCCGGCATGAGCGCGACAGCCATGCTGCGGGACTGGTCGGCGGCCTTCTGGGCGGTCGCGGCGACCGTAGCCAAGTCGTCGCCGCGCGCGGCCGAGGCGCCGGCGATCTTCTCCACGATGATCGTGGCACCGGTGCCGCGCCGGCCGGGGGAGTCGTCCTCCTCGTCGATCTCGGTGGCCGCGTCGTCCGCGACGGTCACAGTGGCCACTTCGGCGTCGGAGCTATTCGCCGCGACAGTGAAGTTCATGACGTCGCCGGTGTAGTTCTTCACCACGTGCACGACACCCTTGCCGCGGTCCGCCCAGTCGGTCGCCGCAGTGATCTGGACTGCATTGGGGGAGGTGAACAGCAGGCCCGGGCACGCCGCGTCGAGCATGCCTGAGCCGATGAAGCCGGCGTGCATCGGCTCGTGGCCGGAACCGCCGCCGGAGATCACCGCGACGCGGTCGCCGTTGCCATCAGCCCCTGTCTCATTCAGACTGATGAAGCCTTCCTCGTGCCACTGCGCATTCGGGTGCGCGGCCACGAGTCCACCGAGCGCCTGCTCCATGAACTGGCGGGGCTCGTTGCGGAAGGACTTGTAGCTGTTCTTCTTCGTCTTGTTTTCAGTCGAATCTTGTGCCATATGAACCAGTGTATCCGCTGCGTTAAACGCATGTTTTTGCAGGAAAAACGGCCCGGCAGCTGACCGTGGTGGTCAGTGCCGGGCCGTCTTAGGAACCCAGGGTCAGAATAAATTTAGAGGTCCAGGTCGTCCTCGAAGTCGCCTGCCTCGATGCGGTCCTTGATGGTGGTGATGAAGCGGCCTGCGTCAGCACCGTCAACGAGCTGGTGATCGTAGGTGAACGGCAGGTAGCACATCTGGCGGATCGCGATGGAGTCGATGCCGTCCTCGGTGACGATGACCGGACGCTTCACGATCGCGCCGGTGCCCAGGATGCCGGACTGCGGCGGAGTGAGGATCGGGGTGTCCATCAGCGCGCCAGCAGAGCCGATATTGGTGACCGTGAAGGTAGCGCCAGACAGGTCGTCCGGGCGCAGCTTCTTGTCGCGGGCGCGGGCAGCGAGGTCTCCGATGCCCTGAGCGATCTCAGCCAGGGACATGTCCTGGGTCTTCTTCAGAACCGGCACCAAAAGGCCCATCGGGGTGTCAACGGCGATGCCGATGTTGACATCCTCGTGGTAGGTGATCTCCTTCGTCTCCTTGTCGTAGGAGGCGTTCACGTTCGGGTGGGAGACCAGAGCCTCAGCCGCAGCCTTGACGAAGAAGGCGAGGAACGTGATGTTCGCGCCGTGCTTCTCGACGAATGCCGGCTTGACCTTCTTGCGCAGGTCCGCGATGCGGGTGACATCGACTTCCTGCACGTGGGTGAGCTGCGCCGAGGTCTGCAGGGATTCGACCATCTTCGAAGCGGTGATCTCGCGGATGCGGTTGACCTTCTGCGTGGTGCCGATGAGGTCCTGCTTGGCCGGGTCCACAGCCTTGGTGGACCAACGTGCGCGCGGGCCGGATGCCTGCTCGGAGGAAGCGGCGGCGGTGTCCGCAGCCTTGGTGTCTGCAGCCTCGGCGCCCTTCGCGGAACCGCCCTCGGCAGCGGCGATGACGTCCTGCTTGCGGATGCGGCCGCCGACGCCGGTGCCCTCGATGCTGTTCAGGTCGACGCCGTGCTTGGAGGCCAGCTTGCGCACCAGCGGGGTCACGTACGGGACCTTGCCGCCGTTGTCGACCTTCGCGGAGGTGTTGGTGGACTCGGACTTCTCAGTCTTCTTCGGCTCGGTCTTCTTCTCTTCCTTCTTCGGAGCCTCAGCCTTCGGCTTCTCCTCCTCGGCCTCCTCGGCGGCTTCATCGTCGTCGGAGGAGTCGGAAGCGGCGGCCTCAGCGTCGCCGATGCGTGCGATCACGGCGCCGACCTCGATGGTGTCGTCTTCCTCGGCGAGGATCTCCAGCAGGGTGCCCTCGACCGGGGACGGGATCTCGGTGTCGACCTTGTCAGTGGAGACCTCGAGCAGCGGCTCGTCGACCTCGACCATGTCGCCGACGGACTTCAGCCAGGTGGTGATGGTGCCCTCGGTGACGGACTCGCCGAGTTCCGGCATCTCCACATCGGTGGACTCGCCGGAGCCCTTCTTGTTCGAGGAGGAAGACTTGGAAGCGGACTTCTTCGGTGCGTCCTCCGGGTTGTCGCCCTCGCCTGCGGCGGAGTTGTCCTCTTCCACCTCTTCGTCGGCGTCAGCGACGTCCTCTTCTTCGCTGGAAGCGACGGCATCAGCGTCACCGACGCGGGCGATGACGGAGCCGACCTCGACGGTGTCGTCTTCCTCAGCCAGGATCTCGACGAGCGTGCCTGCGACCGGGGACGGGATCTCGGTGTCGACCTTGTCGGTGGAGACCTCGAGCAGCGGCTCATCGACCTCGACCTCGTCGCCGATCTCCTTCAGCCAGGTGGTGATGGTGCCCTCGGTGACGGACTCGCCGAGCTCCGGCATCTCGACATCGGTAGCGGAACCGGAACCGCCGGGCTTCTTCTTCGGTGCGGACTCGGTCTTCTCCTCGTCCTCAGCCTCCGAAGCAGCAGCGGAGTCGCTGTCGTTGTCGCCGGAGGGCTGCTCGCCCTCGTCGCCGACCACAGCGATGACAGCGCCGACCTCGACGGTGTCGTCCTCGTCAGCCTTGATTTCCAGCAGAACGCCGGCGACCGGGGACGGGATCTCGGTGTCGACCTTGTCGGTGGAGACCTCGAGCAAAGGTTCGTCGACCTCGACAGTGTCGCCGACTTCCTTCAGCCACGTGGTGATGGTTCCTTCGGTGACCGATTCGCCCAGCTCGGGCATCTCTACAGAGTGAGCCATGTTGATGGAGTCTCCTCAAAAATTTGCAGACGGTGATACGCCACCAGCGTACCTGCTTAACCAGTTAAGCGCGTCCGCGGATGTCCGCTTTGGGGTGTGTTTTATATCGCCTTATATGATGTTGTGCGTGTTCAATATCTTCGGTTCCCGCAAAAAGAACTCGCCGATAAAGCCCCCTCGCGGCCCCGGCGAGACCGTGCGGCCCGAAGACGCCCAGTACCTCAAACACTGGGCGGAGGAGCGCGCTTTCGTTGAGGGGTTCGTTGAACCGGAAACGCTGGTCAACGAGATGTCGGTCGTGCTCGTCGCAGAGAACGGCGAGTTCACGCGCCGCCGCATCGGCGGGCCGAAAGGGATCGACGCGGTAGCCAAGCTTTTGGGCATTTCGCTTTACGATGTCGAGGAAACCGGTTATCCCGACCGCATGCGCAAGCGGATGGAGCAGGAGCGGATCCTGCGCAAGCGCGCCGAGCAAAAGGAACGCCGCGCCCGGTTCGAGCGCGGCGAATAGCTCAGGCTAGACGAGGCCTCGGATGGTCTCGACCAGCGTGCGCACCGGAACGCCGGTGGCGCGGCCGGGGGTGAAGCCGTGTGGCGCGCCGCTGTTCCAGGCGGGGCTGGCGATATCGACGTGCGCCCATTCGGTGTCCTCGCCGATGAAGCGGGACAGGTAGGTAGCCGCGAATTCCATGCCGCCGAAGCGGTCGCTGTTGGCGTTCTTCACGTCGGCGACTTTGGAGGATATCTCCTCCTCGTGCTCCTCGAGCAGCGGCATTGCCCAGCCAGGTTCGTCCAGTTCGCGGCCGTTTTCGGCGATACGGTCGCGCAGTTCGTCGCTGCCCATCACGCCGAAGGTGCGCTTGCCCAGTGCCACCATTTGCGCGCCGGTGAGCGTGGAGGTCTCTATCAGGTGGGAGGGAGAGTCCTCGCAAGCTCGCGCAATCGCGTCGGCGAGAACGAGGCGGCCCTCCGCATCTGTGTTGATGATCTCGCTTGTAATACCCCCGTAATGGGTGATCACATCGCCCGGCCGCTGTGCGGAACCGGACGGCATATTCTCCGCCATGGGCATCCAGGCCTCCAGATGCACCGGAATATCGAGTGCCGCCACTGCGCAGGAGGTGGCGAGCACAGCCGCGGAACCGCCCATGTCCATCACCATCTGCTCCATGCCGTTGGCAGGCTTGAGGGAGACACCGCCGGAATCGAAAGTGATGCCCTTGCCCACCAGCGCAATCGACGTCTCCGCTGAGGCGTTCTCCGGCGCCCACGTCAGGTGCACCAGGCGCGGAGGATGCGCGGAGCCCTGGCCGACGGCGGTGATGCCCCCGAAGCCCTGTTCGCGCAGCTGCGTCTCGTCCAGGATGTCCACGGTCAGGCCCGCATTGGTGGCGATTTTCTCCGCGTAGGAGGCGTAGACCTCCGGGTAGAGCAGATTGGACGGGGTGTTGACCAGGTCGCGGGCCAGAGCGACAGCGTGGCCGGTGGTGGCTGCCGCCTCGAATTCCGCGCGCTCGTCGTCCCGGCCGATCACCGTGATCTGCGGAGCGGACGGACGCTCGTCGGTTTGCCCGTCGGCCTCGCCGTCACCGCTGTCCTCGGACTTCAAACCGGAGTAGGTGTAGCCGCCGAGCAGCAGGCCTTCGACGATGGCTCCGACACCGAACTCGCCCGAGACGACCACGCGGTCGACACCCTTGAGAGCACGGGCAGCAGCGCCCATTGCGCGGCGGACAGAGGTGGCGGAGGTGTCCTCGCCCAGACCGACTGCAATATAGAGGACTCCTTCGAGCGCGACCTTGACGATCTCGCCGTGCGAGCCCTTCGCGCCGACAGCTTCGAGCGCTTCCAGCAGCCCGTCGCGGGTCAGCGCGGACACCGGCAGCTCCAGAGCCTCGCCCTGAACGATGGGGATAAGTCGCGCGGCGCCGTCGACAAGCGTGCTGTCGGCGTGTGCCGCGAAGTCGACGCTGGGCAGCGTGCCGTGAGATGGAAGAACACCGGTGGTGTGAGGAAGCATTGAACGCATACTCCTTCGAAAGACAATGACTACGTGCGATTCTCGCGGCCGATCCTACGCCAGAGCTGGGTTTGGCTAACAGGCTGCGGTGGTTCACCGCGGGCGTATGCTTGGGCAGCATGACGAACTTGGAATTCACCGTGCAGAAAAACGAGAACCCGGCGAGCGACGAGCAGCGCGCCGAGATTCTCGCCGACCCGAAATTCGGCCAGAAATTCACCGACCACATGGTCGCGATCGACTGGTCCGAGGGCAAGGGTTGGCACAACGCTCGCGTGCAGCCGTACGCCCCGCTGGAATTCGATCCGGCATCCATGGTGTTCCACTACGGCCAGGCCATCTTCGAAGGCCTCAAGGCGTACCGCCAGCCGGACGGGTCGATCGCGACATTCCGCCCGGAGAAAAACGCCCACCGCATGCAGAATTCCGCGGACCGATTGGCGATGCCGGAGCTTCCCGACGAACTCTTCCTCGAGTCCCTGCGCCAGCTCGTCGACATCGACGCGGACTGGGTGCCGGAGGCTGGCGGCGAAGCGGCGCTGTACCTGCGCCCGTTCATGATCTCCACGGAGATCAGCCTGGGCGTCAAACCGGCGAGCAGCTACACCTATTACGTCATCGCGTCCCCGGCTGGCGCATACTTCTCAGGCGGCATTTCTCCGGTCAAAGTGTGGATCTCCGAGGACTACGTCCGCGCCGCGCCGGGTGGAACTGGCGCCGCGAAATTCGCCGGCAACTACGCGGCCTCGCTGCTCGCCCAAGCCCAGGCGCAAGAGCAGGGGTGCGACCAGGTCGTCTGGCTGGACGCCATCGAGCGCACCTACATCGAAGAAATGGGCGGCATGAACCTCATGTTCGTCTACGGTTCCGAGGCCGACAACGTCAAGGTGGTCACGCCGGAGCTCTCCGGCTCGCTGCTGCCGGGCATCACCCGTGACTCGCTGCTGCAGGTCGCCGAAGACTTGGGGTATGCCACCGAGCAGGTGCGCATCTCCGTCGACGACTGGAAGAACGACGTTGCCGACGGCAAGATGACCGAATCCTTCGCGTGCGGCACCGCCGCCGTGATCACCCCGGTCGGCCACATCGCGGGCGAGGACATCGACTTCACCGTCAACGGCAACGAGGCCGGCGACGTCACCATGAAGATGCGCGAGCGCCTGACCCAGATCCAGCGCGGAGAAGTCGAGGACACCCACGGCTGGCTGCACACGCTGGTGCCCGCGAAGTAGGGGGGGGCTGCTACTGCTCGGCGCCGTCCTGGGAGCGCATCTCGTCGGCGACGAGCTCCACAGCCGCAGTGATCAGCGGCAGGACGGCCGCGCCGCCGGCGCCCTGGCCGGTGGTCATGTCCAACGCGGCGACCGGTGTCAGGTCGAGGGCTTTCAGGGACACGGTGTGGCAGGGCTCCGGGCTGAGTTGGCCGGCGAGCAGCCACTCGCGCACCCCCGGTGCGAGCCGTTCGGCGGCGTAGGCGGCGGCGGAGGGGAACGCGCCGTCGATAAGCACTGGCGTGCGCCGCGCCGCGCACTGCGCGATGAACGCGACCTCGGCGACGAAATCCGGCGATGAAATGCGGCGGAGGACCTCCGCGACATCGTCGTGCACGTCACGGGCGCGGAACATCGCGTCGCGCACGGCGGCGACCTTGACCTTCCATGTCTCGTCGTTGATCCCGCTGCCGCGGCCGACCGCCACGACGGGCTCGGTGAAGGTGAGCGCGCCGATGACGGCGGCCGCCACCGTGGTGTTGCCCACGCCGACATCACCGACGACGACGAGGTCGCAGCCCGAGTCGATCGCGGTGTCCGCGACGGTGCGCCCGAGCTCCGCGGCCCGGACGAACTCGTCGTCGCTCATGGCGTCCTCGACATCGATCGCGCCGGATGCTTCGCGGATGAGCGAGGCGCTGTCGGCGAGGCTGACGCGGATGAGCTCCACCGGGGCGTCGGCAATGCGCGCCAACGTGTTCACGGGTGCCGCGCCCGCGTCGATCTCGTCGGCCTGCAGCACGGAGGCCTCCGGTGTGTACGCGGACACCCCGCGCGCGGCGATGCCGTGGTCGCCGGCGAAGACGACGATGCGCGGCGACTGGATCGGACGCGGGGGAGCCTCTCCCTGCCGTCCAGCGACCCACGCTCCGACGGCCGCGAGTCTGCCGAACGACGCCCCGCGAGGGTTCTCCGTCATTGCGGCGCGCACCCGTGCCTGAACGGCACTGTCCGGTGTGGGTACCTGATCGAAGACCAGTGAAACGCTCATGGTCGAGTGGGCCTGCTTTCTGCGCCGTAAGCGCTACGCCTTGGAGCCGATCTCGACCTGTGGCTTCGGGGTGCGCCAGCTCCGCGGCTGAGAAGCGCGCGAGTAGGCGTACATGCCCAAACCGAAGCCCGTCTCGTCCGTCTCCGGGAACTTCTCGCGCACAGCGCGATTCGCGCGGCGGCCGATCAGCACCGCCTCGACGAAGATGGCCACGATGAACACCATGGACACCAGCGAGAGAATCTCCGCCACTCGGGGGAGGAAGGTGCCCAGGATCATGATGGCGAGCAGGACCACCATCGTGGGCAGCATGTAATTGGCCAGGAAGCGGCGCGAATCCACCCAGTCGCGCACGTAACGGCGGACATCGCCCTTGTCGCGGTCCATCAGGTAGCGCTCGTCGCCCGCGTCCATGCGTGCCTGGACTTCCTTGTTGCGCTCGCGGCGCTGCGCGCGCTCCTGCTTCTTGTAGTCCTTCCACTCCTCCTTGGACATGGAAGCCTTCAGCTCTTTGCGCTTCTGCGCCTGCTGCGGCTTGGACATCGCGTTCGGGTCGCGCACCACGCCTCGCTTGACCTCCTGGTCGTAGCGCTTCGGCGTCGGGCGGCCCTTCGGCGGGGTGTAGCCCTTCGGCAGGGGCTTGCCGTCCTTGTCCAGGGGCCGGTCGCTTTTCTTCACGTCCTTTTTTGCACCGGATCCCGCGGAGGCGGATTTCTGCTTCGCGGGAGCGTCCTTCGCGGCGTCACCGCCGAGGTCGAGCTTGGTGGAGCCGCTGTCGGCGGCTGCGCTCTCGGCCGCGCGGGCATCGGATTTCTGCCAGGGAAGTTTCACGCACTCTAGGCTACAAAACCCCCGTGGGCTGGTGGGAATACGGGTGCGCCCGGTGGTGTTGTGGCGTACAGCTGCGTTGCGCCCCAGCCTTTTGAAGCGTGACCAGCGCAAGTTAGGGTGCACTAGCACCGAGGTGCCGGCCCGGAGTAGGCTCGGGAACCTGAAACGATTCGTAGGCAAGGAGAAACGTTCATGACTGCACCGACTTCCGCAACAGGCGTGAAGCTCAGCGAGGCAGCCGCCGCCAAGGCGAAGGCGCTGCTGGACCAGGAAGGCCGCAATGACCTGTCCCTGCGCATCGCCGTTCAGCCGGGTGGCTGCGCCGGGCTGCGCTACCAGCTCTACTTCGACGACCGCGACCTCGACGGCGACAAGGCCGACGTCGTCGGCGGTGTCCGCCTCGTGGTGGACAAGATGAGTGTCCCGTACCTGATGGGTGCCGAGATCGACTTCGCTGACACCATCGAGCAGCAGGGCTTCACCATCGACAACCCGAATGCCGGCGGTTCCTGCGCCTGCGGCGACTCCTTCAACTAACAGTCAGCCGGCAGGCCCCTAGCGAGCGACGAAATCGCGCCCCGTTTTGTGCGGGGCGCGTTTCTTTTTGTCCTGTTGCGCCGGCGGGGCGCCTCGAAATTGCAGTCTGGCGTGGGTGCAGTTACTGGCAGCCGTGCTCGTCGCGCAGCCACTTCTGGGCCGCGGCGAGGGCGGTGTCGCCTGACTCGGTCTTCGTGTCAGGCTCGATCGGTTCTTCGGCGTAGGTCTGGCCCTCCCGGTCGCGGTCCTTCGCGATCGTGAGCGTCAGTTCGCTGCCGTCGGGGAAGTCGTAGACTGTGTTCGCGGAGGCGAAGCCGGCCGTTGGAGCGCCGAAGCTGCGGGAGTTGTCCAGTCCGCGGAACGCCAGCATGGTCGCCTCGCCTGACGACGCGGTCTCCTCGTCGACCAGGACCGCGGTCGGGGCGTCCCATTTGCCGCCGTCGGTGGTCAGGGGAGTGCCGCCGCCGGAGACGGAATTGCCGTTGACGCTCACCGCCATGGTCCTGCCGGAATACACGAATTCCATCGCCGTCCCGTCGGGGATGACGGGGGACAGGCCCGCCAGCATCGGCCCCATGTCGCCGCCGCCGTTGCCGCGCAGGTCCACGACCACGCCGCATGCGCCGCCATCGCGCGCCTGGGACAGCCCGCCCGCGAGCGTGTCGGCGTAGCCCTGCACGTCAGCGTGGCGGGTGACGCCCGGCACGGTGGCAACGGCGACGCCGCCGTTCACGTCGACAGCGGGGCCCGCACCCGCGGTACTGCCTGCGGCGTCAGTGGCGCGCTGTTCGACCTGTTCCGGGGAGAACAGGCGCGAGTGTTTGCCGCCGGCGGCATGGATGGCGTCGTCAAGCGCACCGCGCACGTCGTCGACGGAATCCGCGTCCTCAGCTACCTCCTTCGCGTGCTCGCTGGCAGCCGCGAATTCCTCCGAATCGCTGTAGATGCCCTGCTCGGCGAGCTGTAGCACGGTCGCGGTGTAACGCTTCGGCGAATCGGTGCCGAGGAAACGCGCCTTGCCGGTCGTCATTGCTGATACCGCCGGGCCGTAGAAGTACACGGCGGCTGCAGCGACGAGCACGGCCGCGAGAAAGAGCACCCCTATTACGGTCAGTATTCTGCGTCCGGTCTTCTTCGGCTTTGGCTGCGTCGTCGTTGGCTGTGTCGTTGTCATGGTGCCCATTGAACAGCCGCGCGAGAATGAAGTCAGTAGCTCTGTTCATGCGATCGGGGTAGAGACAGCACTACCCCGCGTGCAGGCACGGAACGTGCCGCGAGGCGGGGTAGTGGGGGTGGGGGGCGAAGGAGAGCGTTAGAGCTTGACCGGGTAGTCGCGTTGCTCGATGCCGGGGTCGATGCGGTGCTCGACGAAGATGCCGTGCCAGATCATGAACGCGAGGACGGTCCACAGGCGCCGGGAGTGGTCGGACACGCCGTCGCGGTGCTCCTTGAGCATCTCCAGCACCTCGGGCTTGTTGAAGATGTCGTCGGTCTGCGATTCCTTGATGGTCTGCTGCGCCCAACCGTAGAGCTCGTCGCCGGCCAGCCAGTGACGCATCGGCACCGGGAAGCCGAGCTTCTTTCGGTGCAGCACGTGCGGCGGAACGATCTGTTCCATCGCCTTGCGCAGCGCGTATTTGGTTGTGCCGTTCGCGATCTTGAGGTCGTGCGGAATGGTCTCCGCGACGGCGAAGACTTCCTTATCCAAAAACGGCACGCGCAGCTCGAGGGAGTGGGCCATATTGATCTTGTCGGCCTTGACCAAGATGTCGCCGCGCATCCAGGTGAACAGGTCGAGGTGTTGCATGCGCGCGACCGGATCCATGTCCTGTGAACGCGCGTAGATCGGGGCGGTGACTTCGCGGTGGTCCCATTCCGGCTTCGCCCACGGCAGGACGCGGCGCAGCTGGTCGAAATTGAAGGAGCGGGCGTTGCCGTAGTAGCGGGCCTCCATCGGGGTGGTGCCGCGCTCCAGCAGGGACTTGCCGCGCATGCCCTCCGGCAGGATCTGCCCGAGCTTGTTCAGGCCCTTCAGCAAGGGGTCGGGCATTTTCTCGAACGGAGCGAGGGAGAGCGGCTCCTTGTAGATGGTGTAGCCGCCGAACAGCTCGTCTGCGCCCTCGCCGGACAGGACGACTTTGACGTGCTTGCGGGCCTCCTGCGCGACGAAGAACAGCGGCACGAGCGACGGGTCCGCGACCGGATCGTCGAGGTACCACATGATCTTCGGAATCGCGTCGGCGTATTCCTCAGGCGAGACGACCTTGACGATGTGCTCGACACCGATCGCTTCAGCGGATTCCGCGGCGACGTCGACCTCCGAATATCCCTCGCGTTCGAATCCCGTGGTGAAGGTGAGCAGGTCCGGGTTGTGGCGCTTCGCCAAGGCCGCAATCGCAGTCGAGTCGATGCCGCCAGAGAGGAAGGAGCCGACAGTCACGTCAGCGCGCATGTGCTTTGCGACGGAATCCTCGAGCACCCCGGCAATCTTGATGAACAGCTGGTGCTCATCGCCCTTGGCCACCGGGACGACATTGAACTGGGGGTTGAAGTAGCGCTTCGCGTGGACCTCGCCGCCCGGGGTCAGCGTGGCGGTGCAGCCGGACTCGAGGCGGCGGATAGACGAGTGCAGCGACTCCGGCTCCGGGACGTACTGGAGGTCGACGTAGTGTTCGATCGCGCGGCGGTCAAGGCTCAGGTCCAGACCGAGCTCCGGGGCCATCTCCATGATCGCCTTTTTCTCGGAGGAGAAGACGGTACCTGCCTCGGTGGTGGCGTAGTACAGCGGCTTGATTCCGAACTGGTCGCGCGCCACGAACATCGAGCGGGTCTCGGTGTCCCAGATGGCGAAGGCGAACATGCCGCGCAGGTGCTTGACCACGTCTTCGCCCCAGTGGTGGTAACCCACCACGATCGTCTCCGAGTCGCCCTCGGTGTTGAAGCTCAGGCCAGCGGCGGTGAGCTCCTCGCGCAGCTCGACGTAGTTGTAGATTTCGCCGTTGAAAGTCAGCGCGTAGCGTTCCGGATTCTCGGCCGGGCCCCAGCGCAGCGGCTGGTGCGAGTGCTCCAGATCGATGATGGCGAGGCGGTTGAATCCGAAGACGGCGTCCTCGTCGTGCCAGGTGCCCGCGGCGTCCGGGCCTCGGTGGTGGAAACAGGGGAGGGCCCGCTCCGCTGCCTCCGCGAAGCGCGAAGCGTCAGACGAGCTGGTCAGCATGGCGAGAAGACCGCACATGGGAAAGGCTCCTTAGATGGTCATTCAAGGAAAATGAGTTCAGCTCTACCCACAATAGAAGCCCCGCCCTGCACGGCCGGAATTTGCTCGTGTCCGCGTGGCGCAGGCCCCTTCAGGACCCACCTTTAGCCCGTCCCCAATAGGGGTGCAACTTCCGGTTGATATTTCTAGGAAATTCTGTGACGGCGGGCACACCGAGGATTCCCAGTAGATGTCCGGGGCTGCAGACGTGGCCGGTAACCAGCGGGTAAACGGTTCTGTTCAACTGCGGTGCCCGGTGGCGGGCTGGACAGGCGGAACATGCGGACGGGAGCGGGTTAGGTCCGGCGCGCGGATAATCTATTCTGACTGGGTAGGAATATTTTGCTCTGCTCGCCTCAGGCTGCCTGACAGTCGAGGTGGAGGATTGGAGAATATTCACAGCTTTTTCGTTTGTGTGGATAGGAAGGCAGACACACGTGGATACGGCAAAGAACCGTGGCCTGGCCAAGAAACTCGGAGTCGCAGGGCTGCTCGCCCTGAGCGGCTTCGGTCTCGCCGGCTGTGAGGCTGAACCGCCGAGCGCATTGTCGAACTTGCTCGACATGGGTTTCCCGGACCCCATCACCCCTGAGGGTGCAAGCATGTACAACTTCTGGGTCTGGGTCTGGCTCGCTGCATGGATCATCGGCATCATCATGTGGGGCATCTTCCTTTACGCGATCTTCGCGTGGGGTGGAAAGCGCCGCGAGAAGAAAGGGGCTGGTGAGTTCCCGAAGCAGCTGCAGTACAACGTCCCGTTGGAGCTGGGACTGACCATCCTTCCGATCATTATCGTGATGGTGCTGTTCTTCTTCACCATTCAGGCACAGACCAAGGTCGTGGCGCTGGACAAGAACCCGGAAGTCACCGTTGATGTCACCGGTTTCCAGTGGAACTGGAAGTTCGGCTACGCGCACGTCGGCGCCGAGCTCTCCCCGACGGGCTCCGATTACGACGGCACTGACGCTGAGCGCCAGAAGATCGCCGAGGACTCCCAGAAGGATGCCGAGGGTGTTCACAACCCGAACCCGATCCACGGCAACTCGATGGGCGACAACTCCTACCTGAATTACAACCAGATCGAGACTGTCGGCACCACCGAGGAAGTTCCGGTCCTTGTTCTTCCGACGAACACCCCGATTGAGTTCCGTCTTGCATCCGGCGACGTGTCCCACGCGTTCTGGGTTCCAGAGTTCCTCTTCAAGCGCGACGTCTACGCGCACCCGGAGAAGAACCAGCAGGAGCGTAAGTTCCAGATCGAGGAGATCAACGAGGAAGGCGCTTTCGTTGGCCGTTGTGCCGAGATGTGCGGTACCTACCACGCGATGATGAACTTCGAGATCCGTGCGGTCTCCCCGGAGAAGTTCCGCGACTACATGAGCTTCCGCGAGCAGAACCCTGACGCGGCTAACTCCGAGGCCCTCGAGTCCATCGGCGAAGAGCCGTTTGCAACGTCCACCCGTCCGTTCAACTCCGACCGAACCGGAACCCGCGGCGGCGACAACGCCGTGCAGAATGTCTAAGAGAGGCTAGGGAAAAGCAATGGGAGCTGGAGCAAAAGTCTTTTACGCCATCGGCGTCTTTCTGACCATCACGGCGGTCATCTACGCCTTCGGCACTAACTACGTCGGCGACGACGCATACCTCTACGGCTATGAATGGGCCGGCGGTGTCGCCCTTATCCTGGCGTCTGCCTTCTCGTTCATGCTCGGTGGTTACCTCAACTTCACCGAGAACCGCAGCGATGTCCTCCCGGAGGACTGGGAAGAGGCAGAGGTCGAGGACGGTGCTGGCGTCCTGGGCTTCTTCTCCCCGGGCTCTATCTGGCCGCTCGCCATGACCGGTGGCATCTGCCTGATGGCCTTTGGCATCGCGTTCTGGCAGCTGTGGCTGCTGGCTCTCGGTGCTGTTGTCCTCATTTGGGCGACCACCAAGCTGAACCTGCAGTACGGCATCCCGCGCGAGAAGCACTAAGCCTTCCACGCTTCGCGCGCCCTACCCCGCACCTGACATCATGATCGGTGCGGGGATTTTTCACGCCGATATACCTATATATCCGCGCCGAGTGGGGGGGCATACGAAAGTAGGGGTCGGGTACCGTTTCCCCAGGGATTAAATGTGAATCCGGTCACACCTGGGAACTAAAAGAAAATCACGGCCGCTTTGGTGCATGCGTGCAGGAGCTGTCCGGAATCGCGGGGGGACCAGAATGGAAAATTCTGTCCGCCGGTGACCTGCACCGATGAACGGCGTAAAGCGAGCCCAAATAGTTCCCGGAACTTTTATGGGGACCGACACGCGCAGGAAACAGAAAGAAAACGGCTGGTCCTCGTTGTGCTCACATGAAAAATTCGGGGGTGAACAAGGTGACTTTATGGTTGAAAAAGGCGATACTGATACGCGTGACGACTGCAACAACGAACCCAGGTATGGCGACAGCGCCCGACCGTCTCCCTGTGCTGAACCGACCGAACATGGTCAGCGTGGGAACGATCGTGTTCCTCGCCCAAGAATTGATGTTCTTCGCCGGCTTGTTCGCGATGTACTTCACCTCGCGCGCAAACGGCATGTCCACCGGTGACTGGTCGAACCAAACGGACCACCTCAACGTGGTCTTCGGCACGATCATCACCATCGTCCTAGTGACCTCCTCGGTCACCTCTCAGCTCGGTGTCTTCGCCGCTGAGAAGGGCGATGTCTTCGGTCTGCGCAAATGGTTCACCGTGACCATCGTGCTCGGCGTGGTCTTCTTGGGCCTCGTCGCATTCGAGTGGACCGAGATGGTCATGGCGGGGGTCACCCCGCAGTCCAGCGTGTACGGATCGGTGTTCTACATCATCACCGGCTTCCACATGGCGCACGTGACCGCGGGCATTATCGCCTTCGTCGTGGTCATGCTCCGTGTGGCCAAGTCGAAGTTCACTCCGGCTCAGGCAACTGCCGCCATGGTGACCTCCTACTACTGGCACTTCGTCGATGTCGTGTGGATCGGCGTGTTCGTTACTCTCTACTTGGTTCAGTAGCGCGGCCTTGACCGGACGTAAGCACTAACCACTGATTTTCGCTTAAGGGAACAACATGGATAACACCCCAAAGAAGGCGCGGAACCGCCGCAGGATGCGCCGTTCCGCCGCCGGCGCTCTGGCGCTCGGCATCGGTCTCTCGGGTGCCGGCCTGCTGGCTACGGCCCTGACCCCGGATGCGCAGGTGGCCACCGCCCAACGCGATGACCAAGCGCTGATTCAGGAAGGTAAAGACCTCTACGAGCAGGCCTGCATCACCTGCCACGGTGCGAACCTGCAGGGCGTGAAGGACCGCGGTCCTTCCCTGATCGGCACCGGCGAAGGCGCCGTCTACTTCCAGGTCAACTCCGGCCGTATGCCGATGATGTCCAACGACGCTCAGGCTGAGCGCAAGAAGCCGCGCTACTCCGAAGCTCAGACACTGGCTATGGCCGCATATGTTGCAGCTAACGGCGGCGGCCCGGAGCTCGTGTACAACGAGGACGGCTCCATCGCGATGGAGGAGCTGCGCGGCAAGAACTTCGACGGCGACATTCAGGCCGCCGACGTTGCCCGCGGTTCCGAGCTGTTCCGCCTGAACTGCGCGTCCTGCCACAACTTCACCGGACGCGGCGGCGCGCTGTCCTCCGGTAAGTACGCGCCTGTGCTGGATCCTGCCAACGAGCAGGAGATCTACCAGGCGATGCTGACCGGCCCGCAGAACATGCCGAAGTTCTCCGACCGTCAGCTGACCGCTGACGAGAAGCGCGACATCATCGCCTTCATCAAGTCGTCCAAGGAGACCCCGAGCCCGGCTGGCTGGGCACTGGGCGGCATCGGCCCTGTTGCTGAGGGTCTGGCTATGTGGATCATCGGCGTCACCCTCATCGGTGCAGCCGCAATGTGGATTGGATCGCGCTCATGAGCAATGAAGTAAAGAAGAATTACACCAGCGAAGAGCTGGACAAGATGAGCAACGCCGAGCTTGCTGCTCTGGGCACCGAGCTTGACGACGTCACGGTGGCGTACCGGAAGGAGCGCTTCCCGCTCGAGAACGATCCGGCTGAGAAGCGCGCCGCTGCTGGCGTGAACATCTGGCTGGCGATCTCGATCATTGCCGGGCTCGCGTTCCTCGGCGTGTACTTGTTCTGGCCGTGGGAGCCCCGCTTCCACAGCCAGGAGGGCCTGGGCCTCTTCAGCCTCTACACCCCGCTGCTGGGTCTGACCTCCGGTCTGTCCCTGATCGCGCTCGGTGTCGCGATTGTTCAGTACGTCAAGAAGTTCATCCCAGAGGAGATCGCGGTTCAGCGCCGCCACGACGGCCGTTCCTCCGAGCTTGACCGCCGCACCACGACGGCTTTGCTGAATGACGCATGGCAGACCTCCACTCTCGGCCGTCGTAATGTCATGAAGGGCCTCCTGGGGGGCGCTGGCCTTATGGCCGGCCTGGTCATCATCGCCCCGCTCGGCGGCATCATCAAGAACCCGTGGCGCGTGCGTCACCAGATGAATTACAACGGCGACGGCACCCTGTGGACCCAGGGCTGGTCCCTGGCTCGCGAGGGCAAGAAGCTGTACCTCGGCCGCGACACCTCCGCGATTGCCGAGCTGCACGACACCGATGCCGGCAAGCACTACAGCACCGCTGGTGTCTCCCGTCTGGTGCGCATGCGCCCGGAGGATCTGGACGCCGCTTCGATGGAGACGGTCTTCCCCCTCCTCGAAGAGGATGTCAACGACGGCGACAAGTACGACGCCGAGCGCGACGTGTACGAGAACCACATGCACTCGATTCACGGCCCGCGCAATGCAGTCATGCTGATCCGTCTGCGTTCCTCCGACGCGGCCAAGGTTGTCGAGCGCGAGGGGCAGGAAGACTTCCACTACGGCGATTACTACGCCTACTCGAAGATCTGCACCCACATCGGTTGCCCAACCTCTCTCTACGAGGCGCAGACCAACCGCATTCTGTGCCCGTGCCACCAATCGCAGTTCGATGCTTTGGAGCACGGCAAGCCGGTCTTCGGCCCGGCGGCCCGCGCTCTGCCGCAGCTGCCTATTGAAATCGACGAAGACGGTTACCTCATCGCCCGCGGGGACTTCATTGAGCCCGTCGGCCCGGCATTCTGGGAGCGTAAGTCATAATGAGTACCAAATTGGCGCAAGCCGCGGACAACGCTGACTCGCGGTTCACTATCTCGGGCGCGCTGCGCCCGCAGCTGAACAAGGTCTTCCCGACCCACTGGTCCTTCATGCTGGGTGAGATGGCGCTGTACAGCTTCATCATCCTGCTGCTGACCGGTGTCTACCTGGCCCTGTTCTTCGACCCGTCTATCACCAAGGTCATCTACGACGGTGGCTACCTGCCGCTCAACGGTGTGGAGATGTCGCGCGCATACGCGACGGCACTGGACATCTCCTTTGAGGTCCGTGGCGGTCTCTTTGTCCGGCAGATGCACCACTGGGCCGCCCTGATGTTCATGATGGCGATGTTCGCCCACATGCTCCGCATCTTCTTCACCGGCGCATTCCGTCGCCCGCGTGAGGCTAACTGGATCATCGGCGTGACCCTGATCCTGCTGGGCATGGCTGAGGGCTTCATGGGCTACTCGCTGCCGGACGACCTGCTCTCCGGTGTCGGCCTGCGAATCATGTCCGCCATCATCGTCGGTCTGCCTATCATCGGCACTTGGCTGCACTGGGCAATGTTCGGCGGCGACTTCCCGTCGGACCTCATGCTGGACCGCTTCTACATCCTGCACGTGCTGATCCTGCCGGGCATCATCCTTGCACTCATCGCGGCGCACCTGCTGCTCGTCTGGTTCCAGAAGCACACCCAGTTCCCGGGACCGGGCCGGTCCGAGAACAATGTTGTCGGTATCCGAATCATGCCCGTCTTCGCCGTGAAGGCCGTGGGCTTCGGCATGCTGGTCTTCGGTGTTCTCGCACTGATGGCTGGTGTCACCACCATTAACGCGATCTGGAATATCGGCCCGTACAACCCGTCGCAGGTCTCCGCTGGTTCCCAGCCGGATATCTACATGCTGTGGACTGATGGTGCCGCCCGTGTCATGCCGGCGTGGGAACTCTACCTCGGCAACTACACCATCCCGGGCGTGTTCTGGGTGGCGTTGATGGCCGGCATCATGGTGGTCCTGCTGCTGACTTACCCGTTCATCGAGAAGAAGGTCACCGGCGACGACGCCCACCACAACCTGCTTCAGCGTCCGCGCGATGTTCCGGTCCGCACCGGCATCGGCGTCATGGGCCTGGTCTTCTTCCTGCTGCTGACGCTGTCCGGTGGTAACGACCTGTTCGCGTACCACTTCCAGATTTCGCTGAACGCGATGACCTGGATCGGCCGTATCGGTCTGATTGTTCTGCCGCCGCTCGCGTACTTCATCACGTACCGCATCTGCGTGGGTCTTCAGCGCAGCGACCGTGAGGTCTTGGAGCACGGCCTTGAGACCGGTGTCATCCAGAAGCTGCCGAACGGCGCCTTTGTCGGAGTCCACCAGCCGCTGGGTCCGGTCGACGCCGACGGCCACCAGATCCCGCTGGAGTACGCCGGTGCACGAGTGCCGAAGCAGCTCAACGAACTCGGCTACGCAGATTCGGAGACCTCCGGTATCTTCTCGCCGGATGATCCTTCGATCACCGCCAAGCGTAACGAGATCAAGCGCGCCAACCACCACGAGGAGATTGAGACCCTCCGTGCCCTCGAGGCCGAGAAGGGTGCCTCCGACCGTGACGCGGGCGCCATCGAGCGCAAGCGCAAGTAAGCGCTAAACGCACGCGGTTAAAACCCCCTCTCCTGACCACCCGGAACTGAACCGGGGTGGGAGAGGGGGTTTCCTCTTGTTTATAGCGTTTTTGTAACAGTGTGGCGAGTGTCACAGTTTTATTTGCGCCGTCTCCGTGACTCGCGAAAGAGCCCTCCCGATTGCATTTACCGTTCCTATCTGTGCTGGTCAGCTGAAAAAGCCGCGATGATAGATAATTTCCCAGTTAAACGTTCAGAACATATAATGTCCGATAATCTGGACGCCGAGAAAGATTACGAAACGATAACGGGCGCGTCGCTAGACAACGTCCGTGTCCATTTCGTAACCTATCTGAGACCTTGCGGCCACAGAGGCGCAAGCGATAAGACATCAGAACACTAAGCCGAATTCCATTTCGCCCCATGGCGGGAATGGAAGCCGGGGAACCGAGAACGTTTCCTGGGGTGAAAGGGAAGCAAGGAGCGCGCGTAGAGCGTGCCGGAGCAACCCGAGGTGAATTCCTGCACCGAACCCGACAGCTAACCCGGTAGGCGTCACTGGAAGATATTGGAGATTGTCCATGGCTAAGCACCGCCGCCACAACGCGACTGCAAAGCGCAGCATCGCTACCGCCTCCGCGCTCGTCGCGGGTGCAACCCTTTTCGCACCGGCCACCGCAGAAGCGGCTCAGGTCAAGGTCCCGAACACCGGCATCGCTGCCGAGGTTCCGGGCATCGAGAACGTCCCGGGCATTGCTAGCGTCCCGGGCATCGAGCAGTGGATCCCGTCCCTCGCCGGCAAGGCAGACAAGAATGCTGATGTCCGCGCTGCCATCACCGCAGTGAAGAATGTTCCGGGAGTCAATAATGTCCCGGGCTTCAGCGACTGGATCAACGGCGTCGAGGCGAAGTACGCCCCGGCACCGGCTCAGACCGAGTACCGCGCTGTCACCAAGGCTGCCCCGAAGCCGCAGCAGTCCCAGGGTGACCGCATCGTGTCCATCGCCAAATCCAAGATCGGCTCCCCGTACGTCTACGGTGCCGCCGGGCCGAACGCCTTCGACTGCTCTGGCTTCACCTCCTGGGTCTACGCCCAGGCTGGCAAGCAGATTCCGCGTACCTCCGGTGCGCAGGCTTCCGCAGGCCGCAACGTCGCTATCTCGGACCTGCAGCCCGGCGACATCGTCGTTTACTACAGTGGCGCGTCCCACGTCGGTATCTACGCCGGCAACGGCCAGATCATCGACGCGCTGAACTCCGGTACCCCGGTGAGCTACCGCCCGCTGAATTACATGCCGATCCACTCGGCAGTGCGCTTCTAAGCGTCACGAGCTCTCAGTGCTCAACCGGCCGCGGCCCCCTAAAACAACGGGATGTCCGCGGCCGGTTCTTTTTCTCAATATTCACTGTGGTCACAGGGTTAGATGTTCCGGAAAATAAGTGTTCTGGGCGTTTGACCGGGGGCCTCCCGCCGATTAACTTTGTTACAAGTTTGTAATCCTCATAGATCCTTCGCTGTGCCCCCTTTTCAACGGGGGGTGCGTCTGTGTTTTTGAAAGTAGAGGTTCCCGACATGGGCATCGACCGCGCTGCTTCCCCTCTGAGCTCCCGTGGCCTCAGCCGCTTCACTATGACTTCCGCTGCCGCCGGTCTGGTGACGGTGGCTGTCGCGTTCGGCGGCGTCGCTGTGCCCGCGCATGCCGACGAGGGCAACGACCTGATCAAGGAGATGGAGAAGATCTCCGAGAAGGCCACCGCGAAGGCGGAAGAGGTCAAGGAGATCGAGGACAACATCGCTAAGGGTGAGCGCGAGGTAAAGGCGCTGAAGAAGACCGCCGAAGAAGTACAGCGTGCCGCCCGCAAGGCTTCCAAAGCCCAACATAGAACTCAGGGCGACGTGGACTACCAGGCGCGCGTCCAGTATCGCAACCTCTCCAACGACGCGAACGTGAACGCGCTCGAGTCCGCCAACCCGCAGGAAGCAATCGACCGCGCTGCGTACCTCGGCTCGCTGTCCCGCTCTGCGCAGCGCATGCTCGACGAGTCGCAGAAGCTGAACCAGGTCGCCGCCCAGCGGGCGACCGACGCGAATATCGCGGTGGCAGTGGCGAATTACCGCCAGTCCGAGTTGGAGGGCCAGCGCAAGAAGCTCGAGCGGGAACGCCGCGAGTTGGACGGCCAGGTCAAGGACGTGGAGAAACGTGTTGACGCATTCACGCCGGAACAGCGTTCCCGTTGGGAGTCCAAGAATGGCCCGGTGGCGCTCGACGTCCCGCCGTCGGCGAACGCGAACGGTGTTGTCGGTGCCGCACTGTCCAAGATCGGATCCCCGTACGGTTGGGGTGCCGCCGGTCCGAACCAGTTCGACTGCTCCGGCCTGATGTACTGGGCGTACCAGCAGAACGGCAAGTCGATTCCGCGCACGTCCAGCGCCCAGCTCGCGGGTGGCACGTCGGTGCCGTTGTCTGAGCTTCAGCCGGGCGACATCATCGGCTACTACCCGGGCGTGACCCACGTGGGGATGTACGTCGGCAACGGCCAGGTGGTCCACGCGTCGGACTACGGCATCCCGGTCCAGGTCGTCCCGATGAACTCCATGCCTGTTCAGGGCGCTGTCCGTTACTAGAGGGGCATGACCACACTCCTCGTCACGAATGATTTCCCGCCCACCGTCGGCGGGATTCAGTCGTATCTGCGGGATTTTGCGGAAGAATTCGTCCGGCTACGCGGCAGCGGGTCGCTCGTCGTCTTCGCCTCCACGCAAGACGAGCAGGAAGCATCGCTTTACGACGCCACGTTGAGCTACACCGTCCACCGCTGGCCCGCTTCGGTGATGCTTCCGACTCCGGCGACGGTGCGCCGCATGCACGAGCTGATTGCCCAGCACGGCATCACCACCGTCTGGTTCGGTGCGGCCGCGCCATTGGCCGTGATGGCGCCAGCGGCGCGGAAAGCGGGAGCGAAGAAGATCGTCGCCACCACCCACGGCCATGAGGTCGGCTGGTCGATGGTGCCGGGCGCACGCCAGGTGCTGCGCCGCATCGGCAATGCCGCCGACGCAGTCACCTATATCTCCGAATACACGCTGCGCCGATTTCATTCTGCGTTCGGGGACAGGGCAGACTTCGTCCCCCTGCCGTCTGGAGTGGACACCGACTTCTTCCGTCCAGCTGCTCCTGAGCAGCGGGCCGCCGCGCGCAGCAGGCACGGACTCGGGGCCGGCCCACTCGTCGTGGTGGCCTCGCGCCTCGTGCCGCGGAAAGGGCAGGACCGGTTGATCGAATGCTGGCCGCGTGTGCAGGCCGCCGTTCCTGGCGCTTCTCTCGTTGTCGTGGGGGAGGGAAACTACGAGCCGAAACTGCGGAAACTGGCGCACCTGCACGGGGTCGCCAGCGACGTGCACTTTCTCGGCCGCCTGCCGCGGGAGCAGATGCGCGATGTCGTCGCCGCCGCAGACATCATGGCCATGCCGGCCCGCACGAGGGGAGGAGGTCTCGACGTCGAGGGCCTAGGCATCGTCTACCTCGAGGCCCAGGCGTGCGGTGTGCCCGTCATCGCCGGTAATTCCGGCGGCGCGCCTGAGACGGTGACGGATGCTTCCGGGATCGTCGCCGACGGCAACGACACAGACGAGATCGCCGCAGCAGTGATCGAGCTTTTGAGGGACCTGCAGCGGCGCGCCGCAATGGGCGAAGCCGGACGCGCGTTCGTGGGAGAGCACTTCTCCTGGAACGTGCTGGGGCAGCGCCTCGCGGATCTCCTTGAGCCCCCGGGAGCTGTGTAAAGGAGAGACGAGAGACACAGCGAGTATCGGGTTATACGCAGACGGAATAGCAGAGGAAATATAGGACCCGAACTGCCGGGGCTAGAATATTGACTCATGCCTACGCACAACCGCGCCGAAACCGCTGAAAGCGACCCGAGCGCTGTTCCGCTCACCATCGGATTCGACATTGGCGGCACGAACACCCGCGCAGGAGTAGTCGATGCGTCGGGCACGGTGCTGGACACGGTGTCCACCCACACGCCGGAAGACGAGGACAGCCTCGTCCACGCCATCGTGGAGCTGGTGGAGCAACTCCGCCGCAAGCATTCCGTCAGCGCCGTCGGCGTCGCGGCCGCAGGCTTTTTGGACCCGGCCTGCGAAGTCGTCCGCTTCGCGCCACACCTGCCCTGGAAAGACAACGCTCCTGTGCGCGATATCCTGCAGGAAGAGCTCGAGTTGCCTGTGCGCTTGGAACACGACGCTAATTCGGCGGCGTGGGGCGAATACCGCTTCGGTGCCGCGAAAGATGCCGACACATGGGTGCTTTTCGCCGTGGGCACAGGCATCGGCGCCACGCTCATGCACCACGGGGAGATTTACCGCGGCTCGTTCGGCACAGCGCCCGAATTCGGGCATTTGACCGTCGTGCCCGGCGGGCGCGCCTGCTCCTGCGGCAAACGGGGCTGCCTCGAGCGCTACGCTTCCGGCACAGCGCTCGTGGATACTGCTGTAGAGATCGCAGAACGCGGCGGGTTCGACGGGTGCGGGCTGTACCGGCGCGTCGTCGATAAGCGTGCGTCGGGCAACGATGTCGTCGCCGCCGCACGTTCCGGCGACGCGCTCGCGCTGGCCACCATGGACCATTTCGCGCAGTGGCTCGGGCAGGGCCTGTCGATTGTGTGTGATGTTTTAGACCCGGAGCTCATCGTGCTCGGCGGGGGAGTGAGCCAGGACGCGGACCTGTTCATGGATACTGCCCGCACGGGCATGAACTCCGGTGTCGTCGGATCCGGCTTCCGTCCCACTCCGCGTCTCGAAACCGCTGAGCTCGGCGCGCAGGCAGGTATGATTGGCGTTGCTGATTTGGCCCGAAACATGGTTTAGAAGGAAACATGAACAACAAGTGGTACAAGTTTTTCAAGTACATCCTGATCGGGCCGTGGCTGCGGATCTGGAACCGCCCCGAAACTGAAGGGCTCGAGCACATCCCGCCGGAAGGCGCCCCCGCACTCATGGTGTCCAACCACCAGGCAGTGATGGATTCCTTCTACTTCCCGCTCGTGTGCCCGCGCCAGCTCGTGCATCCGGCGAAGCAGGAGTACTTCACTGCGCCGGGCGTGGTCGGTCGCATCCAGAAATTCTTCTTCACCTCTGTGGGCCAGGTGCCCATCGACCGTCAGGCGAAGGATGCCGGCGCGCACCTGCTCGAGGTCGCCCAGGACGTCTTCGACAAAGGCGACCTGTTCTGCATCTACCCGGAGGGCACCCGCTCCCCGGACGGCCGAATCTACAAGGGCAAGACCGGTATGGCGCGCGTAGCCATGGAGTCCGGAGTGCCGTGCATTCCCGTCGCCATGATCGGCACCCGCAACGCGAACCCGATCGGCTCTTGGATTCCGCGCCCGGCAAAGGTGCGCGTGAAGATCGGCGAGCCCGTCGACCCGCACCAGTGGGCGCGCGATAACGGGTACGAGCCGAACGATTCCGCAGTATGGCGCCCGTTCACCGACTTCTTCATGGAGCGCCTCGTCGAGCTGTCCGGCTACGAATACGTCGACGCGTACGCCGGTGACGTGAAGAAGTCGCTCGAGGCCGGCAACGGATACCCGGAGGGCACGGAGCCTGACTGGCAGAACATGCAGTGAGGTACTTCTACGACACCGAGTTCATCGAGGACGGCACGACAATCGAGCTGATCTCCATCGGCATCGTCGCCGAGGACGGACGCGAATACTACGCCGTGTCCACCGATTTCGATGCCTCGCGCGCGAATCCTTGGGTGCGCGAAAACGTCCTGGAGAAGCTGCCCAACCCGCAGCGTCCCGAGTGGAAGCCGAAACAGAAGATCCGCGACGAGGTCTTCGCGTTCCTCACCGCCGCCGATTCCAAGCCCGAATTGTGGGCGTGGGTGGGCGCGTACGATCATGTCGTCCTGGCGCAGCTGTGGGGCGATATGGCCAAATTCCCGAAGGAGATGCCGCGCTACACCCGCGAGCTGCGCCAGTACTGGGATATGGCGGGCCGCCCGACGCTTCCTCCCGCACCCAACGGCAACCATGACGCGCTTGTCGACGCGCGCCATAATCTCCTTAAATTCAAGATCTGCGCGCGCTCGCTGCCCCTCGATCGTCGTGGCCACGCGAGCTCGCGGGGAGAATAAGCCAAGCTCATTTCCCACTTTCGCTAGGTACGGCGCACCAAACGTGCTAGAAGTTAAGGGGTGAGTTGGACTGTAGACATCCCCAAAGAAGTGTTGCCCGATCTGCCGCCGTTGCCGGGAGACATCAACGAGGCGTTCCAGGACGCCATCTCCCGCGATGCGAAGCAGCAGCCGTCATGGGATGAGAACTCGTCCTTGTATGTGCGCAAGATTCTCGAGTCTGTCCCGCCGGTGGTGGTGGCTCCCGAGATCCACAAGCTGAAGAGCCAGCTTGCCGACGTGGCTAAGGGCAAAGCTTTCCTGCTGCAGGGCGGTGACTGCGCCGAGACTTTCGAGTCCAACACCGAGCCGCACATCCGCGCCAACATTAAGACCCTGCTGCAGATGGCAGTCGTGCTGACCTACGGTGCATCGACTCCGGTGGTGAAGCTGGCGCGTATCGCCGGGCAGTATGCCAAGCCGCGCTCCTCCGACCTGGACGGGAACGGCCTGCCGAATTACCGCGGCGACATCGTCAACGGTGTGGAGCCGACCGAGGAATCCCGCCGCCACGACCCGGCCCGCATGATCCGCGCGTACGCGAACTCGTCCGCGGCGATGAACCTGGTCCGTGCGCTGACCACCTCCGGCACGGCTGACCTTTACCGCGTCGAGGCGTGGAACCGCGAGTTCGTGGCCAATTCCGCCGCCGGCGCGCGCTACGAGGCGCTGTCCCGCGAGATCACCCGCTCGCTCCACTTCATGGATGCCTGCGGCGTGAACGACCGTGAGCTGCGCACCTCCGAGATCTACGCGTCCCACGAGGCACTCCTTGTCGACTACGAGCGCGCGATGCTCCGTCTCGCTGAGAACGAGACAGGCGACACCAAGCTCTATGATCTCTCCGCGCACCAGCTGTGGATCGGTGAGCGCACCCGCGGCATGGAGGACTTCCACGTCAACTTCGCCGCTTTGATCGACAACCCGATCGGCATCAAGCTCGGACCGAAGGTCACGCCGGAGGAAGCTGTCGCCTACGCCGAGAAGCTCGACCCGAACCGCGAGCCGGGCCGTCTCACCATGGTGGCTCGCATGGGCCACGAGAATGTCCGCGAGGTTCTGCCGGGCATCGTCGATGCCGTGGAGCGTTCCGGCCACAAGGTGGTCTGGCAGTCCGACCCGATGCACGGCAACACCTTCACCGCGTCGAACGGCTACAAGACCCGCCACTTCGACAAGATCATCGATGAGGTCCAGGGCTTCTTCGAGGTGCACCGCCACCTGGGCACCCACCCGGGCGGCATCCACATCGAGCTGACCGGCGAGCACGTTACCGAGTGTCTCGGCGGCGCGCAGGACATCACCGACATCGACCTGCCGGGCCGCTACGAGTCCGCGTGCGACCCGCGCCTGAACACTGAGCAGGCCCTCGAACTCGCGTTCCTGGTCGCGGAGATGCTCCGCAACTAGCAGAGTCTGAAAGCGGGGGTGTCCCCGCTCTACTCAGCCATCCGGAGGACCTCGGGGATCTCCCCGTAGGCTCCGGAGCCGAACCACCAGCCACCGACAGCGACTGCTGCGGTGGCTGCTGTTATGAGTAGGAGAGCCACGACCATGGCCGCCGCCGAACGGTTCGTCTCCACCGGCGGCTGCTCCGCCTCGCGCTCACGCTGACGTTCTCGGCCATCCAGCTGTCCGTCCATGCGCTCGTGCGGCGGCACATGAGGTTCGTACGGTGCGGGAACCGGTGCCGGAGCCGCCGGCGGGAGCGCTGCGCCGTACGGTTCCTGCGGCTCGTCACGATCCCGGTACCCGTAGGGGTCGCGCCGGCCGAAGAGACCGGGCTCTGGTTCTGGTTCGGGCACAGGCGCCGGTTCGGGTTCCGGTTCCGGGGTTTCGAGCTGCGTCACACTCGTGGGGATCGCCGCGGCACGGTTCGCGGCAGATTGCGTGGGCACAGGGACAGTGAACTTCGGCAGTTCCAGTTCAGCGGCCACGTCATCGAGGGCGTCGAGAAACTCTTGTGCGTTGGCGAAGCGTTCGCGGGGATCGCGGGCGGTGGCGGTGGCGACGAGCTCGTCGAAAAGCATCGGCACGCCTTGCATCCGCGACGACGGCGCAGGGACATCCAACCGCAGGCGCGCCATCGCGTGGCCGAGGGACGTGTCCCCGTCGAAGGGGACTGTTCCGGTGAGGAGCTCGAAAAGGACGATGCCAGCGGAATACACGTCGGAGGCCTGGGTGATCTCCGTGCCGTCGACTTGCTCGGGGGAGAGGTAGGCGACCGTGCCCACGATCTGGTCCGTGGAATGTTGCGCATCGCTCGCCGCCCGCACGAGACCGAAATCAGCGAGCTTAACTGCGCTGTCGCCGTTAATGAGGATGTTGTCCGGTTTGATGTCCCGGTGGACGAGACCGCGGCGGTGCGCCACGGACAGCCCCGTGAGCATGGCGCGCATGACAGCGGCGGCGGCATGCGGCGGCATCGGCCCGCGCTCGGCGAGCAGCTCCCGCAGCGTGCCTCCCGTGATCAGCTCCATGATGAGGAAGACATCCTCGCCGTCGGCTCCGAAATCGTAGACATTCACCAAATTCGGGTGGCTCAGCTGCGCCATTGCCCGGGCTTCGCGCGCGAACCGGTCGAGGAAGACCTCGTCGTCGAGGTAGCGCTCGTCCATCACCTTCGCGGCCACCTCGCGGCCGAGACGGTCGTCGAGGCAGCGGTACACAGTGGACATGCCGCCGCGCGCAATGGGACGGTCGATGATGTACCGGCCTTCCAGCACATCGCCGGCTGCGAGGTGAGTCATGCCACCCAGTATGGTGCACGCGCCACCTCAACCGGTAGATGGCATGCGGTGCGTAAGGTGGTGTGCGTGAGTTCTACAGAGCATGACCCCAACGCACACGACCTCGACGCCCTGCTGAGCGGTGAAACGCTGCTGCCTTTCCCCGAGGTGGCGGAGCGTCTCGGCGTGCCCGTGACCAAGGTCCACGATTACGTCAACGCCGGCAAGCTCGTGTCGTACCAGAAAGACGGAGCAAGGGTCATCCCCGAGGTCATGCTCGAGGATGGCAACGAGCTGTCCAAGTTCATCGCCGGCGCCATCACAGTCCTGCTCGACGGAGGCTTCAACCAGGACGAGATCCTGGCCTACCTGTTCACTGAGGACGACAGCTTGCCGGGCCGCCCGATCGACGCCCTGCACGGGCACGGCGCCCGCGAAGTGATCAGGCGCGCGCAGGCGATGGCGTTTTAGACCTCGGCAGAACATACGCCGCCGCGCACCAGCCGGCGATGAGCGCAGGAAGCATCCACGCCACGTTGTAAAAGTGGTGGTTTCCACTGCCGCTGAACGCCAGCGCGACGATCACCGACAACCCGACGGTCAGGCGTGTGAGCCATCGCGCCGGGGTGAATGTGCCTGCCACGGACACCGACGATGCGAAGTACCACGGCAGGGTCACCGCATTGAACACGAAGGCGACCATGTAGGCCAGCGCCATGCCCATGACGTTGCGGCGCTCGTTCTGGCGGAAAAGCCACCACACGGCCACGAGCCCCGCCAGCATCAGCACTGAACCGATGGTTCGCGTCACACCGAGAACGGTGTTGTAGGGGAATTCTTCGTCGAAAAGCTGCAGGAATGGCGTGATTGCCTCGGCCGCAAGCGTCGCACCAGAAAGCGGATTGACCACCTTGGAGTTGCCGGAGATTTCCGCCAGCCAGCCCCACGACGTGCCGGATGCGAGCGTTACTGCCGCGACGGTGGCCACCGACGCGCTCACGACGGCGAAGCCAGCCGCCATGAACACGCCCACGCGGCGGGTGAGGCGGGTGCCTTCAGGCGCGTAGCAGTGAAGGGCCATCCACACGACGAACGGCAGCGTCACAGCCGCGGTCGCCTTGAGGGAGACGGCCACACCGATGAGCACGGTGCCCAGCAGGAAACGGCGCGACAGACAGGCGACCAGGCCCAGGCTGACCAAGCCGACCATTACTGACTCGTTGTGCATGCCGCCGACCATGTGGACCAGCATCACCGGATTAGCCACGCCCAACCACAGTGCAAGTGCCGGATCGCCGCCGAGGCGACGCGCAATGCGGGGAACCGCCCAAGCGATAGTGGCGAAGCCGGCGAGTGAAATGAACTTGTAACAGATGATGCCCGCCATGACGTTGTCGCCGACGAAGCTCGTCACTCCGTTGCCGATCCACAGGTGCAACGGCCCATAGGGGGTCGTGGTGTTACGCCAGTCGTGCGAAACCTCCAGCAAGTACGGGCCGGGGTTGATGGCGGCACCTTCCGAATACGGATCGAATCCGTCACGCACCATCGCGCCCTGCATGAGGTAGGAGTACACATCGCGCGACATCAGCGGCGCGGCGAGCAACAGTGGGGCAGTGGCGGACCACAGCGATGCTTTGGCGAATTCGAAGCGGTCGCGCACGCCGGGCTCGGTGCGGTCGGCCAGGACAAACCGTCCGGCGGCGACCCAGCCGACGACGAGCAGGACGAGACCCGCGGTGAGCGCGATGTTGAGCAAACCCCGGCCGTGGCCGTACGACAGAAAACTGATGCCAAATGCGTCGAGTACGCCACCGCGGTTGCGCGTCGCGCCGGCACCGAAGGAACCGACCATCATCAAGGCAGCGCCAGCGGTACCCAGCCACCAGGCGGCTGTCGGGGAAAGTCGTGCGGTCATTTCGGTCAACGTCTCTATTTACGCCGTGCCGTGGACTTGATAGCCAACGCGGTGAGTGTTTCAACGGCATCGGCGGTAAAGTCCGCGCTTTCAAGATGCTTGAGGCCGGACTCGGTGAGCCGGGTGATCCGGTCTTCCGTCACGTCCACTGCGCCGGTCGTCTCGATGATGCGGGCGAGCTCGGCGATATCGTCAGCGTCGGTTGCAGTTCCGATTCCGGTGCGGAGCTTCTTTGCTGCAGCCGGGTCGGAGTCGTCGGCTGCCCGCAGCGCCAAGGCATAGAGCACAGTCCTCTTGCCTTCGCGCAGATCGTCGCCTGCTGGCTTGCCGGTGATTGCCGGGTCGCCGAAGACTCCCAAGAGATCGTCGCGAAGCTGGAATGCGATTCCGATGTCGCGTCCGTATCCGCGGAGAGCCGCAATAGTCTCTTCGCCTGCTCCTGCCAGTGCCGCTCCTAGATGAAGCGGGCGCTCGACGGTGTACGCGGCAGTTTTGTACCGGTTCACCGAATCGGCCAGCTCCACACTCTCACTGCCGGACGCTTCCAGCGCGATGTCGAGAATCTGCCCGCCGATCACTTCCGCGCGCATGCCGCGCCACGGTTCAGCCGCGCGCTTCAGCGCCTCGTCGCTCACCCCGGAGTAACGCCACATATCGTCGCCCCACGCCAGCGCGAGGTCGCCGATGAGAATCGCAACGTTTTCGCCGTACGTGTCGGAATCCCCGTGCCAGCTGCGGTTTGCATGTTCGGCTGAGATCGCGCGGTGGACGGTCGGTTTACCGCGCCGGGTGTCGGAAGCGTCGATAATGTCGTCGTGGATGAGCGCACACGCTTGGATCAATTCGAGCGCGCTCACCGCTCGCAGCACTGCATTGGGGGATTCGGCGCAATTCTTCCCTGCGGTCGCGGCATAGCCGACCCAGCCGTATGTGGGGCGGATACGCTTTCCGCCGCCGAGAACGAAGTCGCGCAAATGGCCCACTGCCTCAGCGACTGGAGCGCCGATCTGGTTGATCTTTGCGGCGTTTTCCTGGAAGAACACTTCTAGTTCCCGTTCCACCGCCGCCGGGATGTCTGCTACCGCAAGGTGAGGTGTGCGCTCGCTCAAAGGTGGTGACTCCTTCTAACCGCAGGGTGGGGACGATTACCGCTCACTCTACCGGGGACGTATTTTCCAGCGGCAATGTCCGGCCGAGCACGGCGAAGGGCCGTGGATCGCCGGTGTATTGGAAACTGCGGAGCACATCCCCGAAACCGAGTGAGCGGTACAGCCCGAACGCGGCGTTGCTCTCTTTGGGGACCTCGGGGGTGGACAGCAAGACATAAGGCTGCGGCGCCCGCTCCAGCAGTCGCTGGATCAAAACTCTGCCGATGCCGTGGCCCTGGAGCCGGGGCGCGACGTGAATCTCCGCCAACTCGAAGTAATTTTCCACGATGTCGATCATTTTCGGGGTCATGGCGTGGCTATTCACCAGCCCGCGGCGGAGCTGCTGATCCCACCATCGCCGCTCAGATCCCTTGAACCCGTACGCGATTCCGGCGAGTTTCCCTTCGTCGAAAGCAGCGACGGCGGCGAAGTCTTCCTCCGTCGAATCGCGTCGCCAGACCGATACCCGCTGATTGTGGATGGAAATGGGGTAGCGCATGGCCGTGATGTAGAGCCCCACGAGTTCGGGCGCCATGGCGGAGAACTCGTGCGGGGACAGCTCGCGGATAGTGACGGACACGCTGTCCATCGAACCATGCGTCGCGGTCGCCTGCGTTGAAATCCCCGTTATCCACAACCGTGTGTCCTGGTTGCCCCAGCTCAGAGGGGTCGAGCGCGTTCTGTAGATCAGCAGACTCGAAAACGTGTTCGAATTGTTTGTGGGTTGTGTTGATGTCGCTTTCTAGTGTGAAAGTCACAAAAGCAGTTGGAAGCAGGAATAGAAGCAGGAAATCGAACGCCGCACGATACGGCGAGACGAGGAGGAGGTTTACATGTCTAGCGTTATTTCGGCAACGACTGGTGCGGTGTACGGAGTGGTGCCCGTCGCATCGCGGCATGACGAATTTCTCGAATCGGCTCGTGCGCTTCTTGCGGATGCGCACGCGCAGCTCGCCGCCGGTTCGTATGACTTGGCGTTGGAGAGCGCATATCGGGCGGCACTGCGCACAGCCGGGGCTGTAATCGCTCAGTCCACGGTGGTTGCAAAGCGTAAGCGTCTGCCCACTAGCGCCTGGGAGAAGCTGGCCCTGACGGGATCCCGCGGAACGTACTGGGCGAATACGTTCTCGGGCTTCTCGCGCCTGAGGGGACGGGTCGCCTCGGGGATCGAGCTGAAGCCTCGAGTGGCCGATGTGGGGCGTCTTGTTGAGCTGGCGGAAGAATTCTTTGCGGAGGCTGCTGGGGAGGGAAGTGATATGTCTGCGGCCTAGCCTGCTGCGACTGTCCTGTTTGAGGGATGGGGCGGTATGATGAGGGAACAAAACGATGCCCCTGAGCGTTGTAGTTCAGAGAAGACAGCGACCAAACCAGGCTGGGAGTGAAAGTGGCTTTATCTGAGCAGGAACAGAAGTTGCTCCGCGAAATCGAGGAGTCGCTGATGGCCGACGATCCGAAGTTCGGGTCGTCTGTGGCCTCCGCGCCCGAGCGCGGATCCGCGGGCGGTGGCTTCCGTCCGACGATGCGGGCTGTCGCCCTCATTGTGCTGGGTCTCGTGCTGCTGATCTCTGGGGTCGCTCTGGCGGCCGAAAGTCTTTGGTTCATCGCGCTCAGCATCCTTGGATTCGTGGTCATGTTCATCGGTGGCGTGTGGGGGCTGCGTGCCCCGTCTGACATCCCGCCGGCAACGCGTTCCAAGAGTGCTGGTCCGCAACCGCGCCGCGAAGGACGCGGTTCCCGCATGGAGGAGAACTTCCGCCGGCGTTTCGAAGGTCAGTAGCGCAAACTTTCTGCGGCCGCATAATTTTTAGACGGCTTTCCTGATCCCTTTCACGGAGACGTGAGGGGGATTTTTTCGTGCCTCAACGTGCCCTCACTCTTGGCTCCCCACTTCGGCCCACCGGGAGTCCCCACTTTCACCCACCGGGTCTTATTTCAGGTGTCGTTATCCAGTTTTCCTGCGGGGATGCGCTCGCGGCATGGTGGTGAGAAAGGTGCTGAAGTAGTCAAAACGGATGTTGTGAGGTGGTTGTGGTGGGATATGGCGCGGGGGGCGGGTGGACGCGCCACGTGGGATTCGTGTGTTGAACTGCGAATTCAAGACACTCGGAAAGATTTTTGAGTTCCAATGTGGCGTTTGTGGGGGATAGTGGGTTAAAGTGGGGCACAGTGAAGGGCCGGTGTGACGATGCCGGGTCGGATCTGACAAAAATTCACAGCCGGAGTCGTCGAGCGAAGGAAGGTAGGGCGCCGGATGTTTCTTGGCACCTACACCCCGAAGCTGGACGACAAAGGGCGCCTGACACTGCCCGCCAAATTCCGCGAGGGACTGGCGGACGGACTGATGGTGACCAAGGGGCAAGACCACTCGTTGGCGGTCTATCCCCGCGAGGAGTTCGCGGCCCGCGCACGTAAGGCGGCGGCGGTCTCCCGCACGAACCCGAAGGCGCGTGCGTTCATCCGTAACTTGGCGGCAAGTGCGGATGAGCAGACGCTCGACGGTTCTGGTCGCATCACGTTGTCGCCGGCGCACCGGGACTACGCGAACCTGTCCAAGGAATGCGTGGTCATCGGTTCGGTGGATTTCTTGGAAATCTGGGACGCCGAGTCCTGGCAGAAATACCAAGAAAATACGGAGGCTGCCTTCTCGGCGGCCGATGAGGACGACATTCTCTCGGGCCTGCTCTAAGCGGGCGGGCGGAGAGCGTGTACGGACTCTGCTCGGGGCGCGAGTCGTTCTGGTGTACTTCCCCGATATCAGAATGACCGCCCCGAGCAGGGCTCTACACGTTCCCCGCTAGAGCACACTCTTTCAACCGCAGTCAGACCTAATCCGAAACACCGCACACAGGGCATTAAGGGGGGTGGACCATAGTGGCACACGATATAGCGCAGAAATCCGACATGGACTTCGGTATCGACGCCAACCACGGCCACGTCCCCGTCATGCGCGACCGTATGGGCGATCTGCTCCGCCCGGCGGTGGAGAAATTCGGCACCGATGCTGTGATCGTCGACGGCACGCTGGGTGCCGGCGGGCACACCGAATATTTCCTGTCTGAATTTCCTGAGGTCACGGTGATCGGCATCGACCGTGACGCTGCCGCCTTGGAACAGGCATCAAAGCGCCTCGAAAAGTTCGCCGACAGATTCGTGCCGGTCCGAGGCCGGTTCGACTGCCTCGGCGAGGAAGTGGAAAACAACGCGAACCCGGCATTCGATCGCGTCCGCACCACGGGATTGGCGGGCGCTTTCTTTGACCTCGGGGTCTCGTCGATGCAGCTCGACCAGGAGGAGCGCGGTTTCGCGTACCGCGTTGACGCGCCACTGGATATGCGTATGGATCCGAGCGCCGGGCTCACGGCAGCGGATGTCTTGAACACCTACAGCCACGGGGACCTCGCGCGTGTGCTGAAGACCTACGGCGACGAGCGCTTCGCGGGAAAGATTGCCTCTGCGGTGCTCGCTGAGCGTGAGAAACAGCCGTTCGACCGCTCCGGCCGTTTGGTTGCGTTGCTCTACAACGTGATTCCGGCAGCCACCCGGCGCACGGGAGGTCACCCGGCCAAGCGCACATTCCAGGCGCTTCGTGTGGAAGTCAACCGCGAACTCGAAGCACTGGAGAACGTCATTCCGATGGTCGCCGACGCGCTCGGTGAAGGCGGCCGCGCAGTGTTCATGAGCTACCAGTCCCACGAGGACAAGCTGGTCAAGCGAGCGTTCGCGGAGATGACGGAATCGAAGACTCCGCCCGGACTCCCCGCGGAGCTGCCGGGCATGGCACCGAAATTTCGTCTAGTCACTCGCGGAGCCGAACAGGCCCCGAATGAAGAGGTCGAGCTGAACCGACGGGCCGCCTCAGTGCGGGTTCGTGCGGTGGAGAAGCTAGACAGCGATCCGCCCGGGGGCGCGCGATGAGCTTCCGGACCAACCAATCACACTCAGCACGGCGACAAGCGAAGGGAACCACGACCATGGGAGTAAGCCGAGACCTCACCGCCGGTAATAACGCCGGTGGCTCGACTGCACTGCTGGAACGCGCCCCGCAGCGCACGACCCGTCAGGCTGAGCGCACACGCACAGCGCCGGCGCCGAGCGGACTCAAGCCGCGTATTGCCCCGCATGTTCCGCGTGGCCCGCGCCGTCTGGGTTCGAAGCAGGTCGTGTCCGTCCGCGGCCGCCGCGTCACCACGACAGAGGCGAAGCGGAAGTTCTCCACCATGTCGCTGATGGCACTGCCGTTGCTGATCTTGGGTATCTTCGGTGCGATGCTGCTGTCGGCCCTGTCCACCCAGCAGACGTTCACCATCGAGCAGCTGCAGAGCCAGGAGCGCACGCTCAACAACGAGATCGAGACGCTCAACCGCAACGTCGAAGACAGCCGTGCCGCCGCAGAGGTCGCGGCGAAGGCTGACGCCGCTGGAATGGTCGTTCCGGTCCAGCCGGGCATTATCGATGTCGCGGCCGACGGTAAGGCGAATGAGACCCGGGAAGCCGACCCGGAGAAGAACCTGCGCATTGTCGATGTGAACGAGGAGACTATCCGCACCGACAAGGCGACGAGTGACCGCGATGCCACGCGCGATATCGTCGACAACTTGTCGGCCCTGCCGTCGAACTCGCTGCCGACAGGCCGCGGTGCCGCACCGTCGCTGCCGACGCCGGGCAGCCAGTCCAACGGCCGCGAAGCTGCGCCGTCCGCACCAGCTGCACCAGCGGCTCCCGCGGCTGATGCACCAGCAGCAGACACGCCGGAGGCGTCGGCTCAGGAAGCACCGGCAGGTGGTGCCCTTCCGGCACTGCCCGGCGGCTTCTAACGGCCAGCGAACTGACTGGCAATTGGTTTATCGAGGGATTTAGTTCCACGTTCGTGTGTGGCGGTCATAACCTGGCCCTGTGATCGGGGCAAGATGAAGGCAATCACTGGGCGCCACGGCACAAGAGAAGTAGGTGAGTCTGCGACGTGAGCAGAATGGACCCGCGGAAGCGGCAGGTGCGGGACGTGCCCGCACAAAAAGTCATTACTGCCAGTCGCATGCGAATTCTCACCGCCTTCTTCCTCGTGGTGGCACTCATTCTTGTCGGGCGTCTTGCCTGGGTGCAGTTGAAGTGGGGTCCGCAACTGCAGACTGTCGCGGCGGAGCAGCGCGAGCGCGATTTTGAGGACCCGGCACGTCGCGGGGCGATCGTGGACCGCGAAGGAAACTTCCTGGCTTACACGATGAAGGCCCGTTCCTTGACCGTCTCCCCGGTGACACTGCGCCGCGAGCTCGGCGAGATCGCCCGCAACGAGATGTACGAAAACGGCGCCAGCCGCGCAGAAGCGGAAGCGCAGCAGGACGCGCGCGTCGAGGACATCCTGCGCCAGATGGCCAATGAGATTCCCACCATGATCGACGACGATCAGGTGCAGGATCCCGAGGGCGAGGACTCGGATAACAAGGATGACAGGGACCGGGACGATAAGAAGTCCTCGGGCGAGAAAGACAAATTGCCCACCCCGCGAGTGAATTCCAAGGACATCCTGGCAAAGCTTCACGCCGACAGCGACTACGAGGTCCTCGTGCGCAACGTCGACCCGGATGTCGCGGCGAAGGTCGCCGAGAAGTTCCACGGGGTCGCTGCGGACCGCCAAGACATCCGCGAATACCCGAACGGTGCGATCGGCGAGAATATCGTCGGGCGTGTGTCTATGGACGGCCAGGGCCAGTTCGGCCTCGAGGCCTCCAGCGACTCCATTCTCACCGGCATCGACGGTCGCTCCACCGAGGACGTCTCCGCGAACGGCCAGGCGATCCCCGGCACCTTGCGCGATGTCGTCCCTGTCGTGGACGGTGCGCAGGTTGAACTCACCGTCGACCTGGACCTGCAGGCGTATGTCCAGCAGCTGCTGGAGCAGTCCAAGTCGAACGCGAAGGCGAAGGAAGCGGAGGCGGTCGTGCTCGACGCCAAGACCGGCGAAGTGCTGGCCATGGCGAACACCAACACGATCGACCCGAACGGCGACTTGGAGCGCCAGATCGATTCGGGCCGCAATTTCGAGAACCCGTCGATCTCCCACCCGTACGAGCCTGGCTCCGTGGCCAAGATCATCACGGCGGCGGCAGCGCTCGAGGAGGGCCTGACCACACCAAACGAGGTGCACCAGGTGCCGGGGTCTATCGAGATGTCTGGGGTGACCGTCGCAGACGCGTGGCAGCACGATGTCGCGCCGTACACCACAGCCGGCATCTTCGGTAAGTCCTCCAACGTGGGCACTTTGATGCTCGCCCAGAAGGTGGGTGAGGAGCGTTTCGACGACTACTTGCAGCGCTTCGGCATCGGCCAGTCCACAGGCATCGAGCTGCCGAACGAGTCCTCGGGTCTCGTTCCGGCGCGCGAGCAGTGGTCCGGCGGCACCTTCGCCAACCTGCCGATCGGACAGGGCATGTCCGTGACGACGCTGCAGTTGGCGAGCGTGTACCAGGCGATGGCGAACGAGGGCGAACGCATCGAGCCGCGCGTGGTCAAGTCGGTCACCCAGCCCACCGGCGAGGAGATCCCGCAGGACGACCCGCGACGTACGCGCGTGGTCAGCGAGAAGACCGCGAAGACTGTCGTGGACATGTTCCGCGCAGCATTCCAGGACGACCCAAACGGCGTGAACAGCGGCACCGCCCAGGGCAATTCCATCCCGGGCTACCAACTGTCCGGTAAGACCGGCACAGCCCAGAAGGTGAACCCGGATACCGGCGCGTACTCGAACTCGGATTACTGGATCACGTTCGCGGGCGTCGCACCGGCGGATGATCCCCGTTTTGTCGTGGCCGTCATGCTGGACGACCCGGAGCGCGGGCCGCTCGAGGGCGGCGGAGGCGGACAGTCCTCGGCGCCGATCTTCACTGAGATCGCCAACTGGCTGATTAACCGCGAGAATATTTCCCAGAGCCCGGACCCGGGCGAGCCGATGGTCCTGCAGGCCCAGTAGAGAAAGCGAGGAGTGGTCATGAACGACACGGACAAGACTCTTGCGGCCGCCGTCGCCTTCGACACGGTGGCAGAGGTCGCCAGCGCACGCGTCGAGAACGCACCGGAGCAGACGCTGACCGTCACCGGCATCAGCCTCGACTCCAACGCCGTTGAGGCGGGTTCAGTCTTCGCAGCGCTCCCGGGAACCCGGGCGCACGGCGCCAGTTACGCCGCCTCTTCGAAGGCGGCCGCGATTCTCACGGACCACGCAGGCTGGGACATTCTCGCTAAGGCGGGGGAGACCCGCCCGGTGCTCGTCGTCGACGATGTCCGCGCGATCCTGGGGCTCGTGTCCGCCGAGATCTACGGCCGCCCGTCGGAAAAGCTGACCGTCATTGGCGTCACCGGCACGTCTGGCAAGACCACGACGACGTACATGCTCGAATCCGGACTGACCGCGGCTGGCTGCGCTGTCGGCTTGATCGGCACGACCGGCACCCGCATCAAGGGCGAGGACGTGCCCACGTCGCTAACCACCCCGGAAGCGCCGAAACTGCAAGAGCTCTTCGCGCTCATGGTGGACCGCGGTGTCACGCACGTGGTCATGGAGGTCTCTTCCCACGCGCTGGTTCTCGGGCGCGTCACCGGAACGCGCTTCGCCGTTGCCGGCTTCACCAACCTTTCGCAGGATCACCTGGACTTCCACCCGACGATGGAGGAGTATTTCGACGCCAAGGCGCTGCTCTTTGAGGAAGGATCGCCGGTGGCGACGGAGACGAGCGTCATCTGCGTCGATGATGAGTGGGGCCGGAAAATGGCGGAGCGTGCATCCGGCGGCAACCGCCCCGTGGTCACCGTGGGCACCCGTGGCCAGCAGGATGTTGACTGCGCGGCGACGCTGAACAGCACCACGGACAGCGGCGCCCAGGACATCACCGTCACGCTTCACGGCACCGCGGTCGAGACTCGCCTGCCGCTGCCGGGCGCATTCAACGTCGCCAACGCGGCGCTGGCCACTGCGCTTGCCGACGCGGCGGGCATCGACGTGGAGACCTTCCTCAAGGGCGTTAGCGGAGCTGCCGTGCCCGGCCGCATGGAGCGAATCGACGCGGGACAGGAATTCGTCGCCGTGGTCGACTACGCCCACAAGCCCGCAGCGATCGCCGCGGCTCTCGATTCTCTGCGCGAGCAGGTTGACGGCCGCGTCGGCATCGTCGTCGGCGCCGGCGGCGACCGCGACCAGTCGAAGCGCGCCATCATGGGCGCAGAGTCTGCGCGCCGCGCCGACCTGGTGATCGTCACCGACGACAACCCCCGCACGGAGGACCCGGCCGCCATCCGCGCGGCAGTCCGCGCGGGAGCGGAGGAAGCAGCAGAGAGCGGAAGCGTGGAGATCCGCGAGTCCGATTCGCGCGCAGACGCGATCAAACAACTCGTCGCGTGGGCACAGCCTGGCGACGCGGTTATCGTCGTGGGTAAAGGCCACGAAGTCGGCCAGATCGTCGGCGATGTCACCCACCACTTCGACGACAGGGAAGAAGTGCGTAAGGCGTTGGCCGACAATGGCTTCGACACGGCACCAGCAGGAACGACAAGTAAGGAGGACCAGGCATGATTCCGATGACGCTGGAAGACATCGCGCGGGTCACGGGCGGCACGCTGAGCGAGACCGCCGACCCGAATGCGACGGTGACCAGTTACGTCGAGTTCGACTCGCGCAAGATCACCGCCGGAGGCCTCTTCGTCGCCCTGCCGGGCAGCAATGTCGACGGCCACGATTTCGCCGAATCCGCGATCGCGCGTGGCGCGGTCGGTGCGCTCGTCGCCCGGGAAGTCGGGGTTCCCGCCGTCATTTTGCCGTCCGTCGACGCCATCGAGGGCGATAATTCGGACCTCGCCGCGGGGGATCCCGATGGTTCAGCCCGCGCCGTCGTCGCCGGGATGACGAAATTGGCGGCGCATGTGGCGCGCACGCTCGTCGATAAGCACGGCTTGCGCATCACGGGCGTGACCGGGTCCGCGGGCAAGACGTCCACGAAGGACCTCATCGCGAATGTGCTCGGCCGCGGCGGGGAGACGGTCGCCCCGCCGGGATCGTTCAACAACGAGATCGGCCTGCCGTACACGGTGCTGCGCTGCACGGAGAACACAGACTTCTTGGTCGCGGAGATGTCCGCCCGCAATATCGGGCACATCGCCCAGCTGGCCAGCATTGCTCCGCCGCACATCGGCGTGGTGCTCAATGTCGGCAGTGCGCACCTCGGCGAATTCGGTTCGCGCGAGAATATCGCCCAGGCGAAAGGAGAGCTCGTCGAAGCTCTGCCGGCCGACGGCGTGGCCATCCTCAACGCCGACGACGAGCTCGTCGCGGGCATGACGCCGCGCACGCAGGGGCGCGTCGTGTGCTTCTCCGCTGACAACGTCGCCACACCTCAAGGGGATGCGCCTGACTATTACGCCACGGACATTCAGCTTGACGACGTCGCGCGTGCCGCCTTCACCATGCATTCCCCCGCAGGGGACCCGCAGCGGGTGAGCCTGAAGGTCTTCGGCGCCCACCAGGTCTCCAATGCTCTCGCGGCAGCCGCTGTCGGCATCGAAGCCGGGCTGGATGCGGCGACGGTGGCCGATGCGCTGTCGAATGCGCACAGTGTGTCGGTGAACCGGATGGACGTGAACACCCGAGCCGACGGCCTGACCGTGATCAACGACGCGTACAACGCGAACCCGGACTCCATGCGCGCCGGTATTGCGGCGCTCGGCTTCACCGCCGCCGCTCGCCCGGGTGTGCGGTCCATCGCGGTGCTGGGAGAAATGGGCGAACTCGGCTCTGATTCGGTCGAGGCGCACCGCGCACTCGGCGATGAGCTTGCGCGCTACCGTGTCACGCACCTCGTCGTGGTGGGACAGAGCGAGGAGACCCGTGTCCTGGCTGAGCGCGCCTCAGAACGCGGCATCGAAACGCACAGCGCCCGCGGCGTCGACGAGGCGGCCGGCGTCGTCGGCGAGATTGTGCGCACCGCCCCGCCAGGGGAGGAGAACTGGCGCAGCCGCGACGACCGCGATGTGGTGCTGGTCAAAGCATCCAACGCCGTCGGCTTGTGGCGGGTGGCTGAAACGCTGCTCGCCGACGGGCCGAATGCCGCGCCGACAACCCCCGCCCCGCCGCTCACGCAGACCAATCAGGAAGACACGAGGTAGCCAACCATGACCCAGATCATCATGTCGGGGGCCATCAGCTTCCTCGTCGCCATCTTCACCACACCGCTTCTGATCCGGTACTTCACCAGTGCCGGCAAAGGCCAGGAAATCCGCGAAGACGGACCGGCCTCCCACATCCGCAAGCGCGGCACGCCGACGATGGGCGGCATCGCCATCCTGCTTGGCATTCTCGTCGCCTATGTGGCCGTAGGAATCTGGGGCACAGCCACCGGCCACGGCGGATTCACTGCCTCGGGTTTGCTCGTGCTCGGGCTGACCATGTGCTTGGGTCTGCTCGGCTTCGCCGACGACGGCATCAAGCTTTTCTTCAGCCGCAATCTCGGTCTGAACAAGACGGCCAAGCTGGTCGGCCAGCTGGCTGTCTCACTAATCTTCGGCTTCCTGCTCCTGCAGTTTCCGCAGGACCGTACGGGGCTGACCCCGGGCTCGACGAAGCTGAGCTTCATCCGCGACATCGAGACCTTCGACATCGCCGTCGGCGGCGCCGTGTTGGGCACCATCTTCTTCCTGATCTTCGTCTACTTCCTCATCGCGGCGTGGTCGAATGCGGTGAACCTCACCGACGGCCTCGACGGTCTCGCGGCCGGGTCCACGGCGCTGGTGATGTTCGGCTATACCCTGATCACCTTCTGGCAGTTCCGGAACTCTTGCGCCCAGGCTCCGGGCGCCGGTTGCTACGACGTGCGCGATCCGCTCGACCTGGCTGTGCTGTGCTCCGCCGGTCTGGGCGCCTGCATCGGTTTCCTGTGGTGGAATGCCGCTCCGGCAAAGATCTTCATGGGCGACACCGGCTCGCTGGCGCTTGGCGGCCTTGTCGCCGGTGTGTCCATCGCCAGCCGCACCGAGGTGCTCATGGTCGTCATCGGCGCCCTCTTCGTCATTGAGGCTGCCTCCGTCGTCATCCAGGTGGCGGTGTTCAAGACCTCCGGCAAGCGCGTGTTCCGCATGGCGCCGTTCCACCACCACTTTGAAAACGGCGGCTGGGCGGAGACTGCCGTGGTCGTCCGTTTCTGGCTCATCTGCGCCATCGCCGTTGTCCTCGGCCTGGCGGTGTTCTACACCGAATGGCTCTCAGCCACCGGGGTGAACCTGGCATGACCCCAAGCGCACACTCCACCTCGAGCGTGAACGGGATTTTCTCCATCCTGCTCTCCGGCGGAGTTCTCGTCGCCGGCGCCGGAGTGTCCGGCCTGGGAACCGCGAAGCTGCTTCGTGAGGCGGGCGTCTTCTTCGCTGTCGCCGACGACAACGAAGCCAACCGCGCAGCCGTGCACGAGGCGACCGGCTGCCGCACCATGACGACGGCGGAAGCCGCCGAGCGGGTCACCGAGTACCCGCTCGTGGTCACCTCTCCGGGCTGGCGCCCGGATTCTCCGCTCCTCCTCGCCGCGCAGGACATGGACTGCACGGTGATCGGCGATGTCGAGCTGTGCTTCCTGCTTGACCAGAACAGCTTCTTCGGCCCGCCGCGTGACTGGCTCGTGGTCACCGGCACCAACGGCAAGACGACTACGACGGGAATGCTCGCGCGAATCATGGAAGAGGCGGGCACCTACACCGGTAAGCGGGCGGAAGCCTGCGGAAATATCGGCATTGCGGTGGGCGACGCTCTGTTGAGCGCACCGCGCATCGACGTCCTCGTCGCCGAACTCTCCAGCTTCCAGCTCCACTGGTCCCACGACCTCACCGCCGATGCGGGGCTGCTCCTCAACCTTGCCGACGACCATATCGACTGGCACGGCAGCTTCGAGGCGTACGCAGAGGCGAAGGCGAAGGTCCTCACCTACTCGACGGCAGTGGCGGGCATCGACGACGAGCACGTGCGTGCCTACGCCGGGAAATCCGGCCGCAGCGACATCATCGGCTTCACTCTCGGTGAACCGGAGGACAACCAGGTCGGCATCGTCGACGGCAGCATTGTTTCGCGCATCGGGGCACAACCGGCGACGATCACGCGTATCGACGGCATCGAGCCCGCCGGAACCGCCGGAACCCTCGATGCGCTGGCCGCCGCGGCAGTCGCTATCACCCGCGGCGCCACCCCGGCACAGATCGACCGGGCTCTGCATTCCTACGAAGTGTCCGGCCACAGGGGAGCGGTGGTCCACAGCGCAGACGGCGTCGACTGGATCGACAACTCCAAGGCGACCAACCCGCACGCGGCGGACTCCGCACTGCGGGGTGCCGGTGATGGCAAGATCGTCTGGGTCGCCGGCGGCCAGCTCAAGGGCGCCGATGTCGACAAGCTCGTCGCCGACCACGCCAGCCAGTTCCGGGCGGTCGCGTTGCTGGGGGTGGACAGGGAAGAGATTGCACGCGCCGTCGATAAGCATGCTCCCGATGTCCCTGTCTTCCTGACGGACAGCACAGACCCCGAAGATGCTATGCGCGCGGTTGTCGAATTTGCCGCTGGGCAGGCGCGTCCGGGCGATGCGGTGATCTTGGCGCCGGCTGCGGCGAGCCTGGACATGTACTCCGGAATGGCGCAGAGGGGAAATATCTTCGCCGACGCTGCGCGCGCCCTCGCCGGAAAACACGACGTTTAAGGCAGTGTGAAACACGATGACCACAGCAGCTCAGCGCCCACCACGGCCACACCAGCCCCGTAAGCCACACGCGAAACAAGCGCCGCGGCCCGGGCAAGCGCGCCCGCGGAACGCTAGCGGCCAGTACTCGTCGGGCATGGCCCGGGCGTTGGCCCGCTTGAATGCGTGGATGGACGCGCGCCCGCTGCTGGACTACACGATGGTGCGCACGATCGTGCTCGTGCTCGCCGGCCTCGGCGTGGTCATGGTGACCAGTTCCTCGATGACCTGGTCGGCGCTCAACGATTCTTCTGTCTGGGCGCAGCCGCTCAAGCAGGTCATCGTGGTGGCCATGGGCCTGTTCGTGTTCTGGGTGGCGCTGCAAATACCTCCCGAACGGGTGCAGAAAATCGCGCTCATCCTCATGGTGATCTCGATCCTGCTGCTCATCGCGGTGCTGCTGCCCGGCATCGGCACCGGACGAGAGGAAGTCGGCTCCCAGTCGTGGATCTATATCGGCGGCTTCCAGCTCCAGCCGTCAGAGGTGGCCAGGGTAGCCATCTGTGTCTGGGGTGCGTCGATCCTGGCGAATAAAGACCCGCGCCGCATGTTCGACATGACCAACGGGTTTATGCCGTTCGCCGCCGTCGCCGTGGTGTGCGTGGTGCTCATCGCCGCGCAGGGGGACCTCGGCATGGCCGTGTCCTTCTGCATCGTGGTGGCCTTCATCCTCGTCTTCGCGGGAATCTCCTGGAAGTTCATCGGTATTGTCGCCGGGTTCGGCGTCCTGCTGTTCGCGGGCGTGATGGCCGCCGGCGGCTTCCGCTCCCAGCGCTTCCACGTGTATTTCGACGCTCTCTTCGGTCGCTTTGAGGACACCCGCGGCGTGGCGTTCCAGTCCTACCAGGGCTTCCTGTCACTGGCGGACGGCTCGCTCTTCGGCGTCGGTCTCGGCCAGTCCCGCGCCAAGTGGTTCTACCTGCCGGAGGCGAAAAACGACTTCATCTTCGCCGTCATCGGCGAGGAGCTCGGCCTGTGGGGCGGCGCGCTGGTGATCATCTTGTTCACCATGCTGCTTTTCTTCGGCCTGCGCACCGCCCGCCTGGCGGCGAACCAGTACCAGGCGCTGCTGGCCGCATCGATCACTACCGGAATCGTCTCCCAGGCATTCATCAACATCGGCTACGTCATCGGCCTGCTGCCGGTGACCGGTATTCAGCTGCCGATGATCTCCGCAGGCGGCACCTCTGCCGTGATCACCCTCGGCGCGATGGGCTTGGTCGCCTCGGTGGCGCGCCACGAGCCCGGCGCTGTCTCCTCGATGCAGAACTACGGCCGCCCGCTTTTCGACCGACTGTTTTTCCTCCGCGAGCCGAGCTCGGCGGAACCCCGCCCGCGCTCTGGCGCACGGCCGGCGAAGAAGGCGCAACCGAACAAGCGCTACGGCACTCCGGTCACCGCCCGCCGCAATCCTGCCCCGCAGGAAGAGCGCCGCACAGAGCGCCAACCTCAACGACAGGGGCGCGGGGCAAGGGAGCGCGGTCGGGTACAGCCACGGGAAGCGTTCCGGAATGCGTCCCGCGGCGACGCAAGAGTTGGCGGCCAACGACCGGCGGCACGGACGCGATACGATGAGCCACGCGCGAACAGGGAGCCCCGGAATCACCGGAACACCGACGACACCCGCCGCGCCGGATAGAAAAGGCGGTTGATTCACCCAGTGACAACACAACACATCGTTGTGGCCGGCGGCGGCACTGCCGGCCATATTGAACCAGCGTTGGCAGTGGCGGAAGTGCTGCGCGATTCCTACGGCGCGGAGGTCACCGCGCTCGGCACGGAGAAAGGCCTGGAAACGACGATCATTCCTGCCCGCGGCTTCCCGCTCGAGCTCATCGAGCCTGTGCCAATTCCGCGCAAGAAACCGCTGAAGTTGCTCGGCGTCCCCGCGAAGCTCATCCGCTCCGTGGCACAGACCCGCGCCACGTTGAAGAAGACGCAGGCCGGCGCTGTCTTCGGCACAGGCGGCTATGTCTCCGCCTCGGCGTACCTTGCCGCGAGGTCGCTGCGCATCCCCTTCTACGTCTTGGAGACCAACGCCCTTGCCGGCATGGCGAACAAGCTCGGCGTGAAACTCGGCGGTACCGGCTTCAACGCTGTGCCCGATTCCGGCATGCCCGGCGAAGTCCTCGGCATTCCGGTCCGCCCGGGCGTCGGCGTGGACGACGACGGGGTGAAGGCGAAGCGCGGCTACAAGGCATGGAACCTTGACCCGCAGCGCCCGACCGTGCTGGTCACCGGCGGATCCCAAGGTGCGCGCAGCATCAACACCGCGGTCCAGGGGGCGGTCGGCCGACTTACCGCCGCGGGCTACCAGGTGCTCCACGCATACGGCCGCAAGAATGACGCGCCGCCGGCACACGAGCGCTACACCGCAGTGCCGTACATCGACGACATGGAGGCCGCCTACGCGGTGGCCGACGTGGTCATCTGCCGCTCCGGAGCGATGACGGTGGCGGAGAATTCCGCGGCGGGCGTTCCCGCGATCTACATTCCGCTGCCGCACGGCAACGGCGAGCAGGGCTTGAACTCGGCGCACGTCGTCGACGCGGGCGCAGCAGTGCGTATCGATGACGCCGATCTCACCCCCGACGCCCTGGTCGAAGCCGTCAACGGCATTCTCGGCCCCGGTGGCAACGCCGCCGCCATGCGTGCTGCCCTCGATGATTCCGGGGCAGGCAATGCCGCGGACGAAATCGCGCGGCGCATCATCGGAGAAAGGAAACCATGACTTCTGCGGCCCCCATCGACCTCTCGCGGGTCCACTTGATCGGCATCGGCGGCTCCGGCATGTCCGGCGTGGCCCGCATCCTCCTCGACCGCGGTGCCGTGGTCACCGGCTCCGACGTAAAGGATTCCCGCCCGGTCCGCGCACTTCGCGCTCAGGGCGCCACCATCGCCGTGGGCCACGCGGCGGAGAACCTCGAACTCGCCGGAGCGCAGCCGACCGCGGTGGTGACCAGCTTCGCGGCCATCCCGAAGGACAACCCGGAGCTTGTCGCCGCCGCCGAGCGCGGGATTCCGGTGATCCGCCGCTCCGACCTTCTGGGCGAGCTCATGGAGGGCTACACCCAGGTGCTCTTCGCCGGCACGCACGGCAAGACCTCGACCACATCGATGGCCGTCGTCGCGCTCCAGGCGGCGGGGGAGGACCCCTCCTTCGCCATCGGCGGGCAGCTCAACCGTGCGGGCACCAACGCCCACCACGGCAGCGGCCGCATCTTCGTGGCGGAAGCCGACGAATCAGACGCATCGCTGCTGCGCTACCGCCCGTCCGTCGCCGTGATAACCAATATTGAGCCGGACCACCTCGACTATTTCGGCTCCGCGGAGAGCTACTACCAAGTCTTCGACGATTTCGCCGACCGCCTTCCGGACGACGGCACGCTGGTTGTGTGCCTGGACGACGAGGCGACTGTGCGCTGCGGCCTCCGCGCGAAAGAGCGCGGCATTTCCGTTCTGGGCTACGGCACTGCCGACGCGGCCGCCCGTCACCCGGAGATTCCCACCGGCGCTGTGGTCAGCGACGAGTCTGTGGAAGGCCACGTCACTGAGGCCGCCGTGGACCTGCGCGTTCCGGGCCACGAGGGCACGGTCGCGTACCACCTCGCTCTGCCGGGCCGCCACATGGTGCTCAATTCCGCCGCGGCGTTGCTGTCTTGCGCTATCGCCGGCGCGGATCCGCGCAAGCTCGCCGAAGGCCTGAGCAGCTTCACCGGCGTGCGCCGCCGCTTCGAGCTGCGCGGGGAGATAACCGCCGGAGAGCAGACCGGCACGCGCGTCTACGACGACTACGCCCACCACCCGACGGAGGTCTACGCGGTGCTTTCCGCCGCGCGCGGCAAGGTCGAGTCCGAGGGCAACGGCGCACGCGTCGTCGTGTGCTTCCAGCCGCACCTCTACTCGCGCACGCAGGCTTTCGCGAAGGAATTCGCCGACGCGCTGTCGCTTGCCGACGCCGCCGTGGTCCTCGACATCTTCGGCGCCCGCGAAGCGCCCGTGGAAGGCGTGGACTCCCGCATCATCACCCAGCACATCTCCGACGACACCGAGGTCGTCTACGAGCCGGACTTCTCCCGCGCGCCCGCCTCCGTGGCGTCCGTGACTGCCCCGGGCGATGTCGTGATCACGATGGGTGCGGGCACCGTCACGATGCTCGCCGACCCGATTCTCGAAGCACTGGCGGGTGCTTCTGCCGGCACCTTCGCAGACACCGGCGAGGAAGCGGAGTAGCCCCCATGTCAACATCCGTGACCCCGCCCCACGGCGACGACGACCGCACCGGCGACGGCGATGAGCGCGGCCGCGAGCTCCGGGAAGAAAACTCGCTTGACCGCGCGCGCTCGAAGTACACGGAGCGGTCGAACCGGTCTGGTAACCGGTCGAAGGAGAAGACGACCAATGCCCGCGGACGCCGCGAGGTGCCGTGGCGCCGCATTGCCGGCATTGCGGGCGTCGGCCTGGTCGTGCTGGCGGTCCTGTGGGCCGTTGTCTACTTCACCCCGCTGTTCTCGGTGAAGAACGTGGAAGTGGACGGCAATGCGCACCTCGACAACGAGGACGTGGTCGCCGCCGCGGATGTGGCCGAGGGAACGCCGCTGGCGCAGGTGAATATGCGCCAGACCGCCTCCAATGTGGTCTCCCTACCGTGGGTGAAATCCGCGACCGCGTCCAGGAAGTGGCCGTCGACCATCTCGGTTGAAGTGGTGGAGAACGTGGCTGTCGCGTACCGCGACTCCTCCGAGGGCACGCACCTGATTGACCGTGAAGGCAAAGAATTCGCGGTGGACACCCCACCCGAAGACTCAGTTGAGCTCACCGGGGAAGCTGATGCGGACGACACTGTGCGCAAGGACGCTGTCGACATCGCCGCCGCGTTGAGCGACACCGGCCGCGGTGCCGTGAAGTCCATCGAGGCGAAATCAAAGTACGAATTCGTGCTCAACCTCAAAGACGACCGCACCATCGTGTGGGGCGCGAGCGAAGACAACGAAAATAAATCGCTCGCGGTGGACACGGTGCTGCAGCGCGAAGGCAAAGAATTCAACGTGACCAACCCGCAGCTAATCACCGTGAGATAGTCGTACCACTCGAGGGTTTCTGTAAAAGGCCAGGTCAAAACCCTAAAGTAGAGGTTGAGGGTGCCGACACGCCGAAAAAATTCGCCGAAATTCCGCTGCGGTTGGTCATGATGGGAGGCGTCTTTGAATCACACGACCCCGTTATCTGAAAGGCGAGCACACACCCATGACCTCACCCAGCAACTACCTCGCCATGATCCGCGTTGTCGGTGTCGGCGGCGGCGGTGTCAACGCAGTGAACCGCATGATCGAAGAGGGCCTGAAGGGTGTCGAGTTCGTCGCCATCAACACGGACTCCCAGGCGCTCCTGTTCACTGACGCAGACACCAAGCTCGACATCGGCCGCGAGGCGACCCGCGGTCTCGGCGCAGGCGCTAACCCGGAGGTGGGCCGCACCTCCGCCGAGGATCACAAGCAGGAGATCGAGGAATCCCTCAAGGGTTCCGACATGGTCTTCGTCACCGCCGGCGAGGGTGGTGGCACGGGTACGGGCGCGGCACCGGTCGTCGCAGGCATCGCGAAGAAGATGGGCGCACTCACCATCGGTGTGGTCACCCGCCCGTTCTCCTTCGAGGGCAAGCGCCGCACCCGCCAGGCGCTCGAGGGCATCGACGCGCTGAAGGAAGTCTGCGACACCGTCATCGTCATTCCGAACGACCGTCTGCTGCAGCTCGGCGAAGCCGACCTGTCCATGATGGAGGCCTTCCGCGCCGCCGACGAGGTGCTCTACAACGGTGTCCAGGGCATCACCAACCTGATCACCATCCCGGGCATGATCAACGTCGACTTCGCGGACGTCCGCTCCGTCATGGCCGACGCCGGCTCCGCGCTCATGGGTGTCGGCTCCGCCCGCGGCGAGAACCGGGTCATGACTGCTACGGAGCAGGCCATCAACTCCCCGCTGCTGGAGACCACGATGGAAGGTGCCAAGGGCGTGCTCATCTCCGTGGCCGGCGGCTCCGACCTGGGTCTGATGGAGGTCAACAACGCGGCCTCCATCGTCGAGGAGAAGGCCGACGAAGACGCCAACATCATCTTCGGCACCATCATCGACGACAACCTGGGGGACGAGGTCCGCGTGACCATCATCGCGACCGGTTTCGACGAGAAAGCCAACGCCCGCCCACAGGCTCCGAGCCAGGAGCAGGCAGACCAGGGTGCCAGCCACGCCGTCGAGCCCCAGCAGGTCCAGGTCGAGCCGGCCGCGGCTAGCGAGACCCCGACCCCGGCGCCGTCGTCCAGCTCCCTGTTCGAGTCCGGTGACCGCCAAGAACCGGCCGACGCACCTGCAGACGAGTACACCCCGCGCCACCGCTACGACGAGTCCCGTGGCGGCCTCTTCACTAACTCCGACCGCGAGTACGAGCGTGAGCGCGAGTACCGCCCGTCCCGCCGATACGAGGACACCCGCGATTCCCGCGGCGGCGACGACCTCGACGTGCCGGACTTCCTCCGGTAGTAGCCTTGGGTGTCATGATTGACACCACCAGCCGCCCCGTCCGCATGCTGTTCACCAGCCGTGCGGGCGGGGTTTCTGCGTCCCCGTACGATTCATTCAACCTTGGTGCCCACGTCGGCGACTCTGCCGACGACGTGAGAGCTAACCGGGCGCGCCTCGCCGAGATTTCCGGGCTCGGCCCGCAGCGGTTCGTGTGGATGGAGCAGCTGCACACCAACAACGTCACCGTCGTCGACGGGCCACAGGGCGAACCGGTCGAGGCGACCGACGCGATCGTGACCACCGAGAAGCAGCTGGCGCTGTGCGTGCTCGTCGCCGATTGCGTGCCGGTGCTGCTGTCCGACCACAACGCAGGCGTCGTCGCCGCCGCGCATGCGGGACGCCTCGGGGCCCGCAACGGGATCGTGTTGCGCACGGTGGAGAAGATGCGCGAACTCGGAGCCGAACCGGCTAATATTCAGGCTCTGCTCGGCCCCGCCGCGGCGGGCGAATCCTACGAGGTGCCCCAAGAGATGGCCGACGACGTGGAGAAGCATCTGCCCGGGTCCCGCACGCGGACGAAAAAGGGCACGCCGGGCCTGGACATCCGCGCCGGCCTGGTCCGCCAGCTGATGAGCGCCGGTGTCACGCACATCGACGCCGACCCCCGCGACACGGTCACCGACGAGAGCTTCTTCTCGTACCGGCGCGAGGGCACAACGGGACGCCAAGCAGGTGTGATCTGGCTGACGGGCAATTCTTACGATTCCGGGAGGGAGAACTAGTGGAATTCACCGACGAGCGCCGCGACGAGATCGCAGCCAAATGGGAGTCGCTCCAAGTCGAGGTCCGCGCTGCCGAAGAAAAGGCCGGCCGCGAGCCGGGCAGCGTGAGTATTCTTCCTGTCACCAAATTCCACCCGGCAGCCGACGTCGGGGTCCTCGCCGACCTGGGCATCGAGTTGGTGGGGGAGAATCGCGAGCAGGAAGCGCGGGGAAAGGTCGATGAGCTCGCCGAGGCGGGCATCGAAATGCGGTTCGCCATGATCGGCCAGATCCAGTCGAAAAAAGCCAATGCCGTCGCACGGTGGGCGAGCGAGGTCCACTCCGTCGATTCGGTGAAGCTCGCGAATGGTCTCGACCGTGGGATGGGGCTGGCGCTCGAGCGCGGCGACCGCACCGCTGACACCTTGCCGTGCCTGATCCAGCTCTCCTTCGATAACGACGCGAACCGCGGGGGAGTGCCGCGCGACGACGTGGCGCTTCTTGACGACGTCGTCGCCGCCGTCGAGAATGCCGAGCACCTATTTTTCTCCGGCTTCATGGTGGTCCCGCCCCGTGAAGCGGTTCCGGGCGAGGTGTTCGCGGCGGCGAGAAGCATCTGCGACGCGTACGCGGAAAAACTCGGCCGTGACCTGCGTCTGTCAGCGGGAATGTCGGGCGATTTCGCGGAAGCAATTGCGCACGGATCGACCGTGGTGCGTGTCGGAACCGGGCTGTTGGGAGCACGCCCCGTAGGCTGACGAACAACGCTAGACCGGACTCCATAAAACACCCCGCGAACAGGAGACTTACGCGCATGTCCTTCTCTAACAGCCTCAAGGAATTCTTCGGCCTCGGCCAGTACGATCCGGCCAACGACCCGTACTACGACGACCCGGCCTACGAAGAGGCAGGCGCGAACGCGTACTCCCGTACCGCGACCGCCGCTGAGCCGCGCACCCGCGAGCGCGAGTACAGCTACGAACCGCGCGACTACTCCGCGGCGATCATCAGCGTCCGCCCGCGCAACTACAACGACGCCAAGGAGATCGGCGAGCCCTTCCGCGACGGCGACGCTGTGGTCATGGACCTGTCCAACGTGGACAAGCCGACCGCAATGCGCCTGATCGACTTCGCCGCAGGTCTCTGCTTCGCTGCCCGCGGCAAGATGCACAAGCTCTCCCGCACCGGCGACGAGCACCTCGTCTTCGCCATCGTCCCAGAGAACGCGCGCACCACCGTCAGCGAGCTCGAGCGCGCCGCTCACATCCGCTAATTTGCGAACACCGTCACTTCGTCCGGCGCACGCGCCTAGGTAGGGTAGGTCCCCGTGAATATGATCGGAGCCGTCCTTTACTCAATCGTCGGTCTGTACACCTTGTGCGTGATCGTGCGGCTGATCATCGAGATGATCCAGTCCTTCTCCAAGCACTTCGACCCGCCGCGGTGGTTCATGGTGGCGGGCGAATTCTTCTTCGTGGTCACGGACCCGCCCATTAAATTGCTGCGCAAATACATTCCACCGCTGCCGCTCGGTGGAGTGGCGCTGGATGTCAGCGTCATCGTGCTGTTCTTGGCGCTGGCCGTGCTGCAGGCGCTGATCCGCGGCATCTTCCTCTAGCTGGCGACGTAGTTTTTAGATAGGGTTCAGGAAATAACAACTTGAAACTCACCCTCGGGTAAACGTTGAGGGTATAACTACTGTCAGCTAGGCTCTAAGCCTAGACCGTGCCACTGGTCCACACTGGGCCGGCAACAAACGTCATTACTTGAAGGGAACGCAAATGCCGCTGACACCAGCTGACGTGCACAATGTCGCTTTCAGCAAGCCGCCGATTGGTAAGCGTGGCTACAACGAGGACGAGGTCGACCAGTTCCTCGACCTCGTCGAGGACACTCTCGCCCAGTTGCAGGATGAGAACGACGATCTCCGCGCACGCGTTGAGGAGCTCGGCTCCGGCAGCGGCGCTCCGGCCACAGCTGCGGCTGGCGCACCGTCCACCAACCAGGTCGACGAGCGTGCGATCCGCGAGGAGATCGAGGCCAAGCTTCGCAAGGAGTACGAGGCACGCCTGAAGGACGCCGAGGACGAGGCCAAGGCAGCCCGCTCCCGCGCCGAGGCAGCCGACGCGGAGATCCGCTCCGCCCGCGAAGAGGCCGCACAGGCACGCAAGCAGGCCGAGGCTCAGGCCCAGTCCCAGAAGGGCGACGCACAGGCGCAGAGCATTTCCCGCCCGGTCAACCAGGAGCAGCCCAAGACCACCGGCGAGGCACACATCCAGGCAGCCCGTGTCCTCGAGCTTGCGCAGGAGACCGCCGACCGCCTCACCCGCGAGGCGGCGGAAGAGTCCCAGCGCGTCACCGAAGAGGCCCGCGCTAACGCCACCACCCAGGTGTCCGACGCCGAGAAGAAGGCCGCGGAGACCACCCAGGCAGCCGAGCAGCGCGCCAACAAGCTCGTCAGCGACGCTGAGCGCAAGGCTGAGGAGACCACCAACGAGGCCAACTCCCGCGCCGAGGCACAGATCCGCCAGGCTGAGGAGCAGGCGACCAAGCTGAAGAACGACGCTGAGCGCAAGCACACCGAGATCATGAACACGGTCAAGCAGCAGCAGACCGCACTCGAGTCCCGAATCGCCGAGCTGCGCACCTTCGAGCGCGAGTACCGCACCCGCCTGAAGACGCTGCTCGAGTCCCAGCTCGAGGAGCTCGAGACCCGTGGCACGTCCGCCCCGGGCGGCGACGTGAACCAGAAGTAGGCGCGAACTTCTTGAACGCTCAAGCGACAAGACCTGCCACCCTGTGGGGCAGGTCTTTTCGTTTCGCGCTACACTGACCCATGTCAGAACCAGACACGCAACGATCCGGCCATCACCGGGGAGCGTTTCCGGAAGAACAGCCAGCGGCCGCTGTCGGCCGCTGGCCCAGTAGAACCGGACGTGCAAAGGGATACGTCAATCCTTCACCACAATGAAGTGGGGATCCACCTGGTGGGTCCCAAGCGGGGTGGTACCGCGCAGTCGCCTGCGTCCCCGCACGATGATGTGCGTGGAGGAATCATGGCAGACAAGCAAGGCGTCGGCGGCGTGTACCCCAAGGTGGATATGACCGGGGGCTCGTCGAAATTCCCGGACATGGAGAAGATCGTCCTCGATTACTGGAACGAGGACAAGACATTCCAGGCCAGCCTGGACAACCGCGAGGGCTGCGAAGAGTACGTCTTCAACGACGGCCCGCCTTTCGCGAACGGCCTACCGCACTACGGACACCTGCTCACCGGCTACGTCAAGGACATCGTCCCGCGCTACCGCACCATGACGGGCTACCACGTCCCGCGCGTGTTCGGCTGGGATTGCCACGGCCTGCCCGCCGAGCTCGAGGCGGAAAAGCAGCTCGGCATCACCGACAAGGCTCAGATCGAGGACATGGGTCTGGCCCAGTTCAACGAGTACTGCGCCAAGTCCGTCATGCACTACGCCGACGAGTGGGAGGACTATGTCACCCGCCAGGCGCGCTGGGTGGACTTTGAGAACGGCTACAAGACGATGGACCCGGAATACATGGAGTCTGTCATGTGGGCGTTCAAGGAGCTCTACGACAAGGGCCTGATTTACCAGGGCTTCCGCGTCCTGCCGTACTCCTGGGCGGAGCACACTCCGTTGTCCAACCAGGAGACCCGTCTCGACGACGCGTATAAGGAGCGCCAGGACCCGACGGTCACCGTCACGTTCCCCATCAAGGACACCAAGGGGCACGAGGAGCTTATCGACTCCGCCTTCATCGGCTGGACCACCACCCCCTGGACGACCCCGTCGAACCTGGCGTTGGCTGTGGGCCCGGAGATCGAGTACTCCCTGGTCCGCGTTGGCGAGGACTCCTCTGTGCCGGAATTCGCCGGTGCCAAGCTTGTCCTCGCGACCGATCTGATCAAATCCTACGCGAAGGAGCTTGGGGAGAACCTTGAGGTCCTGGCCACCTACCGTGGCGCGGATCTGGAGGGCATCACCTACGAGCCGCTCTTCGACTACTTCGCGGATCAGCCGAATGCTTTCCAGGTGCTGCTCGCCGACTACGTCACCACTGAAGACGGCACCGGTGTCGTCCACCAGGCTCCCGCCTTCGGTGAGGACGACATGATCACCTGTGAGAAATACGACATCGGCCTGGTCATCCCGGTCGATGCGGACGGCAAGTTCACCTCGCTCGTCCCGGACTACGAGGGCAAGCTCGTCTTCGACGCCAACCGCGACATCATCCGCGACCTCAAAGCCCGCGGCCGCGTCGTGCGCGACCAGACCATCGTGCACTCCTACCCGCACTCCTGGCGCTCCGGCGAGCCGCTGATCTACATGGCTCTTCCGGCGTGGTTCGTGAAGGTCGTGGACATCCGCGACCGCATGGTCGAGCTGAACCAGGAGATCGACTGGATCCCGTCCCACATCCGTGACGGCCAGTTCGGCAAGTGGCTCGAGGGCGCCCGCGACTGGAATATCTCCCGCACCCGCTACTGGGGCTCCCCGGTCCCGGCGTGGGTGTCCGACAACCCGGAGTACCCGCGCGTGGACGTCTACGGCTCCCTCGACGAGCTCGAGGCCGACTTCGGCGTGCGTCCGGAATCGCTGCACCGCCCGTACATCGACGAGCTGACCCGCCCGAACCCGGACGACCCGACAGGCAAGTCCACCATGCGACGCGTCCCGGACGTGCTGGACTGCTGGTTCGAGTCCGGCTCCATGCCGTTCGCGCAGTACCACTATCCGTTCGAGAACAAGGAAGAATTCGACACCCGCCAGCCCGCGGACTTCATCGTCGAGTACTCCGGCCAGACCCGCGGTTGGTTCTACGTCCAGCACGTGCTGTCCACCGCGCTGTTCGACCGCGTCGCGTACAAGAAGGTCGTCGCCCACGGCATCGTGCTGGGTTCCGACGGCCAAAAGATGTCCAAGTCCAAGGGCAACTACCCGAATGTGAACGAGGTCTTCGACCGCGACGGCTCGGACGCGATGCGCTGGTTCCTCATGTCCAGCCCGATCCTGCGCGGCGGCAACCTGATCGTCACCGAGCAGGGCATCCGCGACGGCGTGCGCCAGGCGATCTTGCCGATCTGGAACGCCTACACCTTCCTGCAGCTGTACTCGGACCGCGAGGCGACCTGGGACACGAGCTCGGACAACGTGCTCGACCGCTACATCCTGGCGAAGCTGCACGACACTGTGAAGAACACCGGCGCGGCCCTCGAAGCCACCGACATTTCCGGAGCGTGCGAGGAGATCCGTCTCTTCGCCGACACCCTGACCAACTGGTACGTGCGCCGCTCCCGCGACCGCTTCTGGGCGGGCCAGGAGGAGCACCCGGAGGCGTTCAACACCCTCTACACGGTGCTCGAGGTCCTTGCCCGTACCGTGGCTCCGCTGCTGCCGTACATCGGCGAGGTAATGTGGCGCGGCCTCACCGGTGAGCGTTCCGTGCACCTGGCGGATTACCCGGATGCTGCGGACTTCCCGGCTGACGACGAGCTCGTCGCCGCGATGGACGCCACCCGCGCGGTGTGCTCCGCGGCGTCCTCGCTGCGCAAAGCGAAGAAGCTGCGCAACCGTCTGCCGCTGCCGGGCCTCAAGGTCGCGCTGCCGGAGGCGGACACTCTCGCGCCGTTTGAGTCGGTCATCCGCGACGAGGTCAACGTGAAGAACGTCGAGCTCACACAGGACGTCGATTCCGCAGGTTCCTTCGAGGTGGTTGTCAACGCGAAGGTCGCCGGACCGAAGCTGGGCAAGGACGTCCAGCGCGCGATCAAGAACGTCAAGGCCGGTAACTACGTCCACGACGGCGAAAATGTCGTCGTGGACGGCGACTTGGTTCTCACCCCGGATCTGTACACCGAGCGCCTCGTCGCCGCCGACCCGGATTCCACCGCGCGCGTGGAGGGCATGGACGGCCTCGTCGTCCTCGACACCGCCCTCACCGAGGAGCTTGAGGCCGAGGGCTGGGCAGCCGACGTCATCCGTGGCCTGCAGGACGCCCGCAAGAACGAGGGACTCGAAGTCTCCGACCGCATCTCGGTCACCCTCCACGTCCCGGCGGACAAGGAGAAGTGGGCGAGCCGCCACGCCGACCACATCGCGGCGGAGACCCTGGCCACCTCGTTCACCGTCACGACTGACGCCGACGATGCCGGCCACAAGGTCCTCGACGGCGTCACCGCGAATGTGACCAAGAACGGCTAAACAACCCGAACCTGCGGTCACCGGGCAATTCGGCCTACGCTGGAGTGGCTATGACTCGCTGGGTGCTGCACATCGACATGGACGCGTTCTACGCGTCCTGCGAGCAGTTGACCCGTCCGACGTTGCGAGGCCGGCCGGTGCTCGTCGCCGGGGTGACGGGTCGGGGAGTGGTCGCTGGTGCGAGCTACGAGGCGCGCAGATACGGTGCACACTCGGCGATGCCGACGTACCGCGCGGTGCAGCTCGTCGGTCCGAGAGCTGTGCTGGTCACACCGCGCCGGCCGGTGTACACAACAGCATCGCGCCGGGTGTTCGGCATAATCGCGAACAGGGTCGACGTAGTGGAGCAGCTCTCCATCGACGAAGCGTTCCTCGAGCCGCGCGAACTCGCGGGGGCGTCCCCCGACGAGGTGAAGAAATGGGCGGATGACCTGCGCGAGGAGATTCGCCGGGAGACAGGACTGCCCAGCTCCATCGGGGCGGGCACCGGAAAGCAGTACGCCAAGATCGGCTCCGGCCTGGCCAAGCCGGACGGCACGTTCATCATTCCGCGGGAGAAGCAGACGGAGATCCTCCACCCGCTGCCCGTCGGCGAGCTGTGGGGCGTCGGCCCCGTCACGGCGAATAAGCTCACCGGCATCGGGGTGGAGACCATCGGCGATTTCGCCGCCATGAGCGAGCGCGAGGTGGAGGTGGCGCTGGGCGGGATCGTCGCAAAGCAGCTGTGGACACTCGCGCGCGGCATCGACGACCGCGAAGTCGCGCCGCGCGCGGAATCGAAGCAGATCTCCGCTGAGCACACCTACCCGCGCGACCTGACCACGAGGGGCGAGGTCGAAGCCGCTATCAGGCGTGCGGCGGAAGGAGCGCATAAGCGCTTGCTTGTCGACGGACGCGGCGCCCGCACCGTCACCGTCAAACTCAAGATGGCCGACTTCCACATTGAATCCCGCTCCAGCACCTTGACGTATGCCACCGACGACCTGGACACGCTCACGGCCGCGGCATTCCGCATCGCGCGCTACCCGGACGAGCTCGGCCCGATCCGTCTTGTCGGCGTGGGGTTCTCCGGCCTGGAGACCGTCATGCAGGAGGTCCTCTTCCCGGAGCTCGACCGCGCGAATTTGCCCGAGCCGCACACAGGGGAGATCCTGCCGGTCATGCCCACCGGCACGCGCGCGTGGGCAGCGACGCAGGATGTGCACCATTCCGAATTCGGCCACGGCTGGATCCAGGGCGCGGGCCACGGGTTTGTCACCGTGCGGTTCGAGACCCGCGCAACCGGTCCGGGACCGGTGAAGAATCTCCGCGCGGACGACCCCGAACTCGTCCCCGCCGACTCCGTCGCATCGCTGGCGTGGGAGGACTGGCTGGCTACTGCCAACGAGGACGATCTGCTGCACGCTAATCCGCTGCCTGACGAGGAGTCCGCCGGGGACTGACGGACAGTCCGCGCGGAATGCTCAGGCGGGCGATCACACCGCCGCCGGGGCGGGGTGCAAGGTCGAGCTGGCCGTGGTGGGAGGCGGCGATCGCGTCGACAAGCGCGAGACCCAGACCGTGGCCGGACCCGGACACGCGGTTGTTGCCGCGGGTGAAGGGTTCTTTTAGCTGGTTCAACTCTTCCGCAGTGAACTCCGGCCCGGCATTGGACACCTCGATGACGGCGAGCCCCGGCTCGCTGGAAAATCTCAGCTCAGTAGAACCGGGTGTGCCGTGAGCCTGCGCGTTGCGCAGCAGAATCGCGCCGCAGCTCTGGTCTCGACGACTGCGGTCTAACACTCGCCAGCACCTGCCGTGACGACAATAATTTCGCTCAATCGTCAAAGAAAAATCATGAAACGAGTCGACCACCGGGAGAAGGCGCCTCGCGGTGATCTTTGCCTCGTGCACACCGAGGAGCCGATGCAGCTCGAGCACTTCGCGGAGGTCTCCCACGACGAGCTGCAGAATGGTGAGGTGACCGTCTGCGGCTGATCGTCGGAGGGCACCGGCGGTTCGACCGCGCTGCCGTTGCGGTGTGGCGCCTCAGCCGCCGATAAGTGCCGCCGGGTCAATGCCCGCCGATAATGCCGCGGCAAGGGCGGTACGGGCTTGACCGGCGCGGAGCCACCCGGCAGGGACGGCCCCGCGGTCGCCCAGTGTGGCACCACCGCCGGCACCGCCGTAGGCGAATTCGACCTTGCCGTGCGGCACCACGGTTGTGACCACGACCGGAATCTCAGCATCGAGCGCCCGGTGCAGCGCCCGGCCCATCTGCTCCGAGACATTCCCGGAGCCCATGCCTTCAACCACGATGCCGTCGGGGGCCATCGCGATCACGGCGTCGACGATGTCCCCGCCCGCGCCGGCCCATCCGGCCACGATCGGGATATTCATGTCTCCCAGCCGCACCGGGCTAATGGCCGCAGGCCGCGCCGGGGTCTTATCAGAGCCACTGGCTGTGGGGCGGAACGCGTCCAGGGCATGCGTGTCCGTCTTGACCGCACCCCGCGCCGGGATGACTGCGCCGCCGAAGGCGATGACGACGCCATCGCCACCGATTCCAGCGCCGGGTCCGTCAGCAGGGAGGCGGTCATTGGTGGACTGAGTTCTGCCGGCGATGAAATCCACCGCCGCGCGGAGGTTGAGCGGCCCGTCGGGATCGGCGGCATCTGCGGCCCGCTGCGCGCCAGTGACCACGACGGGCTTCGCCGGGTCGGTATGGAACAGATCCAGCGCGAAGGCTGTCTCGGCAAGCGAGTCAGTGCCGTGGGTGACTACGACACCGCCGACGGCCGGATCAGCTAATTGCTCGTGCACGGTGGACACCAAAGCGTCGACATCGGCCAGCGTCATCGACGAGGAATCGAGGGCGCGCACGTCCACCGGGCGGCACGGAGCGGCGATTCCGGCAGCGTCGATCAGTTCACCCGCGGTGCGGCGGGGTACCAGCGCACCGGCTGAATCCGCCTCGCACGCGATGGTTCCTCCCGTGGCGACCACAGCTATTTCTGACGTATTCATGACCTTCAGACTAGGCGCGCCGATTAGTCGTGGACCAGACACCGGCGGTAACGTAAAGCCAGTTAGCGGAAATCAAGGAGAGATATATGCACGCACCGACCAACGCACGGAAACTCGCCGCCATTGCGGCTGCGTTCGGCGCCGCAGTCACGCTCGCGGCGTGCTCGAACGACGACAGCGGCTCTGAGACGGACACCTCCACTGAGACCAACACCTCCACTGAGACCAACACCGCCTCCGGGCAGGCCGCTCCGGCCGCCGAGAAGCCGACGGCTGAGCAGCTCAACGAGGTCCTGGCCCGCGCCACCAACGCGGATCTGCCGATGGAAGAACGCGTGAAGACGGTCCAGGGCGGCGAGAACGCCCGCGAGCTCTTCGACGTGATGACCCAGGCCAAGCAGGAGTCCGGCGCCGACTTCCAGGTCGTTGAGCCGATCCTGCCGGGCTACACCCCGAACGAGGTTCTGGCCGCTGTGAACTTCACTCAGCCGGACCAGGGCCCGTCCGTGGCTGAGAACGTCTCCTTTATCTTCGAGGAGGGCACCTGGAAGCTGTCCCAGTCCTGGGCGTGCACCTTGATCACCAACACGGTGACCCCGGACCAGGTTCCGGAAATGTGCAACGCGCAGGTAGGCCAGGACGGCCAGGCCCCGGCACAGGGCGGCCCCGCACCGGAGGGCCCGCAGCAGGACGCTGACGGCGCACAGGCTCCGGCCATGGGCGGCCCCGGCCCCGAGGGCGCAGACCAGGGCGCAGGTGACGCGCAGGCTCCCGCACAGGGCGGCGCGCCGGCTCCGGCACTGTAGAGAACACGAAGTTACTGAGCATTGCTCAGTCTTCTTCGCGCCATACCTCCTCGGTCCACAGCGTGGACAGGGTGAGCAGTGTGGCGCGTCCGTCTTTCTGGGCCTTGCGCTGGCGCCAGCGGCGGCGGATCCACCGGTCGTGGCTGGTGATGATCACGGTGCCGGGAAAGTCCACCAGGGCGGCCTCGAGCTCCTCGGCGAGTGCGAGGGAGAGGTGGTTGGTGGGCTCGTCGAGAAGCAACAGATCCGGCGGCGAGGATAGGATTTTGCCCAGGGAGACGCGGCGGCGCTGTCCCAGCGAGAGATCCTCGAGCGGCATTTCCGCCTGCTCCGGGGTCATCAGTCCCATCTCCACGATTTCCGGGACGATATCGGCGCCGGTGACGGAGAGATCCGTCCACGAATCGTCTTGCTCAAGGCGGGCGACGGTCATTTCCTCCGGCATGACCAGCTCGCCGGTGAAATCGGTGAGCGCACCGTCGAGAATCTTCAGCAGAGTCGACTTGCCGGAACCGTTTGGGCCCTCCACCAGCAGTTGCTCGCCGGGCTGGACTTTGAGGTCGAGAGGCGCGAGGCGGTCGGGGACCGCGAGCTCTTTAGCCACGACCGCCGGTACGCCGAGGGAGGTTGCCGTGTGTTCCGGGATGCCGGTGAAGCGCAGCGGCTTCGGGGGAGCGGGTATTTGGTAGCGCTCCAGTTCCTCGAGCCGGTTCTCTGCGGCGCGGCGGCGGTTGCCCACGGTCTTCGCTGCGCGGTCCGCGTAAAACTTCGCCGCGGCTCGAGTCTCCGTCTTGTTCTCCTGCGAGTGGAAAATGTCGTCGGCGGACTGCTCCGCGGCCTTTTCCAGCCGTTCGCGCTCGTGCTCCTGGGCGGCGTAGTCGGTGGCCCAGCGCTGGCGGCGCTGCTCGCGGGCCTTCAAATAATCGCTGAAGGATCCGCTGAAGCGCGCGCCCTGGCGGGTCTCTTCACCCATCCCGCCTTCCGCACCAAGTCCCGGATCGAGGTCGACGAGGGCATCGCAGACAGCGTCGAGGAAATAGCGGTCGTGGGACGCGGCCAGCACCGGGCCGTTGAAAGACTCGAGTTCGCCCACGAGAAAGTCCACGGCCTCGTCGTCGAGGTGGTTTGTCGGCTCGTCCAGCACCATCGCGTCCACCGGGCGCAGTAGGAGAGTCGCTAGCGCGAAGCGGCGGCGCTGGCCGCCGGACATCTCACCCAACGGGGTAGCCAGATCGACATTGGCAAGGCCCAGGCCGGCGAGGACTGTCGCAATGCGGGCGTCGAGCTCCCAGACACCGGAATTCTCAGCGCGCGCCAGCGCGAGATCGAAGTCATCTGCCAAGCGCGTGTTCTCGGGGTTTTCCGCCATTCGACCGGAGAGATCCGCAATGGCGCGCTCCACGCCGCGGAGCTCATCCACGGCGGCGTCGATAAGCGTGCTCGCTGGCTCGGTGAAGGGCAGCGAGGTCTCCTGGGCGATGAACCCCGTGACTGGCGGGGTGACCAGCGTGCCGGCTGTGGGGATAAGGTCGCCGGAAATGACACCGAGCAGTGTCGATTTGCCCGCGCCGTTCTCGCCAATGAGTCCCGTGACCGAGCCCGACGGGACTGCGAAGGAGATGTCCGTGAGCACGCGGTGGCCGTCCGAGTACGAAAATGAGATTCCGTCGAGTCCGATATGAAGCGGGGCAGGCATAGTCGTCTATTTTCCGTAACGTGTCGCGGTGGTGATGTCCTGGACCACCTTGAACTCGGGGTTCGGGCCGGAGTAGACCACGCGCGTCGTTGCGGCGTTCTGTCCGGCGACGGGGATCGGTGCGGTCAGGTCGACCGTGATCTCCGCCTGGGACGTGGTGGTCGTGCTTTCCTCGTTGAGCTCCTGCATGTCGGCGCCGTCCGCTTGTTCGTCTTCTGCCGGTCCGCCGCTCGGCTCATTGCGGCCGGGCTCCTCGTCGATGTCGAGGTCGAGCGTGACCGTCGAACCATCGATCTTCGTGACCGTGTAGGTGGTCGTGCGCTGCATGGACGTCTGCCCGGTCGTGCGCGCCTGCGCGGTCCACGATGCGCCTTCGCCGACCTCCTCGCGGGGAAAGACCGGCATGGTGGATAGGAGCTGGAGCATTGCCCGCTCGAGCCGCTCGCGGTCCTCGTCGCTGCTGTCGTCTGCGGGCAGCAGTTTCACATCGGTGATGAGCCCCGTGGGGTCGGCGGACCAGCGCATGCGGAAGCCCTCGGCTGTCACGTCCGTGGTCTCCCCGTTACTGGTGACCTCGAGCTGCAGAGCTTGCGCGTCCGTGTAGCTCGGCTCCGGTGCGTCGGGGTCGACCTTGTCGGTGGCGACGCGGCCCTGGTAGATACCGCTGGCTACTTCGATGCCCGTGGTCTGCTCCGCGCCCTCGGCGGCGTAGGAGAGCACCTGCTTTTCGCCTTCGCCGGCGTCGATGAGCGTGACGCGGGCTGGGTCGACATCGAAAGCGGGGATCTCTTCGAACGGGTCGGCGTCCTGCGACGAGCACGCGGAAAGCGCCGCGGTGGCGGCGAGCGCACCCGCGACGACGATTGCTTGCAGATACCTAAAGCTCACACATTGAACCTACCGCACGCGGAACCGACTACAGTAAGGCGACGATGAGCACCACGACTTCGCACAATCCCACCGGCTCTAACGGCACCGTCCGCCGCCGGCGCCTGACGCTGATCGCGGCAATCATGGTCGCAGTGGGACTCGTGGACCAAGTGGTCAAACAGATCATGGTGACCACACTCACCCCCGGCGAGCCCGTGGCGGTCATCGGCGACTGGTTCAACTGGCTGCTCCTGTTCAATTCCGGCGCGGCTTTCTCCATGGGGCAGGACCTCACCTGGCTGATCACCACCATTCAGCTCGCCTTCGTTGTGGGCGCGCTCGTGTTCGGCCCCCGCCTCCACAACCGCTGGGAGGTGCTCGGCATCGCGCTCATCGCGGGCGGCGCGCTAGGCAACCTCATCGACCGCCTGTTCCGCCCGCCGGGGTTCTGGTTCGGCCACGTCGTCGACTACATCGCCATCGGCAATTTCGCCGTGTTCAACCTCGCCGACACGTTCATCAACATCGGGGTGGCGGTGTTCATCGTCTCGCTCTTGTTCGCTAAGGACGAGACGGACGCTGGGGAAGCGGACTCCGACGCCGCGGATAGTGCGGAAAGCGCAGCTCCGTCCGAGAAGGACGCATCATGACCACCGGATACAGGTCAATCACGGTTCCGGAGGGGCTCGACGGCATGCGCGTCGACGCCGCCGTGGCCAAGGTCTTCGGTGTGCCCCGCTCGGTAGCGGCGGAGCTCGAAGTGCTTATCGACGGCACCGTGACCCCCAAATCCACCCGCCTCACCCCCGGGCAGACTCTCGAGGTGACCCTGCCCGAACCGAAGGAAGTGCCCATGCCGAAAGACGAGCCGGTGGAGGGCCTGGAGATTCTCTACGACGACGAAGACGTCATCGTCGTGGACAAGCCGGTCGGGGTGGCCGCCCACCCGACGCTGGGTTGGGAAGGCCCGACCGTTGTCGGGGGACTGGTGGCCATGGGCTACCAGCTTCCCGACGCCGGGCCGCCCGAGCGCAAGGGCATTGTGCAGCGTCTCGACGTTGGCACGTCCGGTGTCATGGTCGTGGCTAATTCGATCCCCGGGTATTCGGTGCTCAAGCGTGCCTTCAAGGAACGCACCGTGGAAAAGACGTATAACGCGGTGGTGCAGGGCCTGCCGGACCCGATCGTGGGCACTATCGACGCGCCGATCGGCCGGCACCCGTCCTCGGGGTGGAAATTCGCCGTGACCTCAGACGGCCGCCCGTCGGTGACACACTACGAGGTTGTCGAGGCCTTCCGTGAGGCGAGCCTGCTTGAAGTCCACCTGGAAACCGGCCGCACCCACCAGATTCGCGTGCACATGTCTTCTGTCGGCCACCCGTGCGTCGGCGACCCCATGTACGGCTCCGACCCGAACCTGACCAAGCGCCTGGGACTGACACGCCAGTGGCTGCACGCCACGGGTTTAGGCTTCACCCACCCGGGCACCGGCAAGTGGATGGAGGTCACCTCGCCCTACCCGGAGGACCTTCAGCGGGCCGTCGATAAGCTGCGCTCATGAATCGCCGTGAAATCGCGGCGGGCGCCAGTCTCGTTGTCGGGGCAGTGGCTGTCGGCCTGCTCGTCGCGTTGATCTCCTTGCTCGGCGCCCGGACGCGCTTCGAACCCGTGCCTGTCGGCGACCAGCTGGGACAAGACAACGGCGAGACCTTCGCCGAGTACGTCGAACGCGTCGAGGCGTCGCTGGACGACGCGCCGGGCGATGCCCCGGCTTTCGCCCTCGTCACCTTCGCCGGCGAGACCACGCCGGAGGAGGCGTCCGCGGTGCTCGAGCCCGTGGGCAGAGTCGACGCCGTGATCCCGCCCGATGCTCCGCTTCAACCAATTGGAGAGCCCAAAAAGGGACGGGACCGAACCGAAATCTTCCGGATCGCGGTGGACGGCGATGTCGCCGGCGCTGTCGTGCGGGATACCGGAGACGCGCTGCGTGCGCTGTCGGCTAACGAACGGATCGCAGCGGTGGAGGCGCTTCCGCCCGATGCCGTGTGGGGCGCATTCGGAGTGCGCCCAGTGAATCCTCAGACTCCTTAATCGTCTTCCGGCGACCCCTTCCGAACGTGTAGGGTCATTGAAGGTCAATTTACGGTCCTTCAACGAGGAGATGAAACGTGTCAGCTTTCCGTAAAACCGGGGCATCGCTCGCAATCGCATCGTCCCTGTTCTTCGCAGCGGCGTGCGGCCTGGGCGGCAACGGTGGCGGCAACGAAGACAGCAGCTCCATCGGTGCGGGCGAATACGATGTCGTGGCCAAGGAAGAAGTGGTCAACAGCATCATCGTCGACGGATCCATCAGCCCGATCCGCCAGGCCGGAATCTCCACCACCTTGCAGGTGCCGGTGGAGAAGATCCACGTCGGTGTCGGCGACAAGGTGAAGCAGGGCCAGCTCCTCGTCACCATGGACACCTCCTCGATAGAGCAGGAGCTCGACGCTCAGCGTCAGGCGAACGAGCAGCTGATGAGCCAGGGCCAGGGTGGCGAAGAGCCAGTCCAGATGACTGCGGCATCGGCCAACGTGAAGCGGATGGTCGACGACGCACGCAAGACCATCGACGACTGCATTAAGCAGGTCCTGCCCGGACAGGCGCCGGCACCCAAGCCAGCGCCGGCCCCGGAGCAGAAGGGCCCGTCCCGCGAACAGATCGATAGGGCCCTGACTGACGCCCACGAGCAGGGACGTGCCCAGGGCGCGCAGGAAGCGCAGGCTGCGTTCCAGCAGCAGGCTCAGATGGGCGGCGGAGGCGGCGCCGGAATGCCGGGCGGCATGTCCGAAGAGGAAGCCATGGCCCAGCAGCAGGCGCTCGCCGAGCAGGAAGCGATGGCGCAGGGTGGGGGAATGCCCGGCGGCACGGGCGCTGACACCAGCATGCTCGAGCACCAGGTGCAGGACCGCGAGGTCACCTCGCCGATCAATGGTGTCGTGGCCAAGATTGAGGCGGAGGAAGGCTCCCCGTCCGGCGGCGCGCTCATGACCGTCGCCGATAACTCCCGCTACCTGATCAAGACCTCCGTGCGCGAGTCCGATATCGCGGACGTGAAGGAAGGCAACCGCGTCACGTTCACCACCCCGGTCACCGGCGACCGCGAGTTCGAAGGCAAGGTCCGTCGCGTCGCGCCGATGGCGGACGGCGGCGAGGACGGCGGAGCAGCCGCAGCGGCCCGCGCCATGCAGGGATCCGGCGGCGATGGTGGAAGCCAGGACAGCAAAAAGGACACCGGCATCAGTTTCCCGGTGGAGATCGAGGTCACCGGTGACACTAAGGGCCTGCGCCTCGGCGGCTCCGCACGCGTGGAGATCGTCACCGAGGAAGACCGCGACCACCTGTCCATCCCGCGCGACGCCGTTTACGACGAGAACAAGGTCCTCGTCCTCAACCGCGCCAACCAGGACGCCGCCGAGGGCACGATCGAAGAGCGCACCGTGAAGACGGGGGTGAAGAACGACACCGACATCGCGGTCACCAGCGGCGACCTCAAGGAAGGCGATGTCGTCATTGCGTGGCCGGAGGACTTCCGCGACCGCGTGGGCGAGACCGTCAGCATCACCGACGAGAACTTCGATCCGTCCGGCAAGGGCGACAAGGACAGCGAGTCCGACAAGTCCGACGGCGCTGAGAAATCCGACAAGTCGGACAAGTAGGGGGAGAGTAGCCCTGTGAGCACTGCCATCAATGGCGGCGAACAGCCGGCCATGGTCAAAATCGACCCCGACAAGCTGATCTTCATGCGCGGGATCGTCAAGACCTATAACCAAGGCAAAGACACCGAGCTGACCGTCCTGCATGGCATCGACTTCGAAACCAGCCACGGCGAGTTCGTCTCCATCGTCGGCCCGTCCGGTTGCGGCAAGTCCACCCTGATGAATTTGATCGGCATGCTGGATAAGCCGACGCACGGTGGGTACGCCTTCAACGGCGAGGACGTCTTCCAGAAAGTCGACAACGAGCTCGCCTCGTACCGCTCGGAGAATATCGGCTTCATTTTCCAGAATTTCAATCTCGTCGGCCGCATCAATGCGCTGCAAAATGTCGCGATGCCGATGATGTACGCGGGCGTCGGCAAGCGCGAGCGCGAAGAGCGCGCCGCGGAATTGCTCGAGCTCGTCGGCATGGGCGACCGTCTCACACACGCGCCGAACGAGCTTTCCGGCGGCCAGAAGCAGCGCGTGGCTATCGCGCGCAGCCTCGCCAACGACCCGGATTTGCTGCTTGCCGACGAACCGACAGGCGCTCTCGACTCCGAGACCGGACGCATGGTCATGGACCTGTTCCACCAGCTCAACCAGGAATACGGTAAGGCGATCGTCTTCATCACCCACAACCCGGATCTGGCGCAAGAAACCGGCCGGATCGTGGAAATGAAGGATGGCCGTGTCGTCGATGTGCGTTCGGGAGGTGCGGTCTAAACCATGGAATTCCGGGAATCAGTCAACCTTGCGCTCGGCAGTCTGCGGACGAACAAGATGCGTTCGATCCTCACCCTGCTGGGCATCATCATCGGCATCATGGCCGTGGTGATCATCATGACCCTCGGACGCGGCCTCCAAAACAGCGTGACTAGTGGCCTCGAGGACATTGGCGCATCGCAACAAGCGGTGTTCATCACCGAGAAACCCGAGAAATCCGGGGACGGGGAAGAAGAACCGGGAGGCTTCAACCCGCCTGTCACCGACGAAGCGGACAAAGTCACGCTCGAGCAGCTGGACGAACTCAGTGAACACTTCGGCGACCGCATCGTTGGCGTGGACATCCAGAACAGCTTCGGCGGCGATGCCAAATTCGAGGATCAGGATGCCTCGGTCCAGGTGAACCCAGTTCTTGGCGAGTCAATGGAAGTGCGCAACGTGCAGATCGCTTACGGTCGCGCGATCGAGCAGCGGGACATCGACAGCCAGCGCCCGGTCGCGGTCGTCTCGCAGGAGCTTGTCGACGCTTTCTTCGGCGGCGACGGTGCCGCTGCCCTCGGGCAGCGTATCGATCTGAGCGCGGAATCGACCAGTGTGTACACCATTGTTGGTGTCGCCGAGGCGGAGGAGCAAGACGCCAGCAACTTCGGCCAGGAGTCCGCTGCTGGCCAAGCCTTCGTGCCGCTGAGCTCCATTGACCGTATCGCGGAGCCGATCACGAACACCGATTTGTTCAACGTACAGGCCAAAGGTGATGAAGATCCGGCGGAATTCCGTGACGAACTGCAGAAGTACGTCGACCGGTGGTACTCCAAGAGCGAGACGGCCCAGGCCGAAGTCATCGACATGCAGGCGGAGCTCGCGTCCTTCACCCAGATCTTCAGCGCCATCAGTGCCGTGATCGCCTCGATCGCCGGCATCTCCCTCTTGGTGGGCGGCATCGGCGTCATGAACGTCATGCTCATCACAGTCACCGAGCGCACCCGCGAGATCGGTGTGCGAAAGGCGCTCGGTGCGACCCGCCGCGATATCCGCACCCAGTTCATCGTCGAGGCAGTGATGGTCTGTCTGCTCGGCGGCATCATCGGCGTGATCTTGGGCGGCATCATAGGTTCGGTCGCCAGTGGATTCATCGGCATGGCCGGCGGCGGCGAGTACGGGCCGATGGCGTGGCCGCCGGTCAGCGCTGTGCTTGCGTCGCTGCTCTTCTCCATGGCGATCGGTGTTTTCTTCGGCGCATACCCGGCAAACAGGGCCGCTAAGATGCAGCCGATCGACGCTTTGCGCTACGAGTAAACTGTCCGCATGGCCAAAAACTCCTCGTTCGTCCACCTGCACAACCACACCGAGTTCTCCATGCTCGACGGCATGGCCAAGGTGGACCTCTTGGCGGAAGAAGTCGTGCGTCAGGGCATGCCTGCAGTGGGCATGACCGACCACGGCAACATGTTCGGCTCGAACGCCTTCTATCGCCGCATGGTCGATGCCGGCGTGAAGCCGATCATCGGCATCGAGGCATACATGGCGCCCGAGTCCCGCTTCAACAAGAAGCGTGTTCTGTGGGGCACGCCCGACCAGAAAAGCGATGACGTCTCCGCCTCCGGTGCCTACCTGCACCAGACGATGCTGGCGGAGAATGCCACGGGTCTGCACAACCTGTTCAAGCTGTCGTCCCTGGCGTCTTACGAGGGGCAGCTTGGCAAATGGCCGCGCATGGACGCGGAGCTCGTCGCCGAGCACGCCGACGGCATCATTGCCACCACCGGCTGCCCGTCCGGAGACGTGCAGACCCGCCTGCGCCTCGGCCAGTACGACGAGGCGCTCGAGGCCGCCGCGATGTGGCAGGACATCTACGGCAAGGACAATTACTTCCTGGAGCTGATGGACCACGGTCTGCACATCGAGCGCCGGGTCCGTGAAGACCTGCTGCGCATCGGCCAGGCTCTGGATCTGCCGCCGCTGGTCACCAACGACTGCCACTACGTCCTCGAGTCCCAGGCACCCGCGCACGAGGCAATGCTCTGCGTCCAGACTGGCAAGACGCTGCTGGACCCGGACCGCTTCAAATTCGACGGCACGGACTTTTACATCAAATCCGCCGAGAAAATGCGCGCAACGTGGGACGACATGGTTCCCGACGGTTGCGATAACACCTTGTGGATCGCGGAGCGAGTCGGTGACTACGGCGAGTTGTGGGAAGAGCACCCGCACGACCGCATGCCGGTCGCGACCGTGCCGGAGGGGGAGACCCCGACGACGTGGCTGCGTAAGGAGGTCCACCGCGGCCTGGAGGAGCGCTTCGAGGGCAAGGAAGTCCCGGAGGAGTACTTGAAGCGCGCCGATTACGAGATCAGCGTCATCGACATGAAGGGCTACCCGTCCTACTTCCTCATCGTCGCCGAGCTGATCAAGCACGCCCGTTCGGTGGGTATCCGCGTCGGTCCGGGCCGTGGTTCCGCCGCAGGTGCCTTGGTCGCCTACGCGTTGACGATCACGAATATCGACCCGATCGAGCACGGCCTTCTCTTCGAGAGGTTCTTGAACCCGGAGCGTCCGTCCGCACCCGATATCGATATCGACTTTGACGACCGCCGCCGCGGCGAGATGCTCACCTACGCCGCGGAGAACTGGGGCGAGGACAAGATCGCCCAGGTGATCACGTTCGGCACGGTGAAGACGAAACAGGCCATCAAGGACGCCGCGAAGGTGAATTTCGGCCAGCCGGGCTTCCAGATGGCCGACCGCATCAATGCCGCGCTGCCGCCCGCGATCATGGCGAAGGACATCCCACTGTCCGGCATCACTGACTCGGAGCACGAGCGCTACTCGGAGGCCGCCGAGGTCCGCTCCATGATCGAGACCGACCCCGACGTGGCCAAGATCTACGAGACTGCCCGCGGCCTGGAGGGCGTTGTCCGCCAGGCCGGTGTCCACGCCTGCGCGGTGATCATGGCATCGGTGCCGCTCATGGACCACATCCCGATGTGGAAGCGTCCCGCCGATGGTGCGCTCATTACAGGCTGGGACTACCCGGCCTGCGAGGCCATTGGCCTGTTGAAGATGGACTTCCTCGGTCTGCGCAACCTCACCGTTATCGGTGACGCGATTGAGAATATCCAGAAGAACCGCGGCGAGACCCTCGACCTCGAGAGTTTGGACACCGACGACCCGAACGTTTACGAGCTGTTGTCCCGCGGCGACACCCTGGGAGTGTTCCAGCTCGACTCCGGCGGCATGCAGGAGCTGCTCAAGCGCATGAAGCCGACGGGCTTCAACGATATTGTCGCCTCTCTCGCGCTCTACCGACCGGGCCCGATGGGCGTGAATGCCCACTGGGATTACGCGGACCGCAAGAACGGCCGCAAGCCGATCACCCCGATCCACCCGGAGCTGGAAGAGCCGCTGCGGGAGATTCTCGACGAGACCTACGGCCTCATCGTCTACCAGGAGCAGATCATGAGGATCTCTCAGAAGGTGGCGAACTACACGGCTGGCGAGGCAGACGGCTTCCGTAAGGCGATGGGCAAGAAGAAGCCGGAGGTGCTTGCGCAGCAGTACGAGAAGTTCTCGCAAGGCATGTTCGACAACGGCTACACCAAGTCCGCAGTCGACGCGCTGTGGGGCACGATCGAGCCGTTTGCGTCCTACGCGTTCAACAAGTCGCACGCTGCCGGTTATGCGCTGGTCTCGTACTGGACCGCGTATTTGAAGGCGAACTACGCCTCGGAGTACATGGCTGCGCTGCTGACTTCTGTCGGCGACAAGAAGGACAAGTCCGCGATCTACCTGGCCGACTGCCGCCACTTGGGCATCTCGGTTTTGCCGCCGGACATCAACGAGTCCGAGGAGAACTTCCTCGCTGTTGACAAGGACATCCGCTACGGTCTGGCCGCGATCCGCAATGTGGGTGTGGAAGTCGTGGAGTCCATCATGGAGACTCGCCGCACGAAGGGTGCATTCACGAGCTTCTCCGACTACCTGGACAAGATCGACCTTCTGCCGTGCAATAAGCGCATCACGGAGTCCCTGATCAAGGGCGGCGCCTTCGACTCGCTCGGCCACCCGCGCAAGGGACTGCTCCTGGTGTCTGACGGCGCGGTGGATTCTGTTCTGACCACGAAGAAGGCGGCCGATAAGGGGCAGTTCGACCTGTTCTCCTCATTCGGCGGCAGCGATGACGGCGACGACAGCGCCGCTAACGCCTTCACCATTGAGATCCCGGACGAGGAGTGGGAGAAAAAGCACAAGCTCGCTCTCGAGCGGGAGATGCTCGGCCTCTACGTCTCGGGCCACCCGCTCGATGGTTTCGAAGAAGCCCTCGAGGCGCAGACGGACACGTCGCTGCCGACGATTCTCGGCGGGGAGATGCGCCACGGCGACCAGGTCACCATCGGCGGAATCATCTCCAGCGTCGACCGCCGCTACTCCAAGAAGGACGGCTCGCCCTGGGCGATTGTCACGCTGGAGGACCACCACGGCGCCCAGGTCGAGGTGCTGCTGTTCAACAAGGTCTACGCGCTCGTCGCACCGCAGATCGTGGAGGACAACATCATCCTGGTCAAGGCTCATGTGTCCATCCGTGACGAACGTATGAGCCTGTTTGGCGACGACGTTAAGGTCCCGGAACTCGGTCCCGGCAACGGTGCGGGGCTGCCGCTACGCCTGACGATGCGCACCGACCAGTGCACGATGGACAATATCCGCAAGCTCAAGCAGGTGCTGACGAATAACCCGGGTGATTCCGATGTGTACCTGAACCTCGTCAACGGGGAGCACTCTCAGTTGATGGTGCTCGGCGACCACTTGCGGGTGGAGCGTTCCGGCAGCCTGATGGGCGATTTGAAAGCCGCGATGGGCGCAGGCGTGCTGGGCTAGAAACTCAGAATAGGCTCCTCAAACACGACGGCTCCTGCCTCTCTACGCAACTCTCAAATAAAAGGAGCGCGGAGAGACAGGAGCCGAATCGTATATATGGATTCCGTCGAAACAGGAAACTTTAGGAGAACTGCTTCATGAATGCTTCGAACTGAGCCTTGGCAGTCGGGGAAACAGTGATGATAATTGCGGCCAGCTGGGAGCCCACGGTGATCACGCCAGCGATGACCTCAACGATCGCGGAGACCGTCTCGAAGTGGTTGCTGTTCAAGTAAGCGGAAAGTCGGTTCAGTCCGTCGCTCTTGAACGGGCCGTTAGGAGCAGGATCGGAAGAAGCGCCGCCCTTATCCCAAATGTCTTTGGTCGGTTCGAGGCCCTCCGAGTCTTCCTCCTCGCCGTCCTCAGTATCGGTGGCGTCTGTGCCGGTGTCGGGCTCGTTGTTCGTGTTGTCGGCGTCAGCGATGGTCGCGGACTCGTCTTTGGCGGTCTCGGCGACGGCGGCCGGGGCGGCGCTGAATGCCATTGCGGCGGAAAGCATTGCGGCGAGGAATGTGTTGCGCTTCTTCACGAAGGACTCCTTCTTGAATGTAAGGTTGGGTGATTCTGGCAGGAACCTCAAAAAATCATACGCTTCACATCAACTAATGCAAGGGTTTTCGCGGGGGGAGCTCTATGAGGCCATCCTGCGTAGATAAAAGCGCAGGTAAGATGGTCCTAATTTATGTTCTGCAAATTCCTCTTTCTTACATTTCCGGAATCACGTTTTATGTTTTTAGCGGAATTGTAGTTTTTGTTTGCAAGTTCTTGGGTGGGAGACCTGTTCGAAATGCTGTGGCTTGCGGTGGTGGAGCGCGCGTGCAGCGCTCGGAATTTTTCGGTTCGCATGCGCTTGCGGTGTCCGCGGTGGGTCTATGATTGCTCGGTATGACACATTCGCCTGATTTTTCACCCGTGCACGCAGCAGACATTCAAGGGGCACAGGCGAGTATTTCGAGCATAATCGCGCCGACACCGTTGCAGTACTGCCCGCGCCTGTCGCAGGACTACGGGGTGGAGGTGTACCTCAAGCGCGAGGACTTGCAGGACGTGCGCTCGTACAAAATTCGCGGCGCGTACTACAACATCAGCAACCTGACCGAGGAAGAAAAAGCGGCCGGAGTCGTCGCGGCGTCGGCAGGCAACCACGCGCAGGGCGTCGCGTACGCCTGCCGTTCCATGGGCATCGACGGCAAGATCTTCGTGCCGAAGCGCACGCCGAAGCAGAAGCGCGACCGCATCAAGGTCCACGGCGGGGACAATGTGGAGCTCGTGCTTGTCGGTGACACATTCGACGAGGCCGCAGAAGCAGCGCGTAACGACGCTGAGGCCCGCGGCGCCACCATCGTCGAGCCCTTCAACGCGCGCAACACCGTGATTGGCCAGGGCACAGTGGGCGCCGAGGTGGTCTCCCAGCTGTCCGGGTTGGGCAAGTCGCTGGACTCCATCGTCGTCCCGGTAGGCGGCGGCGGACTGCTCGCCGGCATCACCTCGTATCTGGCGGACATGTCCCCGCGCACCGCGGTGGTCGGGGCGGAACCGGCAGGTGGACGTTCGCTGCAGGCAGCCCTCGACGCCGGCGAACCGGTGACACTCGAGACCGTCGACCCGTTCGTCGATGGCGCCGCTGTAAAGCGGATCGGTGACGTGAACTACCACATCATCGAGGAGAACCTCGGGCGTCTCCACGTCGTGTCCGTCGACGAAGGAGCAGTGTGCACCAGCATGCTCGCGCTGTATCAGAACGAGGGCATCATCGCGGAGCCCGCCGGCGCGTTGTCGGTTGCGGCACTCGCTGATGTCAGCCTGGCTCCCGGCAGCACAGTCGTGTGCGTGATCTCCGGCGGCAACAACGATGTGCTGCGCTACGCCGAGATCATGGAGCGATCGCTGGTGCACCGCGGCTTGAAGCACTACTTCCTCGTCAACTTCGCCCAGGAGCCGGGGCAGCTGCGCCGCTTTCTCAACGACGTGCTGGGTCCGGACGACGATATCGCGTTGTTCGAGTACCTGAAAAAGAACAACCGCGAGACCGGCGCCGCGCTCGTCGGCATCGAGCTCGCTCGGGCATCCGACCTCGACCCGTTGCTCGAGCGCATGGAGGAGGCGTCCTTCGACTGCCGCCGCCTGATGCCGGGCACGCCGGAATACGATTTCATCGTCACGGGCTAGGACAGCTAGCTACCGGCTGACGTCCGGTAGCGTCCTGGTGCCTACCGCTTGATCACCGCGAAGCCCCACGGCTCCAGCTGGGTCTCCGTTGCCGTGACGGTGGGGGAGCTGAAGGAATAAACGAGCTCCCCGCCCACGGGGACGGTGGCCGGTTCATCGGAGAGGTTCGCCGCGAGCACGACATCGTCGTAGCCCATGGTCATCCAATTATCGGAGTGCTCGACCTGCAGATCGCGGAGATCTTCGCGAGCGAGGTTCAGGTCGCTGCGTAGTTTCAGTAGCGTCTTGTAGGCCTCGTGCACCGCCGTGGCATCCTCGCCGTGGTTCCAGTCCAGTTTCGCCGATTCGAAGGTGGCCGGGTCGGCTGGGTCGGGGACCTCGTCGAAGTTCCAGCCGTAGCGGGCGAATTCGTGGGCGCGGCCTTCGCGGGTGAGGCGCATGAGCTCTTCGTCGGTGTGGGAGACGAAGAACGGGAACGGCGTCTGCGCGAAGGATTCCTCGCCCTGGAAGATCATCGGTGTGAACGGGCTGAAGAAGATCACCGCGGCCTTGAGCACGTGCTGGGTCGGCGTGAGGTTCTGCGACGGGCGGTCGCCCTCCGCACGGTTGCCCACCTGGTCGTGGGTGGTGGTGTAGGTGATCAGCTTCCACGGGGGGATCGCCGCGAGATCCAGCGCGCGGCCGTGGGTGCGGCCGCGGTAACGGGAATAGTCGTTGCGGAACCGGTAGCCGTGGCGCAGCGTGTCCGCGAGGATCTCCACCGTGCCGAAGTCTTCGTAGTACGCGTTGTTCTCGGCGGTGATAACGGTGTGGAGGGCATGGTGGACGTCGTCAAGCCATTGCGCGTCGAGCCCGTACCCGCCGACCGAATAGTCGGAGATGATGCGCGGATCGTTCATGTCGCTCTCGGCGATGATGATCGGATTCGGGCCCTGTTCCGCCTCGACTTCGTCGGCGACCCTGTTGATCTGCTCCATGATCGAGTACGCGCCGCGGTCGTCGTAGGTCTGCACCGCGTCGAGGCGCAGGCCGTCGATGTGGAATTCGGTGAGCCAGCGCCGCACGGCATCGAGCACGTAGGCGCGGACCTCGTCCGAATCGGCGCCGGAGAGGTTCACCACATCGCCCCAGCCCGTCGCGCCAGCAGTGGTGTACGGACCGAACTGCCCGTTGTAATTGCCGTCGGGGCCGAAGTGGTTGTACACCACATCCAAAAACACGCCGATGCCCTTGTTGTGCGCGGCGTCGACCAGGCGCTTCAGGCCTTCGGGGCCGCCGTAGCTTTCCTGCACGGCGAACCAGTCCACGCCGTCGTAGCCCCAGTTGCGCTCGCCGGCGAACGGCTGGACGGGCATCAGCTCGATCGTGGTCACGCCCAGGTCCGCAAGGTAATCGAGCTTATCGACGACTCCGTCAAACGTCCCCTCCTCACTGAACGTGCCCACGTGGAGCTCGTAGATGACCTGTCCTTTGAGCTCGTAACGGGTCCAGTCCTGGTCCGACCACTCGAATTCGGGGTCGGTCACCTGCGACAGGCCGTGAACTCCGTCGGGTTGGCGGGCGGAGCGGGGATCGGGGAGGGGAGCAGTCCAGGATTCGCCGTCGTAAAGCGAAAAGCCGTAACGCTGACCCGGAGTCTTCTCGATGTCGCTCAGCCACCATCCTCGGCGCTTGTCGTCCCTGCGCATCTGGTGCTCTTCATCGTCGACGACGAGTTTCACGTCGTGCGCGTACGGGGCCCACACATCGAACTTCATGTGTTCCACCCTAAGTAAAATGGTCCCGCAATGGAGACAACATATTCACTGCCTGTTTCGGGCGAGCCGACGGTGAGCGAGATCGAAATCAAGCGTTCCCGCTTCATCACCTGGATCGCGCGTGCCGAGACCGAGGACGAAGCGCGCGAGGTCATCGCGAGGGCGCGGCACGAATATCCCGACGCCCGGCACCACTGCTCCGCATTCATCGTGCACGTCGACGGGGCGGTGCCGATCGAGCGCTCCAGCGACGACGGCGAGCCCGCCGGAACGGCCGGCAAACCGATGCTCGACGCGCTACGCGGCTCCGGCCTCGAATCTGCCGTGGCCGTGGTGATCCGCTATTTCGGCGGCGTGAAGCTCGGTGCGGGCGGGCTCGTGCACGCCTATTCCGAATCCGTCTCCCAGGCCTTGGAAGCCGTGCCGCGCGCCGAGAAATCCCTGCGCGAACTCATCAGTGTGAACCTCCCGCACACCGACGCCGGACGGATCGAAGCCGAACTGCGCACCCACGGCGTCGACGTCGTCGACGTCGCCTACGCCGCGCAGGCCCAGTACACCTTCGCTATCGCCCCCGGCAGCCGCGGCGAATTCGACGATCTGCTCGCCGCCGTGACGCAGGGAACCGCCACCGCCCGCGAGGCGGGAACAATGTGGGTGGAATGCGACCGCTAAACTTGTGCCCATGACTCTTCAGCCGCGCCCGAACAACCCGATCGAAGCCCGCAAACAGGCCGTGCGCCGCTACTCCCGCAATGGAGTGGCCTGCGTCGGCGGCGGCGTGCTCGGCGGCGTGGCGCTCGGCCTGATCTTCTCCTCCTTCTGGTTCTGGTTCGCCCTCGGCATGGTCGTCGCCGTGGGCGGCGGGCTGTACAACTACAGCAAGGTGCAGAAGATCATCAACCACCAAGACACGTACTGATGGCGGGCGCTGAACCGGACGGCACACCCGTTCGCATCGACGTGTGGGTGTGGGCCGTCCGCATGTACAAGACGCGTTCTGAGGCAGCCAACGCCGTGCGCGCCGGGCACGTGAAACTCAACGGCAACGCAGTGAAGCCGTCCACCCAGGTGGTTCCCGGCGATCGCGTCAAAGCGTGGAAGGACTACCGCGACATCGAGTACGAAGTCGTGCAGACCCTGCGCAAACGCGTTGGCGCCCCAGTGGCCCGTCAGTGCTATATCGACCATTCCCCGCCGCCACCGCCGAAGGAGTACTTCTACTCCATGCCCAAGCGCGACCGCGGTGCCGGCCGCCCGACGAAGAAGGAGCGCCGCGAGCTCGACCGGCTGATGGGCAGGCGCTGACGCCCCTTACACGTTGGCGTGGGCGGCGACGAGCAGCGCGGTCGGCAGGACGTCGAGAACATCGCGGACCAGGACCGTGCCGGTGAAGGTGTTTCCGGTGATGAGGTCGGTCCACTCGCCGTCGGGCAGGGTGACGGTGGTGCCGCCCCAGCCGCCGCGGTCCTCCAGCTGGAGCGGGCGGCGGGTGGCCAACGCGACGACGTCGAGCCCGGAGGAGCCCCGCGCCATGCCGACCAGGTGGCTGGCGGATTCGCCGACTCCGAACACGGCCTGGTAGTCGCTAGCGAGGAAAATATCCGGGTGCTGCCGGCGCAGGTACGCACCCTCGTGGACGACGGCCTGTTTCGCGCGGTCGACCATTGCCGCCAGGTGCGGGTAGAGACCGGGCTCGCCGTTTTCGCGGGCATCATCGCGGGCCTGGAGCAGCTCGTCGTGGAGGCGGCCGGACAGCGCGGACTCCTTGAACTGCTGCAATGTCTGTTCCCGGTTGACGTAGTCAATGAAGCGGCGGTTATCCGGGTCCACCAGAGACAGGTCCCAGAATTCTTGACCCTGGTAGGTGTCCGGGATACCGGGGCCGATGAGCTGCAGCATCTTCCGGCCGAGCGAGACCTGCACGGCGCCGCGGTGAATCTCAGAGACGAAGGCGTCGATCATGGGCGCGGCGGGGCCGTCGATAAGCGCGTCGACCCAATCCGCGATGGACCGTTCGAAGTGCGCGTCGTTGTCGAACCACGTCGTGTGCACGCCCGCTTCGCGCACGGCCTTGAGGGCGTAATCCTGGAGACGATCGCGGACGGGGTCAGTGCTGCCGTCCGTCGGCCAGACGCCAATGATGTTCTGGAGCAGGAAATGCGCGGTCGCGTCGTCGGGGGCGGGGACCAGCGCACTTATCTGGTGGGCCAGTTCCGCGAAATCTTTATGCCGTTCGGTGATCTCGATGATGCGGGCGCGGGTGTCCTCGCTGCGCTTCGTGTCGTGGGTGCTCAGCGTCGTCATCGCGTGGGGCCACAGCATGGCCCGCTCCTGCTGGAGCAGGTGGAATTCAGCGGCCGAGACGCCGAAGCGGCCCGGTGCGCCGCCGACTTCCTGGAGCGCGACGAGACGGCAGGCGCGGTAGAACAGCGTGTCTTCTACGCCTTTGGCCATGACTGCGCCGCAGACCTGGGCGAATCGGGTCTTGGCTTCGCCGTTGGCGAGAAATGCCGCGGAGATCAGGTCGAGCGCGGCGCGGCGCGAGGGGAAGCGGCGCACCATGTCTGCCACGATCGTCGAGGTCTGGCGGGACAACGAAATATAGTCCGCGCGGTAGACCGGCATCGCTGCGACAAGGTCGATGACGGTGCGCTCCAAATCCTCATCGGTGACATCGGCGCCCGCGGTGGAAAAATTGTCCCGGCGGATGGCGCGGGTCAGACGGCGGACCTCAGCGGCGAGCTCCGATTCGGCGACTTCGCGCTTGAGCTGCTGCTCGGCCGCGGCAATGGCCGCTTCGTCCCACGTGGAGCCGGAATGTTGGAGGGACAGCATGCTCAACGAGTCCTCGGCGTCGCGGGCGACGAAGACACCGTCGAGTTCGCGGAGCGCGTCGTAGCCGGTGGTGCCGTCGACAGCCAAGCGCGGGTCGAGCGGCTCGGTGACCCCGAGGATCTTCTCGGCGACCAGCCACCGGTCCTCGCCGATCAGGTCCCGCAGCCGGTTCAGGTAGGTGAACGGGTCGGCGAGGCCGTCGGGGTGGTCGACGCGGACACCGTCGATAAGCTCCTCGGCGATGATCTGGCGGAGTGTGCGGTGAGTGTGCTCGAAAATGAGCGGGTCTTCCTGGCGGATGCCCGCGAGGCCGTTGACGGAGAAGAAGCGGCGGTAGGAGATGACCCCGTCGCGCCAGAACATCAGGCGGTAGCTCTGCTTGTCGTAGACCTCGCGCGGATCGTCGTCGAGGCTGCCGAATGAGCCCGGGGCGAGCGGGAAGTAGTTGTCGAAGTACGCGAGCACCGGCTCGTCGATCTCATCGAGGTACACCAGCTCGAACTTGTCCTCGTCGCCCGGCTGGCCCAGCACCGGCAACCCGAGCTTGCCGCCCGCGCCGTTGTCTTCGTGCCAGTCGATGTCGAAATAGGCCTCGAATTCAGAATCCTGCCCGTTTTTGAGCACGTCCCACCACCACGCGTTCAGCTGCGGTGCCTCCACACCGAGGTGGTTGGGCACGATGTCCACAATCAGGCCAAGTCCGGCCTCGTGCGCTTTAGCAGCCAGATGGCGCAGCCCCTCCATCCCTCCGAGCTCCGGGTTGACCTCGGTCGGGTCTGTCACGTCGTAGTTGTGGTTCGACTCCGGGTAGGACGTGAAGATGGGCGAGAGATAGAGGTGCGAGACCCCCAATTCCTTCAAGTACGGCACGAGTGCGGCGGCGTCGGCGAAGGTGAAACTCCGCCCCGCCGGGTCCGCATCCTTGCCGCGCAGCTGCAGCCGGTACGTCGAAGTGATGGGGCGGAACATCTGCGGAATCTCCTTATCGTCGCGACACTGCGGTACACCCCAACACACTAGTGAGAAACCGGTGCTCTCTCACTGGCTCTGCGATTGCGGTGGCAGACCGGGAACCCGAAGGAATATGCGAAGACGGTCGCTGCGGGCGCGCATGCCTTTATTTCGGCGGGCTCCGCGTCGAACACAAACAGCTCTTTGTGGTCGCGGGTGGCAAAAAGGAGCGGTGCCGCCGGTGAGAGCACCTCCGTGAAGTGTGAGTGGAGCACCTGGAAGGTGCGTGGGTGCGCCAACCACGCCGCCGGGGGATGCTCGCCGCCGTGCACTTCAAGCCCCCGCGGCGCGTCATCGCCGAGAGCGAAGGACGCGTTGCGGACTGTGAATTCAATCTTGTCGGACTGGGTACGCAGCAAAGTGTCGGCGGCCGCGTCCCATGCCTGCCTGGTGCTCAGCTCCATCCGGCCAAGGTCGATGGGGGTGAGTAACCGCCCGTCCGGCGCTTTCAACAAAGCCACGTGGTCCCGGGACAGAGAGATATACGCAGGCTTGGACGACGAGCCCGGGCACGCCCAGCCCTTCGACTTGACCGCGTGCATCCGCGGCGCGGGCAGGGCATGCAGGGGAACTGCCGGTACGGGCAGGTGAGAAAAGGAGACTGCCGTGGACGCCGGAACATGGGCGGGCGCGGCAGGGGAGACGGTGCCGGAGATGACGGTGGGAGCAGGAGCGGGATTCAGCGCGGTCTTCATGCCTACTTAGACTGCGCTGACCCCGTCTCCGGTTCCCTCGGAGCCGGAAAGTTTTCTAGAAAGGCGGCTGCTCGTTCAACCCGAGGACGTCCAGCAGCTTCTCCGCCGGCCAGATCTCGATGTCCTGGCCCTTTTCCTCCAGCTCGCGGGCGCGCTTCTCCTTCGAAGTCACCGACGCCCATTCGCCGACGACAAGAATCGTCGTCTTCTTGGTCACGTTCTTGCCCACCTGGCCGCCGCGGGCGGCGATGCCGTCCCACAGTTGGCCCTTGTCGAAAGGCTCGAATTCGCCTGTGAGCGTGACATTCTGCTCGTACAGCGGCGAGTCCGGGTCCGCGTCGACGGCGGGCTCCGGGATCGTGTCCGGGGTGGCGACCGACTGCCAGGGCGCCGGTCCACGGTTCGATTTCCCGGATTCTTCCGCGTCAGAGGTGCCCTGTGTGCCGGATTCCGCTTGCAACGCAGTCTGCGCCCCGGAGAGATCCTTGAGCACCGGGGTCACACGAGCATCACCGACAGAACCAAGGGCAAAACCGGTGGAGTGGACATATTCGGCCACCGTGCCGGAGTGCTCCTCGCGCCGGGCCAAACCGAGCATGACGCCCGCGCAGGCTTCCGCGTCCGCCGCGGCGTCGTGGTGGTTGTCCAGGGCGATACCGAAATGATCCGCGAGGGTGGGCAGGCGGTGGTTGGCCACACCCAGGTCCGCGGCGCGGGCAGCAGCCAGCGTGCACGCGAATGCGATGTGCGGGACCTTCTGGCCCGAGGCGAGCGCGGCGTACCGCAGGGCGGAGGCATCAAAATACGCGTTGTGCGCGACGACAGGGAGGTCTCCGACGAAACCCGCGAAGCGCTCGAACAGCTCGCCGACGGCAGGCTCATCCGCCACCGCGTCCGCCGTGATGCCGTGGCAATCGACGTTGAACTCGTCGAATTCGTCGATGCCTTCCGGCGGACGGCACAGCCACGACGCGCGCTCGACGATCTCGCCGTCGACGACCCGCACCAGACCCATCTGGCAGATCGAGCCCCAATTCTGGTTCGCGGTCTCCACATCGAAGGCCACGAAGTTGAAGCCCGGAATGCTGTCGGTGCTGATTTTCTTGCCCGAACGCGCAGCCTCGACGATGGTGCGCAGTTTCTCCGGGCCCTTGTCGTCGCCCGGGGCGAAACGGATGACGGTCTCGTTGTTGCCGTGAGCGACGACGGCACATGCGGCGTCCCAGTCATCGCCGGGGAGCACGCTTATCGACGACACCTCCGCCAGCGGGAGCACCACCGCTTCCGCTGAACCACGCAGCGCGGCCTCCAGCGGATCCGGGTGAATCTCCAGCGCGGTGTCGGTGACCAGAATCCGGGCGCCGTGAGCGTTAATCATCTGCGCCCTGTTCCTCCTCGTGGTCTGTGGCTTCGGTAATTTCTTCATCGCCGTTGACGTCATCGAAGACTGGCGGTTCGATCTGGCGGAGCACGACAGTGGAGCGGGCGGGGACGTTCTTGGTGCCGCCAGCCTCGATCTCTTCGGTCTCAGCGGGGTGGCCGAGAGGCTCGGTGGTGTCGATGAGCACCTCCCACTTCGCGCCGAGGTTCTTCGACGGCAGCGTGAACTCGATGTCCTCGTGGTAGGCGTTGAACATCAGCAGGAAAGAATCGTCGGTGACGTGCTGGCCCCGGGCGTCCGGCTCGGTGATCTGCGTGCCGTTGATGTAGGCCTGCAGCGCCTTGCCGAAAGCAAAGTCCCAGTCGTCCTGCGTCATCATTTTGCCGTCCGGCACGAGCCAGGCGATGTCGCGGTCCTGCGCATCGGTTCCCAGCGGCCCACCGGCCAGGAAGCGGCGGCGGCGGAAGACCGGGTGGTTCTTGCGGATGGCGATGAGGCGCTTGGTGAAGTCGTGCAGGTCATCGCCCTCTTCAAGGCGGTCCCAGTTCATCCAGGATGTCTCGTTGTCCTGGCAGTAGACGTTGTTGTTGCCGCCCTGGGTGCGCGCGAATTCGTCGCCGTGAGCGATCATCGGGGTGCCCAGCGAGAGCAGGAGAGTGGTCAGGAAATTGCGGCGCTGCTGCGCGCGCAGACTGAGAACCTCCGGGTCGTCGGTCGGGCCTTCGACACCGCAGTTCCAGGAGCGGTTGTGGCTCTCACCGTCACGGCCGTCCTCCTGGTTCGCTTCGTTGTGCTTCTCGTTGTAACTGACCAGGTCGTTGAGCGTGAAGCCGTCGTGCGCGGTGATGAAGTTGATCGAGGCGGTGGGGCGGCGGCCGTTGTGGTTATACAGGTCGGAGGAACCAGTCAAGCGGGACGCGAATTCGCCGAGCGTGGCGGGCTCGCCGCGCCAGAAATCGCGCACTGTGTCGCGGTACTTGCCGTTCCACTCGCTCCACAGCGGCGGGAAATTGCCCACCTGGTAGCCGTTCTCGCCGACATCCCACGGCTCGGCGATGAGCTTGACCTGCGAGACCACCGGATCCTGCTGCACCAAGTCGAAGAAGGTGGCCAGCCGGTCCACGTCGGAGAATTCGCGTGCGAGGGTGGAGGCGAGGTCGAAGCGGAAGCCGTCCACGCGCATCTCGGAGACCCAGTAGCGAAGCGAGTCCATGATCAGCTGCAGGGAGTGCGGGTCGCGCACATTAAGCGAGTTACCGGTGCCAGTGTAATCCATGTAGTGGAATTTGTTGTCGTCCACCAGCCGGTAGTACGCCTCGTTGTCGATGCCGCGGAACGCGATCGTGGGGCCCATATGGTTGCCCTCGGCGGTATGGTTGTAGACGACATCGAGGATGACTTCCATGCCCGCCTCGTGGTAGGTGCGGACCATGCCCTTGAACTCGGCGACGGCATCGCCCGGCTTCTTGCTCGCCGCATAGTCCTGGTGCGGGGCGAAGAAGCCGAAGGTGTTGTATCCCCAGTAATTGCGCAGGCCCAGATCACGCAGGCGGTCGTCCTGGAGGAACTGGTGGACTGGCAGCAGCTCGACCGAGGTGACGCCCAGGTCCTGCAGGTAGGAAATGACCCTCGGGTGCGCGAGTCCGGCGTAGGTGCCGCGGAGCTCCTCCGGCACATCCGGGTGCAGCTGCGTCATGCCTTTGACATGCATCTCGTAGATGATCGTGTCGTTCTCCGGGATGCGCGGGGCCCGGTCGTCGCCCCAGTCGAAGAACGGGTTGATCACCACGGACTTCATCGTGTGGCCGAGCGAATCCTCCTCGTTGCGGCCGGTGCCCGGATCCTCGGCATAAATGTCGTAGGAGAACAGGGACGAGTGGCCGTCGAATTCGCCGTCGAATGCGCGCGCGTAGGGGTCGACCAAGAGTTTGGACGGATCGCAGCGCTTGCCGTTCTCCGGATCCCACGGGCCGTGAACGCGGTATCCGTAGCGCTGCCCCGGAAGAATTCCCGGCAAGTAGGCGTGCCAGACATGGTTGTCCACCTCTTCGAGGTTGACACGCACCTCGTTCTCTTCGCGGTCGATCAGGCAGAGCTCCACCTTCTCCGCGACATTAGAGAAGATGGCGAAGTTGGTGCCGGCACCGTCGTATGTGGATCCCAAAGGGTATGCGGATCCAGGCCACACCTGGATAGTCTGCTCGTTCGCACTCGGATTTGTCATGAGACCCGATGGTAATAGATAACCCGAACCACGAGCCGCCTAGCTCTGGTCGGCGTCGAGGCCAGCGAGAAGCAGGTCCACAGCGGCGTCGACGTGCTCCGCTGAACCGTAAGGAACTGGGCCGTCACCAGCTGTGATTTCCCGCAGGCGTGTGCCGGCCTGGTGCAGGTTCGCCGCGCCGAGAGTGAGGTAGAGCAGGCCGGCCGCCGCGGATTCAGGTGGGTCATGCGGGAAGGCAGCTCTGATTCCGTTCAGCAATGCGGGAAAAACGGGGGAGTCCGCTTGGGACGCAGCGGTGGAGACCACGTCGGCGCCGTCGGTGTGCGATAGAAGGGCGTCGCGCAGCGCCGAGCAGAACTCCTTCGGTCCGGGGTGGGTGGAGGCGAGCACGGGGGCGATGATCTCGTCAGCCATCGCCGCAATCAGCGCCTGCTTGCTGTCGATGTGCCAGTACAGCGCACCCGGAGCAACCCCCAGGGAACCGGCGACGCGGCGCATGGACACGTCTGCGAGACCGTAGGAATTCAAAATATCCAGGGCCGCTCGCGCGATCACCGGGCGGGACAACTGCATGACATGCAGCGTACACGCAGCTCCCTGGCCATTCTCACAGCTAGTTCATGGCATCTTCAACGTCCCGCGGTTAAGAGCGTCGACACGGCCGTTGCTATGATCTGTTGTGCACTGAAAGCAACATTAAGCAAAAGGCGTTATCGAAGATGTTCCCGCGTCACTTGACGCGGTGGCTAAATGCCGTGGACATCGGTAAGCCCCCACTGTGGTTCTTCGAAGCGGGCTTCGGGTAACGGAACAGTTTGAGGAGACTTCTTTTATGACGTTGACCATCGCTCCGAAGAAGACGGTCGCGGCAGCTATCCTGATCGCACCTTTGGCTCTGGCTGCCTGCGGGTCCAACGAGGACGAAAATGTCGCCGGGGGAATGGCCACCGAAACCAATGTCGTCACCGTCGATCCGCAAGCCGACAAGCAGGCGGAAGATCAGGAAAACAAGGACGACAAGGACAAGGAAAAGAAGGACGCGGAGTCTAAGCCGGAGGACAAGCCGAACCCGGAGGACGACCCGCAGGCGCAGGGCGTGCCGAATGAGGGCGCGGCCGAGGTGGTCAACCCGTTTGAGGATGGCACGCTGCCGACCGTCGAGGTGCAACCGGTCGAGGGTGGCCAGGCGGCCAGCGAGGCTGACATCAAGGGCATGACCGACACCATGAACAAGATCTACAACCCGAAGGATCTCGTTTCCTGGTCCCGCGTCATCATGGACAACTCCTGCAAGAAGGTCGTCGACCAGACCAACCAGGAGCTTGCGAGCCGCGGCACCTCCCTCGAGCAGACTGAGCGCGAGATGCAGCAGGCGGTCGACGCAGCGAAGGCTGCGGGGCGTCCGTTGCCACCGGTCCCGAAGACTACTGCGCAGCTTAGTGACGCCCGTGTGAACGGCGAATCTGCCTCCGCCACAGTGACAGTCAACTCCGACGGCCAGACCGAGTCTGGTGTCCAGCGCTTCCAGCGTGAAGGCAACCAGTGGAAGGTGTGCAACTAAGCCGTTCCCCGCGTATTTCCCGGCCGGTGGGCTGGGGCGCGGGGATTGTTGCGCTCGGAGTCGGTACCGCCGCTGTCGCCGGCGGTTTGTGGGGCCTGACTCGACCGGGGTACACAGCCACAGTTGAAGACGGTGGCGCGCGGATCGATCCGGCGCTCAACGCCGACAACATCGAGTTCGTTTCTTTTGTCGGTTTCACCGCCCTCACCGGTCTGCTCGGCTTGCTGATCGGGCTGACGGCCTTCGCTACCGGCGGCAAGCGCGCGGGTGTGGGGCGAATGGTCGTCGCGGTCGTCGTGGCGGCATTTTCCGCGTGGACCTTATATATTCTCGGCACTTGGTCGGCGGAGCTGTACCACGGTGTGCCCGATCCCCATGAGCTGACAGACGGCCAAACAGTGACGTTCGTGCCGGTCCTGCATCCGGGGCCCGCCTGGCTGGCGGGACCGTTCGTGGCGGCATTGTCGTACTGGGTCGGCATGGTTGCTTCGGCGGGAAGTGGCCCGGAGCCGGAGAGTGCCGAATATGATGAGCGCCATGCTCACAGTGACTGATCTTCGCGGCCGCACCCCTTCGACATCCGAACTGCGCCGGATTCTTCCCCGGGGTGGCACGGATGTCGCGTCGGTGGTTCCCACCGTCGCCCCGATCATCGAGGATGTGAAGCACGGCGGGGCAGGTTCAGCCCTCGATTACGGCGAGGAATTCGACTCGGTCCGCCCCGTTGCCGTGCGTGTGCCGGACGACGTCATTGCGCGCTGCGCCGCGGACCTCGACTCGGAGCTCCGCGCGGCGCTCGAAGAAGCGATTGCCCGCATCCGCGCAGTTCACGCAGCCCAGAAGCCGGGCGAGCACACCACCGAAGTAGCTGACGGTGCCACGGTCACCGAGGTTTTCCTGCCGGTGGAACGCGTCGGCCTGTACGTGCCCGGCGGCAAGGCGGTCTACCCGTCGTCGGTGCTCATGAACGCCATCCCGGCGCAGGAAGCCGGTGCGGAATCCCTCGTGGTGTGCAGTCCGCCGCAGGCGGAGCACGGCGGATGGCCGCACCCGACGATTCTGGCCGCGTGCTCGATGCTCGGTGTCGATGAGGTCTGGGCTGTGGGCGGTGCGCAGGCCGTGGCGCTCATGGCTTACGGCGACGACGGGGAGGGCCTTGAGCCGGTGGACATGGTCACAGGCCCGGGCAATGTGTTCGTGGCGGCGGCGAAGCGCGTGGTCAACGGCGTCGTCGGCATCGACGCGGAGGCCGGCCCCAGCGAGATCGCCGTTCTCGCCGACGACTCCGCGGATCCGGCGCTTGTGGCAGTGGATTTGATCTCCCAGGCGGAGCACGACGAGAACGCGGCTTCGGTCCTCATCACCGATTCGGAGCAGCTGGCGCAGGCGGTGGACGAGGAAATTGACACCCGTGCAGCGGCGACGCTCAACGCCGACCGCGCCGCGACCGCGCTGGGCGGCCAGCAGTCGGGCATCATCCTGGTCGACGACTTGGCCGCGGGCATTGCTGTCGCCGACGCGTACGCGGCGGAGCACCTGGAGATCCACACCCGCAACGCCGCAGAGGTTGCGCGGAAAATCACACACGCTGGTGCGATCTTCGTCGGCCCGTTCTCCCCGGTGCCGCTGGGCGACTACATTGCCGGCTCCAACCACGTGCTGCCTACCTCCGGCACGGCACGTTTCACGCCGGGACTGTCCACCCACACATTCCTGCGTCCGGTGAACATCATCGAGTACAACGAGGACGCGCTTACCGAGGTCGGTCCGCACATCATCACCCTGGCCACCGACGAGCAGCTGCCCGCCCACGGCGAAGCGATCAAGGCGCGCACGGAGAACTAGAGGGGAAAACCGAGAGACTTCATGACTGAGCAGAACCAGCAGAACCAGCCGTCCCTGTCCGACCTGCCGCTGCGCGACGAGCTGCGCGGAAAGTCGCCCTACGGCGCGCCGCAGTTGTCCGTGCCTGTGGCGCTGAACACGAATGAGAACCCGTACCCGCCGTCGGACGACCTCATCGCGGACCTCGTCGACGAGGTCCGGCGGGTCTCGTCCGGGCTGAACCGCTACCCGGAGCGCGATGCCGTCGAGCTGCGCGACGACCTCGCTGCGTACGTGTCGAAGCAGACCGGAGTCGACGTCACGCGCGACCAGGTGTGGGCGGCGAACGGATCCAACGAGGTTCTCCAACAGCTCCTCCAAGCTTTCGGCGGTCCAGGCCGCACGGCGATGGGATTTGTGCCCAGCTATTCCATGCACCCGATTCTGTCGTCAGGCACGCAGACGGAGTTCATCGGCATCCCGCGCGGGGAGGACTTCCGGATCGACGTGGACGTGGCCGTCCACGAGATTGAGGAGAAGAAGCCTGATGTCGTCTTCGTCACCACGCCCAATAACCCCACGGGCGATGTGACGGAGCTCGCCGACATCGAGCGGATCATCCAGGCCGCGCCCGGCATTGTGGTCGTGGACGAGGCGTACGCGGAATTCTCCCCGTCGCCGTCGGCGGTCACGCTGCTGGAGAAGTACCCGGCGAAGCTGGTGGTTTCCCGCACCATGTCGAAGGCATTCGACTTCGCCGGCGGCCGGCTCGGTTATTTCGTGGCGGCTAGAGCGTTCATCGAGGCAGTCATGCTCGTCCGCCTGCCGTACCACCTCTCTGTTCTGTCCCAGGCTGCGGCGCGGGTGGCGCTGCGGCATGCGGGGGAGACGCTGGCGAACGTCGATAAGCTCGCCTCCGAGCGTGAGCGTGTCCAGGCTGCGCTGCTTCAGCTGGGGTACACCGTCGTGGAAAGCGAATCGAATTTCCTCTTCTTCGGCGATTTCGACGATGCCCACGCCGCGTGGCAGGAATTTCTCGACCGTGGGGTGCTCATCCGCGATGTCGGCGTTCCTGGTCATTTGCGTGTGACAATCGGGTTGGATGAAGAAAACGACGCGTTTTTGGCTGCAGCGAAGGAGATTAAGAAAAATGACTGACCGGATTGGGACAGCAACGCGCACGACCAGCGAGTCGGATATCTCGGTGGAGATCAACCTCGACGGCACAGGCACAGTCGACGTGGACACGGGCCTGCCTTTCTTCGACCACATGCTCACCGCATTCGGCACGCACGGCAGCTTCGACCTGAAGATCGCGGCGACAGGCGACACCCACATCGACGCGCACCACACGGTCGAGGACACGGCGATCACGCTCGGCTGGGCGCTCATCGATGCGGTGGGGGACAAGAAGGGCATCCGCCGCTTCGGCTCCATGTCGCTGCCGATGGACGAGACCCTCGTGGATGCCACCGTGGACATCTCCAACCGCCCGTACTTCGTCATGAACGGCGAGCCGGAAAGCATGGATTGGCAGATCATCGGCGGGCACTATGCCACGGTGATCAACCGCCACTTCTTCGAGACGCTTGCGTACAACGCGCGCATCACGCTGCACGTCAATGTCCAGTACGGGCGCGACCCGCACCACATCACGGAAGCCGAATACAAGGCTGTCGCGCGCGCTCTGCGCCAGGCCTACGAGCGCGATCCGCGCGTTGAGGGCGTACCCTCTACCAAGGGCGCGCTTTAAAAGCACGCTTATCGACGACGCGTCGTCGCCGTAGTTGAGCTGGTTGTTCCCAGTTCAACACTGATCTTTCGGGCTGTTCCCAGCCGCGTTTTCCTGCGCGGCCGGGCAAGGGCCTGATTTTTATTTGCCTGTAGTCGATGTGAGTTGTGGGAGGTTTTCACCGTGGGTTCCACGCAGGACGCGGGGACAGCTGCCGCGCAGACTGATGCGAACATGAATTCAGTCTGGGAGGCGCAAGGCTTCATTCCGACGTTGGTGGCTGTCGCCGCGGCGTTCGGTTCATGGGCGCTGTTGCTGCCGGTCGTTCCGGTGGCCGTGTTGGACGCGGGCGGCTCCCATGCTCTGGCGGGCGCGTCGACAGGCGTGTTCATGGCGGCGACCGTGCTCACCCAGGTCTTCATGCCGCGGTTGCTGCGCACATTCACCTACCGCTCGGCGATCGCGGTATCCGCGGTGCTGCTGGGCGTGCCGGCGCTGGCGTTCATCTGGAGCATGGATCCTGCGGTGGTGCTCGCGGTGAGTGTTGTGCGCGGCGTCGGCTTCGGGGCGATGACCGTGGCGGAAGCGGCCATCATTGCGGAGCTCGTGCCCCGCAAGTTCTTGGGTAAAGCCTCCGGCGTGTTCGGCGCATCGAGCGGCTCGGCGCAGATGATCGCCCTGCCGCTGGGTCTGTTCGTCAGCGAGCACTTCGGCTACTCGCCGGTGTGGATCATCGCGCTGGCGATCGCGGCCGTCGGTGGCCTGGCCTGCGCCGGCATTCCGCCGCTCAAGGGCGCACAGCCGGACCCGGTCGCGAGCGGGGCGATGTCCGCCCCGACGTGGAAGCTCGTGCTCGTGCCCACCCTGGCCCTGGCGATCGCAGCGATGGCGTACAGCCTCATCGCCAACTTCCTGCCCGATGCCGCCCGCGACACCGGCATCACCTCCGGCACGACGCTCGGCGGCGCGATCCTCGCGGTGATCAACCTCGCTGTGATGTCCGCGCGCATCTTCACCGGTGTCGTCGCCGACCGCCGGGGAGAGCCCGGCACGCTCATGATCCCGTTCCAGATCGCCGCCGCTGTGGGCATGTTCGGCTTCGCGGCCAGCCTTGCCTCCAGTGCCCACCCGGTGTGGCTGTTCGTCTCCGCCATTTTCTTTGGCGCGGGCTTCGGCGCTGTTCAGAACGAGTCCCTGCTGAGCATGTTCTACCGCCTGCCGCAGTCCAAGGTCAGCCACGCGTCGGCCGTGTGGAATGTCGGCTTCGACGGCGGCCAGGGCATCGGATCGTTCATGTTCGGCGGCATGATCGCCGGGCTCGGCGCTGCCGGCGCATTCGCCGCCTCCGGTGCCGTCGTCGTCGCTGGGATCGTCATGACCACAGCGGACTGGATCATCGGCAAACGCCGTCTCGACCGGTAGGTCCTAGCGGTACCTAAATGGTACCGTTCTGTCATGGCTTTGAATCTCCGCTTGACCCCCGAGGAAGATCATCAATTGAGCGACCTCGCCGCTTCTTCGGGGCTGTCTAAGCAACGGGTCATTTCAATGCTGATTCGCAGAGAGTGGGAGACAGAGCAGGCGCGTCTCGCCAACTCCCGGGATATAAGTGAGTTGCTCAGCGAGCGGGCAGGTCTGATGCAGCGATTGAAGGACGCTTAGTAGAGGCGAAGTCTCAGCAACGGCGCAGATTCACGCTCGAGACGGTTCTTCCCGCTCTCGAAGAACACGGGTTTGCCGTCGGAGATATGGGCCTGCTCGCATCGGCATTAGAGCGGCCGTGGGCGACCTTCTGCGGTGAAGAGCTCTACCCGGATGAATGGTCGAAGGCTGCGGCGCTTGTGCACAGTATTGAATCGAATCATCCGTTCCTCGACGGAAACAAGAGAGTGGGAGTCCTGCTGGGCTCGATCATGCTCAGGGTTCATGGTCGCGATGACCGCCGTATCTCTGATGACGATTGGTTTGATCTGGTGATAGCAGGTTCCACCGGTGAGTTCGACACTGAGGAGATTGCTCGACGGCTGGAAGCGGTGTACCGGAAGGGTGAGGTAGACAGCTAAACTTCCCACTCATGAGCAACGTGGTGGCGCTTCTGGATTACGGTGCAGGCAATCTCCGCTCGGCGCAGCGCGCGCTGGAGCACGTCGGGGCGGACGTGGTGGTCACGCGCGACCCCATGATCGCGGTAGAAGCTGACGGACTGGTGGTGCCGGGTGTCGGCGCATTCGACGCGTGCATGCGGGGTTTGAAGGATGTCGCGGGGCCGCGTCTGATCGGCCAGCGTCTTGCCGGCGGCCGGCCGGTGCTGGGCATCTGCGTGGGGCTGCAGGTCATGTTCGAGCGAGGACTCGAGCACGGCATCGAGGCAGAAGGGTGCGGGGAGTGGCCGGGCGTCGTCGATAAGCTCGATGCCCCCGTCTTGCCGCATATGGGCTGGAATACCGTCGACGTGGCCGGCGGCTCTGAGATGTTCGCGGGCCTCGACGTGGGCACGCGGTTCTACTTCGTGCACTCTTACGGCGTGCAGAACTGGGAGATGGCTGAGGACGACTTCATTGCCGCGCCAAAGGTCTCCTGGTCGGAGCACGGCAATTCGCGGTTCGTCGCGGCGGTGGAAAACGGGCCGCTGTGGGCCACACAATTCCACCCGGAGAAGTCCGGGGAGGCTGGTTTGACGTTGTTGCGGAATTGGGTCGGCCATCTCCATTAGACTGCGGATATGAGTTTCACCGTTCTGCCCGCAGTAGACGTCGTCGACGGCCAGGCTGTCCGCCTTGACCAGGGGGAAGCCGGTACGGAGAAGAATTACGGCGCCCCGCTGGACGCGGCGCTGCAGTGGCAAGAAGAAGGCGCGGACTGGTTGCACTTCGTCGACCTGGATGCGGCGTTCGGGCGTGGCTCGAACCACGAGCTGATGGCCGAGATCACGAGCAAGCTGTCCATCAACGTGGAGCTGACCGGCGGGATCCGCGACGACGTGACGCTTGAGCGTGCGCTGGCCACAGGCGCAAAGCGCATCAATATCGGCACCGCGGCGCTGGAGAACCCGGACTGGGCGGCTGAAGCGATCGCGAAGCACGGTGAGAAAATCGCCGTCGACATCGCCGTGCGCGAGGAAAACGGTGAGTGGCGCACGAAGGGCCGCGGCTGGACGTCCGACGGCGGCGACCTGTGGGAGGTGCTCGAATTCTTCGATTCCGCGGGGTGCGCGCGCTTCGTGGTCACCGACGTGAGCAAAGACGGCACGCTCGCCGGTCCGAACTTGGACCTTTTGCGCGAGGTCTCCGCGGCCACAGACGCCGCGGTCACTGCGTCGGGCGGCGTGTCCACGCTGAAAGATATCGCAGAGATCGCCCGTTACACCGACGAGGGGATCGACAGCGTGATCGTCGGCAAGGCGCTCTACGAGAAGCGTTTCACGCTGCGCGAGGCGCTGGAAATTGCGGCCGCTCCAGGAAATGAGTAGCTCAGCCATGCAGGCAGACGAGTTGAACAGGTTCCTCGGTGTTGCCGAGGAAGCCGCAGATGTCGCGCGCTGGCAGTTCGTTGAAGGACTCGGAGCAGCTCCCGCGCTGTACAAGGGGTGCAACGACTTCGCCACCGAAGTGGACCTGCAGATCGAGACCACCTTACGGAAGCACCTCACCGAATCCACGGGCATTCCGGTCCTCGGCGAAGAAAAGGGCGGACACACACATGATGACGCCTTGTGGGTCGTCGACCCCATCGACGGCACCGCCAATTTCTCCTCCGGAAATCCCAACTGCGCTGTACTCATTTCTCTGGTGGTCGACGATCAACCAGTTGTGTCCGTGACGGACCTTCCCTTACTGAACATGCGTCTTACGGCAGTGGAGGGATCAAGCGTGACGCTCAACGGTTCTGCACTTCCGCGTATCGACGACACCGCTCCGGCCAGCAACCAAGTCGGAGTCGGCACAGTGGGCACCGACGACACGAGCCGAGTGCCGCCGGATAGCCGCCTGAAGTTGATCAAGGCGCTCGAATACTCCAATATGCGCCCGCGTATCAGTGGCTCGGTCGGGTTGGACTTGGCCTTTGTCGCGCAAGGCATCTACGAGGCGGCCGTGAGCTTCTCGCCGTTCCCGTGGGACAACGCGTCGGGAGTCTTGCTCGCGCGGTGCGCGGGTGCCGTGGTCACCGACATCGACGGCGAGCCATGGAAGCTCGGCTCCCTCGGCGTGATCGCCGGGGCCCCGGACGTGCACGAAGAGGTGCTGCGTACCATGAAGTCCATTCAGCGCGATGCCGGAAGAAAGTGATGGTGCGCATGTCAGTGGCAACAAGGGTCATCCCGTGCCTGGACGTGGACAACGGCAGGGTTGTCAAAGGCGTGAACTTCGAGAACCTGCGCGATGCCGGCGACCCGGTGGAGCTAGCGAAGCTCTACGGTGAGCAAGGCGCAGATGAGCTGACCTTTCTCGACGTGACCGCTTCCAAGCAGGGGCGCGGAACGATGCTTGAGGTGGTCCGCCGCACCGCCGATCAGGTCTTCATTCCGCTCACCGTGGGCGGAGGAGTCCGCACCGAGGACGACGTGCGCGAACTGTTGCGCGCGGGCGCCGACAAGGTCTCGGTCAACACCGCGGCGATCACCCGCCCGGAGCTTCTGGGCGAGCTGTCCCAAGTCTTCGGCGCGCAGTGCATCGTGCTGTCCGTCGATGCGCGCCGCGTTCCGGAAGGCGGTACCCCGCAGCCGTCAGGCTTTGAAGTGACCACCCACGGCGGCACCCGCTCGGCTGAGATCGACGCGGTTGAATGGGCGAAAACCGGTGAAAAACTCGGAGTGGGGGAGATCCTGCTCAATTCCATGGACGGCGACGGCACCAAGGAAGGTTTCGACATCGAACTGATCGAGCGCGTGCGCGGTGCCGTCTCCATTCCCGTCATCGCTTCCGGCGGAGCGGGAAAAGCCGAGCACTTCCCGCCCGCGGTCAAGGCTGGCGCAGATGCCGTGCTGGCTGCGTCCATTTTCCACTTCCGCGAGGTGAGCATCGGCGAGGTCAAGAAGGCGCTTGACGATGCCGGCTGCGAGGTGCGTCTCTAGTGGTGGAAAGTCCCCAGAATCAACTGCGCCCGGAAGAGGCGGAACTGCCCACAGGCATCCGTGACCGAGTGCGCTTCACCGACGCCGGGCTCGTGCCCGCCATCGTCCAGGCTGCGGGAACAGGTGAAGTCCTCATGATGGCGTGGATGGATGACCGTGCGCTCGCCTACACCCTGGCGACCCGACAGGGCACCTATTACTCCCGCTCCCGGCAGGAGTACTGGGTTAAAGGGCTGACCAGCGGAAACACGCAGCACGTAACCGAGGTGCGGCTCGACTGTGACGGCGACACCGTGCTCATGATCGTCGAACAGCGCGGCGGCGCCTGCCACACCGGCGACCGCACGTGCTTCGACAGCGACGTGTTGCTCGCACCGGAGGAGGGGGAGCGGTGAGCGAAACGGACGCGAGAAACACGGACACGAAAGGCACGCACGTGAAGAACACCGTCGCGACGGGCGATGCGGCCAAGGAGAAGCGCTTCGCGCGGATAGGCGCATTGCTCATGGGCCTGGGTGCGTTGACGCTGTGGTTGGCCTCGCGCGTGACGTGGATGACGGTGCACTACGACGACGACCGCACCGGCAACGGCGCCGTCGAGGTCAACGGCGCAACGTGGTCGACAGAGGTCACCGCCGTGGTATTGTTGCTGCTCGCCGCGGCTGTGGCAGGTTTAGCTTTGCGCCGTTGGGGCCGCCGCTTGGTTGGCGGTGTCGGGGCGGCCGCGGCACTCGCCGTGACGGTCCCGCCGCTCGGCCTGCTGACCGGCTCGCCGGATCCCGAACGGGCGAAAGCCTTGCTGACTCTGGGTGGGGAAGAGACCACGATCGGCAGCACCGTAGGCGAGACCGCCATTCCGGAATGGGCTGCTATCTCGAATATCGACGTCGCCGCGCTCGGCCCCGCCGCCGCTGTGCTCGCCGCACTCGTCGCGGCCGCCGGAGGTCTCATGCTCGCCGCGCGCCCAGGGCGCGACGCGGTGACGGTGAACAAATACGAGAAAGCCTCCCAACGCCGCGAGAAGATCGAGCACGACCTTGAAGCCGAGCCTGATTCGGGCCGTGTTCTGTGGGACGCGATCGACGCAGACATGGACCCCACCGACACATCTTCGGGCACCACCCCCACGAACCGAGAGTGACTCTGCGCTCAATCTCCGTCCCTGCCGCTCGTTGATTTCGTGGACTCCGCAGAAGCGGATACCCTCATAGGCATGACCGCGGTGCAGGGCAAGCAGCAGCTGGTCACCGACGCGACTCTCAACCCAGTTGTCGCCGGGGTGCTGGCTGATGTTGGCGAGCGCGAAGCACAGATCCCGTTCAAGGAGATCAAGGCCCGTTCGCGCAGCATGCCCGAGACACGCGATGTTCGTGCCGCGCTTTTGGGGCCGGGTTGCGGCGTGATCGTGGAGATCAAACGCACCTCGCCCGTCTTTGGCCCGACCGGTGTGATCGACTCGATGGCGCACCTGGCCGCCGAGATCGAGGCCGGGGGTGCCGCACTCATTGCGTGCCAAACGGAGCGCCTGCGTTTCGACGGCTCCCTCAACGACATGGACGAGGCCCGCAACGCCACCAGTCTTCCCATGGTGTGCCGCGACGTGATCGTCGACCCGTACCAGATCCACGAAGCCCGCTGCTACGGCGCCGACATGGTGCCTCTGCAGGTGGGCCTTTTGGAGCAGGCCCGGCTGGAGAGTCTGCTGGACCGCGTCGAGTCGCTCGGCATGGTGGCCATGGCGGAAGTCCGCACCGTGGAAGAAGCCGACCGCGCACTGCGCGCCGGGGCATCGGTCATCGGTGTGAATTCCTGGACCTTTGACACAAACGATTTGAACCGCGAAGCCTTCGGCGAGATCGAGCCCGGCCTTCCGGAAAGCGTCCTGCGGATCAGCCTCGGCGGCGTGCGCAACGCCCGGGACCTCATCTCCGCGGCATCCACCGGCGCCGATGCGGTGCTCGCGGGTGAGGCAGTGATGACCAGCGCCAATGTCACCGCCGCCACCCGCCGTCTCGTCGCCGCCGGCCAGCACCCGGCTTGTCCGTCGCGCTAAGCCCGCGCGGGCTGTCGCCATCGCGGCCGTAATCAGGCAAACTGGTTTGCGTGGTTACAGAGACTCTAGCTAATTTCCCGTCGCCCCCGCAGGGCGTGTGGCACCTCGGTCCGATCCCGATTCGCGCCTACGCGCTGTGCATCATCACCGGCATCATCGTCGCGTTAACACTCACGCTGCGCCGTTACAAAGCGCGCGGCGGAGACACCGACATGGTGTGGGACGCGGCGATCGTGGCTATTCCCGCCGGCATCATCGGCGGCCGCTTGTACCACGTGATCACGGACTACGACAGCTATTTCGGCCCTGGTAAGGATCCGTGGCAGGTCTTCAATTTCTCTGCCGGGGGGCTGGGCATCATGGGCGCGGTCGCCCTGGGCACGCTCGCGGTGTGGGCGCTGTTCCGGTACCGGAAAGTGCCACTTCCGCCGTTCGCCGATGCGGTCGGCCCGACGATCATTCTCGCCCAGGCGATCGGGCGCCTCGGCAACTATTTCAACCAGGAGCTCTACGGCCGGCCGACGGACGTGCCGTGGGCGCTGGACATCTTCTACCGTGTCGACGAGAACGGCAATTTCGCACCGTTGACGGGCCGCTCCACCGGCGAAATCGTGACCAGCGTTCACCCGACATTCCTGTACGAGATGATCTGGAATGTCGCGGCCTTCGCCTTCTTGCTCTGGGCGGAACGCCGCTTCCGCCTCGGCCACGGCCGCGTCTTCGTGCTCTACATCGCCGCATACACCCTGGGCCGCATTTTCATGGAGACGATGCGTGACGACGCCGCCAACACGATCTTCGGTCTCCGTGTGAACTTCGTCGTCTCGTCCGTCATCTTCATCGTCTCCACGATCGTGTTCTTCCTCATGCGCCGCGGACGCGAGACTCCGGCGGAAGTCGATCCGCGCGAGCCGGAGACCGAAGAATCGGCCGCATCTAGTGAGGGAGTGGATGAACCAGTCCATCACAGTGAACAAACCGAGACTGCAACGGTCAAGAGCAAGGAAGCGCCACAGCGAAAGCAGTAGCGTTTCGGTAGCGTGGGACGCGTATCCAATCCTTATCCGGCCAGTTGAAAACTTGAGCTGGCCGCACAGATCAGAAGAAGGAAGCTGTGGATAGACGCACCAAGATTGTTTGCACTCTCGGACCTGCAGTAGCGAGCAAGGACGCGATCGTCGGGCTTGTGCGAGACGGCATGGATGTCGCCCGCCTGAATTTCTCGCACGGCGACTACCCGGACCACGAGCAGAACTACAAGTGGGTGCGCGAAGCTACCGACGAGACCGGTCACGCGGTCGGCATACTCGCTGACCTCCAGGGCCCGAAGATCCGCCTGGGCCGCTTCGAGGGCGATGGCAAGACCTACTGGGAGACCGGCGAGACGGTCCGCATCACGGTCGACGATGTGGAGGGCACGCACGACCGCGTGTCCACCACGTACAAGAATCTCGCGGAAGACGCGAAGCCGGGCGACCGCCTGCTCGTGGACGACGGCAAAGTGGCCCTCGTCTGCAAGGAAGTCGACGGCAACGATGTGGTGTGCGAGGTCACCGAGGGTGGCCCCGTCTCCAACAACAAGGGCGTCTCCCTGCCGGGCATGGACATCTCCGTTCCGGCTCTGAGCGAGAAAGACAAAGCAGACCTCCGTTTCGCGCTGAACCTCGGTGTGGACTTCATCGCGCTGTCCTTCGTGCGTTCCCCGTCCGATGTGGACCTGGTCCACGAGATCATGGACGAGGAGGGCCGCCGCGTTCCCGTCATTGCGAAGCTGGAGAAGCCGGAGGCGGTTGACGCCCTCGAGTCCATCGTGCTCGCTTTCGACGCCGTGATGGTAGCCCGCGGCGACCTGGGCGTGGAGATCGCGCTCGAGCAGGTCCCGCTGGTGCAAAAGCGCGTGATCCAGATTGCGCGCGAGAACGCCAAGCCGGTGATCGTCGCAACGCAGATGCTCGATTCGATGATCGATAATTCCCGGCCGACGCGTGCGGAGGCGTCCGACGTGGCCAACGCCGTGCTCGACGGCACCGATGCCGTCATGCTCTCCGGCGAGACCTCGGTCGGTGTTGACCCGCACAATGTCGTGCGCACCATGGACCGCGTCGTGCGTGTCGCTGAGTCGATGGGCTCCGTCCCGCCGCTCAACCACATTCCGCGCACGAAGCGCGGCGTGATCTCGTACTCTGCGCGCGACATCGCCGAGCGCCTCAACTCCCGCGCACTGGTCGCATTCACCAGCTCCGGTGAGACTGCGCGCCGTCTCGCCCGCCTGCACTCGCACCTGCCGCTGCTGGTGTTCACACCGAACCAGGAGGTTCGCTCGCAGCTGGCCCTGACGTGGGGCGCGGAGACCTTCCTCTGCCAGAAGGTCGACGACACCGACGAGATGATGCGGGTGGTGGACCAGGCGCTTCTGTCGATCGACAAGTACAAAGAAGGCGACATGATGGTCGTCGTCGCTGGCACACCGCCGGGAGTCGCAGGCACGACCAACATGATTCACGTCCACCAGCTGGGCGAAGACACACGCCGGCCGCGTTAACTGCCAGCCCTCGTTAGGCTGGTGGGCATGCCTGAAACTGCTGATATTGCCGCACACGGAATCAACGTCAGGGATGCCCATCTGCACAACCTGAGGAATGTCGACGTGGACATTCCCCGCGGCACTCTCGTTGCTGTGACGGGAGTGTCCGGTTCCGGCAAATCTTCCCTCGCCTTCGGCACGATCCACGGCGAGGGCCAACGGCGCTACCTTGAATCGGTGGCGCCGTTCGCGCGCCGCCTCATCGGCTCAGCCGTGGACCCGCAGGTCAGCGAGATCAACGGCCTTCCCCCGACAGTGGCGTTGCAACAGTCCACCTCCGGCGGCGGCGCACGCTCGACCGTGGGCACCGTCTCCGCGCTGTCGAACAGCATCCGCCTGCTGTACTCGCGTTCCGGCGACAACCCGAAGGGCCTGTACTCCGATTCCTTCTCCCCGAACACGCCCGAGGGCATGTGCCCGACGTGCCAGGGCACCGGGACGGTGCACGAGCCGACGGAAGAATCGATGGTGCCCGACCCGACGTTGTCCATCGAGAACGGCGCGATCAAGGCGTGGCCCGGTGCGTGGGCGGGCAAGAATTTCCACGACATTTTGGCCACGCTGGGCTTTGATCTGGACAGCCCCTGGCAGGAACTTCCCCAGAAAGACCGTGACTGGATCCTGTTCACCGACGAGCGCCCGGTGGTCACGGTCAAGCCGCTGCGCGGCGAGGACCAGATCCAGCGCAACTACAAGGGCACGTGGCGCTCGGTGGCGAACTACCTGACCAACACGCTTGCGGAGACCCAGTCGGACACGCTGCGCAAGCGCGTCTTGTCATACATGGAGTCGCGCACGTGCGAGACGTGCCACGGCCGCCGCCTCAACCCGGAGGCACTCAAGGTCACGTATGCGGGCATGCCTATCGACGAGCTCGGCACCCTGCCCCTTGACCGGGTTCATGCGGTGCTCGCCGAGCAGACGCCGGAGGAGAATTCCGCCGAGGACCTGCTGCTCAAGCAGATCCTGCCCGCGTTGCAATCCGCGCTCGATCTCGGTCTCGCGCACCTGAGCCTGGACCGGCCAGCGCCGACGCTGTCCGCGGGCGAGCTGCAGCGCATCCGCCTTGCGGCCCAGCTGCGCTCCGGTCTCTTCGGGGTGGCGTACGTGCTCGATGAGCCGTCCGCGGGACTCCACCCGTCCGAGCGGGGCGCCGTCCTCGAAATTTGCCGCCGCTTCATCGACGCCGGCAATTCTGTGCTGCTCGTCGAGCACGACATGGAGCTCGTCGCCCAGACTGACTGGCTCGTCGACGTCGGCCCGCACGCGGGCGAGCAGGGCGGCGAGGTGGTCTACTCCGGTCCTACCGCGGGCTACGACGCGGACACGCCCACAGCGAGGACACTCAACAACCGCACTCTTTCGCTTAACGACGACCCGCGTCATGCCGTCGGAACATTGTCCCTTAAGGGAGTCCATGCCCGGTCTATCGATGGGCTAGATGTGGACTTCGGCTTGGGCCAGTTCACCGCGGTGGCGGGAGCCTCCGGTTCCGGCAAGTCCACGCTCGTCAGCACAGTGCTCGCAGGTGTTCTGCACGAGGGGGCGTCGAGTGTGGCCGATGACGACGAGGAACAGGAGCAGGAGGCGGGGGAGTGGAGCGTCGATAAGCGCGCCGGCGTCGAGTCCGTGAGCCGCCTCGTGCAGATCACGCAGAAGCCGATCGGCCGCACGCAGCGCTCGACGCTGGCTACCTACACCGGGCTTTTCGACGGCGTGCGCAAGCTCTTTGCTTCCACACCCGAGGCGAAGAAACGGAAATGGACGGTCTCGCGTTTCTCCTACAACGTGAAGCAGGGGCAATGTCCGACATGCGGTGGCGCCGGCAAGATCGAAGTCGAGCTGGTGTTCCTGCCCGGCTCGTACACGACGTGCCCGGATTGCCACGGCGCACGTTACAACGACGAGACCCTCGAGATCACCTGGGAGGGCCGCACGATCGCCGACGTGCTCGGCCTCACCGTCGATGAGGCCGCGGACGTGTTCGCCGGCGAGCCGAAGATCCTTCGCGCAGTGGAGACACTCCAGGCGGTCGGCTTGGGCTACCTGACGCTCGGACAGGGCGCCCCAGAGCTCTCCGGCGGCGAGGCTCAGCGCATCAAGTTAGCCACCGAGCTGCAGCGTTCCCGCAATTCGCGCCGCGGCCACACTGTCTACATTCTCGACGAGCCGACCACTGGCCTGCACCCAGCGGACATCGAGCTATTGGTGACAGAGCTGAACGGGCTCGTCGACGCCGGGCAGACCGTTATCGTGGTCGAGCACGACCTGTCGGTCATCGCGCAGGCTGACCGCGTCATCGAGATGGGGCCGGGTGCGGGCGCTGAGGGCGGAACAATCATCGCCGACGGAACCCCCGCTGAACTGGCGAAGCAAGAAACTGCGACGGGGCGTGTATTGTTTTCGCGCACCTAAGCGATATGCGGGGTGCAAGGATCTGAAGTTGGACAACGAGGAGAAAGACAATGCTGGTGGCTGGGATGCTCACACGGGCTCTATGAGCCGAGTGCGTCAACCGAGTAAGCCAGCCACATCATCGCCGCCCCAAGCCCAGCACAGAACATGGTGTCGAAGCGACGCGAGCGAACCGCCAACACGCCGATCTGCTTTGAATCGCAGCTCAGGCGGACAACACCCAGCCATACCATCGCGGCGCCGAGCGTGAAGGTCGCTCGCCGCCAATGCTCAGAGGCGGCGAGCAGCGCAGAAGCGACAAACCCGACGCCGAACACCGCCACCATCGCCAACTGCACGCCCCGAGGCGGGGGCGATGGGCAATTACCGATGTCGTGGGGGTTATCCAGCGTGGCCGAGCCGAAAATGTCGCCGGGTGGGTGTTTAGTCAATCTTGCCGGCCCCGCGCTCAGCTGTTTCCACAATGTTGCGGATTAAAAACGTTCGCGTCATCGGCCCCACTCCGCCCGGGTTGGGAGAAACCCAGCCTGCTTTGTCCCACACGTCGGGATGCAGGTCACCGACCGTTTTCCGGCAACGCGCGAGACTCCGACGTCAACGAGTGCCGCGCCTTCTTTGATCGTGTCGGCGGTGATCATGCGGGGTTTGCCAGCAACTGCGATGACGACGTCTGCCCGGCAGGTCTCCGCGGCCAGATCGCGGGTGCCGGTGGGGCACAGCACCGTTGCCGCATTGACATCACGTGAGGTCAACATGAGTGAAATCGGTCGACCTACGGTGACCCCACGGCCCACGACGCACACGATCGCACCGTCCAGATCGACGCCGAAGCGCTCAAGTAAGTGGATCGTGCCGTTGGGGGTGCACGGCAGCGGCGCGGGCGCACCCAGCACTAGTTTTCCCAGGTTGACGGCGTGTAACCCATCGGCGTCTTTCCCGGGTTGACTAACTCCAGCACGCGGTTTTCGTTTAAGTGCTTCGGCAGCGGAAGTTGGACAATGTAGCCGGTCACAGCCGGGTCGGCGTTGAGCTCTTCGATTAGTGACTCCAGCTCATCTTGTGACGCATCAGCCGACAGCTGTTTTTGGATTGATGCCACCCCAAGCTCTTCGCAGTCTTTGTGCTTCATGCGCACGTAGTTCTGGCTAGCCGGGTCATCGCCCACCAGGACCGTTGCTAACCCAGGTGTGACACCGTAGTTTTCACCCAAGGCTTTCACCCGGGCTTTGAGGTCTGCGAAAATCTCCTCGCGGTAGCGCTTGCCGTCCAGTTTGATTGCAGTCACGCACCCAACACTAGACTTAGGCCTTGTGCGCCCTCTTCACATCATCTTTGATAACCCGATCATTCCCGGCAACACCGGCAACGCCATCTGGCTTGCGGCGAACACAGTACCGCGTTGAAACCTTGGGGCAGGCCCGTGAAGATACCTTCGCCAGAGCGCGTGATTTGGCTGACAAAGCCGTGGCGCGGCTCGGGCGCGCGGGTGACGCGGCTGCCAGCGAGCGCGGCGAGGCCTTGGTGCCCCAGGCACACGCCGAGCAGAGGGATGTTGGTGGCGGCTTCGACGACGCGGCGGGAACCGGCGAAATCGGAATCGTTCTCCGGGGTGCCCGAGCCGGGGGAGATCACGACGTGGGTGAACTCACCGGAGTAAATGCGCGCGCCGGGAGGTTGCACGATTCAACCTCGCTCGCGGGAATAACAAGCGGCTCCGTGCCCGATACCTTCGCAATCAGGTGGGCGAGGTTGAACGTGTAGGAATCGTTGTTGTCAACGAGGAGGATCTTGGGGCGGTTAATACTCAACGGCGTTGGGGTTGTTCTCAAATGCGGTAAACGGCGTGTCGCTTAGCGAATGCCCCTGGTGCGTGAAGGGTACAGGACTGTCGAGCGTGCCCTTCAAATACTCGGCGATATCCACATCAGAGAACCCGGCCGCGGCGGCCTGCTGCGCAGTGGCGGCGTATTCCACGCGCGCGATGCCCGCCCAATAGATCGCGGCAGCGCACATCGGACACGGCTGGGTGGACGCGTAGAGCACCGCGCCGGCGAGATCATGCGTTGCTTCACCTGCGCACGCTGCGCGGATCGCGTTGACCTCCGCGTGCGCGCTCGGATCATGCGAGGCCACCACCGTGTTGTGCCCCTCGTACACGGTGCCGTTCTCCGTCACCACGACCGCCCCAAACGGGCCGCCGTCGGTCGAGGCCGACTCTGTGGCCAGCTCGATGGCCCGCTCAAGGTGCTGGTCGGGCGACGAGTGCATTGGCTAGTTCACCTCGGTGTTGGAGCGCTCAGGGTGAATCGGCGTCGGCTCGATCTTCCAGACCTCGTTCGCGTAGTCGCGGATCGTGCGGTCGGAGGAGAAACGCCCGGACTCGCAGATATTGATCCAGCACATTCGCGCCCAGTGCAGCGGATCAGCAAAGTACTCGGCCGCCATGCGGTCGCGGGCCTCCTTGTAGGAGTCGAAATCGCCCAAGACGTAGTAGGGGTCCGGGGTATTCCAGCCGCCGTCGATAAGCAGGGAATCGCGCAGGTCGGAGAAGATGCCGGTGTGGTTGTCGTCGAGCGTGCCGTCGATAAGCGCGTCGAGCACCCGCTTGATCGCCGGGCTATTCTCGTAGACCTCGTTCGGGTCGTAGCTCTTCTTCAGCTCCGGAAGCTCTTCCTCCCGTGCGCCGAAGATGTACGCGTTCTCTTCGCCGACGGAATCGACGATCTCCACGTTGGCGCCGTCCATCGTGCCCAGGGTGAGCGCGCCGTTCATCATGAACTTCATATTCGACGTGCCCGAGGCTTCCTTGCCCGCCATGGAGATCTGCTCGGAGATGTCCGTCGCGGGAATGATTTGCTCGGCGGGCGAGACGTTGTAGTTCTCGATGAACACTACGCGCAGGAGCTTGGATGTCTCGGGGTCGTTGTTGACCAGGTCGCCGATGGCGTTGATCAGTTTGATGATCGCCTTGGCGCGGTCGTAGCCCGGAGCCGCCTTCGCGCCGAAGATGAACGTGCGCTTCGGGATGTCCTGCTCGCCGTCCTTGATCCGGAAGTAAAGGTCGAGAATGTAGAGCGCGTTGAGCAGCTGACGCTTGTACTCGTGGAGGCGTTTGATCTGCGTGTCGTAGACCGACTCCGGATCGAGTTCGACACCCTCATGGACACGTACCCAGTCGGCGAAGTCCTTCTTATTCGCCACCTTGATCTCGCGGAGCTCCTTCATCACCGAGTCGTCCTCGGCGTAGCGGCGCAGCTCCTTGAGCTTGTCCATGTCGGTGACCCACTCATCGGAGCCGACGAGTCGGTCGAGCAGCTCGGACAGGCGCGGATTGCACATGCGCAGCCAGCGGCGCGGGGTGACACCATTGGTCTTGTTGTTGAAGCGCTCCGGGTACAGCTCGTGCCAGTAGTTCAGCGTGTCGCGCTTGAGGATGTCGGTGTGGATCGCGGCGACACCGTTGATCGAGTACGAGGCGTAGCAGGCGATCCACGCCATGTGGACCTTGCCGTCGTGCACCGGCGAGTAGTGGTGCGCGTCCTCCGGCCCGATGCCGCGGGACGCCATGTCTTCGCGGTAGCGGCGGTCGATCTCCACGACGATCTCCCAGATGCGGCCGAAGAGTTTCTGGAAGATGGACACGTCCCAGGTCTCCAGTGCTTCTTCCAGCACCGTGTGATTGGTGTAGGCGAAGGTCGTTGTGGTGACGTCCCAGGCATCTTCCCAGGTCATTCCGTGATCGTCGAGAAGCAGGCGCATGAGCTCCGGAATGCCCAGCACCGGGTGGGTGTCGTTGAGCTGAACCGAGTTGTACTCGGCGAAGCCGCGCAGGTCTTCGCCGTGGTGCGCGATGTAGTTGTCCACCATCTCCTGCAGCGACGCCGACACGAAGAAGTACTGCTGGCGGACACGCAGCACTTTGCCCTCGTAGGTGGTGTCGTTCGGGTACAGCACGCGCGTGAGGTCGTGGACGGCCTCGCGCTCCAGGATCGCGTCGGAGAAACGCTGGGAATTGAACGCGTCGTAGTCGAATTCCTGCATCGGGGACGCATTCCACAGGCGCAGCGTACCCACGTTGTCGGTCCCGTAGCCCGTGATCGGCATGTCGTAGGGGATCGCCCGGACGTTCATGTCGTCGAATTTCACGATGCGCTGCTGCGTGCCGCGGCGGACGATGAACGGGTAGAAGCTCTCCTTCCACGCATCCGGGTGCTCCTTCTGGAACCCGTCAGCGATTTCCTGGCGGAACAGGCCGTAGCGGTAGAGGATGCCGTAGCCCGTCACCGGGTAATCCTGCGTGACAGCTGAATCGAGGAAGCACGCTGCCAGGCGGCCGAGGCCGCCGTTGCCGAGGGCAGCGTCGTGCTCGGCCTCGAGCGCATCGAGTAGATCGTGGCCGTTTTCTTCGGCTGCTTTAACTGCGTCGTCGACAAGACCCAGGTTGGTCAGGTTATTCAGCAACGCGCGGCCCATGAGAAACTCGGCGGAGAAATACGCCTGCTGGCGGGTCGCCTTGTACGCCTTGAGGGTGGCGTCCCAGTTGTCGGCGAGCTGCTCCATTGTGGCCAGGGACAGGCCGGTCCAGAACTTCTTGCGGGTCGAGGCGCCGGGAGTGGTGCCGGAGACCGACCGGACGTGGCCGCCGACTGTGTCGATGAATGCAGGAGGATGAGCTGGCAAATTCATTCGTTGAATACCTCAGGTCGTCAGATCATTCAGATCCGTGCAGTGTCGTGCAGCGGATCGCTAACGACCGCCACTGTACCGGGGGAGGACTGGACGGCGAGCGCACGCGGTGCGTGTGCCGGGATTCCGCGGGTCAGGGCTGGCGCTCGAGCGGGTGCGCGAGGTACGTCAGCACAGCCGCCGCGGCGGCGTTGGTGGCTGCGTATACCGTGGGCTCGTACTCGGGCAGGAAAGTCGGCATGTGGTTTACCGGGACGTCGGTGATCACGCGGTTTTCCGCCACGGCCTTGTCCCACACGGTGCGCGGGGTGGAGCCGATGAGCCAGAAAATATATGGCACACCGAACGTGAGCGGAATATTGGGGAAGTCCTCCGAAACAGTCGACGGCTCCGAATCCACCGAGTCGGGGCCGAAGACTTCGTCGAAGGTGGAGCGGACCGTCATGAATGCGCCGCGGTCGTTGTCTAACAGCTCGCCGTGGGCGAAATACTCGAAGTAGGGTTCTTCCTTGATTCCGGAGGCTTCGCACTCGGCGATGACCACGCGCTGGATCGCCTCGTATACCTTGTGCTTCACCGCGTCGTCGTAGAAGCGGCAGTTGACCACCAGCTCAGCGTGGTCCGGGATGATGTTGTTCGTCGTGCCGGCGTTGACCTGGCCGACGGAGACCACCGCGAAATCCTTCGGCGCGACCTCGCGGCCGACGATGCCCTGCAGGCGCAGGATGATGTGAGCCGCGGTGTAGGTCGGGTCGACCGCGGCGTGCGGCATCGAGCCGTGGGCGCCGCGGCCCGGGATGCGGATGCGGATCGAATCGCAGGCGGCGAATTGTGGGCCCGGCTTCGTCTGCACCTGGCCCGCGCGGCCCGGCATGACGTGCTGGCCCAAGCAGATATCCGGCCGGGGAATGCGGTCGGTGAGCCGGTCAGTGATCATCGCGGTCGCGCCGCGGCCGATCTCCTCGCCGGGCTGGAACAGGGCAACGAAGGTGCCCGCCCAGTGCTCCCTGTTGTTGTCCATGATGTCGCACAAACCGAGCAGGGCAGTCACGTGCATGTCGTGGCCGCAGGCGTGCATGAGGCCGGTCATGGTGCCGTCGTCACGGGTTGCTGTGTCCGTCGACGCGTACGGCGCGCCGGTGGTCTCCGTGACCGGGAGGCCGTCGAAGTCCGCGCGGAAGAGCACGGTCGGACCCGCCGAACCGTGCGTCGCCTCCCCGTTGTGGAAGACCGCGACGATGCCGTAACCGCCGATCGGCGCGATGACCTGGCAGTCGAAACGCTCGAGCTCTTTGAGGATGCGTGCGTGCGTGTTCTTCTCCTGCATGGACAACTCGGGGTGCGCGTGCAGGTACTGGTACAGCGTGCGCTGCCATGCGGGATCCACGGTGTAGTTCTGCAGAATCTCTTTGATCGTGGCCGGATCGGCATGGGCGGGCATGTAGCTCGGGGCCTCCTTGTTCAGTTTGTTCGGCGTTGTTCGCGGCCAGTCTGTTTGGCCGTGCAAATGTCTAGTGTAGGCCGGACTGTTTTTCGTCGCTCACCGGCTCGTTTATCGCTGCTGGTGCAGTGCGGGGTTGTAGAGCAGGGTGTTGCGCGCCGGGGCGCATTCGGCGGCGATGCGGATGTCGCCGGCGATCTTCCCCGCGTCGCGCAGCTTGTACAGGCTGGAGACCATGCGGTCGCGGATACCATAGGGCGAAACAGTGTTGACGTAGACCTTCGTGCCGCCCTCGAACCCGGCCAACGTGGACACGCGCCATTTGATGTTGATGTGCCACGGCATAGGAACGTCCAGGTCGATGGGCTTGTGGTGCCATTCTTCGTTGCACGGCACCTCGGGGCCGGTGCCCGCGTGCGCGGCGTGGAGCAGGTCCGACATCCCGCGGATCTCTTCTTCCGTCTGCCGCCACGGCTCGGGCGTCGGGGACTTCGAGTACACGCTGATGGTGGGGTAGCGGTGGCCGATGCCGGCGCACATGATCGCGTGCTCGTTCTCCGCGATGATGAGGTTGTGGTAGCTGGCGTAATTGACGCCCCACTCGTTGTACATGTTCGGGTTTTGCCGGAGCTTGGCGATCTCGAGGTCGGCCTGCACACCGCGTTCGTCGATAGCAACGAGCTGTTTGTGCAGGTGCTCGAACGACGCGCCCGCGGGCGCCAGCCAGTTCTGGAACACGGAGACGTACGGCGCGTAGCGGTTGCGCACGTACAGGTCGTGCAAAGAATCGATGGTGAACGCGATGAAGCCGTAGTGCTCGTCGAGCGTCAAGGTGCCGGAGGACGCGAGCTGCGTGGAGTCCGCCGCGCCGTCGACGTAGTGGCGGCGCGCGATGATCACGTCGTGGCCGCCGCCGAGATACGCGGGCACGTGCGCGAGCAGCTCGTCTTCACTGACATTGCCGTCGTGCCCGGACGCTTTGAGGCGCGTGCGCACGATGTCGAGAACGTGCCGGCGCCCTTCGTCGTCGGAGAGGTAACGCTCCATGTGGTTGTGGCGCGATTCATCCATGCTGAAGCCGTAATTCTGCGCCCAATAATCGTAGGAGACGATTTCAAAAAGGTTGGGTACGCGCCGGAACTCGGGCTGAGTGCCGCTCAGCTCGCCGGGGAGCAGGTCGCGGTGGATTACCCACCCGCCGTCGCGGGAGACCATCCGCGATTTCTCGGGCGGGGTGTGCAATTGCTTGTCGACGCAGAAATTGCAGCTGTCCGTGAACTCGTGCTCTGCGAGTGCGTGTGCCTCTTTCTTCGGTATTTGCAACGGCCTGTTTCCGCGCCCCGGAACTGTCCACACCTGCGTGCCGGAGAACGGGTTGAGCTGCTTGATGGTGCCGTCCGCCATCGTGCTCAGTGGCTGGCGTGCCGCCGCGAGGGGAGCCGATGCAGGGGATGACATGGGAAATGTCGGGTGCGTCATGCCTTTCAAGGCTATTCGCTAGTCTGTCTGCATGCCGACGATTCAGTTTGACGTGCTTGTTCCCGACGAGGCAGCAGGAAAGCAGGTGGAAGACGCGTTCGCGAGCGCCGTGGAGATCCTTGTGCGCCACGATCGCCTCACATCCGGTTCCGTCACGCGCGAGACGGAGCCGGATGTGCACGAGGACTTGCTGGCGCAGCTGCGCCGCGCCTACGAGGAAGAACGCGGCGAAGAACCGGGCGACGCTGCCGTCCAGCGCTACCTCATCACTGCGGAGGGGGCGAGCTCGGTGAACCAGCTCGCGATGGGGCTTTCGCGCGTGCTCACCCCGAAAGCGGACCTGCCGAAGGACCCGGTGGCGCTGGAGCGGCAGCTGGACTTCGAGCTGCCAGCCGTTTATCCCTGGGCCGTCGAAGTGTTGAGGTAGGCCACTGCCGCCTCCGCCCCGGCTCGCACGAGCTGTGCGCGGACGTCGTCGTGGTCGGCCTGCTCACCGATATTGACCGCGAGCGCGCCTTCTGGAACGTCCGCCTCGAATGCCCCGGCGAGGATCGCTACGGTGGCGCCGCTTTCCTGGGCCAGCTCCGTCACCACGGAGGCGACCTTTCCGGCGGCGGACTGCTCGTCGTATTTCCCTTCGCCGGTGACGACGAAATTCGCCTCGGCGATTCTCTCCTTCAGGCCCTGGGCTGCCGCGACGGTGCGGGCGCCGGAGACGACGTGAACGTGCTCGGTCGTGCCGTGCATGAGTTCGGACAACCACGTGATGCCGATGGGCAGGCCGCCGGCGGCACCGTAGCCCGCCTGGTCAGGATCCACTCCGGTGACCTCGCACAGGTGTGCCAGCGCCGCGTCGACCTTCTCGACCTCCTCGGGGCTCGCTCCCTTCTGCGGGCCGAAGATATGTGCCGCGCCCTGCGGGCCGGTGGCGGGGAATTCCGAGTCCGCGAGTAGGACCCACTCCACCGACGCGGCCGGGATATTCACCTTCGCGGTGTCGAAATGGTCGAGCTCGCCCAAGGCGCCGCCGCCGTGGCGGAGCGGGTGGCCGTCGGCGTTGAGCGGGTTAGCGCCGAGCGCGACGAGTATGCCGGTGCCGCCGTCGATTGTTGCGGAGCCTCCCAGGCACAGCACGATGCGGCGGGCGCCCCGGGTCTGTGCGTCGGCGATGAGAACGCCGGTGCCGTACGTGTCGCCGGTGAGCGGCACCGGGTTGTCCTTCACCGCGGGTAGACCGGCCGCCGCGGCGACATCTATATAGGCCGTTTCTTCGGACGCGTTGTAGACGTAGCTCGCCTCCGTCAGGCGCCCGGCGGCGTCGGTCGTGGGGAGAGTGACGGTCTCGCCACTGAAGAGCTCGGCTGTTCCCTCGCCCCCATCTGCCATGGGGATGTGTGCAATGTCACAGTCGATAATTACGGACTGAATGCCCTCCGCGATCCACGCCGCCGCATCCTGCGCGCTCGCCGATCCTTTGAACGAGTCCGGCGCGACGACGACGCGGGCTGTTTTTGCGTCGGCCACAAAATTCGCTGGTAAGCCCGCCCTCTCGTCGTCGACGGAGGAACTCTCGGGCTGAGGATACGGATTCGTCATTTTGAAAGTGCTCCTTTAGATTCCAGCCCGGGCGCGGCGGGGCATGAGGTGTTTGTGCATTGCGTTCGACATCCCAGACGTTATCAATTCGGCCAAGAGCCAAGATCAATCACTGTGACCCGGACTATAGTTTTTTAATTATCGAGCAGTCGGAAGAAAGGATCGATGGTGACGTCGAACGAAGACCAGATCTCGGGTTATTACAATAAGCTCCTGAAGCGCAACGCGGGGGAGCCGGAATTCCATCAGGCAGTGGCGGAGGTTCTTGACTCGCTCAAGATCGTCCTGCAGAAGGATCCCTATTACAACGACTACGGACTGATCGAGCGTCTCTGCGAGCCGGAGCGCCAGATCATTTTCCGCGTCCCCTGGGTCGCGGACAACGGCGAAGTTCGCGTCAACCGCGGCTTCCGCGTCCAGTTCAACTCCGCGCTCGGCCCGTACAAGGGCGGCCTGCGCTTCCACCCGAGCGTGAACCTGGGCATCATCAAGTTCCTCGGTTTCGAGCAGATCTTCAAGAATTCGCTGACCGGCCTGCCCATCGGCGGCGGCAAGGGCGGCTCGGACTTCGACCCGAAGGGGAAGTCAGATGCCGAGGTCATGCGTTTCTGTCAGTCGTTCATGACTGAGCTGCACCGCCACATCGGCGAGTACCGCGACGTCCCAGCCGGCGACATCGGTGTTGGCGGCCGCGAGATCGGATACCTGTTCGGTCAGTACCGCCGCCTGACCAACGAGCACGAATCGGGTGTCCTCACCGGTAAGGGCCTCACGTGGGGCGGCTCACTGGTGCGCACCGAGGCCACCGGCTTCGGCACCGTTTACATCGCCAACCAGATGATGGAGCACAACGGCGAATCCATGAGCGGCGCCAAGGTGATCGTCTCGGGTTCCGGCAACGTGGCAATTTACGCGATCTCCAAGGCCCAAGAGCTCGGCGCCACCGTCGTCGGTTTTTCCGATTCTTCCGGTTGGGTGGAAACCCCGAACGGCGTCGACGTGGAACTACTCAAGGAGATCAAGGAGGTTCGCCGCGGACGTGTCAGCGAGTACGCCGATCAGATCGAGGACGCGACGTTCCATGCCGATGGCTCCATCTGGGACCTTGAAGCTGATGTCGCCCTCCCATGCGCGACCCAGAACGAACTGGACGGCGAGCACGCCAAGACGCTGGTGGACAACGGCGTCAGGTACGTCGCTGAGGGCGCGAATATGCCGTCGACCGCCGAGGCCATCGAGATCTTCCGCGCCAACAAGATCCACTTCCTGCCGGGCAAGGCTGCCAACGCCGGCGGCGTGGCCACCTCCGCGCTGGAGATGCAGCAGAACGCGTCACGCGACTCGTGGAATTTCGAGTACACCGACACGCGCTTGAAGCAGATTATGGAGAATATCTTCCGCAACACCTCGGCCACTGCCGCCGAGTACGGCCACGAAGGCGACTACGTGATCGGCGCCAATATCGCCGGCTTCAAGAAGGTCGCCGACGCGATGCTCGCCCAGGGCGTCATCTAGGCCGGTTCACCCAGGCAGGCTTTCAGCCGACCTATTGCAGGACACGCGCCCCGGCTTGCCGGGGCGTTCGTCGTTTCGCCAGTACGCTTGGGCCCATGTACCGCGTATTTGAAGCTCTCGATGAACTGGTCAATACCGTTGAACAGGCCTACGGCGTTCCGATGACGTCGAATTGCATGGTTCCCCGCAACGAAGTGCTCGCGCTTCTCGACGACATCCGCAACGCCTTCCCCGTCGAGATCGACGATGCGCAGGATGTTCTGGATAAGCAGGACGAGATCCTGCGCGGTGCCGAGGACCGCGCGGACGCGATTATCGGCGACGCGGAAGGGGAGGCCCAACGCCTTGTCTCCGACGCGCACAATGAATCCGAGGCTATGCTGAGCGATGCTCAGCAGCGTTCGACCCTCATGGTCGCCAACGCTGAGGAAGACGCCAACAACACCGTCACCCGCGCTCGCGATGAGGCGGAGCAGACGGTGGAGCGCGCTCGCCGAGAAGCGGAGCGTCTTGTCGCGGACGGTAACGAATCCTACGACCGTTCCGTCGCTGAAGGTCTGGAAGAGCAGCAACGTCTTGTCTCCGAAGCCGAGGTCACCCGCCGCGCCGACGAAGAGGCGCACCGCATCGTCGAATCCGCCCACGCGGAGTCCAGCCGTCTGCGCGGCGAATGCGACGACTATGTCGACGGCAAGCTCGCCGAATTCGAGGAGACGCTGAGCGGCGTGCTGCGCACCGTCACCTCCGACCGTTCGGCCCTGCGCCAGGGGGCCGGCGCGTCCGGCCGCTACGAGCGCGAGGTGCGCGGTGACCGTGCCGAACGAGGCGGCTACGCCCGCTAACTCTCCCTGCGCCTAGCGGAGTCGCCGCAATGTATTGTGGTGTGCGTTATGGCTACTAATCCGTTTGTTGTGGATGTGTCGGAAGCTCTGCGTGGCGACGGACTTCCGGTGACCACCACCTTGACCGGCCCGTCGCCCTCGCGCATCGGCCCGGAAATGATCGCCATCCCCGAAGGCCAAGAGGTCACCGTCGAAGCGACCGTCACGCCGCTCGGTGGAGGCGTGCTTGTCGACGCCACGGCGACCGCCCAGCTCAAAGGCCAGTGCGTCCGCTGCCTCCGTGAGCTCACCCCGACGGAGGAGATCTCCGTCTCCCAGGTCTTTTCGGGCTCCGACGACTTCATCACCGGCGATGACGCCGGCGAAGAGGACGACGGTTCGGGCGACGACGTGCCGCGCATTATCGACGACACAGTGAACCTCGAGCAGGCGTTCATCGACGAAGCCGGCCTGAATCTCCCGTTCAACCCGGTCTGCGAGCCGGCGTGCCCGGAGGACTCCGACGTGCCCACCCCCGACGGGGTGTCCGGCGAGAAGAACGATCTCGTCGACCCGCGCTGGGCGGGCCTGGAGAAATTCCTGTCCGACGAGGACAGCGGCTCTAAGAAGTAGCTGGGGGTCACGTGCCACGCGCGAAAAAGAACAAGATTCCTGGCGACCAGGCCTTGGCTGAAGCCTTCGCGGCCGTCGACCACACGCCGCTGCTGGACGAGCTCGGCGTCGAGATCGACGCGGATGAGCTGCGTCTCGCGCTCACGCACCGCTCGTTCGCGAACGAGCACGGCACTCTGCCGAATAACGAGCGACTCGAGTTCGTGGGTGATGCCGTGCTGGGGCTGACCATCGCGAACGCGCTGTTCGAGAAATTCCCGTCCCGGCCCGAGTCGGACTTGTCCCCGATGCGAGCCCGCATCGTGTCGCGCTACGGGCTCGCCGAGGTCGCGCGCGAGATCGGCCTCGGCGCGCACATCCTGCTCGGCAAAGGCGAGGAGACCACAGGCGGCCGCGACAAGGACTCGATTCTCGCGGACACCACCGAGGCGGTGCTCGGCGCTATCTACCGCCAGCACGGCTTCAACCCCACGCGGGATGTCATCCTGCGCCTTTTCGGCGACAAGATCGACAACGCCCATTGGATCCAGGACTGGAAGACCGAGCTCCAGGAGCGCGTCGCGGAACTCGGCGGCAACCCGCCCGTCTACACCGCCACCGCCGCGGGCCCGGAGCACGAGCAAGTCTTCACCGCGCAGGCGCTTATCGACGGCACCTCCCGCGGCACCGGCCGCGGCCACAACAAGAAGACCGCGGAGCAGAACGCCGCCCGCGAAGCCTTCTTCTATCTCAAAGACCACCCGGAAACCATCGCGTTGCGTAAAGGATAGGGTGGTCTGACGTGCCTGAGCTCCCTGAAGTGGAAGTGGTGCGCCGCGGACTCGACGCGCACGTGGTCGGGTCGACATTCGGCGTCGTCGAGGCGCTGCACCCGCGCGCCGTTCGCGGCAACGATGTCGACCTCGCCGCGGTTCTGCCCGGATTGACCATTACTGGCACAGACCGACGCGGCAAATTTCTCTGGCTCACGCTTTCCGACGGTGCCGCGCTTCTTGTCCACCTCCGCATGTCCGGCCAGATGCTCGTCGGCGCACCTGGGCTGGTCGACAGCCCTCATCTGCGCATCCGGGCGGAATTGCACGGGCCTGCTGGCATTCAGGAACTCTCCTTTATCGACCAGCGCACCTTCGGCTCCTGGCAGTATGTTCCGCTCACCGGTCCGGACAGCGAAGCGGCGGCGAGCGGGTTCCGGTCCGTGCCCGCCACCATCCCGCACATCGCGCCGGATCCGTTCGAGCCCGAGTTCGATCCGGTGGCCACTGCGAGAAAGATCCGCACGAAGAAGGTCGCGGCCAAGACTGTCCTGCTTGACCAATCCGTGGTCAGCGGCATCGGCTCTATCTATGCCGACGAGGCGATGTGGGCCGCGCGTGTGAAACCCACCCGCAAGGGCAAAGCTCTACGGCAGCGCGATGCCGTGGCACTGCTCGAGGAATCCCGCGCCGTCATGGCACGCGCGCTCGAGGCAGGCGGCACAAGCTTCGACTCCCTCTACGTCAACGTCAACGGCGCAAGCGGCTACTTCTCCCGCTCGTTGAACGCCTACGGGCAAGCGGGAAAGCCGTGCGCACGGTGTGGCAGTCCGATCGTGCGTACGGTGGTCAACGGCCGGTCGAGCTATTACTGCCCGGTGTGCCAGACGCGCTGACACACCCTTAAAAGCACCACTAAAAACCGGTGGCCAGCCCCACTGGCATATAGAATTTCCGGCATGGAAAAACTCGAGTCGCTCGTGACGGACTCCGTCAACGACAACCTGTGGAAAGTCATCCCGTTCCTGCTGTTGGGAGCGGGAGTGTACTTCGGTCTGCGCACCATTTTCGTTCAAATCCGCATGGTGCCCGAGATGTTCAAAGCTGTCGCGGAAAGCCCGAAAGGCAAAGACCGCGACGGACGCGACCTCGACGGAGAATACGGCGGCATCTCCGCCTTCAAAGCATTCACGATCTCTGCTGCCTCGCGCGTGGGCACCGGCAATATTGCGGGCGTAGCGCTGGCCATCACCTTGGGCGGCCCGGGAGCCGTCTTCTGGATGTGGATCATCGCCCTGGTCGGCGGCGCGACCGCATTCGTTGAGTCCACACTCGCGCAGCTCTGGAAGACCAAGGACACCGAAGGCAACTACCACGGCGGCCCGGCGTACTACATCACGCGCGGTCTCGGCGAGAAGTGGAAGCCGCTGGCAGTCATCTTCGCCGTGGCCATCTCGATCACCTACGGCTTCATCTACAACGCCATCCAGACCAACTCCATCGTCGAAGCCGTCGGCGGCTCTCTGGGCACCGACTCGAACACCATGAAGGCAGTCGTCGCCGGCGTCGTCGCCGTCGTCGCTGCCTTGATCATCTTCGGCGGCGTCACCCGTATCGCCAATGTGACCCAGGTGGTCGTCCCGTTCATGGCACTGGCGTACATCATTGTCGGGCTCATCGTGCTCGTTGTGAACTACCGCGAGATCCCCGGAATGTTCTCCCTCATCGTCGAGCACGCGCTAGGCTTGAAGGAAATCGCCGGTGCGGCTGTTGGCGCCGCATTCATGAACGGTATGCGTCGCGGCCTGTTCTCCAACGAGGCCGGCCAAGGTTCCGCCCCGAACGCCGCCGCCACCGCGACGGTATCCCACCCGGTCAAGCAGGGCCTGGTGCAGACCCTGGGCGTCTACTTCGACACCCTCTTCGTTTGCTCTATCACGGCCTTCATCGTCCTGCTCGGGCCGGCACCGATCTACGGTGAAGAGGTTCAGAGTGCCGCATTAACGCAGTCCTCCCTGTCTGACTCGGTCGGCGCGTGGGGTGCTCACTTCATCACATTCGTCCTGTTCTTCCTGGCGTTCTCCTCCGTGATCGGCAACTACTACCTCGCGCAGGCTAATATCGAGTACCTGACCGACAAGAAGTCCGTTCTCACCGTCTTCCGGCTCGGCGTGATCGGCTTCGTCATCTTCGGCGCGTTCGGCTCTCTGCCGTTGGTGTGGGCGCTCGGCGACACGATGGCCGCCACCATGGTCATCATTAACCTGATCGCGATCGTGCCGCTCGGCGGCATCGCCTTCAAGCTGCTCAAGAACTACAGCGAGCAACGCGCCCAGGGCATCGACCCTGTCTTCCACCGCGACATGCTGCCTGAGCTGAAGAACGTCGAGTTCTGGGACGGCTCCGACCCGGTCACCCGGCGCAGCGCCGAGGACCGCGTCACCGTGGACGAAGCGCGCCGCGACGGCGCCGCCGAGGACACCGACGAGGGTGGCTTGACGCGGATCTAACGCGCGCACGCACAACAGAAGGGAAGCTAGTGTGGTGCGCATGAGCACCACACGCATGACAGCTTTCGTCACCGGCCACGTTCAAGGGGTCGGCTTCCGCTGGTGGACGCGCAGTCGCGCCCTCGAACTCGGTTTGGCCGGCTACGCAAAGAACCTGAGCGACGGACGCGTGGAAGTGGTGGCGGAAGGGGAGCAAGTGGACGTCGATAAGCTCCTCGCCCTTCTTGAAGAGCAGCCGTCGACCGCCAAGCGCCCGGGTGAGGTGCGCGCGGTCGTGCCGCAGTACAGCGAGCCGAGGGGTGCTGCCGGATTCGAAGAGCGCTAACGCCTACCGCTTGAGCAGGTCGAGCACGAGAGCAGGCAAACCCATGCGTCGCGTGACATCTGAGATGTACTCGCGCGCGTAGGGGTACACCGCGAAAAGACCTGTCGTCTCAGCGAATGCCTCGAGCTCGTCTCCGCTCGGCTCGCTGTCGGGATGGGACTCGAATGCCGCCACGAACGCGCACTCCACCTCCGCGACCGGCTCCGCGTTCTCGCCGGTGTCAGCTATGCGGACGTGGAATTCCACGTTCACGAGCAACAGGCCGGCTTCGTCATCGTCGAGCGATATGCTCGCGGACGGCGACATCTCGACGTCCACATTGAGCTGAGCTGTAGGCGCCGGCACCCGGTTGAGGCCCACATTCGACTGAGCCAGGCGGACATCAAAGAGATTGCTAGTGCCCGCGATCGCTCCCGCTCGAACGCGGAGGGCTGCGTGATCGATTTCTTTGGCCATGGTTTAGCTCACCCGGATATTCCGGTAGGAAGGCAGAAGTTTCAATTGCGGTCGCTGCCCGCTGGCGTCCGGCGCAGAGACTTTCTTGGACACTGAAGCATACGGGGGGACCATGCTGGTCACATTGCCCGGGCGGTCGATGAGGATGCGGACTTTCGCGCCGGTCGCGCGTGCGTAGCGCTGAATGGTCGAAAGCTGGGGGTCGGTCTCGCCGCGCTCGAAATCGGACACGGCCGACTGGGTCGTCCGCATTTCAGCCGCGACATACTTCTGGGAAAGGCCCGACTGCGTGCGGCTCGCACGAAGCGCTTCGGTGATGGCGAGCCGTTCCTCGGCGTCGTCCATGGCAGCACGAATTTCGGGGTCGTCAACAAGTTCGTCGAAGTCGAATTCTTGGGAATTGGACTCACGGTAGTCGTCGATACGCATAGCGCCTCCTTTAATATCGGCTAGAACCGATGTCCGCCACAGTAATCGGCTTGAACCGATAGATCAATTCCCGGAGCGCCACCGTTTCAAGCGCTGCTCTGCTTTGGCCAGCTCCTGCTTCGGCGTCTTCTGCTGGTTCTTGTAAAAGCAGGACAAAATGATGAAGTGGACAGGGGAGTCCTGGATGACGATCACCCTGAAGTGGTTGTTTCCCACCTGGGCCCGGATTTCGTAGAGCTCTCCCCGTAGATGACGCAGATCGGAAAGCCCGATTCTCGCCTGCGCCAGCTGCTTGATCCTGGCGGCTAACGCACCTTGGCCTTCTTTGGTGAGCGAGCGGAATTCCTTCTTGCTCACCGGCTCGGTCTCGCCCCCGGGCGCGTACCAACGAATCTGATTTCTCGGCACGTGCGCATCCCCACCCTTCAGCTCTTCCCTGCCATTGTGACGTGAGCCTACAAAACGACCCGGACACGCTCCGTGGGCTTGAAGGAGAAAACGCCCGCACACCGTTCGGTAAGATCAGCACAATGCACCTGACATCGCTGACGCTCAAAGGATTCAAGTCCTTTGCGTCTGCGACGACGATGAAATTCGAGCAGGGCATTTGCGCGGTCGTCGGGCCGAATGGCTCGGGCAAGTCGAATGTGGTCGACGCGCTCGCTTGGGTGATGGGGGAGCAGGGCGCGAAGAATTTGCGCGGCGGGAAGATGGAGGACGTCATCTTCGCTGGCGCAGGCGATCGCAAGCAGTTGGGCCGCGCGGAAGTGACGCTGACCTTCGACAACACGGACGGCAGGCTGCCGATCGAGTACTCGTCCGTGGCCATTACGCGCCGTATGTTCCGCGACGGCGCCAGCGAATACGAGATCAACGGCTCCAAGGCGCGCCTCATGGACATCCAGGAGCTGCTCAGCGACTCGGGCATCGGTCGCGAGATGCACATCATCGTCGGCCAGGGCAAGCTCAACGAGATCCTCGAGTCGCGTCCAGAGGATCGCCGCGCGTTCATCGAAGAGGCCGCGGGTGTGCTCAAGCACCGTCGCCGCCGCGAGAAAGCGCAGCGCAAGCTCACGGGCATGCAGGCGAACCTGGACCGCCTCACGGACCTCACCGACGAGCTGGGCAAGCAGCTCAAGCCGCTCGCACGTCAGGCCGAGGCCGCGCAGCGCGCCGCGACCGTCCAAGCGGATGTCCGCGACGCGCGTCTGCGCCTTGCGGGCCACAAGGTGGTCGCGCTCAGAGCATCGCTTGACGACGCCTCCCGTGCCGCCCACCTCCACGCCCAGCAGGTCGAGACTGTCACCGAGCAGCTGACCGAGGCGGAATCGCACCTGTCCGAGGTCGAGGAGATGCACTCGGCGGCGGCCGCGAATTCGGAGCGGGCGCAGCAGCTCTGGTTCGGGTTGTCGTCGTTGGCGGAGCGGACCTCGGCGACGCTGCGCATCGCCACCGAGCGTGCCTCGCATGTCGGTGACACGACCGAATACCGCGGGCAGGACCCCGACGATCTGATCGCGCGGGCGGAGCGCGCCGAACAGCAGCACGCCGACGCGTTGGCCGAATACGAAAAGGCGGAAGCCCGCCGCAAACAGATCGCGGAGCGGGTCGGTGAGCTCGCAGAAAAAGCTCGCGCAGCCGAGGCCGAGCACATGGCCCAGGTCCGCGCGATCGCCGACCGCCGCGAAGGCGTCGTGCGCTTGCTCGCCCAGGAAGAGAGCCAAGTCGCCGCAGTGGAGTCCGCGAAGCAGGAGATCGCGCGTCTTGCCGCCGCCGCAGACGAGACCCGGGCACGCGCGCAGGAAGCCGAGGCGGAAGCGCAAGCAGCCGCCGAGAAAGTCGCCGAGATCGCCAGGGGCCGCGAGCCCCTCGAGAATGCCCATGTCCGCGCCGCCGCAGAAACCGACGCCGCCGAGCAGCGCTTGGAGCAGCTCCGTGCGGAGCAAAAGGCGAGGGAGAAGGCGGTGTATTCGCTCTCGGCCCGTATCGCGACGCTCAGCGAGACCGCCCCTGTCGCGGAGGCCGCAGATGTCTTGGGCGAGAAATTCGCGCCTGTCGCCGACCGTATGAAGCCGGATAAAGGCGTGGAAAAAGCCCTCGCAGCGGCACTCGGGGCCCACGCGGAAGCACTCGCCGGCGACGTCGACGACAGCGCGATCGCCGACGAGCTCGGCAACGCCTCCCGCGCCGTCGTCGTCGACACCGGCGCAGGCGGCCAGTCTTGGCGCCTCGATGGCACACCACCCGCTGGAACTACCTGGCTGCTCGACCACGTCAGCCTCGACGACGATGTCGTCGGTCCCATCACCCGCATTCTCGTCGATGTGGTTCTCGCCGACGATGTGGCCGCCGCGCGCCGGGCAATCGCCGACGACCCTCGACTGCGTGCAGTGACCCCCGACGGTGTTGCCGTCGGCGAAGGCTGGCTCGCCGCCGGTTCCGGCGGCGCCTCCAGCGTGGAGGTAGCCGCCCAGATCGAGGCCGCCACGGCAGAACTCGACGAGGCCCAGGCGGAACTCGACGAGCTGTCCGGCACCTTCGAAGGTGCCAAGATCGCCGCGGAGGAAGCGCGCGTGGCCGCCGCGTCGGCGAAGGCTGCGCTCAAAGAGCACGACGCGCAGGCCGAATCGTGGAAGCGCGACCACCAGCGCCTAGTCAAACAGGCGGAGCAGGCCCAGAAGCAGCATGCCAGCTCCGCGAAGCAGGCCAACGAGGCGGACATTCGGCTCAGCGGGCGCGAGAAATCACTCGCCGAGACCCGCGACCGCCTTTCCCGCGTCGAACGCCCCGACTCCGACGAGGAAGCCGATGCGACTGCGCGCGACGAAGCGAACGCGGCGCTCACGACAGCCCGGTCGGAGGAAATGGAAGCGACTCTCGCCGCCCGTTCCACCCAGCAGGCGGTGGACAACGTGGCGGGGAGGGGAGCGGCGCTCCGCAGACAAGCGGAGCACGAGAGGCAGGCGAAAGCGCGGCACGATGTGGCGATGGCGCGCAAGCGAGCGCAGGCCGAGCTCGCACAGGCCGTTGCGGAGCACGCGCGCGACCTCGCCGCGAAAATCGCAGGCTCGCTCGAGCACGCCACGCAGCGCCGCGACACGCTTTCCGCCGACGTGAAGCAGCTCGCCGCGCGGCAATCGCACGCCCGCGAGACGGTCAGCGCGCTGCGGAAGCAGCTCGCCCGGCTCGGCGACACCTCGCACGCCGCGGACATCGCCCGCGAGCAGGCGCAGGTGCGCATCGACGAAGCGGAAACAAAGATCGTCGAACAGCTCGGCATCGCCATCGACGACCTGCTCGCCGACTACTCGCCCGCCGAGGACTTCGACGAGGCAGAAGAAAAGAAGCGCCTGAAGAAAGCGGAGAAAGATCTCGCCGCGCTCGGCAAGGTCAACCCGCTCGCGCTCGAGGAGTACAAGGCGCTCGAGGAGCGATACAGCTTCCTGTCCACCCAACTCGCCGACGTGGTCCAGGCGAGGAAGGACCTGGCGGGGGTGATCGATGACGTCGATAAGCAAATCTTGCAGCTTTTCACCGACGCGTGGCACGACGTCGAACGCGAATTCCCCCGCGTGTTCGACACCTTGTTCCCGGGCGGCGAAGCGCGCCTTTTGCTCACCGACCCGTCGGACATGCTCACGACTGGCATCGAGATCGAGGCGCGCCCGCCGGGCAAGAAAGTCAAGCGGCTGTCGCTGCTCTCCGGCGGCGAGAAATCGCTCACCGCGCTGGCCATGCTCGTGGCCATCTTCCGCGCGCGCCCCAGCCCGTTCTACGTCCTCGACGAGGTCGAAGCTGCGCTTGACGACGTCAACCTCCGCCGCCTCATCGCCCTCCTTGAAGAACTCCGCGAAGACTCGCAGCTCATCGTGATCACCCACCAAAAACCAACGATGGATGTAGCGAATGTGCTCTACGGCGTGACCATGCGCGGCGACGGGGTCACCCGCGTCATTTCCCAGCGCATGAACCCTGCCCCGCGCGAGACTGCCGACTAGCCGCACCCCGACGCGCCATCTGGTGGCACTATGGGGGACATGATGAATTCAACTGTTCTGTGGGTCGTTATCGCCGTCGTCGTGGTGCTGCTCATCATCCTGGGCATCGTCATTGTCGTCGGCAACAACCGGAAGAAGTCCAAGACCGTCTCCTTTGAAAAGAAGGAGCCGGAGCAGCAAAAAGAACTCACCCAGCAGGAGAAATCCGGCAACTACCAGGCAAAGGGCGGCTTCAACTTCGCGCCCGCCGGCGCACCGACGGCCGAGAAAGAGCCGGTGCGTGTCGACGAGCCGTTGAAGCGCGACACCCCCTCCACCTCCCCTAAGGTCGCGGACGCTGGTGCCGCGGCCGGTGCTGCCGGAGCCGCAGCCGCTTCGTCCGCAAAGCCTGCTTCTGCTAAGAACACCGAGACCGCTGATGCCGCCGAGACTGAGCAGGTCGCTCCGGCACCGACCGTCGAAGACGAGGTCGATCCCGTCGAGCTCGGCGAGACCGAGACCAAAGTGATCGAGCCCGATCCGGCTGAGGTCGAGCCGGCGAAGGACCCCGCCCCGGAAGCACAGGTTGATCAGAAGAAGCCTGCAGCGGCGGTTGAGCCGGAAACCCCGGCTGAACCTGAAGACAAGCCGGGCGACATTGCCGGTGCCGATCACCCGGTCGAGCTTGAAGAGCCCTCCGATGCCACCCCTGCTGAGGCAGAGGCAGAAGCACAAGAAGCGGCTGAAGCCGCGCGGTCGACTGCCGAGGCCGCCGAGGAAGCACGCGAGCAAACGCCGGCGCCCGAGAGGAGCGAAGGAGCAGCTGCAGGCGCAGCGGGCGCTGCCGCCGCAGCCGAGCAGCCGGCAGCGGAAGAGACCGAGGCCAGCGTCATCGAGACCGAGCCGGTGCCGGACGAGCAGCTGGACGACATCGAGCCGGCGACGGGCCGCATCGGCAAGCTGCGCGGGCGTTTGTCGCGCTCGCAGAACGCGATCGGTCAGGGACTGCTTGGCATTCTCTCCGCGGGCGACCTCGACGAGGACGCCTGGGAGGAGATCGAGGACACGCTGATCATGGCGGACCTCGGCGCGGAGCTGACTATGAAGGTCACCGAATCCCTGCGCGAGAAGATCGCCGAGCGCGGCGTGTCCACCGAGGAAGAAGCGCGTGCGATGCTGCGCGAGACCCTCATCGAGGCGGGCAAGCCGGAGTTGGACCGCTCCATCAAGGCGATGCCGAATAACGGCAAGCCGGCGGTCATCCTCGTCGTTGGTGTCAACGGCACCGGCAAGACCACCACGACCGGCAAGCTGGCGCGCGTGCTCATCTCCATGGGGCACAGCGTGGTGCTCGGCGCGGCGGACACCTTCCGTGCGGCCGCGGCTGACCAGTTGGAGACGTGGGGTCGCCGCGTCGGCGCGTCCACCGTCCGCGGCAAGGAGGGCGCGGACCCGGCGTCCGTCGCCTTCGACGCCGTCAAGACAGGTGTGGAGCAGCAGGCCGATGTCGTGCTCGTGGACACCGCCGGTCGCCTGCACACCTCCACCGGCCTGATGGACCAGCTGGGCAAGGTCAAGCGCGTCGTCGAGAAGAAGTCCCAGGTCGACGAGGTGCTGCTGGTGCTCGACGCAACCGTCGGCCAGAACGGCCTGACCCAGGCGCGCGTGTTCAAGGACGTCGTCGAGATCACCGGTGTCGTTCTCACCAAGCTGGACGGCACCGCCAAGGGCGGCATTGTCTTCCAGGTCCAGGAAGAACTCGGCGTGCCGGTCAAACTCGTCGGCCTCGGCGAGGGCGCGGACGATCTCGCGCCGTTCGAGGTGGAGGGCTTTGTCGACGCGTTGCTCGGCTAAATGCGGTTGCGGTTCTATGACTAGTTCATAGGTCCAACCAAATGAATGTAAAATGCGGCTTAGGCGTGACCTATGTCGCATTTTTGCTTTTTGGGGGATTTACGCAGAGTCTGCAGGTTTACGGTTATTTCGGTCGCTACGACCAAAACGGAAAACCACAAGAGACCCTGTGAGGTGATGAAGGTGATGCCCGAACAGACAGCCACTATGGCAGGTAGCACAAGCTGGATGCTTGTGTCAGCGGCGCTGGTGTTGCTCATGACACCGGCGCTTTCGCTTTTCTACGGGGGAATGTCTTCACGCCGAAGTGTTCTCAACATGATGATGATGTCCTTCACCGCGCTCGGAGTCGTGCCGGTGGTGTACGTGCTCTGGGGGTGGTCGGAGTCCTACGGCAGCCAGTCCGTTGCCGGACTCTTTGCCAACCCGTTCGAGTTCTTCGGTCTGCGCAATTCGATCGTCGATGCGAATGGAGCGTATATCGAAGGCGCTAACGGCTACGCGAATGTTGTCGACATCGTTTTCCAGCTGACATTTGCCGTGATTTCGGCGGCGATCATTTCGGGAGCGATTGCGAGCCGCGTGAAGATCGGTGCCTGGATCGCATTCGTCGTCGCGTGGGTGACGCTAGTGTACTTCCCGCTTGCCCACATGGTGTGGGGCGGAGGAATCCTCGGCGAGGGCGAGAAATCGCTTTCCGCTCTGCTTTTTGGGCACGAGAACGGTGAAGCAGCGATTGTGCCCATTGATTTCGCGGGAGGCACCGTGGTGCACATTTCTGCGGGTACAGCAGCGTTCGTGCTGGCACTGGTTATCGGGCGTCGTCAGGGATTCCCGCAATCCAACTCCCGTCCGCACAATTTACCGCTGGTCATGATCGGCGCCGCCCTGCTGTGGTTCGGATGGGCCGGCTTCAACGGCGGGTCGGCCTTCGCCGCTGACGGTCTTGCAGGGCTGGCGTGGCTGAACACAGTTGCCGCGGCAGCCGCGGCGATGCTCGGCTGGTTGGCGGTTGAGCGCCTCCGTGACGGTTATGCGACCTCGCTCGGTGCTTCCTCAGGTCTTGTGGCCGGTTTGGTGGCCATCACACCCGCGGCGGGCGACATCAGCCCTGTTTCTTCTCTCGTGCTCGGCTTCATCGGCGGCATCTTCGCGTGCTTCGGTGTGGGATTGAAATACACCTTCAATTACGACGACTCCCTCGACGTAGTGGGCGTCCACCTGGTGGCAGGTATTTGGGGCACGGTGGGTGTGGCGTTCTTCGCCGACCAGAGCGGAATTTTCACCGGCGGTGGAGCCGACGGGTGGAAGCTTCTCGTCGTGCAGACCCTGATTGCTTTGGTGGCCATGCTGCTTAGCGGCGTCATCACGTTACTGATCGCGCTCGCGATTAAGCACACTATCGGGTGGCGCATTACCCGCCAGCAGGAATTCGAGGGAATCGACTACTCGATGCACCGCGAAACGGGCTACGACTTCGGCGGCCCCGGCATGCGCCCGGGAGGCCTCCCCGCGAGCAACAAACCGGCTGCGGATCTCGGTTTGAACGAGTCCCGGGAGCACCACGAACCGCATTCCCGTAAAGCGGGTACAACTCAAAAGAAAGAGGTAGCCACTCACGAGAAGGAGATTGAACGATGAAGCTCATTACGGCAGTCATCAAGCCGTTCACCCTTGAAGATATCGTCGTCGCACTCGAGGCGACCGGCGTTCAAGGAATCACAGTCACCGAAGCGCAAGGCCGCGGACGCCAGCGCGCTGGGGTCGAGTTCTACCGCGGTGCGCAGTACTCTTCCCCGTACGTGGCCAAGATCAAGCTCGAAATTGTCGTCACAGACGAGCAAGTTGACGCGGCTGTAGAGGCGATTCTGGGAGCCGCGTGCACCGGAGAGGTCGGCGACGGGAAAATCTGGGTTGCTCCCGTTGAGCGCGTGATTCGCGTCCGCACGGGCGAGACGGATGAGGCAGCGATCGTCGATTAGCGCGCTTTAAGTGGCCTTCGCTTATCGACGCCGCAGCCCGGCGCGCTAGGGTATAGGGAAGTTTCTGTCTTAAACCCTCTACCGTTCTCCAAGGAGCGTGCCACTCGTGTTCGAGTCATTGTCCGACCGCTTGCAAACAGCGCTCAAAGGTCTGCGCGGCAAGGGCAAACTCACGGAAGAGGACATCAACGCCACCGCCCGTGAGATCCGCATCGCCCTGCTCGAGGCCGATGTCTCCCTGCCTGTTGTCCGCGCATTCATCAAGCGCGTCAAAGAGCGCGCGCTAGGGGCAGATGTTTCTGAGGCGCTGAACCCGGCGCAGCAGGTCATCAAAATCGTCGATGAGGAGCTGACCAATATCCTCGGCGGCGAGACCCGCCGCCTCAACCTGGCGAAGAACCCGCCGACCGTGGTCATGCTCGCCGGTCTGCAGGGTGCAGGTAAGACCACACTGGCGGGCAAGCTCGCCATGCACCTGACCAAGCAGGGGCACGCCCCGATGCTGGTGGCCTGCGATTTGCAGCGACCGGGGGCGGTTCAGCAGCTGGAGATCGTCGGTAAGCGGGCTGGCGTACCTACCTTCGCGCCGGATCCGGGCACCTCCCTGGACTCGAGCGAACATGAGATGGGCACGTCCCACGGTGACCCGGTTGAAGTGGCCACGGCGTCGATCGAGGAAGCCCGCCGCACGCACGCGGACGTGGTCATCATCGATACCGCCGGCCGTCTCGGCATCGACGAGACCCTGATGACGCAGGCGCGCAATATCCGCGACGCCGTCAACCCGGACGAGGTTCTCTTTGTCATCGACGCCATGATCGGCCAGGACGCTGTCGCGACCGCGCAGGCCTTCGCCGACGGCGTCGACTTCACCGGTGTTGTTCTGACCAAGCTCGACGGTGACGCCCGCGGCGGTGCCGCCTTGTCGATCCGCGAGGTCACCGGCAAGCCGATCCTGTACGCGTCCACGGGCGAGAAGCTCGAGGACTTCGACATCTTCCACCCGGACCGCATGTCCAGCCGAATCCTCGGCATGGGCGATCTGCTCTCCCTCATCGAGCAGGCCGAAGCGACGATGGACCAGCAGAAGGCGGAGCAAGCCGCCATGAAGCTGGGCTCTGGCGAGCTCACGCTCGAGGACTTCCTCGACCAGCTGCTGATGATCCGCCGTATGGGCCCGATCGGCAACCTGCTGAAGATGATGCCGGGCGGCAAACAGATGAACGAGATGGCTGACATGGTCGACGAGAAGCAGCTCGACCGCATCCAGGCCATCATCCGCGGTATGACGCCGGCCGAGCGCGAAGACCCGAAGATCCTCAACGCGTCGCGCCGCAAACGCATCGCGAACGGTTCGGGCGTCACGGTCGCCGAGGTCAACCAGCTTGTCGAGCGATTCTTCGAGGCGAAGAAGATGATGGGCAAGATGGCCAGCCAGTTCGGCATGGGCGGAATGCCGGGCATGCCGGGAATGGGCGGCCGTTCCGCGACGAAGAAGAAACCGAAGGGTCGCAAGGGCAAGAACGGCAAGCGCAAGCCCGCGAAGAAGCGGGGTGGCGGAGGCCCGAAGATGCCGGGCATGCCGGGAATGGGCGGAATGCCCGGAATGCCGGGGATGGATCATCTCGATCCAGCCCAGTTGAAGAAGATGCAGGAGCAGCTTCCGCCGGGCATGGACGGCATCGATCTGAACAACCTCGACTTCGGCGAGGCCATGAAGCGCATGGGCAAGGGCAAATAGGCTTCAGCCACATCCTTCCGCGAAATGAACTGCTCCCCATTAGTTGGACTGAGAAATCAATTACCGACTAATGGGGAGCAGTTCAAAATGCGGGAGGATTTTTTATTGGTCGCCGAGCTCCGGCAGCAGGTCGGGGTTCGCCTCAACGCTCGGTTTGCCGACGTCTCCCGTGTCCACCCCTTCTTCCTGCTGCCCCGTCAGGGAGCCTTGCTCCGGGTCGAGTGCAGACGCCTGCTCGAGTCCTTTGACCGGGGTGCCGAGCGCGGCGAAGACCTCCTGGAGCTTCGCCCACAGCAGTGGGGCAGTGGTGGCGGCGTAGGCGTTGGAGACGTGGTTCTGGTCGCGGTAGACGTATACGTTGCCGATGATCGGCGGGCACAGCTCGTCGTCGCAGAACCAGTCGGAGGTGTCCAGGCCCCACTGCTTGTTCTCCGGGAAGAGGTACTCGGCAGACGGGTCGGCGCCGCCGTAGACGGTGTCGCGCAGCGTCGAGCAGGCCTCAAAGTCGTTGCCGGCGATCAGGCATTCGTTCGGGTCCATGTGCGCGCCTTCGCGGCTGAACACCCACGGGTTGTCGCGCATGCCGAGGAACGGAATGTCGTTGGCCTGCAGCTCTTCCCATACTGTGGCGTATGAGCTGGGCACGATGTCTGGGCCGGGGCTGCCTTCGCCGGCGCGGCCCTCAGGGCGCGTGGCAGTGGAAATGGTAAGGTCCGGCTTCATCTCGATGATCGTGTTGAACGCCAGGCGCGACCATTCCGCGCATTCGGGGCTGACGGTGTCGAGGTCGTCGAGGATCAGCGGGCACGACTGGCGCACCATCGGCATCACTTTGAAACCGTGCTCCTTGCCCAGTTCGTCGAGTGGGATCAGCCACGGCTCGGAGTGGGAGCCGCCGAACAGCACGACGGTGGTCTCCGCTTCGGGATCGCCCCACACGCAGTGCGGGCCCGGAAGCATGTCGGCTGGCTGGTCCATGAAGATGATGCAGTTGTCGTCGGCTGTCGGAGGGAAGATATCCGCGATCAGATTCGGGTCCGGCTGCGGTTGCGCCTCCGGCACCTTCTCGCCGAAATTGGCCATTGCGCCCGGGTATTTTTCGGACGTGAGGTTGAAATCGGCGTTGTCCACCTGGCGCGCGTGCAGCGGCTGAATCGACAAGACCCCGAGCAGGATCGCGCCGATCAGGGCGCCGCCGACGGCGCGGCCGCGGCCCTCGGTCGTCGCCAAGCTTGCTCGTGCGGTACGCACCGGGGTGTCGCCCGCCTTAGGACGCTTGCCGTGCTGGCGCAGAGGATCCTCCACAAGCGTGTAGGTCAGGTGCGCCAGGCAGAGCGACAGGGCGATGACCAGCACACCGAGCGCCACCGTAGGCGTCGGGCGGCCCGACTTCACAGTGAAGAGAATCAGCAGCGGCCAGTGCCACAGGTATAGCGAGTATGCGACTTTGCCCAGCCAGAGAATCGGGCCGGAAGACAGCACACGCGCGACCGGCTGGTCGGGTCCTGCCATGACGACGAGAGCCGCGCCCAGGAGCGGAATGAGCGCCGCCGGGCCCGGGAATGCCAGCGAGGTCGTGATGATCGCGCCGGTCACCGCGATGGCCGCCACACCTAGCGCGGCAGCCGCGCCGCGGAGCTTTTCCGGGATTATGTTCGTCACCGGCAGCATGGCCAGCAGCGCGCCGAACGCCAGCTCCCACAGGCGCGAGGGGAATTCGTAGTAATTCTTCGGTGTGCCCACCAGACCGTGGCGCGACGCGTACGCGAAGGATGCCACCGCCAGCACCGCCAACAGTGCGATGATGCCGCGGCGCAGCTTCGTGTTGCTCACCCCGACGCGGGAGGCGAGGAATGCCACGATGACGCCCGTCGTGATCGCGAAGACATAGAACTGCCCCTGGACGCTCATCGACCACAGGTGCTGCAGGGGAGAGGTCTCCGCGCCCGCCGCCGCGTAATCCAGGTTCTGCGAGGCCAGCTCGTAGTTCTGGAAATACAGCACCGACGCGGTGAACTGTTTCGCCAGGTCCTGGCTCATGATCTCCGGCGTCAGCCACCTAATCCCCGCGTAGATCGCAGCGAGCACCACCGCCAGCGCCGGCAGCAGTCGCCGCGCCGTGCGCCAGAACGGCCACCACGGATTCAGCGAAGGATTCGGACGCATCGCGTACCGCAGCTGCGAGCCCATGAAGAAATAGCCCGACAGCAGCAAGAACACGTCGACGCCGCCCGAGACGCGCCCCACGAACACGTGGAACAGCACCACCAAACCGATCGCGATGCCGCGCAATCCGTCGAGATCTTTCCGGTACGCCTGCTTTTTCGGTGCCGGTTTCGAATCCGTGGGCTGCTGAGCGGTAACCGTTGTCGTCATTGCGTCAAAAATCCGTGGTGTTGTGGAAGAGGAGGAGACATTGTTTCGCCATCGAAGCTGGTTGTCTCAATTTCTTTCTGGGTGTTCCTGGGAAGACCTTACCGCCGGAAACCCGGAAATCCGGTAACCCCCACGTCGTTTTGGTGTGGCGGTGCGCCCGGGGGTAGTGTATTGCGGGTTGACGCGCGCTCAGTGCGTGCCGAAACGAAAGCTGCGTTAGCGCCGGATCCGGCACACTTCCTAAAAACGGGAAGCCCCACCGCCCGGCCGTAGTCACACGCAGGTGAAACTCAAGGGTTGAACCGGCCCGTCGAAAGCGGCGGGTGTCCGAACTGCCCAGTGACCAAGTAAAGGACTTTCAACATGGCTGTAAAGATCAAGCTGCAGCGCGTGGGCAAGATCCGCAACGCCCAGTACCGCGTTGTCGTCGCTGATGCCCGCACCCGCCGCGATGGCCGCGTCATCGAGAACATCGGCATCTACCACCCGAAGGAAGAGCCGTCGCTCATCCAGATCGATTCCGAGCGCGCACAGTACTGGCTCGGCGTCGGCGCGCAGCCGACCGAGCCCGTCGCCGCTCTGCTCAAGGTGACCGGCGACTGGCAGAAGCACAAGGGCGAGGAAGGCGCCGAGGGCACCCTCAAGGTCGCCGAGGAGAAGCCGTCCAAGCTCGACCTGTTCAACCAGGCCCTCGAGGAGGCTTCCAACGGCCCGACCGCCGAGGCCATCACCGAGAAGCGCAAGAAGGCCAAGGAAGAGGCAGAGGCCGAGGCCAAGACTCAGGAAGAAGCCGAGGCTGCTGAGGCTGAAGATGCCCCGGCCGAGGAAGAGAAGGCTGAGGAGTCCGAGGAGAACTAAGCTCCCCGCACTCGTGCCCGTACACCACACGGTGTGCGGGCATTTTGCTTTTCAATGCCAACAGGAAAACTCATGGCGGAAATGGGTAGTTTTCGCGTTGGGCACCGGCGACGGCGGCGTCGAGAAGCTCGTGCATTTCTTCCCTCGATCCGGTGCTGCCGCTGATCGGCTTCACGGTGGTCGTGTCGCCGTCGACGCTGCGGACGACGACGAACGCCCGATCGGAGTACGAGGCGTGGATGTCCACGTACGCGGTGCCTTTCCACAGCAGCGCATGCGGTAGGCGACTATCGACGACGCAGCTGGCATATTCTTTTGAGACATAGGTCGCGGTGTGCCGCGCCAGGACGCCGTCGCTCGTGGTCGGATGTGTCCTCATGCTCATGGCCTCGAGCGTAGCGGCAGTCGGCGCTGGTAGCCTGAGCTGCATGGAAATCCGGATCGGCAGGGTTGTGAAGTCCCATGGGGTGCGCGGCGAGGTCGTCGTGGAGCCGCTCGCGGACGATGAAGATGTTTTCTTCGCCGCAGGCGAGGTGCTGCACGGCCGCCAGGCGGGCAAGGAGCAGGACCTGACCGTCGCGTCGGTGCGCCCGCACCAGAAGCGCTTGCTGGTCACATTCGAGGAGGTCGCGGACCGCACGGCCGCGGATTCGCTGCGCGGCACGCAGTTCTTCGCGGAGCCGCTCGAGCGCGACGAGGATTCGGACGAGTACTACGACCACGAGCTCATCGGCTTGCGCGTGCTTGTCGGCGGCTCCCATATCGGCGACGTCACGGGCGTCACCACCATGCCCAACCGGAAGCTGCTCGAGGTGGATTACAACGGCAAGGAAGTCCTCATCCCGTTCGTCATGGATATCGTGCCGGAGATCGACCTGGGCGAGGGCTATCTGGTGGCCACCCCGCCGGAGGGGCTGCTGGAGCTGTGAGTGCCATGAGGCTGGACGTCGTCACGATCTTCCCCGACTACCTCGATCCTCTGCGCCACGCCCTGCTGGGCAAGGCGATCGAGCAGGGCATCCTCTCCGTCGGCGTGCACGACCTGCGCGACTGGGCTACGGGCACCCACAAGTCGGTCGACGCGCCGCCGCTCGGCGGGGGACCGGGCATGGTCATGCTGCCCGAGGTGTGGGGCAACGCGCTCGACGATGTCGCCTCCGGCCGCGCCGGGACCGAGCTCGACTCAGCCGCCGCCCACCGGAACGACAAACTGCGGCACGACGATGTCGCGGAAGTCGCGCCCCGCCCGTACGCCGCGGGTGACAACGCAGACACAGACGCGGACAAGCCGCTGCTGCTCGTCCCGACGCCGGCCGGAAAACCATTCACCCAGGCCGACGCGCAGGCGTGGTCGCGGGAGGAGCACATCGTCTTCGCGTGCGGCCGCTACGAGGGGATCGACCAGCGGGTCTTCAAGGACGCGGAAAAGAAATACCGGGTGCGGGAGGTCTCTATCGGCGATTATGTGCTCATCGGCGGGGAGGTGGCGGTGCTCGTCATCGCCGAGGCTGTCACGCGTCTCATTCCCGGCGTGCTGGGAAACACGGAGAGTCACGAGGAGGACAGCTTCTCCGACGGTCTGCTCGAGGGGCCGTCTTACACCAAGCCGCGGCAGTGGCGCGGTATCGATGCGCCCGAGGTTCTTTACTCGGGCGACCACGGCAAGATCGCGCGCTGGCGGCGCGACCGGTCGCTCGAGCGCACCCAGCGCGTGCGCCCCGACCTGATCGAGAAGGCGCGTCAGGACGGCACGCTCGACAAAGAGGACCTGTTCACTCTCGACGCGCGCGAGGTGTCCACAGACATCGGCGCGATCATGAGCGCGACCGCGTGGGAGAAGAACCAGAACAAGGTGGCCAAGAAGCTGCGCCGCGCGGGCTACCCGGCCGAGCGCATCGACGTCGAGGTCATGGACACCAGCTGCCAGCCTGACAACGTGGTGGTCAACCAGTTCCTCGCGGCTGAGGACGGGCCGCTGCTCGACCCCGTCTACCGCGTCGTCGTCTCGGGCCGGACGACACTGACACCGCAGCAGGCAACGCAGGCTGTGGTGAACGCTCTTCCGGGGGTCGAATACTGGTACGGGTCGACGGTGGAGCGTCGATAAGCGGGATTTTGGAAGCTACCGGCCCTTATGCAAGAATGTTTGGGTCATGTAGCCGACACGAACCAGTCGAGCGCCTCGCGCCGCTAGGGTCCTCTGTCCAAATCTGAAAAGGAATTCTGCCATGTCCAACGGCATTATCGACAAGGTCGACGCAGGTCAGCTGCGCGACGACATCCCGGACTTCCGCCCCGGCGACACCCTTGGCGTCCACGTCAAGGTCATCGAGGGCAACGTCACCCGTACCCAGCTCTTCGAGGGCTTCGTTGTCCGCCGCCAGGGCTCCGGCATCCGCGAGACCTTCACCGTCCGCAAGATCTCCTTTGGCATCGGCGTGGAGCGCACCTTCCCAGTCCACTCCCCGAACATCGACCACATCGAGGTCCTACGCCGCGGCCGCGTCCGTCGCGCGAAGCTGTACTACATGCGCGATCTGCGCGGTAAGGCAGCCCGCATCAAGGAGCGTCGCTAATCGACGCCCCGCGCCCCCTCCCGTTCCCGCCGCACTTACGGCGAACGGGAGGGGGCGTTTCGTTTTCTCGCTGATAAAGTGTTTTGCCGTGACTGAATACAGGCAGCCCCGACCCCGACCCCGCCAAGCGCGCCGCACTCGCGACGACCAGGAGAGCACCACACCGTGGTACATCGAGATCCCGGTGGTCGTCCTGCTCACGCTGGCGCTGATCTTCGTGCTGCAGACGTTCGTGGGCCGCGTGTACCTGATCCCGTCGGCATCGATGGAGCCGACGCTGCACGGATGCGAGGGCTGCAACGGCGACCGCATTTTCGTGCAGAAGGTCAGCTACTACTTCTCCGACCCGGAGCCGGGCGACGTGGTGGTCTTCGAGGGCACGCCGTCGTGGAACACCGATTACGTGTCCAACCGCTCCGACAACGCGTTTGTGGCGGGCCTGCAGCAGCTCGGCTCGTACGTGGGCCTGGTGGCGCCGGACGAGAACGACCTGGTCAAGCGAGTCGTCGCCGCCGGCGGCCAGACGGTGTCGTGTCAGGCCGGCGACCCGGCAGTGATGGTGGACGGTGAACCGATCGACCAGTCCTACATTCTCGACCCGCCGGCCAACCCGGTCGTCGGCGAGGACGGCTCCGCGGAGTGCGGCGGCAAATTCTTCGGCCCGATCACGGTGCCCGAGGACAACGTCTTCGTCATGGGCGACAACCGCACCAATTCCGCGGATTCGCGCTACCACTCCGGCGACGAGTTCCAGGGAACCATCCCGGAGGACAATATCCGCGGCAAGGTCTCCTTCATCATCTTGCCGCTGACCCGCATCGGTCCGGTGAAGGACCGCGAGATCCAGCCGCAGCAGCAGTAGACGCACCCTATGCGCAGGCTCAAACAGCTGCGCACCTACGAGGTCGCGCTGGATAAAGCAGGTCTCGGGCCTGTCGCGGGCATCGACGAAGCGGGCCGCGGCGCGTGCTTCGGCCCCATCACGATCGCGGCGTGCGTCCTTCCGCCGCAGCCGATCGCGGTGCTCGAGGGGCTCACCGATTCCAAGAAGCTCACCCCGAAACGGCGGGAGGAGCTCTACGCGGTAGTCGTCGATACGGCGCTCGCATACTCGGTGATCCACATTCCTGCCGCGGAGATCGACCGGCGCGGCATCCAGAACGCCAACCTCGACGGTGCGCGCCGCGCGGTTGCCGCGCTCGACATCGCGCCGGGCTACGTGCTTATCGACGCCTTCTATATCCCAGGCCTCACCGCACCCCAGCTCCCGGTGATTGGTGGGGATTACACCGCCCGCTGTATCGCCGCCGCCAGCGTGCTGGCCAAAGTGAGCCGCGACCGGCTGGTGACGGAAATGGGGGAGGAGTACCCGGGGTACGGCGTCGATAAGCACAAAGGCTATTCGACGCGCGCCCACCTGGACGCGGTGCGCCGTCACGGCGCGAGTGCCGAGCATCGCTACACTTATGCCAACGTCGCTGCCGCCCACGAGAAGTACATGAGGAGCACCCACGATGAGCGCTGAAGACCTGGACAATTACGAGGCCGAGGTCGAGCTGTCCCTCTACCGCGAATACCGCGACGTGGTCAGCCAATTCTCGTATGTCGTGGAGACGGACCGCCGCTTCTACCTCGCCAACGCCGTCGAGCTCATCCCGCACACCGAGGGCAAGGACGTCTACTACGAGGTCCGCATGTCGGACGCGTGGGTGTGGGACATGTACCGCGCCGTGCGTTTCGTGCGCTACGTGCGGGTGATCACGTACAAGGACGTCAACATCGAGGAGTTGGACAAGCCGGACATGGTCATCCCCGAGTAATTTTTCGCTTTTCGACGGATCCTTCCGCCCGTTCCCCTCGTCTAACTAAGTGCAACCACTTAGTTGAACAGAGGGGAATTTTTCATGCCTGTAAAGCAAGACAACCGTGACCAGTACATGTTGGGGGTATGCGGCGAGTCCAGCGCCGCCGCCTGGTATGAGGAAATGGGCTACGAGATAGTGCAGCTGCGCTACCGCGCCCGCGACGGCGAAATAGACGTGATCGCCCGGTCGCCGGGCGGCGCAATCGTGTTCGCCGAGGTGAAAACGCGGCGCAGCACGAGCTTCGGCGCCGCTGAGGCCGTCACACCGGCGAAGCTGCGCCGGATCCGCGCTGCAGCCGTGCAATGGTTGTGCGAACGGGAGAAAAACGGCGGCGCGGATAACGGGGCTTACTCGGACGTGCGTTTCGATGTCGTGGAGGTCATCTTCGACGGAGTCAACGTCTCCTGCCGCATGTACCAGGGGGTCGACGATGGCGCTTGCTAGCACGTTCTCCGCGACCGTCGAAGGCATCGGCGCGCACCGCGTCACCGTCGAGGCGAATGTCGGGCCCGGGTTACCGGGAATGCACATCGTGGGCTTGGGCGACAAAGCCGTCGGCGAGTCCCGCGACCGGATCCGCACCGCCGTGGCGAATTCGACGCTGCCGTGGCCGCGCACCAAGATCATGGTGTCGCTGTCGCCGGCGAACCTGCCGAAGGCCGGATCTCAATTCGACCTGCCGATCGCGCTGGCTGTGCTGGCGAGCATGGATCCGCGCGCCGAGCGCCGGCTGGGGCGCAGCCTCATCGTCGGCGAGCTTGGCCTCGGCGGGCAGCTGCGCCGCGTCGACGGGATCCTCCAGGTCATTCTCGAAGCCCTCCACGATGTCGACCATGTGATCATTCCCGCCGAGAACGCCGCCGAAGCCGCGCTGGTCGGGCACCCGGCGGTGAAGATCGCCCGCGACCTCACCGAGGCGTGGTTGTGGGCGGTCGGGGAGCGTGACCTGCCGGGGCTGGAGACCGTCAGCCACACCGTGCAGCCGGTTCACGTGCCGGATTTCCGCGACGTCGTCGGCCAGGACCGGGAGCGCCGCGCCATGGAGATCGCGGCCGCCGGGGCGCACCACGTGCTCATGATCGGTGCGCCCGGCTCCGGCAAATCCATGCTGGCGGAGCGCCTCCCGTCGATCCTGCCGGAGCTCACACCGCAGCAGGTCGTGGAGGCGACGGCGATCCACTCGATCTCCGGGAATTCGCTCGGGGAGGTCATCGTCCATGCACCGTTCGTCGCGCCTCATCCGTCGCTCGGCCGCGCGGCGCTCATCGGCGGCGGGTCCGGCATCCCGCGGCCCGGCGCTGTCAGCCACGCCCATCACGGGGTGCTCTTCCTCGACGAGGTCAGCGAGATCGACGCCCACACGCTCGACTCTTTGCGCGTCCCGCTCGAAAAAGGTCAGGTGCGGCTCACCCGTGCCCGCCGGGAGGTGGTCTATCCGGCGGATTTCCAGCTCGTCATGGCCGCCAACCCCTGCCGTTGCGGGGTCGACAACGCCGCGAAATGCACGTGCTCCTCGGGCGAGCGGGCCAGGTACCTGCGCAATCTCTCGGGGCCGTTGCGCGACCGCATCGACATCAGCTTATCGACGACCTCCGCCGGCGCCCTTGTCACCTCCACCCCCTCCGCGCCCGCTGAATCCTCCGCGGCAATCGCCCAGCGTGTGCTCGCCGCCCGCGACCGCGCGAAGCGGCGCTGGGCCAAAGCCGGGGTGTCCGCCACGACGAACGCGCGCGTGCCCGGTGCTGTCCTGCGGCGGGATTTCCCCGCCGACGAGGAAGGGATGGGCGTGATCAGCAAGGCCCTGGGCGACGGGATCATCACCCAGCGCGGTGTCGACAGGATCTTGAGGTTGGCGTGGACGGTGGCGGATGTCGGGGGCGTCGATAAGCCGCGTCTCGCTGAGGTCATGGACGCCCTCGACCTGCGCGCCACGGTTGAGGCGGGGGTGGCGGCATGAGCTCGCTCGAATCATGGGCGTACCTGAACCGCGTCGTCGAAGGGCCGAACCGGCACATCCAGGCGATGCTCGCCGCCGGGCGCGACGCCGACGAACTCGCTCACGGCATCCGCACCCGCGCCAGTTGGCTTGGCGAATTAGGACCCGCCACTGAATCCCGCCGCAGTTGGGACCAGCCTGCCGAAGACCTCGCCGCCGCGGAGCGCGAAGGCTACCGGCTGATCACCCCCGAATCCCCGGAGTGGCCGCGGGAGGCGATCGAGGGGTCGTTCGGGGCGGCGGTGGTGCGGGCGACAAAAAACAGTGAAAATCTACCTCCCGACGCGCACCCGCCGCATGCCCTGTGGGTGCGCGGCAACGCGAATCTCGCGCAATTGTTCGCCAGCGCCGTCGGGATCGTGGGCACCCGCGCCGCCTCGTCGTACGGGCACCACGCGACCGCCGACCTGTGCTCCGGCCTCGTGCGCCACCAGCACACCATCGTCTCCGGCGGGGCGCTCGGCATCGACACAGTCGCACACACCGCAGCTCTGGACGCCGGGGGCGCGACTGTCGTGGTGGCCGCGTGCGGCGCCGGGCAGGTCTACCCGCGGCGCAACGAGGCTATGTTCAAGCGCATCGCGGCTGAAGGTGGGGCGGTGGTCACCGAATATCCGCCCGGTGTCACTCCCGACCGGCACCGTTTTCTCACGCGAAACCGCCTCGTCGCCGCGCTGACGCAGGGGACCGTCGTCGTGGAAGCCGCGTTCCGCTCCGGTGCGCTGAACACGCTGAAATGGGTCGAGGTGTTCAACCGTGTCGGCATGGCGGTGCCGGGGCCGATCCTCGGGCCCGGGTCGCTGGGCACGAACCTGGCCATCCGCGACGGACGCGCCAACATGGTGCTCAGCGCCGACGACGCGCACGAGCAGCTCAGCCCCGTTGGTGCCTCAGATGTCGACGGCCAGTACGAGATCGACTTCGCCGCCGACGCCGTCCAGCAGCTCTCCCGCAACGAGCTCCGCGTCTACGACTCCTTGCCGCTCACCGACACCGGCGGCCTCGAAGCTTCCGACGTCGCCGCCGCCTGCGGGTTCACCGTCGGGTTGACCGTTCACCTGCTCATGGACCTCTCCGGGAAAGGCCTCGTCGCGCGCGAAGGCCAGCACTGGCGCCGCGTGTAGACACGCCGCGCAAACCGGCCGAACTATACTGCCGCGAAGACACCATTTCGCGGCAGTTTTTCACGCCCGCGGACACCCAACCAAGGCAGGCGGCAGTGGCAGAGCAGATCACCCAGCTCGAAGCGGCGATCGACGACTTCGCCGACCACGCACTGCTCGTCAAAGGCCGCTCGCCCGCGACTGTGAAGAGCTACCGCAGCGATTTACGCACGCTCGTGCCGTTCTGCGCGACCTTCGCGGATTTCACCCTCCCCACACTCCGGGCTTGGCTTGCCGACTCCCTCCGCTCCGGCCTCGCCCGCTCCACCATGGCCCGCCGCACCGCCTCAGCCCGCGCCTTTTCCACCTGGGCCTACGAACGCGGCTACCTCGACTCCGACGTCGCCGCCCGCCTGGCCACGCCGCAGGTGAACAGGCACCTGCCCGACGTGGTCACCCCAGCGCGCGCCGGGCAGCTCGTCGAAGCCGAGATCAACGCCGACGCCGCCTCCCCGGAGGCTGCCCGCGACCGCGCCATGCTCGAGCTCCTCTACGCCACGGGCATGCGCGTCGCCGAACTCACCGGCCTCGACGTCGCCGACATCGACGCTTCTCGACGCCTCGCCCTCGTCACCGGCAAAGGCAACAAGCAGCGCGTCGTACCGTTCGGGGAATCCGCAGCGGCGTCCCTCGACGCCTGGCTCTCCCGCCGCCCCGAGCTCCTCGCCTCCCGTTCTTCCACGGCTTCATCCTCGGACGCTGCCTCCTCCTCCGCGGTCTCCGAGGCCTCCGCTAGCACCGCTGACTCGGGGGCGCTGTTCCTCGGCTCGCGCGGCGGGCGCATCGACCAGCGCCAGGTCCGACGCGTCGTCGAGCGCGCCGCGCAGCGCACCGGCGACAGCGAATTGAGCCCCCACGATCTGCGGCACAGCGCGGCAACGCACATGCTCGAAGGGGGAGCCGATCTGCGCGTCGTCCAAGAGTTGCTCGGGCATTCGTCGCTGCAGACGACGCAGATCTACACGCACGTGTCCGCGCAGCGGCTCAAAAGCGTGTACGACCAAGCACACCCGCGCGCGTGACGAATCGCGTCACGCTTACAGCGCTACGTTAGTCACGGCAGCACACTCACTGGCCGGGCCGCGGCTAGGGGAGGGGCTTGAGGCGGATCTGCGGAGCGTCGAGAAGCGAGAGCGGATTGATGTAGGCGTCCTTGCCGGTCCGCGCGCCCCAGTGCAGCCCGTCGTGGTCGCCGTTCGGCGGCGCCATCCGGCCGATGGGCTGGCCCTCGGCGACCTCGTCGCCGACGCTGACCGTGGCGTGCACCGGCTGGTAGGTCGTGCGGATGCCGTCCGGGTGGTCCACCGACACCACCGGCACACCCGCGATGACACCGACGTAGGCGACCACGCCGTCCTCCGACGACGAAATGTCCTGTCCCGTCCGCGCCGCCAGGTCGACGCCGCGGTGGCCGGGCAACCAATTCTTCTCCGGGATATCGGCGCGACGGGTCACATTCGTTGCGGTCGACGAACCGGTCGTCGGGTCGACGTAGGCGAAAGCGGGGACAGCGCCGGCGGTGAGAATGAGAACAACGACAGCGGACAGGACCGCGATCAAAGAGTGCAATGGATGGAAACGAACCGGGGAATGGGAAGTGTTCATGGGGTCATTGTGGGGTGGGAGGGGACCACGGGGCGTCGATAAGCGAAATGCCCTGTGGATAACCGCGAGTTGTGCACAATGCGTCGCGCCACGAATTGGCGCGCACCCAGCGACGATGTAAGCTTGGTGCCCAGCAGTGTGTCCACATGGGCGCGCTGACTACGCGCGGCGAAAATGCCTGGTCACTGACGTGGCAGGGTGCTGCGATCCGCAACGGTCCTCCCGCACAGCGCGGAAGGCGTGGACGTGGCTCGTCGCTAGGGTGCGGGCAAAACCCGCACAAACTGCACGAAACCGAACAATTTTAACTCCCAAGGAGACATTCCCATGGCAGTCGTAACCATGCGTGAACTCCTCGACGCCGGTGTGCACTTCGGCCACCAGACGCGTCGTTGGAACCCGAAGATGCGCCGCTTCATCTTCACCGACCGTAACGGCATCTACATCATCGACCTGCAGCAGACGCTGACCTACATCGACGAGGCATACGAATTCGTCAAGGAGACCGTCGCACACGGCGGCACCATCCTGTTCGTCGGCACCAAGAAGCAGGCCCAGGAGCCGGTCCAGGAAGAGGCCGACCGCGTGGGCATGCCGTACGTCAACCACCGTTGGCTCGGCGGCATGCTGACCAACTTCCAGACCGTGTCTAAGCGTCTCGCCCGCATGAAGGAACTGCAGGCCATGGACGCGGCCGAGGACGGCTATGCAGGCCGCGGCAAGAAGGAAGTCCTCATGCTCACCCGCGAGCGCACCAAGCTCGAGCGTGTGCTGGGCGGCATCTCCGACATGACGAAGACCCCGTCCGCTCTGTGGATCGTCGACACCAACAAGGAGCACATCGCCGTCTCCGAGGCTCAGAAGCTGCGCATCCCGGTCGTTGCGATCCTGGACACCAACTGCGACCCGGACCTCGTTGACTACCCGATCCCGGGCAACGACGACGCGATCCGCTCCGTCAAGCTGCTCACCCACATTGTGGGCGAGGCTGTCGTTGCTGGTAAGCAGCAGCGCGAGGAGCGCCAGCTGGCCAAGGCCCGCGAGGCCGCTGGCGACGCGCCGGCTGAGGCCACCCAGGCAGCCGCTGAGGCTCCGGCCGCTGAGGCTCCGGCAGAGAAGGCTTCCGCACCGGAGACCCCGGCAGCTGAGTCCGCAGAGAAGGCAGAGGCTCCGGCCGACAAGGCTGCCGCCGAGGCAGTCGACAACGTCGACTCCGCCAAGAACGACGTCGACCCGGTCTAAACCCCGGGCCATACACGGCGTTGACTTCTAGCACCGACCCCCGCGCCTGAGGTGTCCTAACTTCATCAAGGACGCTTCAGGCGCGGGGGTTTCGCGTGCGACACGTCAGCTGGGCATGCCGCTTAGCGGCAAGTCCACTACGCTGTCAGATGACCTTTACACATACTTTTAGTCCCACAATGAGGAGGGTCGCCCAACTATGGCGAACTACACCGCTGCAGACGTGAAGAAGCTGCGTGAGACCACCGGTTCCGGCATGCTCGACTGCAAGAAGGCCCTGGAGGAATCGGCCGGCGATTTCGAGAAGGCTGTCGAGATCCTGCGTATCAAAGGTGCGAAGGACGTGGGCAAGCGCGCTGAGCGCAACGCTCTGGAGGGCCTGGTCGCAGTGTCGGGCAACACGATCGTGGAGATCAACTCCGAGACGGACTTCGTCGCGAAGAACGACGAATTCAAGCAGCTTGCCGACGACATCGCTGCCGGCGCCGCCGCAGTGAAAGCGAACTCCCCCGAGGAGCTGGCTAACGCCGACGTCAAGGGCCAGACCGCTTCTGAGGCTCTGCAGGCTCTGTCCGCGAAGATCGGCGAGAAGCTCGAGTTGCGCCGCGCCGCCACCATCGAGGGCGACCAGGTCGAGGTTTACCTGCACCAGAAGGCCGCGGATCTCCCGCCGGCAGTTGGCGTGCTCGTCGCGTACACGGGCGAGGGCGCCGAGGCTGCGCACCAGATCGCGCTGCAGATCGCCGCTATGAAGGCTCGTTACCTCTCCAAGGACTCCATCCCGGCTGATGTCGTGGAGAAGGAGCGCGCGGTCCAGGAGGAGATCACCCGCGGCGAGGGCAAGCCGGAGGCTGCGATCGAGAAGATCGTCGAGGGCCGTCTGGGCGGCTTCTTCAAGGACGTCGCTCTGCTCGAGCAGCCGTCGCTTGCGGATTCCAAGAAGACTGTCCGCCAGTACGCCGAGGAAAACGGCATCGAGGTCACTGACTTCATCCGTTTCGAGGTCGGCCAGCAGTAAGCGTCAGCTTTCCAAGGGATCTCGGTTTCGCCGCTTATCGACGGCGGGGCCGAGATCCTTTTTATTTGCCTTGCCCTGATGACGCTATTATCGGTTGGTGGATTTTCGCCCCCCCACGTGAAGGAGTTTTCGGTGACTGAGAGCAGTGCTGGTACAGCGGCTGATAACGGAGCAGACAACGCAGCGGGCAGCGTCGGGGGTTCCGGCGGCGGCACGGATTCTTCGGCCCGCCGCGGGTACAAGCGCATCATGTTGAAGCTGGGTGGCGAGATGTTTGGCGGTGGCAATGTCGGCATCGACCCGGACGTGGTGGAGAACGTGGCGAAGCAGATCGCCGAGGTCGCGAGCCAGGGCACCGAGGTTGCCGTTGTGATCGGCGGCGGCAATTTCTTCCGCGGCGCCCAGCTGTCGCAGCGCGGCATGGACCGCGCGCGCTCCGACTACATGGGCATGCTCGGCACCGTGATGAACTGCCTCGCTCTCCAGGACTTTCTGCAGCAGCTGGGCATCGATTGCCGTGTCCAGACCGCCATCAACATGGCGCAGATCGCGGAGCCGTACCTGCCGCTGCGCGCCGCCCGCCACCTGGAGAAGGGGCGTGTGGTCATCTTCGGTGCCGGCATGGGCATGCCGTATTTCTCCACCGACACCACGGCCGCACAGCGTGCCCTGGAGATCGGGTGCGAGGTACTGCTCATGGCTAAGGCTGTCGACGGCGTGTACTCCGACGATCCCCGCACCAACCCGGATGCGGAGCTCTACAGTGAGATCAGCCCTCGCGAGGCGATCGAAAAGGGGCTCAAGGTCGCCGACGCCACCGCGTTCAGCTTGTGCATGGACAATAAGATGCCGATCCTCGTGTTCAACCTCCTCAAGGAGGGCAATATCGCGCGTGCGGTGGCGGGGGAGCAGATCGGCACGCTCGTCGAGTAGCAGGGTAGATTCTCCCCCATGCTGACTGCTGCCGCTATGGCCGTGGGAGCCGTCATCCCCGCGCAGACTGCTGTGAACAGCCGCCTGCGCAGGAGCATTGGCGCACCGATTCCCGCGGCGTTCATTTCTTTTTTCGTGGCTTTTTGCTGCGCAGTTCTCCTCGCGCTCGTGCTGGCTGCGACGACGGGTCCCGGAATTGACCTGACCCGGGCCTTCGGCGAACCGTGGTGGGTGTGGATCGGCGGCCTGATGGGCGTCATCTTCATCACCGGTAACGTGATCCTGTTCCCGAAGATCGGTGCCGTCGAGACCGTCGTTCTGCCGATTCTGGGGCAGGTGATCATGGCACTGGTGATCGACAATTTCGGTCTCTTCGGGGCGGTGCAGACCGATGTCGGGCTGCTGCGGGTCATGGGCGCCCTCGTCGTCGTGGCAGGCATTGTTCTCGTGCACGTGGTGGGACGCGCCCCGCGTTCCACTCATGCTGGTGAAGCCCCCGCCTCCGCGTGGGCGTGGCGGGCATTCGGCGTGTTCATGGGCATGTGCTCGGCATCCCAGACCGCCGCGAACGGCTACCTGGGCGAGGTGCTGGGCAGTTCCATCCAGGCTGGGTCTGTGAATCTCGGCGTGGGCGTGATCCTGCTGTTCCTGCTCAGCATCGGCTTCACTAATTCGCGCAAGGCTCTGCTTTCCGGCATCGAGCGCGGGCCGTGGTGGATGTGGCTTGGCGGAGTGTTCGGCGCGATCTTCGTGATCGGCGCGGCGACACTGTCCCCGTTGATCGGCACCGGCGCCACGGTGATCGGCATCTTGGCCGGAACCATCATCGCGGGCCAGGCGATTGAACGATTCGGGCTCTTCGGTTCGCCACGGTCGGTGCTTCAGCCGGTTCGCCTACTGGGGCTGCTGCTCGTGTTCGCGGGCGCTGTCATCGTCCGGGTGCTCTAGTTTCCCGCCACCCCGCAACGACGGGCTCGACCAGGCGGGCGAGCTCGAGCACTGCCGCGTCATCGGCCGCGGCGGAGACCCCGCCGATCTGCACCGGCCCCACAGCGATCGCGGGGGCGCCGGTCAAGTTGAACAACGACCCCCACGGCGACCACTCGGTCTGCGCCTCGAAGCTGTCGGCGGGGGGCAGCGACGGGAAGAACCCCAGCGGGGGAGGATCGGTGGCGATCATCGGGGTGATCACGGCGTCGACGCCCCATTCCGCACGCAACACCTCCGGCAGGGCATCGATGTGGTGGCGCGCGGTGGAGAGCTGGGAGGGGGTGACGGAGCGGCCCTCGTCGCGAAGCCATGCGATGTACGCGCTGTCTTTCGGATCCGCCTTGGCGAATGCCTGCTTGATGCGCGCCGAGAAATGCCTGTACGTCTCGGTCGCAGCGGGGTAGGGAGCGATCTCCAGGACCTCGCACACGTCCGACACGGCCGCCGCGGCCTGCTCGACGACAGCGGCGCGATCGGCTGCCACCCGCGCATTCGGCGTGAACAGCGGCTGCGTGAGCACACCGACGGTGAGCCCCTCGAGACCGCGCGGCCGAGTACCCCACAGCTCGATCTGGTCGGCAACAGACGCCGTGATGAAACCGTCCACCGACCCCGACACCGGACGGCCCGCCGGCTTGAAGCCCACGACCTCGCACGCGGCGGCGGGCACACGCAGCGAACCGCCCGCGTCGCTGCCGTGCGCGGCGCGGTGCAGCCCCTCCGCCACAACCACAGCAGCGCCTGTCGACGACCCGCCTGGCGTGCACCCCGGGTACGCCGGCGACGACAACACCGGCACACCTGGGCGCTCCGCGTAAATCGTCGCGCCGAGCTCGGACGTGACAGTCTTGCCGTTGATTTGAACACCTTCACGCAGCATCCACTCCACGAAGGGGCTGGTCTCGGCGGCGATCGTGCGCCTGCTCGGGTTGCCCCACGAGGTCGGCCACCCGGCAACGTCAGCGGTGTCTTTCGCGGGAATCACCCACCCGCCCAATCGGCCGCCTCTGTTGCGCGGCAGCGGTTCAGTAGGGAGAAAACTAAAGGCGGGATGCATGGTGGTTCATAGTGTAGGGGGAAAGGGGAATGGGGCGTTCGTCGATAAGCGGCGCGCTGCTAGATTGGATGGAGACAAAGCGAAAGGATGACAAGATGATCGACGACGTACTTCTCGACGCCGAGGAGCGCATGACCAGCTCCGTAGAGCACACCCGCAACGAACTGGTCACGATTCGAACCGGACGCGCCAACCCCGCCATGTTCAACGGCGTCATGGCCGACTTCTACGGTGCTCCCACCCCCATCAACCAGATGGCCACCGTGTCCGTGCCTGAGCCGCGCATGCTGCTGATCAAGCCGTTCGATCCGTCCACCCTGGGCGAGATCGAGAACGCGATCCGCAACTCCGACCTCGGCGTCAACCCCACTGACGACGGCAACGTCATCCGTGTCACCATCCCGCAGCTCACCGAGGAGCGCCGCCGCGACCTAGTCAAGCAGGCCAAGGCCAAGGGTGAAGACGGCAAGATCGCCATCCGCAACGTCCGCCGCTCCGGCATGGACGCGCTGAAGAAGATCCAGAAGGACGGCGATGCCGGCGAGGACGAAGTCACCGCAGCCGAAAAGGAACTGGACAAGACCACCTCCAAGTACGTCGAGCAGGTTGACGAGCTGGTTTCCCGCAAAGAAGCCGAACTCCTCGAGGTCTAAACCGTGGCCGACTCCCGCGAACCGCTCGATGCGGTGCACTCTCGGCGTGTGCAGCTGCCGCGTCCGAAGAACTCCGCCGGCCGCAACCTGTCCGCCGCGATTGCCGTGGGAGTCGCACTCGCCGCCCTCGTACTGGTGGCTACCTACGTCGGGCCCGTCATGTGGTACCCGGTCGTGTGCGCCGCCGCCGCGCTGGGCATGTGGGAGGTGCTCACCCGCCTGCGCGAGAACGGTTACGGCGTCTACCGCTTCGTCGTGATCGTGCTCGGGCTATGCATGATCATCTCGACGTGGCAATTCAGCTACCCCGGGCTGCTGGCCACGTTCACGATCAGCTCGCTGACGATAATGTTCGCGCGCCTGTTCTTCCACGGCCGCCACACCCCGCCGCGCAACTATCTGCGCGATACAGCGGTGAGCATCTTCATTCTCGTGTGGATCGGCCTGTTCGGCTCGTTCGCCGCGATGATTTCGCGTCTCGAGACGGGGCACGTGACGGGCAGCTATTTCATCGTCACGTTCATTTTGTGCGTCGTCGCCTCCGACGTGGGAGGGTACGTCATCGGCGTTCTGTTCGGCTCCCACCCGATGGCGCCGGCGGTCAGCCCGAAGAAATCGTGGGAGGGCTTCGCGGGATCGGTGGCATTCGGCGCGGTCGCGGGCGTGCTCAGCGGCATCTACCTGCTCGACAGCGAGTGGTGGGCGGGTCTCGTCTTCGGCCTCGGCATCGTCGTGTGCGCAACGCTTGGCGACCTCGTGGAAAGCCAGTTCAAGCGCGAGCTCGGCCTCAAAGACATGTCGGGGTTGTTGCCGGGCCACGGCGGCCTGATGGACCGCATCGACGGCATTCTTCCCGCCGCCGCAGCCACCTGGCTGCTGATGAACGTCGTGGTCCTGTAGCCGCGGCGGACACAGGAATTAGAAAACGGCGCTTCGACGTGCCAGAATGGGGCACGCCATGAGTGATGTTCCCACAATCCAGTTGATCTCGCCGAAGCGCGGGATGCCGCCGAAGCACTTCGCCGACCTGAATGCGCAGGAGCGTATCGACGCCCTCGCCGACCTCGGCCTGCCCAAGTTCCGCGCCGACCAGATCGCCCGCCACTATTACGGGCGCTTCGAGGCCGACCCGTCGACGATGACGGATTTGCCGGCCGCGCAACGCCAAGCCGTCAAGGACGCGCTCTTCCCGCGCCTGCTCACCCCGGTGCGCACCGTCGAGACCGACGAGGGCGACACCACCAAGACACTGTGGCGCCTGCACGACGGCATCCTGCTCGAGTCGGTCCTAATGCGCTATCCGGGCCGCGCGACCCTGTGCATCTCGTCGCAGGCCGGCTGCGGCATGGCGTGCCCGTTCTGTGCCACGGGTCAGGGCGGTCTGGACCGTAACTTGTCCACGGCGGAGATCGTCGACCAGGTCCGCGAGGCCGCCGCGATGATGGAGGCTGAAGGCGGCCGCCTGACCAACGTCGTCTTCATGGGCATGGGCGAGCCGCTGGCGAACTACAAGCGCGTCGTGTCCGCAGTGCGCCAAATCGTTTCGCCAGCGCCGCAAGGTTTCGGCATTTCGCAGCGCAACGTCACGGTCTCCACGGTCGGGCTCGCCCCCGCGATCCGCAAGCTCGCGGATGAGGGGCTCAACGTCACCCTCGCGGTGTCCCTCCACACGCCGGACGACGAGTTGCGCGACAGCCTCGTGCCCATGAACAACCGCTTCAGCGTGGAGGACGTCCTCACGTCCGCGCGCTATTACGCGGACCAAACGGGCCGCCGCGTGTCGATCGAGTACGCGCTCATCCGCGACATCAACGACCACGATTTCCGCGCGGACATGCTGGGCCGCAAGCTTCACGACGCACTCGGCCCCCTCGTCCACGTCAACCTGATCCCGCTCAATCCGACGCCGGGCTCGAAGTGGGACGCCTCGCCGCGCGAGCGCCAGGACGAGTTCGTCCGCCGCGTCATCGCCCAGGGTGTCACCTGCACGGTGCGCGACACGAAGGGCCAGGAGATCGCGGCGGCGTGCGGCCAGCTCGCGGCCGACGAGAAACAAGCGGGCGCATAGCAAAAGCTCCGGGCGACCAGTTGGTCCCCGGAGCTTTCCGCTTATCGACGTTGCCTTTTAGCGCCGATCCTCTTCCACCCGAAGGGTCTCCCGCACGTTCGGGATTTCCGGTGCGGCGATGTCCTCGCCGTGAGAGAGGTGGTCGGCGTGGGTCTGCGCAGCGTGTGCCGGGGCAGCGTGGGCGCCCTGCAGCTCGTGTGCGCCGCGTGCGGTGTGCACTGTGGCCGGGTCGATGTTGAGGGCGCGCAGTTGGCTGTCGGACAGCTCTGCGTAGCGGCCGGTCAGCGTGTGCTGCTCATAAGTCCAGTTCGGCTCGACGTGGCCTTCCGGCTTGTTGTGCGCGGTCAGGGTGCGCACCTGGGACAGCTCCGGACGCAGCGCGAACAGGATCAGGCCGATGGCGATCAAAGCTGCGATAGACAGCAGCCAGATCGTCTCGACGTGGCCGCGGTGGTTACCGAAGTTGTAGCCAAGCAGGAACAGCACAGAAATCCAGCCGGCAATCTGAATGGTCTTCGGCGTCAGCTCGCTCCAACCGAGCTTCGCCGACGGGACATCGGCCTCGGAAACACCGTTGTACACCTGGGGTGCATCGTCCTTAGCGCTCACAGCACACTCCTTGCGTGAAATCAGTTCTTGCCCATTATATTGGCACACCCGTTCCGCGCGCCGCGATTCATCCCCCCGAAAGTCGGCTGCCGGCAAACGTTCGTTTGACCCCGGGGCTACAGCCACCGCACTCAGGTGCTGGCGGCGCCGGGACGAAGACCACACGCGGTGTGTGAGAATAGAGCGGTGCGAAAAGTTCTCATTTTGGGGTCCACCGGGTCGATCGGCACGCAGGCGCTGGAGGTGATCGACGCGGCGCCCGGGCAGTTCGAGGTCGTCGGTATCGCCGCCGGAGGGTCGGACCCGCAGGCCGTCATCGCTCAAGCGGAGAGGTGGGGGCTGAAGGGGGATCAGGTGGGCGTCGCTAAGCGAAGTGCCGCTGATGTCGTCGCGGAAGCTCTCGGCGAGCCTGTGCGCGCGGGTGAGCACGCGGCGGAGGAGCTCGTGCGCGACATTGATGCGGACGTGGTGCTCAACGCGCTCGTGGGCTCTCTGGGCCTGGCGTCGACGCTGGCCACACTGGATCGCGGCGCCGTTCTCGCCCTCGCGAACAAGGAATCGTTGGTTGCGGGCGGCGACCTCGTCACCGCGAAAGGCGGCGAGATCGTGCCCGTCGATTCCGAGCACTCCGCAATGGCGCAATGCCTGCGTGCGGGTCGCGCCGACGATGTCGACCGGTACGTGCTCACCGCTTCCGGCGGGCCGTTCCGCGGCTGGACGCGCGAGCAAATGTGGGACGTCACGCCCGAACAGGCCGCTGCGCACCCGACGTGGTCGATGGGGCAGATGAACACGCTCAACTCCGCGACGATGGTGAACAAGGGCCTCGAGCTCATCGAGGCGACCCTACTGTTTGGCATTTCCCCGGACATTATTGATGTAGTGGTGCACCCGCAGTCGATCGTGCACTCGATGGTGACGTTCACCGACGGCGCCACGATCGCGCAGGCCTCGCCGCCGTCGATGAAGATGCCGATCGCGCATGCGCTCGCGTGGCCCGGGCGCGTGGCGGGCGCGCAGCCGGCGCTGGATTTCCGCAACGCTTCTGACTGGCGCTTCGAGCCGCTCGACGAGTCGGTCTTTTCCGCGGTGCGCCTCGCGCGCGAGGTCGCGGCGGCGCGCGGGACGTTCCCGGCGGTGTACAACGCGGCGAACGAGGAGGCTGCGGCGGCATTCCTGGCGGGCCGGATTCACTTCCCGCAGATCGTCGACATCGTCGCCGATGTGCTCGATTCAGCGTCGGGTTACGCGGTGGTACCGTCGACGTTCGACGAAATCGTCGAGGTGGAAACGCGGGCGCGCCGCCACGCCAATTTGCTTATCGACGCCACCTCCTAACCCAGAAAGCCCCCACCCATGCCCGCATTCGTCTTCGGCATTGTGCTGTTCGCGCTGTGCATCGCACTGTCGATCGCACTGCACGAGGCGGGCCACATGCTCACTGCCAAGGCCTTCGGGATGCGGGTGCGGCGGTTCTTCCTGGGCTTCGGGCCGACCGTGGCGTCGGTGAAGCGAGGAGAGACCGAATATGGCATTGCGGCGCTTCCGTTTGGCGGGTTCTGCGACATCGCGGGCATGACCGCAATGGATCCGCTGACGCCGGAAGAGGAACCGCGGGCGATGTACCGCAAGCCGTGGTGGCAGCGAGTGGCGGTGATGAGCGGCGGCATCGTGATGAACCTTCTGCTCGGCTTCATGGTGATCTACCTGCTCGCTGTGTCGTCCGGGATCCCGAATCCGTACGCCGACCGCACGCCGACCGTGGGCGAGCTGACGTGCACCTCCGACCAGGTGGATGAGACCTCGCTTGCCGACTGCACCGGCGACGGCCCCGCCGCTGCCGCCGGCGTCCGCACCGGCGACCGCATCCTGACCGTCGATGGTGAAGAGCTTGCGTCCTTTGTGGAGCTGCGCGACTACGTGATGGAGCGCCCCGGAGAGACGATCGTGCTCGGCATCGAGCGCCGCAGCGGCGGCGCGGGCAGCGCTGGCGTTGGCGCAGAGGGCGACGCGGGAGCAGCAGATGCGGACGCAGAGGACAGCACCCGCCTCGACATTCCTGTCCAGCTCGACGAGGTCGTGCGCCTCGACGCCGAGGGGCAGCCGTTCACGGCGGGCGCGGTCGGCATGGGCAATGCGCCGGTGGCTGACGCAATGAAGCGCTTCGGTCCCCTCGAGGCCGGCCCGGCGGCGGGCCGGTTGTCGGGAGAGATGATCACGGCGAGCGTGAAGGGCCTCATCGCGTTCCCGGGCAAGATCCCGGGCGTGGTCTCGGCGATCTTCGGTGGGGAGCGCGACGTGGAAGGGCCGATCAGCGTAGTCGGAGCGTCGCGTGCCGGCGGCGAGCTCGTGGAACAGAACCAGTGGGCGGTCTTCTTCTCGCTGCTCGCGTCGCTGAATTTCTTCTTGGCGCTGTTCAACCTCGTGCCGCTTCCGCCTCTCGACGGCGGCCACATCGCCGTCGTCCTCTACGAGGCCGTCCGCGACCGCATCCGCCGCCTGCGCGGGCTGCCGCCCGGCGAACCGGTCAATTACGAGAAACTCATGCCGCTGACCTACTCCATGGCGGCGCTCCTGCTCGGGGTCGGTGTGCTCGTGATGATCGCCGATGTGACCAACCCGGTGCGGCTGTTCGGGTAGGGGCGACGGCGGTGGCCGTCGATAAGCGCTTGCGTGCGGTGTTAATCTTGGGGGCATGAATCAACCTATCGGTTTGGGCATTCCCGAAGGGCCGCCGCCGACGCTCGCGCCGCGCCGCACAACCCGCCAGCTTTTCGTCGGTGACGTGGGGGTGGGGTCCGATCACCCGATCTCCGTGCAGTCGATGACCACGACGAAGACGCACGACATCAACGCCACGCTGCAGCAGATCGCGCAGCTGACGGCGTCGGGCTGCGATATTGTGCGTGTCGCGTGCCCGAAGACGGTGGACGCGGAGGCCCTTCCGGCGATCGCGCAGAAGTCGCCGATCCCGGTCATCGCGGACATCCACTTCCAGCCGAAATACATCTTCGCGGCGATCGACGCCGGCTGCGCCGCCGTGCGCGTCAACCCCGGCAACATCAAGGAGTTCGACGGCCGCGTCAAGGAAGTCGCGAAGGCCGCCGGCGACGCCGGCATTCCGATCCGTATCGGCGTCAACGGCGGCTCGCTGGATAAGCGCCTGCTGGAGAAGTACGGCAAGGCCACCCCGGAAGCGCTCGTCGAATCCGCGATCTGGGAGGCCGGCCTGTTCGAGGAGCACGGCTTCGGCGACATCGCGATCTCGGTGAAGCACTCCGACCCGGTCCTCATGGTCGAGGCGTACCGCCAGCTCGCGGAGAAGACGGATTACCCGCTGCACCTCGGCGTGACGGAGGCGGGCCCGAAGTTCATGGGCACGATCAAGTCGTCGGTCGCGTTCGGCGCGCTGCTGTCCGAGGGCATCGGCGACACGATCCGCGTGTCCCTGTCCGCGGACCCGGTGGAGGAGATCAAGGTCGGCGACCAGATCCTCCAGTCGCTTAATCTGCGCCCGCGCAAGCTGGAGATCGTCTCCTGCCCGTCGTGCGGCCGCGCGCAGGTGGACGTGTACAAGCTCGCCGAGGAGGTCACCGCCGGCCTCGAGGGCATGGAGTACCCGCTGCGCGTCGCGGTCATGGGCTGCGTCGTCAACGGCCCGGGCGAGGCGCGAGACGCGGACCTCGGCGTGGCGTCGGGCAACGGTAAGGGCCAGATCTTCGTCAAGGGCGAGGTCGTGGAGACTGTTCCGGAGTCGAAGATCGTGGAGACACTCATCGCGCATGCGGAGCGCATCGCGGAAGAAGAGGGCCTCGAGGAGATCGAGGGTGCCCGCGCGGAGGTCAAGGTTACAAAGTAGAACGAGCGCGTTCTGCGAGTGGCAGCGTCGATAAGCATGTCGGCGCTGCTATTTTTACGCCCATGAAAACTCGGCTTTCGGCGCTGCTTGCGGTCCTTTCTATCGCGTTGGGCGCGGTCGCGTGCACGCCGAAGCCGAATCCCGCGGAGCCCGTCGCGCAAGACTTCTTGGAGGCGTTGACGCGCTTCGACTACGAGCACATCGGCACGCTTATCGACGACCCTTCCAAAGCTACCGATTCCCTGTCGTCCTCCGTCGGCGGTCTGCAGGCGGAGGGGGTCACCGCGACACTGAATGCGGTGGACCAGCAGGAGAACCTGGCCACCGCGCACTACACACTGGACTGGGCGCTGCCGCGCGACCGCCACGTGCGCTACGACGCGTCGATGACCCTGACGCAGCAGAACGAGGATTGGACGGTGCGCTGGCAGCCGTCCATCCTGCATCCGCGACTGGGCGCGAACCAGCACCTGGAGCTGCGGACGGTGCCGGCGGACCAGGCGAGCGTGGTGTCGTCGGACGGTGTGGCGCTGCTGAGCCCGGGCGTTGCCTACCGTCTGCTCGTGGACACGAATGCGGTGGGGGAGACAGCGAACACGTCCGCCGCGATTTCGCAGGCGTTGGGTACGGCGCACGAGCAGGATCCGGCTGTGCCCACGCGCGATGCGGACGAGCTCGAGAAGCAGCTTGACGACGCCACCGGCGTCTTCTCCGTCGCTATGATTCCCCAGGGAGCCCGCGAATCGGTCGAGGGTGCGCTCGGCGGCCTGCAGGGTGTGCGGTTGAATGAGGAAGCCTCGATGGTCGCCGACGACCCGCATTTCGCACCAGACATGATGGCGCGCATCGGCGAGGAAGTCCGCACCGACCTTGAAGGCGACGCCGGCTGGAAGATCGCGATCGTCAACGAGAACAGCAACGAGCTCGAGGACATCGAGCGCCACGACGCCTCGCCGTCTCCGTCGATCAGTGTCAGCCTGTCGCACAAGGTGCAGACCGCCGCAGAAAAAGCCCTTGAGCCCATCAACGGGCAGAAAGCTATGATCGTGGCGATCCGGCCGTCCACCGGGGAGATCCTCGCCGTCGCGCAGACCAAGGCCGCCGACGAAGACGGCAACACCGCCATGATGGGGCAGTACCCGCCGGGGTCGACGTTCAAGATCGTGACGGCGCTGGCGGGCGTCGAAAAGCAAGGCCTTGTGTCCGACTCCATCGTGCCGTGTCCGGGAACCATGGACATCTACGGGCGCACGGTGACGAACTACGCGGGCTTCGGGATGGGCAGCGTCCCGTTGGAGACAGCGTTCGCGCGTTCGTGCAACACGACGTTCGCCGACATCTCGACGAAGCTGGCGCCGGGGGAGCTGAAGAGCGTCGGAAAGCAATTCGGCCTGGGCGTCGACTACGAGATCGCCGGGCTGGATTCTTTGACCGGATCGATTCCCGACGGCGAGGAGCCGCTCGACCGTACCGAAGCCGGCTACGGACAGGGCCTGGACCTGGCGAGCCCGTTCGGCATGGCGCTGGTGTCTGCCACCGCCGCCCACGGCTCCACCCCGATGCCGTACCTGATCTCCGGACGCGACACGAAACCCAGCGAGGAGATCTCCGCGCCCGACCCTGCCGCAATCGACCAGCTGCGTGGCATGATGAAAGCCGTCACTAGCCCCGGTGGCACCGCGGCCGGCATGACCGCCGGCGGCGATATCCGCGGCAAGACCGGCGAGGCCGAGATCAACGGCGGCTCCCACTCCTGGTTCACCGGCTACCGCGACGACGACATCGCCTTCGCCACGCTCATCGTCATGGGCGGCGGATCCGAGGCCGCAGTCTCCGTCACCGACGCGATGCTGCGCAATATCGACGAGGCGGGCGCGCCGAAGCCGTAACCGCAGCCGCAGCAGTAGGACGGAGCCGAATCATGCGGCCAACAGCCGGGGACTAGCATGGTCCGCATGAACACTCGCGGAAAACTGACCCCCGGAAAGCCCACCCCGATTCGCACCGTGCCCGATAGCATCGAGCGCCCCGAATACGCGTGGAAGGACGAGGTCCAGGAAAACGTCGGGGAGCCGGTGATCCAGACGGCGGAGACGATCGAGAAGATGCGCGAGGCATCCCGGATCGCCGCGAATGCCCTTGAGGCTGCCGGCGCCGCTGTCGCTCCCGGCGTGACCACCGACGAGATCGACCGCATCGCCCACGAATACATGCTCGACCACGGCGCCTACCCGTCGACCCTCGGGTACCGAGGCTTCGAGAAGTCCTGCTGCACCTCGCTCAACGAGATCGTCTGCCACGGAATCCCCGACACCACCGTCATCAAAGACGGAGACATCTGCAATATCGACGTCACGGCCTACAAGAACGGCGTCCACGGCGACACCAACGCCACTTTCCTCGCCGGGGATGTTTCCGAGGAGCACCGACTGCTTGTCGAGCGCACCAAGGAAGCCACCATGCGCGGCATTCGCGCGGCCAAGCCCGGCCGCCAGATCAACGTGATCGGTCGCGTGATCGAGTCGTACGCGAAGCGTTTCGGCTACAACGTCGTCACCGACTTCACCGGACACGGCGTGGGCACGACCTTCCACAACGGGCTCGTCGTCCTGCATTACGATTCCGACGCCTACACCGACGTCCTCGAGCCCGGCATGACGCTCACCATCGAGCCCATGATCAACCTCGGCGGGCTCGAATACGACATCTGGGACGACGGCTGGACCGTCCAGAACCGCGATGGCGAATACACCGCGCAGTTCGAGCACACCATCGTCATCACCAACGACGGCAACGAGATCCTCACGATCCCGGATTCCGAGCGCTAGTCCCCGAACAGGAGACTCATCGCGCCGAACGGGTGAACCTCATTGGTCACCGAGTATCCCCGCGGGGACTTCCACATCGGTCTGCCCCTGATATTCACGATGCTCCCGCGATTGCGACGCTTCGGGTCGTCGTCGTTCGTGCGGTTGTGGTACCTGCACAATGGCGCCAGATTCGCCATATTCGTCTGGCCGCCCCTCGACCACGCGGTGATGTGGTGGACTTCGCAGTTGTCGGAGGCATGGCGGCAGTCGGGGACGGGGCACGTCGTCAAGCATGCTCGGGCGAGGTCGCGCTGTTTCTGGTTCGCGAAACGGCTCGTGCGGTACAGGTTGACGGCACCTTCCTGCGGGTGGAACAGAGCCACCTCGAGGTCCTTGCCGTAGTGTTTGGCCAGGTAGTCCGCTCCCGTGATCGTCGTGCCGTCGGTGAGACCGAGGAGAGTCTCGTCGCCGCCGCCCTTGATGATCTCGATGTAATCCGGCACCGGGATCACGACGAGCGGACGCGGCACAGCCGGCGTGGCGGACGGCGTCGCGGTCGCCGGCACGCTATCGGGCCGCAAGCCCAGCATGCCCATGAGAGCTTCGAACATCTGCGGGCCCGCGGGCGCGTCCGACGCGATGTTCTTCCGCAGCGCGAACTCGAGCGCCGCCATGTCCTCCTCGGCGCCCATCGCGTTGAGCGGGCGCATGCCGTCGCGTGTTTTGCCGAAGCCCATTGTCTTCCGCGGTGTCGGCTTCTCCTTGGCGGGGACGATCTCTTTCGCCTTGCGCTTCAGCGTCTCGCACCGTCCTGTCACGCCGAGCAGCTGCAAGCGCAGTCGCCATTTCTCGCGCTCGTCCGCAATGTGCTTAATGCGCGACTCGATGACCCACAGCTGATCCGCCGTGAATCCCGCCGCCCGCGCGGCGTGCGCAGCGTGCCTCTGCTGGCGGGTCCACTTTGTGGGGGCCAGGTATACGGTGTGGATGGTCTCCCACTTCTTCACCGTCGAGCGGGGCCTTCAGCGACCCGAGCACGGCGGTGAATTGGTTCATGGTTTTCAACCTAGACACTGCCGTATGCGCTGCGAAAGGGTATGTCTACTGAAGTAAACAACGCAGGGGTAGGAGAGGAGGTAGCAGCAAACGTGCAAGAAAAAGACCGTCCGAAGGCGGCCTTTTTGTAGCAGTTAGCAGCTCGAACGGCTGAAAACCGTGCCCTTACTTGAGGGTCATGGTCTTCCAGTCGATCTGCGGCAGGTAACCGTTGTAGAGAGCCCAGTTGGCAGCACCGACGACGCCCGCGACGATGGTACCGAGGGCGAACCAGTCGATGCTATCGCGCCAGAGGCGCATCCACTGAGGCAGGTTTTCGTCGTAGGTCTCATCGCCAAAAGCGTCACGAAGGTCGGCTTCTGTGTCAGCGTCGGTTTTGTCGCCAACGCCCCCAAGGCCGGGCCCCTTGCCGATCGCTCCGATCAGGTCCTTGATGGGGGTATCGCCGTCCTGGCTCGAGCCGGAGGTGAAGTATCCACGGGACTCGTCCGGCTGCGTATCAGCGGTAGCGACGGCGGTGCCGCCGAAAGCAACGGCGGAGGCGGTGACTGCAGCGAGAGCTGCGTTGCGGAACTTGCGCATGATGTTTCCTTACTTTGCTGTTTGAAGGTTACCGGCTTAGTTTCGCAATTACTGGGCGAACGGGCCGTACTTGATGAAGTTGTCGAGCGGTGCGAGAATCAGGCCGAAAGCTGCAACAGAGCCGAGGGCGACGGTGAGTCCGTAGAGCACCTTTGCCGGGGTGCCGACATTATCCCACTCCTTGGTGAGGCCGAACAGGTCACGGCCGTTGACCATGTAGGTGTCGCGGTCGCTGTGATCGCCACCGATGAGCGCGAAAGCGCGGGTGGAGGAGCTGCGCGGTTTGTCACCGCCCAGGTTCTGCTCGCTACCGGATTCCCCTTGAGTCTCCTGTCCGGTGACGGGCTGGTTTTCTTCGGCACCTGCGACGGCAGTGCCACCGAAGGTCAACGCCAGTGCGGTGGCACCGGCGAGAGCTGCGTTGCGGAAGGTACGCATATCACGAATCCTTTTCACTTGGTTCTGAGGACTGAGGCAACGGGCATAGAGAATCAGATGCAGCGAAACATCGCCCGTTTACCAGATGGCACTATAGCGGACCTCAGAGTGCTGTGCGCTTTTGCACAGGTTAATTTGCGCAGTATCAGTTTGTTTCGGTGTGAAGTACCAAGAAACTGCAGGACAAATTTCTGAGATTGATTTTTAGTGCCCCCCCTTTAGGGGCTACGTCTCAGGGAATTCAAGGTCGAGGCCGAGGATGGCGTTCTCGGTGACTTCGGCGAGCGCGGGGTGGATCCAGTACTGGCGACGGGCGACGTCGCGCAGATCTAGGTCGAATGCCATGACGGTGATGAGCTGCTGGATCAGGGAGGATGCTTGCGGGCCCATGTAATGGGCCCCGAGCAGCCGGGCAGTCTTTTTATCGGCGACGAGTTTCACTACGCTGCCCTCGTCCTCAAGGGCCCAGCCGTAGGCGACGTCGCCGTAATTCTGGATCTTGGTGGTCACATCAAATCCGGCATCGCGGGCTTGGGCTTCGGTCATGCCGACCGTCGCGAGCTGCGGGTAGGTGAACACGGCGGAGGGGACGTGTTCGTGAGGCATCGGCACCATGTCCGACGGGTTGAGGATGTTGTGCCGCACGGCGCGCAGCTCAGCGTTGGCGACATGCTTGAGCATGTGGGGAGACGAGACGTCTCCGAGCGCCCAGACACCGTCGGCAGTGGTGCGGCCGTAATCGTCGACGACGATGCGGCCGTTGTCGTGCATGTCCACGCCAGCGGCGGCCAGGTTCATCCGGTCGCCGTTGGGGACACGCCCGGTGGCGACGAGGAGGGCAGACGAGGTGACGGAGGTGCCGTCGTCAAGCGTGAGCGTGACGCTGTTGTTGTCGTGGCTGGCGCTGGAAACTGTGCGCCCGATGTGCGTTTCGTAGCGTGGTGCGACAAGGGCGTTGAAGCGGTCGTGGACGTCGGCGTCGAGGTGGCGCATGAGCGGGGAGCGGTTCACGATGCGCACGTGGGTGCCCAACGACTCGAAGACGTGGGCGAATTCCATCGCGACGAAGCCGCCGCCGAGAATCGTGATGGACTCGGGCTGCGCGGGTAGGCGCATGACGTCCTCATTGGTGAGGTAGGGGACACCGGATTCAGCGATGACCGCCGGAATGAACGGCCGGGAGCCGGCGGCGATGATGATGGTGTCGCCGGTGATCTCCACATCCTCGCCGTCGAGGGTCGTGCGCAGAGTCTTGGGCCCGGTGAAAGAAGCGTGGTCACGGAAAAGCGTGACGTTAGGAGACTCGGAGCCGCGGCGGTATTCCTCGCCGCCGCGGGAGATGAGGTCGATGCGGTGCGCGAAGACGCGGTCGACGATGGCGGGCCAGTCGGCGCCCTCGAATGAGGTGCGGATGCCCAGGCGTTCGGAATCCGCGGCGGCGTGCGCGGTGTCCGCGGCGACGACGTACATTTTCGTCGGGATGCACCCGGAGTTGAGACAGGTGCCGCCGAAGCGGGGTGCTTCGTCCACGATGGCGATTGACGCGTCGTCGAATTCCGGGGTGGGGAAGGAGTTTCCGGAGCCGGAGCCGATGATGATGTAGTCGAAATGCATGGTTAATCCTCCTGGTTGTCGAGCTTGGCGAGCCACGCATCCGCGGCGGTGAAGGCGAGCTCGCGGGGGTGGGGCTGGGAGAGGAAGACGTCGTGAAGCGCGCCCGGAATCGGCCGGGTCTCTTGCGTGGCGGTGGTCAACGTCGGCGCCCAGTGCTGGATTTGCCGTACGTCGAGCACGGTGTCGGCGTTGTCCGCGGCGGGCGAGTACGGTTTGCCCAGATACGAGTGGGTCGAGCACAGGGTGAGGGTGGGCACGGCGGCGTCGGTGGCGTCGTCGTGGAGCGTGCTCTGTCCTTCGAGCACGGCGTTGAGCCAGCCCACGTACTTGTCGTGGCCGCCGAGCCGCTTCTTCTCCGTGTCGAAATCCCAGCTGCCGTGGAGACCCTTATAAATGGACTCGCCGTACGTGGACTCCCCGGAGATGGGCAACTTCAGGTTCGGCGCGATTTTCGCGGCAAGCTTGACGACGGGTCGCAGCACCTTCAGCTGCCACCCCGGCACCTGCATGTCCACCCACGGGCTGTTGAGGATCATGCCCTTGACTTTGCCGTGCGTGTCACGGTCGGTGCGACGAAGGTGGTTCAGCCACAGCGGGACGATGAGACCGCCCGTCGAGTGTGCCAGCGGAACCACACCGCCGTGCTTGTCCGCGATGAGCTTCGTGGCTTCGGTGAGCTCGTCGAAGTAGGTGGCCATGTCGTTGGTGTGGTGCCAGCGCTGCCCTTTGCGGTGGGCGCGGCCGCACTTGTGCAGGTCGATCGCGTAGAACGGGTAGCCCTGTTCGGTGAAATGCTCCGCGACGTGTGTCTGGAAGAAATAATCCGACATGCCGTGCACCCAGAGCAGCGCGGGCTTGTCAGCGTCCGCTGTCTCCGCTGTCTCCGCTTTCACGAGCACCGCGACGTTATTGCCCTCTCCTTCCGGGTCCGCGCCGAGGTCGAGTGTCGCGCGCTTGTAGCCGTCGCCGAGTTCGTCGGCCGACCAATCTAAAGAGTCGATTTTCGGGGCGTTGTGATTCATGGCCCTCATCTTAGGTCTGTGCCTCAAGGGGGTGGGCCGCGGACAGCGATTCAGTCTGCGGTTCGGATAACTGTGTGGTTTTCGGGGGTGTGGATAACTGATTGGGTGTTTACCGTCCACGAGAAATAGCGTGGAATGATTAGAGTAAGCTTCATCAGCATTACCCGATTATCGGATCGAAGAGGTCATTGAAAGTGTCAACACCGCATTCGCAGCAAGCAGCAGGCAAGGGGAACGGAGACGAGGTTGACGTCCTCCTGATCGGCGCCGGAATCATGAGCGCCACCCTGGGTGCCATGATCCGTCAGCTCGAGCCGGACTGGACGCAGCTGGTCTACGAGCGTCTCGACGGAGCTGCGCTTGAGTCCTCCTACCCGTGGAACAACGCCGGTACCGGCCACTCCGCGCTGTGCGAGCTGAACTACACGCCGGAGAAGAACGGCCGCATCGACGTGTCCAAGGCGCAGACCATCAACGAGAAATTCCAGGTCTCCCGCCAGTTCTGGTCCCAGCAGATCGAAGAGGGTGTGCTGACGGACCCGACCGAGTTCATCAACCCGGTCCCGCACGTCTCCTTCGCCCAGGGCGACGACCAGATCGACTACCTGCGCCGCCGCTACGAGGCTCTGGCCGACAACTACATGTTCCCGGACATGAAGTTCACCGCCGACCGTGACGAGTTCGCCGAGAAGCTCCCGCTGATGGCCGCGAACCGCGACTTCGACCGCGAGCACGTGGCAATCTCCTGGACCGATGAGGGCACCGACGTCAACTACGGCGCCCTGTCCAACCAGTTCTTCGACCACGCGCAGAAGGCCGGCACCGAGATCCGCTACGGCCACGAGGTGAAGAGCCTGAAGAAGAAGGGCAAGTTCTGGCACGTCACCGTCAAGAACCTGCACACCGGCGACACCAAGGTCACCCGCGCACGCTTCGTCTTCGTTGGTGCGGGAGGCTATGCGCTCGACCTGCTGCGCTCCGCCGGTGTTCCGGAGGTCCGCGGCTACGCCGGCTTCCCGATCTCCGGCGCATGGCTGCGCACCACCAACCCGGAGCTGGTGGAAAAGCACCAGGCGAAGGTCTACGGCAAGGCCAAGGTCGGTGCTCCGCCGATGTCGGTCCCGCACCTAGACCTGCGCGTCGTCGACGGCAAGCAGTCCCTCCTCTTCGGCCCGTTCGGCGGCTGGACGCCGAAGTTCCTGAAGGAAGGCTCCTACCTCGACCTGTTCAAGTCGATCCGCCCGGACAATATCCCGTCCTACCTGGGTGTGGCCGCCACGAACTTCGATCTGGTCAAATACCTCGTCGAGGAGGTCTTCAAGTCCTTCGACAGCCGTGTGGACGACCTGCGCGACTACATGCCGTCCGCCGACGGAAAGGACTGGGAGTCGGTGATCGCGGGACAGCGTGTCCAGATCATTAAGCCGGCTGCCCCGCCGCACTTCGGCTCCCTCGAGTTCGGCACCGCTTTGGTCAACGACCAGGACGGCTCCATCGCGGGCATTCTCGGAGCGTCCCCGGGCGCATCCATTGCCCCGGCCGCGATGCTGGAGCTGCTCGAGCGCTGCTTCGGTGAGCGCATGATCGAATGGGGCCCGAAGCTGTACGACATGATCCCGACATACGGCAAGTCCCTCAAGCGCCACCGCGACCTGTACGACGAGCAGTGGGATAACACCCAGCGCGTGCTTAAGCTGGACCGCTAAGTTCCGCAGAACGTCACGTAGGGGAGGTCCCCTTCGGGCTCGGCCATCCAGGCCGGGCCCGCTTCTGCGTTGTAGGGGTCGGTCACCGCAGCGAGCAGCTCGCGGTACTGTGCGAGATCTCCTTTCCGCTCCGCGGCGGTGATGGCGGATTCCAGCATTTGGTTGCGCGGCACGAAGACCGGCCCGCCGTGGTGCTCGCGGTTATAGGTCGTGATGTCGTCGGCGCGGCCCAGCGCAGACGGGTCGGGCACGCGATCTGCCCAGACGCGGTGCCACACCGCCTCCATGTCGCCGAGAATCTCCTGCACAGCTTCCAGGCTGCTCACCGGCAACAGTGCTTCGGCCAGGCGCGACAGATTCCACGCCATGATGTCGGGTTGGTTGCCGAAGGCGTAGCGAGAATGCGCATCGATGGACGAGAAGCACGCATCGGTGCGGAATCGTTCGGTGAAGGCGCACGGGCCGTAGTCAATCGTCTCGCCGGACAGGGCGGTGTTGTCGGTGTTCATTACACCGTGGACGAAGCCGAGGTTCAGCCACTGCGCCACGAGGTCCAACTGGCGCTCCATGACGGTGCGCAGCAGCTCCTCCGCGGACGCGAACCCGGCGGCCTCCACCACAGCGGCGACAAGGTCCGCGGACTGCGTTGCCGCATACTGCACCGAACCTACGCGGAGGTGGCTCCGCGCCACGCGCACCACCACACCGCCCGGCACCGGTCCCTGCTGGCGCAGGACCTGCTCGCCGCTGGTCAGCACTGCCAACGACCGCGTCGTGGGAACACCGGTGGCGTGCATGAATTCGCTGACTAGGTACTCGCGCAGCATCGGCCCGAGAGCGCCGCGGCCGTCCGATCCCGGCTTGGAAAACGGGGTGGGGCCGGAGCCTTTGAGCTGGATCTCCACTCGGCCGGACGGGGAGGGAAGGTCGCCGAGGAGGAGGGCGCGGCCGTCGCCAAGCAATGGCACGAACTGGCCGAATTGGTGCCCTGCGTACGCTGTCGCGTGTCCGCCGTGCGCTCCCGTGAGCCAACGGAGACCGTCGTCGCTGCGCAGCCAGCTGATATCGAAGCCGAGCGATGTGGCGAGCTCCTCGTTGAGCACGACGAGCTGAGGGTCGGGAAAGTCGGCGCCGCTTGCTTCGACCGACATGGACGGCAGCGCCTCGGCGAAAGAATGATCCAATGCGAACATATGGCCAGGGTAGACAACACGGCGGTGTGGTACGGTAAAGCCGTACAACTAAGGAGGGGTCATGGCACTGAGCGCAAGCGAAGCACGGCGGACGTTGTTCCCGCTCATTGAGCGTGTCAACAATGATCGGTCAGCCGTGGAAATCACGTCCCGCTCCGGCAACGCGGTCCTCATGTCCGCTGATGATTACGCTGCGTGGGAGGAGACCGCCCATATCTTCCGTTCCCCCGTGAATGCGCGTCGCGTGCTCGATGCTTACGATGCTGCACGAGCAGGTGAGTTCGTAGAGCACGCGATCGAGGACTAATGCGTCTGGTGTGGGTCGCCCACGCATGGGAGGACTACCAGTACTGGCAGCGTGAAGACCGGAAGACGCTGAAGCGCATCAACCAGTTGATCCGGGACACGATGCGTGACCCGTTCGAGGGGATCGGGAAACCGGAGCCGCTCAAATATGGCGCGGAAGGGGCCTGGTCGCGGCGGATCACGCAGGAGCACCGTCTCATTTACTTAGTGGACGGCGATGACCTGATCATCCTGCAGGCCCGCTACCACTACTGATGTGCCCGACCCTAGACTTGGAGCCCATGAACGGAAGTGTGACTCTTGTCGGCGGCGGTCCCGGCGCGTGGGATCTGATCACGGTGCGCGGGCTGCGCGCGCTGGAAGCGGCGGATGTGATTCTGACTGATCACTTAGGGCCGACGGATCAACTGGACCAGTTCCTGGAAACGGACGGCAAAGAGATCGTCGATGTGGCGAAGCTGCCGTACGCGAAGCAGGTGGCGCAGGAGCGCATCAACGCGCTGATGGTCGAGCATGCCCAAGCCGGCAAGCGCGTCGTGCGGCTCAAGGGCGGGGACCCGTACGTGTTCGGCCGCGGTTTCGAAGAACTCCACGCGTGCGCGGCGGCTGGGATCGCATGCGAGGTCGTGCCGGGCGTGACCAGCGCGGTGTCCGTTCCAGCGGCAGCCGGGATTCCGGTGACGCAACGCGGTATGACTCATTCCTTCACTGTCGTGTCCGGGCACCTCGCGCCGGATGACCCGAGGTCGCTGGTCGACTGGGAGGCGCTCGCGCGCGTGGGCGGCACCATCGTCGTCATCATGGGCGTGCGCCAGGCGCCGGCGATCGCGGAGACGTTGCAGCGCGTGCTGCCCGGCACGACGCCGGCCGCGGTCATCCAGGACGGCGAGACCGCCCGCCAGCGCGAGGTCCGCACCACGCTGGGGTCGCTCGCCGAGACGATGGCGCGGGAGAACATCACCAATCCCGCTGTGTACGTGATCGGGGAGGTCGCAGGCCTTGCGCACGCTGGATAAACTCATCATCGACGAAGCGCTTATCGACGCCTCCGCAACCACCCTCATCTGCCACGACCCGTCCCTGGATCTCACCCGGACGGCTCTGGACGCGGGTGGGCAAGTGGTCTTCCTGGATTCGGATTATGCGCGCAGCCAACAAGCAGCCTCCCTTGGCGCCGGGATTGCCGGCGACCTGCGGCTGGACGAGTTCCTGGCTGGTTCTTCAGGTTCGGCGGTGGCGATCGGGGAGATGCCGAAGTCCCTGGCCCGCCTGGATTACCTCGCGCGCTCGATCGCAGGTGCGGGCTTCGACGATGTGCGCGTGGTGTTCGGCGCGAACAACAAGCATCTCTCGCGCGGAATGAACGGGGTGCTCGCCGAATCGTTCACGGATGTCACCGCGTCGCGCGGCCGCGGCAAATTCCGCTGCCTGGTCGCCTCCGGGCCCCGCGCAGTGTCGTACACACCCGTGCGTGGCGACGGCGTGGTCGCCATCGGTGGTGTCTTCTCCGGCGCGAAACCTGACCGTGGTGGCGAGCTTTTGCGCTCCTGCTTGCCGGACGCGCCGGGTCGCCTGCTCGATCTCGGCTGCGGCAATGGCTCCGTCACCCGCGGCCTTGGTGCGCAGGCGACTGACTCCGATGCCGATGCCGTGCTGTCTGCCCGCGCCATCGGCATCGACGCGACCTGGGACGACGCTGGCTCGCAGCTTCCCGACGCCTCCTTCGACACCATCGCGCTCAACCCGCCGTTCCACGACGGAACGGCTGTCGATGCCACACTCGTGCAGCACCTCCTGGACGCCTCCGTGCGCCTGCTCGCACCCGGCGGTTCCCTTTACCTGGTGCATAACTCGCACTTGCGCTACCGCGGCGAGGTGGAGCGCCGCTTTCGCGCGGTGGAGCAGGTCGCGCGCGACAAGACATTCACGGTGCTGCGCGCTACTAATTAGCCCAGAAGCTTGGGCAGCGCATTCGCTGCAGTGTCCTCAATAACGACCTCGGCCAGCTGCGACAGGTCGGTGCGCATGGGGGTGACCTCGATGATCGGGATCTCGCGGGCGTGCGCCAACAACGGCAGACCGGCGGCGGGGTAGACCACCCCTGAGGTGCCGACGATGACCACCGCGTCAGCCGTGTGCATCCGGCGCTCCGCCTCTTTCCACTCGTCCTCGGGCAATGCCTCGCCGAACCACACCACGCCCGGCCGCACTGGGCCGCCGCACTCCGGGCAGGCCGGCGGGGTAATCTCTGCGACCGGCTGCTCGGGGAAGGGGATGGGGCGGGTGTACGGTTCGTCGCAAAGCGAACAACGGAAATCAAACAGCGAACCGTGCAGGTGCACGACCTCCTCGCTTCCCGCCCTCTCGTGCAAATTGTCGATATTTTGCGTGGTCACCGTCGTCTTCGGCGAGCGCGCAATGGCGATGTGGCCTGCGTTCGGCTCTGCTTGCTCCGCGAGATGCGCGCGCCACAAGTACCACGCGAACATCGTGTCCGGGTCGTCGTGCCACGCGTCCGTGGAGGCCATATCCTGCGGGTCCACGTTCTCCCACAGGCCTGTCTGCGCGTCGCGGTACGTGGCGATGCCGCTGTCCGCGCTCATGCCGGCCCCGGTGAAGACCTCGATGTGCGCGGCGCCCGCGAGGATCTCCTGTGCGCGAGTAATGCTCATATCTTCCCAGGCTATTCACGAGGCTGGGTGCATGCGGCCATCCTGAAAAGGACGCTGTGCTGTGGGGTGTTAATTTATTCGCTGTGGCCGTCCACGATCCAGTAAGTATTGCCCGAGATACGGCTGGGAAAATTCGACGAGGCCCCATCCGGCGGGAGTGATCAGATCGCGCTCGATGAGGCGGGCCCGAATATCGGAGAGCGCCGTCGAGGGACGGCCGAGGTGCTCCGAGAGCGCAGCCGTTGAGACGTCGCTCGAGCCGGTGTCGGCCTCGATAGCCGCCATTGCCGGAAGGTATTCCATCTGTCGGGCGGGTACCTCCCGCAAACTGTCGGGCGGGTACCTCCCGCAAAGCTGGCTGGTGCATGTGAACCCCCAGCCGTTCGAGGGCGCGCGAAATTGCGTCCGACACCGAGTGGGCATTGATGCGGTCCGTGCCGAGAGCGTCGGCAGCTTCCCAAGATAGGAACCCCAGCAACTGAACGAGGTAGGGGTAGCCCTTGCTGAACTGAGCCGTGCGTTCGGCGTCTTCCGTCGCGAGCTGTGTCAGACAGAGCCGTGCGGGCATCTTCCAGCGTGAGAGGCCCTAGCTCGTAATGGCGGGCGCGCCGCAGGAACGTCGCCCCGGGAAGATCGAGCAAGGTGTTGATGCCGTGAGTGAGCCCAGCCATTGTGACGGCGACCGGCAAATCGTCGCGAACCAGATCCTGGTATGTCAGCGTAACCGATAAACCGATAAATTCGACTCGACCGATAGACCGATAAATTGCCGTGCGGTTCAAGGTGTGCCCGCTCACGGAATGCCCGTGAACATCTTGCTGTGTCAGCTAACCGATCTGTTCTTTGGTGTTGCAGTCGATTTTTGCGTACCGCCTGCCGTTCTTGTCGACGTTATTCAGCGAATAATTCCCGCCGTAGGCGCGGCAGCCGGTGTAGGTGTCCGCTCCGCCAGACGGTGCACTCGGTGCAGGGGCTGGGGCGGGCGCCGGGGCCGGCGGTTGCTCGGCGGCGCGCTGGTGTTCCGCTTCGCGGCGCGCTTCTTCCCGCTGCCGGGCTTCGCGCTGCTGCGCCTCCTGCTCCTGCTTCTTCAGATCCTCGATGCGCTCTCGCTCGCGCTTGTCGGTCGCGTCGAGTTCGCGCTCCGCTTCGTCTGCTCGGGACCGCGATGCATCCAGAAAATCACGCAGCTGTGCGGTGTAGAAAGAGTCTTCCGTACTGTCTGCGTGCCTGCGGATGTCGTCGCTTGTGCGGTGGATCCGGTCCACCAGACGGCGGGCGTCAGCGGTTACCGTCGGGTCCGCCAGATCCATGCGGTCGAGCTCGTTGATGTCGCGCTGGGTGCTTTCTAGGTCGGACTGCTCCCGCCGGTCCGAGGTCAGGCATTCGGGGCCGACGCCGAACACCCCGGTTTGATTCGACCGCGGGCTTGCCTCGGCAGCGAGAATCCGGTCGTAAAATTTCCGGTTCGGTTCAAAGACCACCGCGTGCGCGAATCCTTCGCTGACGATCTGCTCGTTGACGAAGTCGTCTCCCACGAAAACACCGGCGAGCTCGCGGCCGTACCGGTCGTGCCGGTCCACGTCGTACTCGAGCGTCACTTTTGTACCCGCCGGCAGGAGCTCTTCGAGTCGGTCCTTGGCCTCCTGAGCGAGGCATTCTTCTGGCTCGCCGAAATGGCCGAGTTCAGGAGTGTCGATATTGAGCAGCCTCACCCGCTTAGTTCCCGACCAGGTGGACACGTCGACGGTGTCGCCGTCGACGACGCGCTCGACCGTCGTGTCGCTCCCCACGACGACGGCTGCCGCCGCCCCAGCTCCCACGAGCGCAACTGCTCCGATGCCTGCGATCCACTTCTTCATCGTCACTTCCTCCAGATGGCCGCGCTTAGAGAGCGAGGAACGGAACCACGCACACCGCGACGAGCAGCACAAGAACTACGAGGGCGTACTGCTTCACTGGTGCATGGGCCCAGTTCAGATCCACCTTGCCCTGGTTGAACGGCGAAACCCACGTGACCATCGGGTCGTCGGGCTCGTTGTAGAAGCCCATCCCGGCCCCCGCACCGAAGTGCTTCTGGCGGGTGCGTTCATCGTCGTCGGTGGGCATTTCCTCCATCTGCTTCGGCCAGCGGGAAAGCAGCACGAAGGTGTAGATCACCGCTGCGAAGAGGCTGACGCCGATCAGCACGCCCGATGCCGTCCGGTACGACGCCAACCCCGGGAACGTGAACGTGAACTGGAGCAGGCACATCGGCACGACGAGCGCCACGGCGATCCAGGCCAGCGAACGGTCCGACACGCGCAACAGGGCAGCGGCCTTGTCGGCGGCGGTGTCGGAGAAAGGGACGTCGGAGGTGGGGGAGACGGGGATTCGTCGATAAGCGATGCCCGGACGCGGGATCGCGAAGTAGATCAGCGCGACGAGCAGCAGCGAGTACCACGCGCCGAATGTCGCGGCTGGAAGAGATTTGGGTACCCAGCCGTCGACCTCGCCGTCCGGGCCGATGTGGACGGGGATCTCTGCGGGCACCGCGTCGTAGCGCAGCAAGATGACAGCGAAACTGAGCAACGCGAAGCCTAGCGCCGCGCCGTACAAGGACCGGGAATTCATGCGGTCATTGTATCGAGGGCAGCCCGAATGGAACCTTTCCGCGTCGCGAGCAGTCCAATCTCTGCAGGGGAGAGAAGGGAGAAACTGTGGAGTTGGCGAAGGGGAAGGAGCTGCTGGAAGGGCTCGTCGATATCCAGGGCGCGTGCTACGGCGACCGAGAACTGCTCGGGCAGCTGGCGAGCGGCGCGTTGATCGCCCAATCGCGCAGGCATGCCGTACGCAAGGAAAGCTTGGCTGGGCTTTCCTACCACGAACGGAAGTGGCTGCGCGCCGCAGCGGTCGGGCTAGGAACGTCGACGGCGGTTCTGACCGGGCGATCCGCAGCCCGAATGCTCGGCATGTGGGTCGTTGCCACCGCATCTGAGCACGTCGAGCTCACGCTGCCGTCTGGGTTCAGCCCGCCGAAGGCTGAGTGGGCAGAAGGCACGACGTTCTATCGCGGCAAACTCGAACGCAACGAGATCTTCCACTACCCGCAGTTGCCCGGCATCGAGTTCACAGGGCCCGTGCGCACGGCTTTCGTCATTGCGATCCGGCACGGTTTTGCGGAAGGACTCGTGGCCTTTGACTGGTTGCTTTATTCGCGCCACGCCATGCGAGCCGAGCTGAAGCAGGCAGTCGCGCTGATGCGGGGAAAGAAGGGAGTCGCAGTTCTGCGGGAAGTGCTGCGGTATGCCGTGCATAATTCCCAATCGCCATTTGAGAGCTACGCCCGGGCGCTCCTCATCCAAGCCGGTCTGACGGAAGTGGCAACGCAGGTGCCGGTCGGGCCGTATAGTGGCGATCTTGGGCTCGGCAAGCTCATCATCGAGGTCGATGGGGAGGAGAAATACGACGGAAAGACCTATGCGCCCTTGGGCATCACCTTGAGGAAGGAGCGCAAACGCGAGGTGTACCTGCAGAATCGGGGATACATCGTGCGCCGGGTCGATCCGATGGAGTTGTTGCGCAATCCGGACGGGTTCATCGCGATGGTCCGTCAGGCGTTGTCCCTGTTGGGTTGAGTCCACTATGCGATCTGCACTATGCGATCTGCACTATGCAATCCCGAAAAGCCCAGGTCGCAGGTCGGAGAAAAACAGCATCGCATAGTGGACATCGCATAGTGCCCAGCACGAGCACGCTTATCGACGCCGCCCGCGCCCCCGCCCCTCCTACACCACCAGGGTGAGCTGGTGCGGATCCTTGACATCAGTTCCGGGCAGCTCCACCGTCATCCCGGCGGCCTCGGCGATGGAGGCGACTCCCTCGATGTCGGTCACCGAGTCTGCATCGGGGGCGGTGGCAAGGACGCGGGCGAGTTCGCCCTTGTAGTGCTTGTTGAAGTGGCTGACGACCTTCCGGGAGCCGTCCTCCTGCGCCGATTCGACACGGACGGTGACCGCGCCGGGCACGGGGCCGAGCTGGTGGTAGGCGCCGGAGCGCATGTCCACGATGAACCCTTGGTCGGCCAGCGCGTCGGAGATGGCGGAACCCCACCGGGCTTTCATGGTGGGCAGGGCACCGTCGCGGGCCGGGAGCTTGGAGCCGCCGGACAGCCGGTAGCGGGGGATGGTGTCAACGGCGCGGACGATACCGAACAACGCGGAACCGATGGCGAGGCGATCGAGGGAGGGGGAAGGGAGGGAACCGGCGTCGAGGGCGTCGTAAAGCACGCCCGTGTAGCGGTAGATGGCGGGCATGACGGGCGCGGAGCGGAGCTCGAGGTTCTCGGCGGCTTCGTCGCGCTTGGTGGCGGGGAGTTTGAGCGCGGTCATCATCTCGTCGACGTCGAGCGCGGCGAGGTCGTCCATGATCGCGGAGCGGACCGGATCGAGGGAGGGAAACGACACGTCAATGCCGTCCATTTCGCCGCCGGGAGCTTTGGTTTCGGAAGGGGGGAGCACGATCAGCATGCAGTCAAAGCTACCGGGTAAACTCACCGGCATGATCACACGGTTGTCCACGCTGTTCCTGCGCACGTTGCGCGAAGATCCCGCTGATGCAGAGGTGCCCAGCCATAAGCTGCTGGTGCGCGCCGGCTACATCCGCCGCGCCGCGCCGGGCGTGTACTCGTGGCTGCCGCTGGGGCTGCGCGCGTTACGCAATATCGAGGAGATCGTGCGCGAGGAAATGAACGCGATCGGCGCGCAGGAGCTGCTGTTCCCGGCGCTTTTGCCGCGCGAGCCGTACGAGGACACGAACCGCTGGATGGAGTACGGCGACGACCTGTTTCGGCTGAAGGACCGCAGAGGCACCGACATGCTGCTCGGACCGACGCACGAGGAGATGTTCGCGCTGACGGTGAAGGATCTGTACTCGTCGTACAAGGATTTCCCGGTGACGCTCTACCAGATCCAGACGAAGTACCGCGACGAGGCGCGTCCGCGCGCGGGTGTGCTGCGCGGCCGCGAGTTCGTGATGAAGGACAGCTACTCGTTCGACATGTCGGATGAGGGGCTCGACGAGTCGTACGCGAAGCACCGTGGCGCGTACCAGGCGATCTTCAACCGTGTGGGCCTGAAGTACGAGATCTGCAAGGCGACGTCGGGAGCGATGGGCGGTTCCGCCTCCGAGGAATTCCTCGCGTACAGCGACAACGGCGAGGACACGTTCGTCGTGTCCACCGCGGGCGATTTCGCCGCCAATGTCGAGGCTGTGGTCACGGTTCCGCCCGCCGAGCGCGCCATCGAGGGCCAGCCCGAGGCGCAGGTCCACGACACGCCGGCATCGGAGACGATCGAGACACTCGTTGAGTGGGCGAACAGTGCGGGCGTGCTTATCGACGACCGCAGGGTCGAAGCCGCCGACACCCTCAAGTGCATGGTCGTGAAGATCGACGATCCGCGTCAGGTGGGCGAGGACGGCGAGCCGGTCGGCCCGCAGCTGGCTGGCGTGCTCATTCCGGGCGACCGCGAGCTGGACGAGAAGCGCCTCGAGGCATCCCTGGAACCGGCCACGTTCGAGCTGGCCAGCGAAGAGGACTTCGCGAAGAACGATTTCCTGGTCAAGGGCTATGTGGGGCCGCGGGCGCTCGCCGAGAACGGTGTGAAGATCTACGCCGATCCGCGAGTGGTCACCGGTTCGTCGTGGATCACCGGCGCGGACGAGAAGCAGAAGCACGTTGTCGGACTGGTGGCTGGACGTGATTTCGAGGTAGACGAATTCATCGAGGCCGCGGAGATCAAGGAGGGCGACCCGTCGCCAAGCGGCAACGGCACTGTACAGCTCGCCCGCGGCATCGAGCTGGGCCACATTTTCCAGCTCGGTCGCAAGTACACCGAGGCCTTCGACGTGCAGATCCTCGCCGAGAACGGCAAGCGCGCCGTGCCCACGATGGGGTCCTACGGCATCGGCATCACCCGCATGCTCGCCGTGATCGCGGAGCAGACCCACGACGACAAGGGGCTCGTGTGGCCGAAGGAGATCGCTCCGTACCAGGTGCACCTCGCCGTCGCGAACAAGGACGCTGCCGCGATGGAAGCAGGGGAGAAGCTGGTCGGCGAGTTCGAGGCCGCTGGCGTCGACGTGCTTGTCGACGACCGCCCCAAGGTCTCTCCAGGCGTCAAGTTCAAGGATGCCGAGCTGCTGGGCATGCCCTTCATCGTGATCCTGGGCCGCGCCTTCGCCGACGGCATCATCGAGCTGCGCATCCGCGGCGGCGAGACCCTCGAGGTCCCGGCCGACCAGATCGTGGAGAAGGTTCAGGAGCTGGTCAACGGCTAGGCCTGTTCAGCTGAACGCTGGGCGTGGCCGGCCAGCAGGATTGCCGCGGTCAGCCACTCGGGGGAAGAACCCCCGGTAGCGGCGGTGGCGGCGGCTGTGCGCCAGTGGTCGACGAGGTCGCTTTCAAGCGTGTCGACGAAGTCGGCTGCCTCAGCGGGATTCGTGGGCGCGCCGCTGGGAATCTCGTAGCCGGCTTCCCGGGAGGGGAGTTGTCCTTCGGGGAGGGCGGAGAGGAGAGCGGAGATGCGGGCGTCGTGAAGCGTGCGCAGTGAGTCGATGCGGTCCTGCAGCGGGTCGTCGGCGTAGGCGGTGGCGATGTCGAGCCCGAAGTCCACGGCGTGTTCCGCGCTGACGAGCTGTTTCACGGCTTCGAGCGCGGTCTCGTCGTCGATGGCGGGCAGATCGAGAGGGAGATCTGCGGCCGCAGCCCCGTCGATGGCTTGGGCGACGACGAGGTCGACGGATTCGTCGGGGACCTTGCCGGCGGATTCGACAGTCAGTTTCACCAGGGCCGCCGCATCGCCGCCCACCGGCAAGTGGGTTCCGTCGTACTCCACCTCGCAAGTGGAGGGAGTCTCGCCGTTGTCGTCCGTTCCGCACAGGCGCCGGGCCTCGTCCTGAAGCTGCTTGGCATGGAAGATTCGGAGCTCATTCCACTTCGCCTTGGGGTCATCGCCACCGCTGTTCGGGCTGCTGGCTTCAGCATCGGCGGATGCCTGCTTGGCCAGAGCGATGATCTCGCCGTCCGCGCGCGGCCCGAAGACATCGAGGGGCGAGCACGCGGCCATGGGAGCGGCGAGTGCTGTGGCGAGAATGACAGCGAGGATCTGGCGGGAGGACTTCACAGTGGGAGACTGTACCGCCCGCCTGTGCCTGTACCCGTACAGTGGTGGCCATGGCATTTCCGGAAAGCGAAGAACTGGTACAGCTGATCCGCCCCGTCACCGACGCACGCGGCCTGGACATCGAGACCGTGAAGACGGTCAAGGCGGGCAAGAAATCGCAGGTCGTTGTCGCCGTTGCGGGCGATGAGGCACCGACGCTTGACCAGTTGGAAGAGGTCTCCAACGAGCTCTCCGAGCTTTTCGACGCCGCCGAGGAGCGCGGCGAGGTCAATTTCGGCGCGGGCTACACACTGGAGGTGACCACCCCGGGCGTGGACCTGCCGCTGACCGAGGCGCGCCACTGGCGCCGCAACCGCGGCCACCTGGTCAAGGCCGGGGAAAAGCTCTACCGCATCGGTGCGCTGAACGGTGCGGAAGACACCGTCGCTCTGATCGTTCCGGCAGCGAAGAAGTCTGCCGAGCCCACCGTGGAGATCGCGCCTATTTCGTCGCTGTCGGGTGCAGTGGTAGAAATTGAGTTCAACACCCCGCCAGCCGCGGAAGTGGAATTGGCGGAGAAGCACTACGACGACGTCGAAGCCTTCGCAGGCAACGGCGGCGCTGAGTAGGACCGAACGCGATTCACGCGAGACCCAGCACGACCATCCCCGTAGTAAGGAAGACAAGTGAATATTGACATCGCTGCACTCGAAGGCATTGAGAAGGAAGCCGGCATCCCGGTCGACGACCTGTTGACCACGATCGCGACGGCACTCCTGCACGCCTACCGCGAGGAGAGCGGCCCGACCGGTCGCGGGGGAACTGGTGCTGGTGTTAGCGCTGCCGGAGAAGTGAGCGACTCGAAGGCGCGCGTCGACATTGACACGGAGACCGGCCAGGTCGCGGTGCTGGTCAGCGAGCTCGACGACGAGGGCAACGTCGTCTCCGAATACGACGACACCCCGGTGAACTTCTCCCGCGTGGGTGCGCTGGCTGTGCGCGAGGCCATCTTCAAGCGCATGCGTTCCGCCGAGGCGACCCGCGCCTACGACGAGTACTCCGGCCTAGAGGGCAAGGTCGTCTCCGGTGTCGTGCAGCGCGACGCGAACGCGAATGCGCGCGGCATCGTCGTCGTCCAGCTCGGCACCGAAGCGAACCCGCAGGACGGCATCCTGCTGCCGGCGGAGCAGATCCCGGGTGAGAAGCTCGAGCACGGTGACCGCGTCAAGGCGTACGTCGTCGGCGTGACCACCGGCGACCGCAACACCACCGTCAACCTGTCCCGCACGCACCCGGAGCTGGTGCGCGGCCTGTTCGCGCTCGAGGTACCGGAGGTCGAGGACGGCTCCGTCGAGATCGTCGGCATCGCGCGCGAGGCCGGCCACCGCTCCAAGGTGGCGGTGAAGGGCACCGTGAAGGGCATTAACGCCAAGGGCGCATGCATTGGCCCGCGCGGCGCGCGCGTCACCAACATCATGGACGGCCTCAACGGCGAGAAGATCGACATTGTCGACTATTCCGACGACCCGGCCGTCTACGTGGGCAATTCCCTCGCGCCGTCCAAGGTGATCAAGGTCGAGGTGCTCGACCTTGAGGCGCAGACTGCGCGTGTGACCGTGCCTGACTACCAGCTCTCGCTCGCGATTGGCCGCGAAGGACAGAATGCCCGTCTGGCGGCGCGCCTGACCGGCTGGAAGATCGACATCCACTCGGACGCGGGCCGCGCTGACTAGGCGGGGATGCGCCCTCGGGGCACAGCCCCGACGGCACCGCGTACCACGGTGACGAATCCACCCGGTGTAATTCATTCGGGTGAAAGTGAACAAGAAGTTACAGTTCCGAGCCCCAATGGCGTATGCTTGACCCTTGGCTTCAATCCTGCCGAGGTGGTGGGGTGGGAGGCGTCGATAAGCGAAAATGAGTAACCCGACACGAACCCGGACGTGCATAGCCACGCGCGAGGCGCGGCCGGACACTCAGCTTCTGCGCGTCGTCGTCGACCCCGCTGACTCCACGCGCGTCATCGCGGACCCGGGACGGAGACTTCCCGGCCGCGGCGCGTGGATTACACCCACCATCGAGGCATGTGAGCTGGCGGAGTCGCGCCGCGCCTTCGGGCGGGCCCTCCGGGTGTCCGCGAATGTGGACACCAGCGCAGTACGAAAGTACATCGCGGAAGAAATTCCGCACAGTAAGTGAAAAGGACTAAAGAACTGATGAGTCTTCAGCCATGAAGCAGACCATGAAGCATCAGCGATGAACGTCATGACCATCGTCTAGAGGCCTGTCGCGTAGCCGCGGACAGTCGCCTCTAGCTCAACCAAGAGGAGATACGTGTCCGGAAAGCTACGCGTTCACGAACTGGCAAAACAGCTCGGCGTAACAAGTAAGGAATTGCTCGCCACCCTGAAAGAGGAAGGCGAGTTCGTCAAAACCGCATCGTCCACCATCGAACCGCCGGTGGTGAAAAAGATGAAGGCGCTCTACGAAGAGCGCGGTGCCAGCGACGGCGCCAAGGACGATAAGGCTGCTGCGAAGAAGCCGGCTGCCGGGGCAAAGAAGACCGGAGCGAAGAAGCCGGCCGCTAAGCCGTCGGCTGCTGCGAAGCCGGCCGCCAAGAAGAGCGCGGACAGCAAGGCTGGCGAGGCTAAGGCTGCGCCAAAGCCGGGTGCCGCCCCGAAGCCGGGTGCCGCGTCGAAGGATGCGCCGAAGCCTGGCGCCGCTCCGAAACCGGGCGCTGTAGGCAAGGCAGCTCCCAAGCCGGGTGCCGCGCCGAAACCGGGCGCTGCCGCAAAGCCGGCACCGAAGCCGGCCGCACCGGGACCCAAGCCCGCAGCGAAGCCGGGTCCGAAGCCCGGTGCTGAAGGCGGTTCCGCGCCAATGCCGCGTCCGATGCCCAAGCCGGGCGGTCGCCCGCGCGTGGCGAACAACCCGTTCTCCTCGAACCAGGGTGGTCCGCGCCCGCAGCCGCGTCCCGGCGGCGGCCGCGGCGGTGCCGGCGGCCAGCAGAAGCGCCGCGGCGACCAGGCCCCGCGTCCGGGCGGCCAGGGTGGCCGTTCCGGCGGCGGTTCCCGTTCCGGTGCACCGAGCCCCGCGGATATGGCGAACCACCCGAATCCGGCGCAGATGCCGTCGCGCGCTGCCAGCCGACGCGGTGGCGGACGCGGACACGGTGGCCCGGGCGGACCTGGTGGTCGCGGCCGCGGCCCGATGGGCGGCGGCGGTTTCCGCGGTCGCGGTGGACGCCGTGGCGGCACCGCCGGCGCATTCGGACGTCCGGGCGGCGCACCTGGCAAGGGACGTAAGTCGAAGCGTCAGAAGCGCCACGAGTACGAGGAGATGCACGCACCGAACGTCGTCGGCGGTGTGCGTCTGCCGGACGGCGGTGGAAAGACCGTGCGTCTGCGCCAGGGTGCGACCCTGTCAGACCTCGCCGAGAAGATCGGCACCGAGGCATCGAACCTCGTCCAGGCTTTGTTCAACCTGGGCGAGATGGTGACGGCAACGCAGTCTGTCTCCGAGGAGACGCTGCAGCTGCTGGGTGCCGAGATCAACTACGAGGTGCGGATCGTCTCGCCCGAGGACGAGGACCGCGAGCTGCTCGAATCCTTCGACCTGCAGTTCGGCGAGGACGAGGGCGGCGAAGAAGCCCTCGAGCAGCGCCCGCCGGTGGTGTCCGTCATGGGCCACGTCGATCACGGTAAGACCCGACTGCTGGACTCGATCCGCAACGCGAATGTCGGCCGCGGCGAGGCTGGCGGCATCACCCAGGGCATCGGCGCGTACCAGACCGAGGTCACCCTGGAAGACGAGCCGCGCAAGATCACGTTCCTGGATACTCCGGGCCACGAGGCGTTCACCGCCATGCGTGCCCGCGGCGCGAAGTCCACGGACTTGGCCATCCTCGTTGTGGCGGCCGACGACGGCGTCATGCCGCAGACCGTCGAGGCGATCAACCACGCCAAGGCGGCGGAGCTGCCGATCGTGGTCGCCGTGAACAAGGTGGATAAGCCGGAGGCTCAGCCGGACAAGATCCGCGGCCAGCTCACCGAGTACGACCTCGTGCCGGAGGAGTACGGCGGTGACACGATGTTCATCGACATCTCCGCCAAGCAGGGCACGGGCATCGACGACCTGCTCGAGGCTGTCCTGCTCACCGCGGACGCCGCGCTTGAGCTGACGGCGAACCCGGACATGGACGCGCAGGGTCTGGCCATCGAGTCCCACCTGGACCGCGGCCGCGGCCCGGTCTCCACGGTCATCGTCCAGCGTGGCACGCTCCGCGTCGGCGATTCCATCGTCGTGGGCGGCAACTTCGGCCGCGTGCGCCGCATGATCGACGAGTGGGGCAACGACGTCGACGAGGCCGGCCCGTCCACGCCGGTACAGGTCCAGGGCCTCAACGGTGTCCCGGGCCCCGGCGACAACCTGCTCGTGGTCGAGGACGACCGCGTGGCACGCCAGATCGCCGCGCAGCGTGACGCTCGTCAGCGCGCCGCGATGCAGGCGCGGAAGAAGAAGCGTGTCTCTCTGGAGAACCTGGACCAGGCGCTCAAGGAGACCAGCACGCTCAACCTCATCCTCAAGGGCGACAACGCCGGTTCGGTGGAGGCCCTCGAGGAAGCGCTGCTCAAGATCGAGGTGGACGACGAGGTGCAGGTCAACATCATCGACCGCGGTGTCGGTGCTGTGACCCAGACCAACGTGTCGCTGGCTGCGGCCTCGGATGCGGTGATCATTGCCTTCAACGTCCGCTCCGAGGGCAAGGCCACGGAGGAAGCCAACGAGGAAGGCGTGGAGATCCGCTACTACTCGGTGATCTACCAGGTCATCGAGGACATGGAAGCTGCGCTCAAGGGCATGCTCAAGCCCATCTACGAGGAGCGCGACCTCGGTTCCGCGGAGATCCGCCAGATCTTCAAGGCATCCTCTGTGGGCCTCATCGCGGGCTGCATGGTCACCTCCGGCAAGGTCAAGCGCGGGGCGAAGGTCCGCCTGGTGCGCGACGGCAACGTCATCAAGCCGGACGCGACGATCGATTCGCTGCGCCGCGAGAAGGACGACGTCACCGAGGTGGACAAGGGGTACGAGTGCGGCATGGTGCTGTCCTACCCGGACATCCAGGTCGACGACGAGATCCAGGTCTACGAGATGGTCGAGGTTCCGCGCACCTAACGCACAGACCGCTTATCGACGGCTCCGACCCGCCCACGCCCCGCTGGCTCACCGCCCGCGGGGCGTGGGCGTTGGTGAGGGGCGCTACACTAGGGAAGCTGATTTTGAAGAGCAGGAAGGGGAATCACTGTGGCTGACAACACCCGCGCGCAGCGCTTGGCCAAGCGGATTCAGACAATCGTGGCCAGCGCAATCGAGCGCCAGATCAAGGACCGCCGTTTGGAACTGGTCACTGTCACGGATACCCGCGTCACCGGTGACCTGCACGATGCGACTGTGTACTACACGGTCCGCGGCGCAGATATCGACGACGAGCCCGACCTGGACCAGGCCGCCGAGGCGCTGCACCGCGCCCGCGGCCAGCTCCGCAAGATCATGGGCGACGAGCTGGGCGTCCGGTTCACTCCGACGCTGAGCTTTGAGCTGGATACCGTGCCGGAGGTGTCGGCACGCATGGAAGAGCTGCTCGCGCGCGCCCGCGCCCGCGACGAGGAGCTGGCGGAGCTGAAGAAGAACGCGAAGCCGGCAGGCGAGGCTGACCCGTACAAGACGAGGGACGAGTAGATGGGGTATCTCTTCGCCCCCGGCGAGGGCGATTTCACGGCGGTGGCGGAGCGCCTGAAGGCCGCCGATGCCGTGCACGTGGTCACGCACATCCGCCCCGACGCTGATGCGGTGGGGTCAGCCTCCGCGCTGGCGCTCGCTCTGCGAACCCTCGGGGTCACTGTCGACGTGCGGATCGGGCAGCGCGCCCCGTGGCCGGAGAACCTGGCCACCATTCCGGGGGTCGAGGATGTCATTCTCGGCGACGAGCTGCCGGACGACGGCCTCGTGGTCACCACGGACTGCGCCTCGCTCGACCGTACCGGGCGGCTCGCCCCGGCAATCGCGGCGGCGTCCGAGCGCCTGATCGTGATTGACCACCACGCATCCAACCCGGGCTTCGGCGGCATGAACCTCGTGCTGCCGTCCGAGTCGACGACGGTGATCATCCGCGAGCTCATGCACTACCTGGGTGTCGAGCTGAGCCCGGAGATCGCGTACTGCCTGTACGCGGGCCTGGTCACCGACACCGGCAGTTTCCGCTGGGGAACTCCGCGCATGCACCGTCTGGCCGCCGAGCTGCTCGACAACGGCGTGGAGCCGCGTTCAGCGGGCATGGACCTGATGGACGCGGTCTCCGCAGAGGACCTGAAACTCATGGGCGAGGTCATGGCGGGCATGACGACGCTCGCTGCCGGGAACCTGACCATGTCTGTCCTGCGCATCGACGACAGCCACCTGTCCGGCATGAACCAGACCGCCGTGGAGTCCATCATCGAGTACTCCCGCGCGCTGACGGGCAGCGATATCGGTGTGGTGTTCAAGGAGATCCACCCGGGCTACTGGTCGGTGTCGCTGCGCTCGACCGTGGTCAATGTCGCCGAGGTCGCCGCCGCGCACGGCGGCGGCGGACACATCCCCGCCGCCGGCTATTCGGTGGCGGGGCCGGTCGACGACGGGATCGCCGCGCTGCGCCGCACCGTCGAGGAAATGGCCGCGACACTGTGACGGAAACCGACAAGACTTCCCAGGCACCCGTCGACACCACGGTGACGCTGCGCCGCGTTTTGGCGCTGGCGCTGCCGGCACTCGGCGTGCTCGCGGCGAACCCGCTGTACCTGTTGTTGGACACCGCAGTCATCGGCCGCCTCGGCGCGGGCGAGCTGGCGGCGCTCGCGGCGGGCGCCACGGTGCAGTCGACGGTGACGACGCAGCTGACCTTCCTGTCCTACGGCACGACCGCCCGGTCGTCCCGCTTCTACGGAGCAGGAAAGACCGAACGCGCGATTGCGGAGGGCGTCCAGGCGACATGGGTCGCCATCGGCGTGGGTGTGCTGCTCGCATCGCTGGTGTGGATCTTCGCGCACCCGATCGCGCTCTTCCTCACCAACGACCCGGCGACGGCCGAGATGTCGGTGAGCTGGATGCGCGTGGCGGCATTGGCTATTCCGCTGACGCTGATCATCATGGCCGGAAACGGCTGGTTACGCGGGATCCAGAACACGAAGCTGCCGTTTTACCTCACCCTGTGCGGGCTCATCCCGGGCGCGGTGGCGCTGCCGTTCTTGGTGGCTAAATACGGCCTGGTGGGCTCGGCGGTGGCCAATGTCATCGGCATGGGGCTCACCGCTGCAGGCTTCCTCGGGGCGTTGATTCACGTGCATAAAGGATCGTGGGCGCCGCAGGGCAAGGTCATTGCGCGCCAGCTGGTGCTCGGCCGCGACCTGATCCTGCGCTCCCTGTCGTTCCAGGTGGCGTTCATCTCTGCGGCGGCGGTAGCGGGCCGGGTGAGTGTGGCGGCACTGGCGGCGCACCAGGTGATGCTGCAGCTGTGGAATTTCCTCACGCTCGTGCTCGACTCGTTGGCCATCGCAGCGCAGACGCTCACCGGCTCGGCGTTGGGCACGGGGCGTATCGACGACGCCCGCGCCGTCGGCGAGAAGGCCACCCGCCTGTCGCTGTGGTTCGCGCTCAGCCTGGCTGGCATCTTCGCTGTCGGCGGCCCGTTCATCCGCCGGCTGTTCACCACCGACGAGGCGGTGCTCGACGCGATGGCGGTGCCGTGGTGGCTGCTGATCGCCATGATCGCCGCCGGAGGCGTTCTGTTCGCGCTCGACGGCGTGCTGTTGGGCGCGGGCGACGCGGCCTTTCTGCGCACGCTCACACTCGTCTCGGTGCTGCTCGGCTTCCTGCCGGGAATCGCGATCGCGTACTGGGCGGAGACGGGGCTTGCAGGCATCTGGTGCGGCCTCACCGCCATGGTGGTGCTGCGCCTGGTGGGTGATGTGTGGCGCTTCTACTCGATGCGTTGGGCCACAATCGATGCGCCGGAGGACTAGAAAGAAGACCATGACTTCGACAACGTCGACACTGTGGGCCGTTTCGGACCTTCACGCAGCCGTGAAGGTCAACCGCCCGCGCGTCGACGACATCACCCCGGCGGACCCGTCCGACTGGCTGATCGTCGCGGGCGATGTCGCCGAGCGCACTGAGTTGGTGGTCAAAGTCATGGCCACGCTGGTGCAGCGATTCGACACCGTGATCTGGGTGCCCGGCAACCACGAGCTCTTCGCCCGCGGCACCGACCGGTACAGGGGCCGGGAGAAGTACACGGATTTGGTCAACCGGCTGCGCGGGCTCGGGGTGATCACGCCGGAGGACCCGTATCCGGTCTTCGGCGGCGTGACAGTCGTGCCGTTGTTCACGCTCTACGACTACTCGTTCCGGCCGCCCACCACCACGGTGGAGGAGGCGCTCGCCGCCGCGAAAAAGAACGAGATCATGTTCACCGACGAGGTGGCCATCGCCCCGTTCGCGGACATCCGCGCGTGGTGCTGGGACCGCCTGGCCTATTCGACGCGGCGGCTCTCGCGCATCGACGGGCCCACGATCCTCATCAACCATTGGCCCCTGATCCAGGAGCCGACGGACAAGATGTGGTGGCGCGAAGCCGCCCTGTGGTGCGGCACCCGGCACACCCGCGGCTGGGCGACGCGCTACAACGCTAGGGCAGTCATCTACGGGCACCTGCACATGCCCGGTGTGCACACCATCGACGGGGTGGACCACGTGGAAGTCTCGCTGGGGTATCCGGACGAGTGGAAGCGCAGGAAAAATCCACCGGCGTGGCCGTACGCGGTGATGGAGGTGGAGCGGTGATCGTCGAAAAGCTGTTTCCGGCTCCCGCCCGCGTGGTGTTCCTGCGGACCGACGCGAACGGGGACCTGACGAATTACAACCATCTCCACCCCGAAGAGCGCGTCGTGGTCAGCCGTGCAGTGGACAACCGCAAGGGCGAATTCGGCGACGCCCGCTGGTGCGCGCACCAGGCACTGCGGGAGCTCGGCGTGGATTCCGCCAGCGCGATCCTGAAGGGGGAGAAGGGCATGCCGCTGTGGCCGGAGGGCTACACCGGTTCGTTGACCCACACCGACGGGCTGCGCATCGCTGTCGCCGCGCCGACGGACGCGCTGCGGTCGGCGGGGATCGATGCCGAACCCGCCGAGCCGCTCCCGGAGGGCGTGCTCGACCAGATCGCACGGTCGCCGGAGCGCCACTGGGTCGACCTGCAGAAGACAGCGGGCAACGACTGGGCCGACCGCCTGCTGTTCTGCGCGAAGGAGGCCACCTACAAGGCCTGGTTCCCGATGACGCTGCGGTGGCTGGGCTTCGAAGACGCCGAGATCGAGCTCCGGCCCGACGGCACCTTCATCTCGTACCTTCTCGTCCGGCCGACGCCGGTTCCGTTCATCGAAGGCAGGTGGATGGTGCGCAGCGGGTATGTCTGCGCGGCCGCGTTCGTCCGGGCGGCGCAGCGCCGAAAGGGGCGGTTACAAAGTCGAGGGGCGGGCGACGAAGGTCGTCGATAAGCGGTTGCCCTTTTCTTTGACGAGCGCGACGGCCCTGCCGTCCGGACCGACGGCGGCGTGGACGCCTTTCAGCCCGCGGGGTTCGAGCCATTTGCCCATCGCGAGCGCGGCGTACTCGTCGGCGGTGACCTCGAGCACGGGCCACGCGGTAGTGAGAGCCTCGTCGAGGGTGAGCGAAAGCGCGACGTGATCCTCGAGCTCATCGAGCGTGCGCGCGTGCTCGAGCGTGAACGGGCCGGACGCCTCGCGGCGCAGCGCCGTGAGGTGCCCGCCGACGCCGAGCGCGTCGCCCATGTCGCGCGCGAGCGAGCGGATGTAGGTGCCCGACGAACAGTGCACGCGCGCGTCGATGTCGACGAACGTGCCCTCCCGGCGGATCCCGGAGACGTCGAAGCTGACAATCGTGACGGGCCGCGGCGGAATCTCGACCTCCTTGCCCTCGCGGACGAGCTCGTGCGCCCGCTTGCCGCCGATCTTGATCGCCGACACCTTCGACGGCACCTGCATGATGTCGCCCGTCAGCGCGCGGACCTGCTCCATGATCTCGGCGTCGCTCACCTGCGACGCGTCCGATTCGCGGAGCGCGTCGCCTTCCGCATCGTCGGTGCTCGTCGCCGCGCCGAGGCGGATCGTCGTGGAATAGACCTTCTCATCGGCGACGAGGTGCGCGAGCAGCTTTGTGCCGCGCTCAATACCGGCCACGAGCACGCCTGTGGCCATCGGATCGAGCGTGCCCGCGTGCCCCACCTTGCGGGTTCCGAAGAAGCGCCGCAGCCTCGCCACGACATCATGGCTGGTCACGCCAGCAGGCTTATCGACGACAACCACGCCCGAGGTGGAAAGCGGATCTGCAGTTTGGCCCACGTTCATACTCACCACCCTATGCACTACGCTTTCCGGCGTGGATATTTTGTCTGGGCTCGGCCAGGTTCCCGCCGACATGCGCGACCCCGTGGTGACCATCGGTGTCTTCGACGGCGTACACCGCGGCCACCAGAAACTCATCCGGCGCGCGGTGAAGCTCGCCCACGAGGCGGGCGTGGAGTGCGTCGTGATGACCTTCGACCCGCACCCGGTGACGATCTTCGCGCCGGATCACGCCCCCGACACGCTGCTGCCGCTGGAGGAGCGCGCCCGCCTCATCGAAGAACTCGATGTCGACCACCTGCTGGTCATCGACTTCACCAGAGAATTGGCGGGGGAGAGCCCGGAGGACTATTTCCGCGGCGTCATTGTGGACACACTCCACGCCTCCCGTGTCGTGGTGGGGGAGAACTTCACCTTCGGAGCCGGTGGCCTGGGCACGGCACAGACGATGCTGGCTCTCGGGGAGAAATACGGGGTCAATGTCGACGTTGTTTCACTGCTTTTCGACGGCACCGAGCGCATCTGCTCCACGGCCATCCGCGATGCCCTGCGCGGCGGGGACGTGGCGCAGGCCTCTGAATTCCTTGGCCGCGAATTCTCCGTGACCGCCGAGGTCGAGCGCGGCGCCGGGCGCGGCGGCCGCGAGCTCGGGTACCCGACCGCGAACCAGTACGCCTCCGACACCGAGGCCGTTCCCGCCGACGGAGTCTACGCCGGCTGGTTCACCGTGCTGCCGGACGGCAACCCGATCGAAGGTGACATGGAGCCCGGCATCCGTTACCGCGCGGCGGTCTCCGTGGGCACGAATCCCACCTTCGGTGATCACCGCCGCAGTATCGAGTCCTTCGTGCTCGACCGCGACGCCGACCTCTACGGCCGCACGGCGCGCGTGGAGTTCATCGCGAAGGTGCGCGACATGGTCAAATTCGACTCCGTCGACGAGCTGCTGGAGAACATGGCCCGCGACGTTTCCCGGGTGCGCGAGATCCTGTCCTAGCCCGCCCGCACCTTCTTCAAGCTCGCGGCGTGTTAAGGGCTAGTGTGGTGTGCCATGACCCGCAAAATGATTCTGGATCTGGACACCGGCATCGACGATGCCCTCGCACTCGCCTACGCCCTCGGCTCGGAAGAAGTCGACCTCATCGGCGTGACCGGCACTTACGGCAATGTGCTTGTTGAGACCGGCGTGCGCAACACCCTGGCCATTCTCGAGCTGTTCGGCCGCACCGACATTCCCGTCTTCGCGGGCCCGGGCCACGCCAGTGCGAAAGACTCCTTCGAGGTGCTGGAGATCTCTGAGTTCATTCACGGCAAGAACGGTGTCGGCGAGGCGGAGCTGCCGACACCGCAGCGCGTCGTGGAGACGAAATCGGCCGTCGACTTCCTCGTCGAGTCTGTCGAGCAGTACGGCGACGAGCTCGTCATCGTGCCCACCGGCCCGTCCACCACGATCGCCGCGGCCGCCAAAGTGAGCGACACCTTCGCGGACAAGGCCCACATCGTCATGATGGGCGGCGCGCTCACCGTCCCGGGCAATGTCTCCCCGTGGGCCGAGGCCAATGTCAACCAGGACCCGGAGGCCACCGACGCGATCTTCCGCCGCCTGAAGGACATCACCATGATCGGTCTGGATGTGACGCTGCAGACGCTGCTCACCGTCGACGAGACCGCGAAGTGGGAGGCACTCGGCACCCCGGGCGGCGATTTCCTCGCGGCAGCCACGAACTACTACATCGACGCCTATAAGACCACGGCGCCGCACCTCGGCGGCTGCGGCCTGCACGACCCGCTGGCCGTCGGCGTAGCCATCGACCCGAGCCTCGTCGACACCATCGCGATCAATCTCAAGGTGGACACGGAAGGTGAGACCCGTGGCCGCACCATCGGCGACGAGACCCGCCTCAACGAGGAGGAGAAGACGGCGAAGGTGGCAGTGGGCGTCGATAAGCAACGCTTCCTCGCAGAATTCATGCGGCGTTTGACCGACCTAGCGGCGGAAGCGAGGTAGACGCGATTAACGGTTGTGCGCGACCGTGCGCTAGTCTTTCTCGGTAACGGCACCGCGCTGTGCTCAGTGCAGTGTGGCTTTGACTGTGGTTCGCAGCAGTCGCCGCGCCGCTTCCTTGAACAGGGAAGATCCGCAGAATGCGAACTGAAATAACCAAGGAGAAAAATAATGGCTTTGTCCACTGAGAAGAAGACTGAGGTCCTCAAGGAGTACGGCCTGCACGAGACCGACACCGGCTCCCCGGAGGCTCAGGTCGCACTGCTCACCGAGCGCATCAACAACCTGACCGAGCACCTCAAGGACCACAAGCATGACCACCACTCCCGTCGTGGTCTGCTGCTTCTCGTCGGTCGCCGTCGCGGTCTGCTGAAGTACCTGCGCGAGAACAACGTTGAGCGCTACCGTGAGCTCATCGCCCGCCTGGGTCTGCGCCGCTAAGCGCTAACCGCTTATCGACGTCGCGCTTGCCGCGCCGCGCGGGTGAAGCGCCTTTCCGCCCGGTTCGTCCTTTGTGGATGAACTGGGCATTTTTCTATGTCTGCTGGTAACATGCCTGGTTGTTGTACGTAAGAAACCGACACGCGGCGGCACCGATGATCGCCGGAGAGACGAGAAGCCCAGAAAGGGATCTTTTGAGCAAGCACCAGACGCACACCCCGGACAATTCCGTCGAATTCAATGTGGACGAGGACTACGGCATCACCGATGCAGTCGCCATTCTGGACAACGGCGATTTCGGCGAGCGCACCGTCCGGTTCGAGACCGGCCAGCTCGCCCGCCAGGCCGGCGGTTCGGTGACCACCTACCTCGACGACGAGACGATGCTGCTGGCCACCACCACCGCATCCAACCAGCCGCGTGAGGGCTTCGACTTCTTCCCGCTCACCGTCGACGTGGAAGAGCGCATGTACGCCGCGGGCAAGATCCCGGGCTCGTTCTTCCGCCGCGAGGGTCGCCCGTCTACCGAGGCGATCCTGGCGTGCCGCCTGATCGACCGCCCGCTGCGCCCGACCTTCGTCAAGGGCCTGCGCAACGAGGTCCAGGTCGTCATCACCGTGATGAGCTGGGATCCGGAGGAGTACTACGACGTCGTGGCCATCAACGGCGCGTCCGCCGCGACGCAGCTGTCCGGCCTGCCGGTCTCCGGCGCTGTCGGCGGCGTGCGCATGGCGCTCATCGCCGACGAGGACCACCCGGACGGCCAGTGGGTCGCGTTCCCGAACCACGAGCAGCACGAGCAGGCCGTCTTCGAAATGGTCGTCGCCGGCCGCATCGTGGAAAAGAAGAAGGGCCGCAAGAAGGTCGAAGACGTCGCGATCATGATGGTCGAGGCAGGCGCCGGCGCCAACGTGGTCAAGCTCGTCGAGGACGGCGCCCCGGCCCCGACTGAGGCCACCGTGGCAGAAGGCCTCGAAGCCGCCAAGCCATTCATCAAGACCCTGTGCGAGGCGCAGCGCGGTCTGGCTGAGCGCACCGCGAAGGAAACCGAGGAGTTCCCGCTCTTCCCGTCTTACAGCGAGGAGATCTTCGACGCCGTGGAGAAGAAGGCCTCCAAGAAGCTGTCCAAGCTGCTCACTATTCCGGGCAAGGCCGAGCGCGACGATGCCACCAACGCCTACATGGAGGAGATCGAGGCAGACCTGCTCGACTCGCTGCCGGTTGAGGACGACGAGGACGCATCCAAGCAGATCCGCGCCGCCTACAACGCGGTGATGAAGCAGATCGTGCGCAACAAGATCCTCACCGAGGGCTTCCGTATCGACGGCCGCGGGGTCACCGACATCCGCGACCTTGGTGTCGAGGTCGAACTGGTTCCGCGCGCCCACGGCTCCGCCCTGTTCGAGCGCGGCGAGACCCAGATCCTCGGTGTGACCACCCTGGACATGCTGAAGATGGAGCAGCAGCTGGATTCGCTCCACCCGGAGACGTCCAAGCATTACATCCACCACTACAATTTCCCGCCGTACTCCACCGGTGAGACCGGCCGCGTCGGCTCCCCGAAACGCCGCGAGATCGGCCACGGTGCGCTCGCCGAGCGCGCTCTCGTGCCGGTGATCCCGTCCAAGGAGGACTTCCCCTACACGATCCGCCAGGTCTCTGAGGCTCTCGGCTCGAACGGTTCGACCTCCATGGGCTCTGTTTGTGCGTCCACGCTGTCGCTGTACAACGCCGGTGTGCCGCTGGCGGCTCCGGTCGCCGGCATCGCCATGGGTCTCGTCTCCGGTGAGGTCGACGGCGAGACGAAGTACGTCGCGTTGACCGACATCCTGGGTGCCGAGGACGCCTTCGGCGACATGGACTTCAAGGTCGCCGGCACCTCCGAGTTCATCACCGCACTGCAGCTGGACACCAAGCTCGACGGCATCCCGTCTGACGTCCTGGCTAATGCACTCAACCAGGCGAAGGATGCCCGCGAGGCGATCCTGGACACGATGGCAGAGATCATCGAGGGCCCGGACGAGATGAGCTCGCTGGCGCCGAAGATCACCACCGTCCACGTCCCGGTCTCCAAGATCGGCGAGGTCATCGGCCCGAAGGGCAAGACCATCAACCAGATCACCGAGGACACCGGCGCAGACATCTCCATCGAGGACGACGGCACCATCTACGTTGCCGCCGCCACCGGCGAGGCTGCCGACGCCGCGATCGAGCAGATCAACTCGATCGCCAACCCGCAGCAGCCGAAGGTCGGGGAGCGCTATCTGGGCACCGTGGTCAAGACGGTCGCCTTCGGTGCATTCGTCTCGCTCACCCCGGGCCGCGACGGCCTGATCCACATCTCCAAGCTCGGCGGCAACAAGCGCATCGAGAATGTCGAAGACGTGGTCAACGTCGGCGACAAGATCGAGGTGGAGATCGCCGACATCGACAACCGCGGCAAGATCTCGCTCGTGCCGGTCAGCGAGGATGAGGACGACGAGTAAGCGCTCTTCCTCTACGGCAACGCCCACTTCACCGTCGTCCCGCTGGGACCCGCGGGTGTGGCACCGCAAGGTGTCGCGCCCCGTGACGGTGTGGATGGGCGTTTTCGTCATTGTCGGACTCGTCCACACATTCGTGCCCGAGCCGCGCTGGCTGTTGATCCACATCTTCACGCTCGGTGTTCTGACGAATTCCATCGTCGTGTGGTCGCAGAACCTCACCGAGCGCTTTCTACAGCACAAGCTGCCGGACTCAGCCCGGCCAGCCCAGTTGTTGCGGTCGCGGATCCTCAACGCCGGAGTGGTCGGCGTTCTCATTGGCCAGGTGCTGAGCGGAATCGAATGGCACTGGGGCATCACCTGGTGCGGCGCCGCGCTGGTGGTGGGGGCGCTGGGGTGGCACGCTGTGAGCGTCGGCAAGCAAATTGCCTCTGCTCCTGAAAAGCGGTTCCGGCCTGTCGCGTGGGGGTACGTGGCGTCGGCGGCGTGCCTCGTTGTCGGCGGGTGTTTCGGCGCCGCTCTCGCGCTGGATCTGCGCGGCGGGTGGCAGCAAAGGGTGTTGCTCGCCCACATGCTGCTGAATATCGGCGGTTTCGTCGGGTTCGCCGCGATGGCGTCCCTGGTCATTTTGCTTCCCGCAATGTGGCGGATGAGGGCGATGCTGGCTCGGCCGCGCACCGTGCTGGCGCTCATGGGGGCAGGCCTCGTCTTCGCATCCACAGGTGCGCTGTGCGGCAGCGGGCGCGCGCTCGGCCTCGGCGTGCTCGTCTACGCAGCGGCATGGGCGTGGGCGCTCCAAACGTGGTTCGCGGGAGTGCTGGCCACCTCGTGGCGCGAACGCGTCACGTACCCGAGCTTGTCCGTGCTGCTCGCCGTCGCATGGCTTGTCGCCGCGCTCACGGCTTTCGGCACGTCCGCATTGCTTATCGACGCTTCCCTCGACGCCCTTATCCCTCCCACCCTTCCCCTCATCGCGGGGTTCGCCGCGCAGCTTTTGATCGGGACGATGAGCTACCTCATGCCCACGACGATCGGCGGCGGTCCTGCGGCGACGCGGGCCGGTCTGGCGGAGCTGAACCGCGCGGGCGTTGTGCGCGTGGCCGTGTTCAACGCCGCTCTGCTCGGCTGGCTTTTCGCGCCGTCGTCGATCGCGCGCATCGTGTGCAGCATCATTGCGTGCGCGTGCCTCGTCGCCTTCATCCCGCTGATGGTGCGTGGCGTGCGCGCCCAGCGCGCGGTGATCATGGAGAAAGCCGCGGCGCGGAAATAGGGGAGTCTAGCCCGTCACCGCGACGTCGTAGACCATTCCCTGCGATTTGTGCCCCGCCAAGGTGCACCACCCCTGGGTGTCCTCGGTGAAGGTGCCGAAGTCGTGCACGATCGTCCGCCCCGGCGGAATCCCGCCGGAGTGCTCCGCGCCGATCTTCAGGTCGTGGCGGCGGTCGTCGTTGTTCGTGATCTTCAGGACAACCGGCGTCGAGCCGTCCACTTCGATGCGGGCGGGAGTAAAGCTCATTCCTTCAATGGTGACCTCCTGGATCACCGGGCCGGACAAATCCCTCGCGTCTCCGGCGCGTGCGTGCGACACGAGAGCTCCCGCCACTGAAGCGATCACCAATAAAGCCACGACGACCCACGCTGTTACATTGCCGCGTCGAGTTGAGGCTGTGCGTGGAGAAGTCATGATAGAAAACCGATCGTTGGACTATAGGCTGAACCTACGTGCTGGAAAGTACGTGACCCATTTTAGAAGTCAGACTGAAAAGGCGTGACCAGTGCAGATCATCGAAGGTTTACAGGCGGCCAAATCGGCGGATAACCAGCAGCGTGACCGGCCCCAATTAAAGGTGTTGGGCAAGCACGAGGGCGCCACTGTTGTGCGCCTGTCTTTTGCAGCAGGCGATGTCATGCCGGACCACAAAGCAGCCTGGCCGATCTTGGTCATCGGCCAGACTGGGCGGGTGGAGTTTTCCGCCGAGGGGGAAACGCAGGTTGTGGAGCCGGGGAGCGCTGTTCACCTCGGTGCGGGAATCGTTCACGAGCTGGTAGCCCGTGAAGACGCGACGGTCACCTTGGTCATTTTGTCGGAATCGCACCAGGCGTAGCGCGTTCCGGACTTAGTTCCGGAAGTCGACGACAAGACGCGTCGGCTCGTGCAGGATCTCGACCTTGTACGGGCGCTCGCTATTTAAACCCACGGCGTACTGGGAGGTCGCTTCGAAGGCGCCGCCGTTGTACACATCGACGATATTTCCGCTGGCAAGGCCGAGGTTAGTGTTCGGCTCGTACTCCGCGTCCAGCGACATATCCGGGGCAGTTCCGTGGACAATCATCTCCAGGTTCGCGGCGCCGGGGACGTCGATGGGAAAGCCGGAGCCATCCTGGCGGGGGTCGTCGGTGTAACCGATGTGGTAGCGCGGTTCTCCGGTGCCCTCGAATTCGATGACGAGCCGGTCGAAGCCGTCGTGGGAACCGACGCGGATATCGGTGGTGCGCAGCTCGCCGTAGCCGTCGCCGAATTTCTCGGTCGGCTCTGTGCTGAACCCGTCGGCGGCGGCAGCAGAATCCATCGCGGCCTGACGGGTCTGGCTGTCGGCCTCGGACGTGGTGGTTTCTGTCTGCTCCTCAGCCTCCGTCGTCGTCGCGTTGGGTGTCTGTGCGCTCAGGGCCGGCTCAGACACGTTCTCGCCCGAACAACTGGCCAGTACGAGTCCCGATGCGAGGATGACTGCTGTCGACTGGAGTGACTTGAGTTTCATATGTTCCATTCTAGCTGCGCGAATGCGACAGCGCGACTACTGGTAGGGCCGGTGAGCGGCGTGTTGGCCACGCGGCGAGGTTCTCGGCGGCGAGGCCGCAGGGCGGCGCTATGGTGGTTAGACAGATAACGAACGACCAACGAGAAGTGCCGGTGCTGATACCGGCGGGAAGGCGGATCATGGCTATCAAGGTGGGAGTGCTCGGCGCGAAGGGCCGCGTGGGCTCCGCAGTCGTTGCAGGTGTCAACGCGGCGGATGACCTGGAGCTCGTCGCAGAGGTGGATGCCAGCGACTCGCTGGAACTGCTCGTGGACAACGGGGCAGAGGTCGTCGTCGACTTCACCACCCCGGGCGTCGTCATGGACAACCTGGAGTTCTGCATCAACAACGGCATTCATGCCGTTGTTGGAACTACCGGTTTCGACGAGGAGCGCTACCAGCAGGTGCGTTCTTGGCTCGAGGCCAAGAACGGGGGAGAGGGCAACGGTGTCGGCGTGCTCATCGCCCCGAATTTCGCCATCTCCGCCGTGCTGGCGATGGCATTCGCCCGCCAGGCCGCGCCGTTCTTCGACTCGGCCGAGGTCGTGGAGTACCACCACCCGAATAAGCTCGACGCACCGTCCGGCACGGCGGTGAAGACGGCGCAGGGGATTGCGGAGGCTCGTCGAGAAGCGAATATGTCCGCGATGCCGGACGCGACCGAGCAGGCCCTCGACGGCTCCCGTGGCGCGGACGTCGACGGTGTGAAGGTCCACGCGGTGCGCATGCAGGGCATGGTCGCGCACGAGGAGATCATCTTCGGCACCACCGACCAGTCGCTGACCATCCGTCAGGATTCCTACGGCCGCGATTCCTTCGTGCCGGGAGTGCTCACCGGCGTCCGCCAGGTCGCGGACAACCCGGGGCTCACCGTCGGCCTCGACAGCTACCTGGGTCTGTAAATGACGCAGAGCAAGAAGCTGGACGTCCAACTCGTCGCGGCAACATCGTTCGCGGCGCCCGCCGACGTCGACTGGGAGCAGGACCCCGCAGCAACGGACGCGGAAGCGCTGGTCGAATTCGCGGGACGCGCCTGCTACGAGACCTTCGACAAACCGAACCCGCATACAGCGAGGAACGAGACGTACCTGCGGCACATTCTCGAAGTCGGCCACGACGCGCTGCTCGAGCATGCCACGGCCACGCTGTACGTGCGCGGATTGTCGCGGGCCGCGGGCAACGAGCTGTTGCGGCACCGCCACCTGTCGTTCTCGCAGCTCTCCCAGCGCTTCGTCCCGGCGGGGGAGTCCGACGTTGTCGTGCCCGACTCGATCGCGGAAGACGAAGATTTATCGCAGATGTTCCTCTCGGCGGTCGACGAGCAGCGCTTCGTCTACGAGGAGCTCCTCCAGGCGCTAGAAAGCAACCTCGCCGCCGAGCCCAACGCGCTGCTGCGCAAGAAGAAGGCGCGCCAAGCAGCGCGTGCGGTCTTGCCCAACGCCACCGAGACGCGCTTCGTGGTGACCGGCAACTACCGCGCGTGGCGCGAGTTCATCGCGGCGCGCGCCAGCGAGCACGCCGACACCGAAATCCGCGAACTAGCCGTCGCCTGCCTGGAAACTCTCAAAAAGCAGGCACCGGCGCTTTTCGACGACTTCCTCATCAGCACGCTTGCCGACGGCTCCGTTATGGCCACGAGCCCCTACGCCGGTTAGGACGACTGTTTAGGCCTGTAAAGACCACTGCCCGCCAAACTGCCCGATAGGGATACACAGATTCGCGGGGAAGAGAATGTACCCTAGATAGCCATGGGCATTTCAACGAAAGCACAAACCGGTGCAGAAGAATTCGGCACTGTCGGTGTCGCAATGGTCACCCCGTTCGACCGACACGGCGAACTCGACCTCAAGGCCGGGCGAAAGTTGGCTGCCCACCTGGTCGACAACGGAGTCGACTCTCTCATCCTCGGCGGCACCACCGGCGAGTCCCCGACGACGTCTCCGGACGAGAAGATCGCGCTGATCACAGCCGTCCGCGAAGAGCTCGGCGACCGCGTCAAGATCATGGCCGGCGCCGGCACAAACGACACGCGTTCCACCATCGCGCTGGCCGAGGCCTCCCGCGATGCCGGCGCCGACTCGCTGCTCGTGGTCACGCCGTACTACTCTAAGCCGTCTCAGGCGGGCCTGCTCAAGCACTTCACGGCTGTGGCAGAGGCGACCGAGCTGCCGATCTGTCTCTACGACATTCCGGGCCGCTCCGGCATCCCGATCGCGGGTTCCACGATCCGCGCGCTTGCCGAGCTGCCGACTGTCAAGGCGGTCAAGGACGCGAAGGGCGACGTGCTCGAGGCGACCTCGATTATCAATGACACGGACCTTGCCTGGTACTCTGGCGACGACGTTCTCAACCTGCCGTGGTTCTCCGTCGGCGCGACCGGAGTCATCTCCGTGATCGGCCACGCAGCCCCAGGTTTGATGAGAGAAATGGTGACAAGCTTCGAGGAAGGCGACCTCGCCCGCGCGCGGGAAATCAACGCCACCACCATGAGCGTGCTCGCTGGACAGCAAGCGGCGCTCGGTGGAGTGACATTTGCAAAAGCGGCCCTGCGCCTGCAGGGCATCGAGGTCGGAGACCCCCGCCTGCCCGTCGTCGCCGTAGATGACAAGCAGCTGGAGGCTCTGCGCCGCGACATGGAAAAGGCTGGAGTCCTATAAGTATGAACGAACCCCGCAATCGCTCCCGCAAGGTGACCCGCAAGGCGGGCCCGCCCGAGGCAGGAGACCAGCAACCGGTCTTCCAAGCAGCGGACACGCAACCCGGCGACAACGGGGGCAAGAACGGTTCCGGCAATGGAAACGGAAACGGCGGCGGCAACCGCGACAACGACGGGAAGAACAACAACGACCACGGCAACGGTAACGGCGGCCGCGGCAACGACAACCGCGGCGGCGGCAACGGTGGAAGCCGTGGCGGACGCGGAAACAGCGGAAACAACGGCGGCGGCAACGGTAACGGTAATGGCCGCAGTCGTGGCCGTGGACGTGGACGCGGCCGTGGCGGACGCGGCAGCGACAACCGCCGTAACCCGGTCAAGGGCATGCAGGGTGCCGATCTGACTAAGCGTCTGCCGGCGCCGCAGAAGCCGCCGCAGAACGGACTGCGCATCTACGCGCTCGGCGGCATCTCCGAGATCGGCCGCAACATGACTGTCTTCGAGTACAACGGCCGCTTGCTCATCGTGGACTGCGGCGTGCTCTTCCCGTCGTCTGACGAGCCGGGCGTGGACCTGATCCTGCCCGACTTCGGTCCGATCGAGAACAAGCTGGACAAAGTTGAGGCCCTCGTTGTCACGCACGGCCACGAGGACCACATCGGCGCGATCCCGTGGCTGCTCAAGCTGCGCCCGGATATCCCGATCTACTCGGCGAAGTTCACCAACGCGTTGATCGCCGCGAAGACGAAGGAGCACCGCCAGCGTCCGAAGCTGAACGAGGTGAACCCGAAGTCCGAGGTGACTGTCGGCCCGTTCAACCTGCGTTTCTTCCACGTCGGCCACTCCATTCCGGACTGCCTCGGCGTGGTCATCAAGACCGGCGCTGGCACCGTCTGCATGACCGGCGATGTCAAGGTCGACATGACCCCGTACGACAACAAGCCGACGGACCTGCCGGCCTTGGCACGCTACGGCGATGAGGGCATCGACCTGTTCCTGTGCGATTCCACTAACGCCACCATCCCGGGCATCTCCGCCTCGGAGGCCGGCATTGAGGAAACGCTAATCCGTCTCGTTCAGGCTGCGAAGCAGCGCGTCGTTCTGGCGTCCTTCGCCTCGAACGTTTCGCGTGTGCAGATGGCGGTCAACGCCGCCGTCGCTTCGGGCCGCAAGGTCGCCTTCAATGGCCGCTCCATGATCCGGAACATGGAGATCGCCGAGAAGATGAATTTGCTGAAGGCTCCGAAGGGCACGATCGTCCCGATCGAGGAAGCCGCGAAGATGGCTCCGCACCGCGTCATGCTGATCACGACCGGTACGCAGGGTGAGCCGATGGCTGCTCTGTCGCGCATGTCCCGCCGCGAGCACCGCCAGATCACCGTCCGCGACGGCGACACGATCATCCTGTCCTCCTCGCTCATCCCGGGCAACGAGGAAGCGGTCTTCGCCGTGATCAACAACCTCGCCCAGATCGGTGCGAACGTGATCACCAGCGACGACGCCCACGTCCACGCATCCGGCCACGGTTACGCTGGCGAGCTGCTGTTCCTCTACAACATGGCCCGACCGCGCAACGCCATGCCGGTGCACGGCGAGTGGCGCCACCTGCGCGCCAACAAGGAGCTGGCCATCGCGACCGGCGTGAAGCCGGAGAACACCGTCCTGGCTCAGAACGGTGTTGTTGTGGACATGGTCGACGGCAAGCTCAAAGTCGCCGGCCAGTACCAGGTGGGCAACCTGTACGTCGACGGCACCACGATGGGCGATGTCGACCCGGATGTCCTGACCGACCGCACGAACCTCGCTGCCGGCGGCGTCATCTCGATCACCTGCGTGATCGATGACCGCACCAGCCGCCTCATCGAGCGTCCGGTCGTGTCTACCACCGGTCTTGTCGACGACGACCGCGGCGTCCTGCCCGATCTTGTCGAGCTGGTGGAGAACACCATGATGGATCTCGCCGCCGAAGGCGAGAACGATCCGTACCGCATGGTGCAGCAGCTCCGCCGCCGCGTGTCCCGCACGATCGAACAGAAATACAAGCGCGAGCCGGTGATCCTGCCGACGGTCGTACCGATGAACGCCGACGACACCGCACCGCTCAGCAACGAGGACGTCGAGTCGTCCCGCGAATCCCTGTAATTCGCGCAGGCGCGATACCTTCCGGGGGCTGACTCATGTTCCCGGATCAATGGCCCCAGCCACGCTAGGCTGGGGCCTATGTCGTTTCAGCAAAAAGAGCGCGAAAAGCTGGCCCAGTTGTTGGTAGAGAAGGGACCTGATGCGCCCACGTTGTGCGCAGGATGGACTACTGCGGACCTGGCCGCCCACCTGTATCTCCGTGAGCGCAAGCCGTACCTGGCAGGAGGGTACTTCCTGTCGGCGCTATCGAGCTCCACCAAGGAAGCACAGGCCACGGTGAAGCAGCGGCCGTACACCGAAGTCGTCCAGGAGTGGGCGGCGGGCCCGCCGCTGTTCATGAAGCCGCTGGATAAAGCGATGAACACATCGGAGCACTTCATCCACCACGAGGATGTCCGCCGGGGTGGGGGAGAGGCCGCTGCGCGCGAATTCTCCCGCGTGGTCGAAAACGACCTTATGAAGGCGGCGAAGCTGATGGGCATGTTAGCGCTCAAAAGCTCCGATATTCCGGTCGTGCTGACTCCGCCGAACCACCCGCCGCTGACGCTCGGCGGAGGACGCGGCGTCGTCGAGCACGGCGACCGCGTGGTGCGCGTTTCCGGCGAGCCGGGCGAGCTGCTGCTGTGGGTCAGCGGCCGCGAGGCAGTCGAGGTCACGATCGACGGCGACGAGCAGGATATCCAGAAAGTCAAGCGTCAAATCTAGACTCGATGAAAAGTCTGCTACCCGGTGTGGCGCATGTGACTTAAGGTGTGACTGGGCATTACAGTGGTGGCCATGTCTGTCACCAGTACCCAGCGCCGCCAGAAAGGTCGCCCCAAAACCGGGCCGAAGAGCCGCGATACCCGCACCACAGGCGGGTACTCGCGCAATTCCGCATCCGGAACAATGGTCGCCGCCGACTCCGCTGATGAGCGTGTCGGTTCTGCCGTTGGTGCCGTCGGGCGCGGGGTGGGCAACGCCGCCCGTGAGGTGACAGGTGCGTTCGGCGCTGTCGGCCGCAAGGCGACCGGCTCGCAGAAGCGTCCCGCCGAGGGCGAGGTGGATGGCGCTCCCAAGCGCCGCCGCAGGAAGCGTTCGGCGCAGCCCGACGCATACGACGACACCTACGACGCGCCCGAGGAGGACCAGGACGTGGATGACTCCTTTGAATCCCATGACGAATACGACGTCCCAGAGCGCGGCCGCCGCGCCGACGCACTCGGCCTAATCCTCATCGGGCTGGCAGCAGTCCTCGGTGCGTCCGTCTGGCTCGATATCGCCGGTCCGGTGGGTGCCGCGATCGCCAGCGGCGTGCACTGGATTATCGGTGCCGGTGCTTTGGTGCTGCCCGTCATTCTCGTTGGCATCGCCGTGGCGATCATGCTCGGCATCGGCAACTCCGCCTCCGAGCGCGCCCACAGCGGCGCCGGCCTGACGATCATCGCGGTCTGCATGCTCGGCCTCATCCACATTTTCGCGGGTACCCCGGAGAGCTGGGCTGACCGCAAGGTCGCCGGCGGCGCCATCGGCGCCCTGCTGGGCGGGCCGCTAAGTGCTGGTTTCACGCCGTATGTCGCTGTTCCGCTGCTCGGTCTCGTCATCGTTTACGCGGCTTTGCTCGCGACCGGCATCACGGTGCGCGAATCCTTCGACTACATCCGCAGTCTCCTGCGCGGAATCGCGTTGAACGCGCACACGCCGGACCCGCACGACGAGGCCGAGGACGACGACATGTACAGCCACGTCGAGGGCGATCTCGACGACATCGCCGAGGGGCGCGAGCGCCGCCCGCGTGAGCGGGCCCAGGGACGCAAGCGCCGCACACCGATGGATAACTACCCAGTCGACCCCGCCGATGAAGACGCCGGCGACCCGACGCTTTTCGACGCCCCCGCCGAGCCCGCCCCTCGCCGCCGCCGGCCAAAAACCCGCTCCGCTGCAGCAAACGAGACCCGCGCGATCTCGCGTTCCGATGCGCAAGACGAGGTGCACGACTTCAGCAGCGAATTCGCCGGCGAGGACCAGTTCACCGAGCAGATCCCCGCTGCCCCCGCAGCTGAAGCTCCGGCACCAGCGCCAGCTCCCGCCGAAGCACCTCGCCGCAAGCCTGCTCCGAAGGCGAAACCGAAGAGCAAGCCGTCCGACACTGCGCCGATTCAAAAGGTCGGAGGCGCTGCAGCCTCAGGTGCCGCAGCCGCAGGTACCGCCGGCGCCAGCGATGCCGTCTCCCAGGCCCGCGAGGAGATGCGCAAGCAGATCGCGGCTCGTTCGGGAATCGACGCGTCCGCCATCCCGGCATCCACGCCGAATTCCGAGAAGGATCAGGAGGCGACCATTGCTCCGGCCGTACGAGAGCCGGAGGGGGAAAGCGACTACAAGCTGCCGTCGACAAGCTTGCTGCTGCCGGGCAACACGCCGAAGACCCGCACTGAAACGAACGACCGCATGATCGAGGCGATCACCGACGTCTTCGACGAGTTCAAGGTCGATGCCGCGGTGACGGGCTTCTCCCGCGGCCCGACAGTGACGCGTTACGAGGTTGAGCTCGGCCCGGGCGTGAAGGTCTCGAAGATCACGAACCTGCAGTCCAACCTCGCGTACGCTGTGGCGACAGACAACGTGCGTCTGCTCACCCCCATCCCCGGCAAGTCCGCCGTGGGTATCGAGGTGCCGAATGCCGACCGCGAAATGGTCCGCCTCCGCGACGTGCTCGAGGCTCCCAAGGTGCGCAGCGAGCACGACCCGATGCTGATCGGCCTGGGCAAAAATATTGAAGGCGATTTCGTCTCCGCTTCCGTGCAGAAAATGCCTCACCTTCTCGTCGCTGGTTCGACCGGTTCTGGTAAGTCCGCGTTCGTGAACTCCATGCTGGTGTCTCTTCTGACGCGCGCAACGCCCGAAGAAGTCCGTCTGATCCTGGTCGACCCGAAGATGGTGGAGCTGACCCCGTACGAGGGGATCCCGCACCTGATCACGCCTATTATCACCCAGCCGAAGAAGGCGGCTGCCGCACTGCAGTGGCTCGTCGAAGAGATGGAGCAGCGCTACATGGACATGAAGTCCGCGCGCGTGCGCCACATCAAGGATTTCAACAAGAAGGTCCGCTCCGGCGAACACACCGCACCCCCGGGCTCCGAACGCGAGATGCGCCCGTACCCGCTCATCGTCTGCGTGGTTGACGAGCTCGCAGATCTCATGATGACCGCGCCGAAGGAGATTGAGGACTCGATCGTCCGCATCACCCAGAAGGCGCGTGCCGCCGGCATCCACCTCGTTCTGGCCACCCAGCGTCCGTCCGTGGACGTTGTCACCGGCCTGATCAAGACCAATGTGCCGTCGCGCCTCGCGTTCGCCACGTCCTCGCTGACCGACTCTCGCGTCATCCTCGACCAGGGCGGCGCCGAGAAACTCATCGGCATGGGCGACGCGCTGTTCATCCCGCAGGGTGCCGGCAAGCCGCAGCGTCTGCAGGGCGCATTCGTCTCCGACGAGGAGATCCAGGCTGTCGTCGACGCAGTCAAGGAGCAGGGCGAGCCACACTACACCGAAGGCGTCACCGAGGAGAAGGCCGCGGAGAAAAAGGAGATCGACGAGGAGATCGGCAAGGACATGGACGACCTCCTCGAGGCGGTCGAGCTCGTCGTCACCTCCCAGCTCGGCTCCACCTCGATGCTGCAGCGTAAGCTCCGCATCGGCTTCGCCAAGGCCGGCCGCCTCATGGACCTCATGGAATCCCGCGGCGTCGTCGGTCCGTCCGAAGGCTCCAAGGCGCGCGAGGTCCTGGTCAAGCCCGAGGAGCTTGAGACCATCCAGTGGATGATCAAGGGCGCCGACCCTGCCGAAGCTCCCAAGGAAGTGCTCGAAGAGCAAGCCGCGGCAGAAGAAGCGTCCAGCGATTCGGATGCGGCAGATGGCGACACCCAGACCGTGAAGGCCACCTACAACCCGACCGGCGGTGCGTTCTAGCAGGTGCGGGGATCAGGGAATGCGGGTGTCCGTCATCCTCTTTCCGCACGTCGAGCTTCTCGATGTCGCTGGTCCCGCCGAGGTCTTCTCAAAGGTTGACGGGCTGGAAACGGAATTCCTCTCAGCCGACGGTAAGCCAGTTACTTCGTCGCAGGGAATGACACTCGGAGTCGATGGCGATTTCGGAACAAAGACCGGCGATGTCCTGTTCGTCCCGGGAGGGGCAGGCACCCGTCGGCTGGTCCACGATGAGGCTTTTCTTTGTCAGGTGAAGACGATGGCCGCCAACTCACGGACCCTCATGTCTGTCTGCACCGGCTCCGCGCTGCTGGCCGCTGCAGGACTTTTGGACGGCTACGCGGCGACAAGCAACAAGCGAGCTTTCACCTGGGCGACGAGCTTTGGCACCAGTGTCGAGTGGCACCGCGCCGCCCGGTGGGTTCACGACCGGGACCGTTGGACCTCGTCGGGTGTCTCGGCTGGCATCGACATGGCTGCCGCTTTCGTGGCGGATCAGTGGGGGACCGGCACGGTCAACAAAGTCGCCGACGCTATCGAGCTCCGGCTGAACCTCGATCCCGGGGATGACCCGTACGCAGTGTGAGATCGGCGCCCTAACGGCGGTCTCTCCATCAGCCCACGGCACCCAACCCCGCCACCCGATTCCCGGCATCCCTCCGCCAGCCCCGTAACACGGTGCTCCTCTGAGAATCCAGCTACTTGGATCCAGCTATTCGCCCCCAAAAGCAGTAAATAGCTGGATCCAAGTAGCTGGTTTTGTACGTGGTGCCCGACGAGGCGGTGAGTTAGGCACACTCCGGCGGTCGGCGCAGGCGGGTCGGGGTGTGAGTGTACCCCGTCGATCGAGTAGTGTTGCTCCCTGTTGGAGGGGAGTACCCCGAAAGCGCCTCGGATCGTCAACACGGCCAACCGTACGCGGTTCCCGGTCCAGGCGGCCCATCACGTGAAAGGGTGGGGGAGACCTCCGGTTATTTTTCGTCGCAACCGGAGGTTCAATTCATGCATGTGCCCCTTTCGATCTGGCTAATCACGTCAGTCGTGATTCTCAGCTTCTTCATCTTCGATTTCGTCTCGCACGTGCGCACCCCGCACGAACCGACGATGAAGGAATCAGGCGGCTGGGCCGCGTTCTACATGACGATGGCCTGCATTTTTGGCGGCATCGTCTGGTGGCTGTGGGATGCCGAGCACGGCGTCCAATTCTTCACCGGCTACATCACGGAGCTCTCGCTCAGCGTGGACAACTTGTTCGTGTTCGCGCTGATCATGAGTTCGTTCAAGATTCCGCGCGCGTACCAGCAGAAGGTGCTGCTCATCGGCATCGTCTTCGCCCTGATCTGCCGCCTGCTGTTCATCCTGCTGGGTGCGGTCATCATTGAGGCGTGGTCTGACGTCTTCTACATTTTCGCCGCGTTCCTGCTCTACACCGCGATCAAGCTGGTGTACGACGAAGCGACGGACCAAGAGGACCCGGACCCGAACGACATGTTCGTGGTCAAGACCCTGCGCAAGGTCATTCCGGTCACGAAGTCCTACCACGGCGACCGGCTGTTCTCGGCGACGGAGGCCGGAAAGAAAGCCGTGACGCCACTGTTCGTGGCGTTGCTGTCGATTGGCTTCATCGACGTGATGTTCGCCTTTGACTCCATCCCGGCGATTTACGGCATTACGCAGGAACCGTTCCTGGTGTTCGCGGCCAACGCGTTCGCGCTGCTGGGCCTGCGCCAGTTGTACTTCTTGCTCAACGGCCTGCTGGACAAGCTCGTGTACCTGCCGTACGGACTTGCGGTGGTGCTGGGGTTCATCGGGGTGAAGCTGTTGCTGCACGCCCTGCATGAGAACAACTTGCCGTTCATCAACGGCGGCGAGGGATTGAACGTGCCGGAGGTCGGCACGGTCTTGTCTCTGGTCGTCATCGTGGGTGTGCTCGTGGTGACGGCAGTTGCCTCCGTCATCAAGGAGCGCGCTGACGTGAAGGCCGGCCGGTCCAGCCGCGAGGAGCAGCAGTTCCACGTGGACTACGACGACCACGGCAACCGCCGCAAGGTGGACAATCAGGGTCACCACATCGAGTGGATCGACGACCCGGCCACCTCCGGCAAGGGCGACCACACCGCCACCGGTTCTCGCGCAACCGACCACCTGGATGTCGCGCGCGGTGGCAGGAAGAAATAAGAGGGGCAGCTAGTCCCAGATGTTGATGACCGGGCTCCATTCACGGATAGTCCGGTCGGTGAGGGCGCCGGCGGCGAGGTAGGGGTCGTCGGCAAGCAATGCTTCGGCGTCGGTCAGCGTTGCGTCCTCGGGCAGGCGGACGATGATCGCGGACTGCTCATCGCCCGCGAACGGCCCGGCGGCGACGATCTTTCCCTCGTCTTTCAACCCCGTGATGAAGTCCCGGTGCGCCGGACGCGTGTCCTGGATGAGTGCTTTCTCGCCGTACGTGTATGTCGCAATGAAGTAGGTCATGGGCCGGAAGTCTAGCGTGCCGCACGGAATGTAGGGTTGGGAGTGTGAATGCTCCGAGCCAGACCACGCCGTCGAATTGGAACCTGCCCAACATTCTGACGTCGTTGCGTATCCTGTTCATCCCTGTCTTCGCGTGGCTCGTGCTCTCGGAGCGGTGGTGGTGGGCGTTCGGCGTGTTCGTCGCACTCATGATCACCGACAAGCTCGACGGCGACATCGCGCGCTCGCGGGGGCTGGTCACAGACTTCGGCAAGATCGCCGACCCGATCGCCGATAAGGCGCTGATGATCACGGCGCTGGTCACGCTGAATATCGCGGGACCACTGCCGATCTGGATCACGGTCGTGATCATCGTGCGCGAGCTGGGCATCACGTTTTGGCGCATGGGAATGCTGCGAAACGGCAAGGTTGTTCCCGCGTCGAGGGGTGGCAAGCTCAAGACTGTGCTGCAAACCGTCGGCGTGGCGATGTACCTGAGCCCGCTGCCGGGCTGGATGGACCTGCCGACGCTCGTGGTCATGCTCATCGCAGTCGTGGTCACGGTGGTCACGGGCGTCCAGTACCTCGTCGACGGCGCCAAGGCAAACAGGAAGGCCGCATGACACAGGGCACGCTTATCGACGATGCACCCGCCACCGCCCTCGTCCGCACGCTCACGTCACGTGGCGAGACTGTCGCGTTCTGCGAATCCCTTACGGCGGGGCTGGCAAGCGCGACTGTGGCGACTGTGCCGGGTGCCTCCAACGTGCTGCGAGGCGGTCTGGTCACTTACGCCACGGAGTTGAAGTCGACGCTGGCTGGTGTGCCGGAGAAGGTGCTGGACAGCCGTGGCCCTGTCGCGGCGGTGACTGCCCGCCACATGGCGCGTGGCGCGCGGGGGAGATGCGGCGCGACATGGGGAGTGGCTCTGACCGGCGTCGCTGGGCCCGACCCGCAGGACGGCCATCCAGTGGGTGAGGTCCATATCGCTGTGTCGGGGCCGTCGCGCACGGTGTCGAGCCCGGCCGCGGAAATTCTCGCGGATGCGGCGGATGAAGACGGGGCAGCCCCGACGACCCAATTCGCGCTCATTCCCGGCGGGAACGAACCGGTGCGCGTCCTGGTGGGTGAGAGGCAGGAGATCCGCGAGCTGGCGGTAAGTGCCGCGATCCTGGCCGTGCTGCATGAGATTGAATGGGAAGAAGATCACGGAAACCGGGAACAAAACGGACGGGAGAATCGTTGAACGACGTGATGGCAACTACAACGACGCTCAATTACCAGCACGGCCCGACGACTTCTTCCGCACCGGAAAACGCTCCCGCACGCGCACAGAAGAATGCGGAAACCAAGGTGCGCGAACCGCTCCTGCGTGAGGCTCTGGGCATGTCGTTGCGGGCGTTCCGCGCTGACAAGGGCGTGACCCTGCGCGAGCTGGCCAACGAAGCCCGCGTCTCGCCGGGATACATTTCCGAGCTGGAGCGAGGCCGCAAGGAAGTTTCCTCCGAGCTGCTCGCGTCGGTGTGCGTGGCGCTGGATACGACTGTGTCCGAGCTGCTGCTCGAAGCTGCCGCGAATCTGTCGCTGCAGGCGATGGAGGACGAGCTGGCGCACACTCCGCCGGCGGCCGCGGAGGTCTAACTACTGGCAGCTGCGCGGGCTTATCGTGCGCCCCTCGTGCGCCCCCGCACACTCGGATTTTCTCCGCTACGATTGAACCGTTAGCGACGAATTACATGGCGTGGCGCTACACCACGCAGTAGAAAGGCGAATCTCCCACCATGGCTAATCCGTTCAGCAAATTCTGGAATTACCTGATGGCCCTCTTCGACAACAAGATCGAGGAGAACGCCGACCCGAAGATCCAGATCGAGCAGGCAATCGGTGAGGCGCAGCGCCAGCACCAGGAGCTCTCCCAGCAGGCAGCGGCTGTGATTGGAAACCAGCGCCAGCTGGAGATGCAGCTCAACCGCCGTCTGGCTGACGTGGAGAAGCTGCAGGCGAACACCAAGCAGGCCCTGCAGTTGGCCGACAAGTCCCGCGCTGAGGGCGACAATGCCAAGGCGACCGAGTATGAGAACGCCGCTGAGGCTTTCGCCGCTCAGCTAGTCACCGCCGAGCAGGGCGTCGAGGACACCAAGACCATGCACGACCAGGCTCTCCAGCAGGCGGAGCAGGCGAAGCAGGCTGTCGAGCGCAACTCCATGAAGCTGCAGCAGCAGGTGGCGGAGCGCTCCAAGCTCCTGTCCCAGCTGGAGCAGGCGAAGATGCAGGAGAAGGTCGCCGAGTCCCTGCAGTCCATGAACTCGATCACCGACGGTTCGTCCCCGAACCTGGAGCAGGTCCGCGAGAAGATCGAGCGCCGCTACTCCAACGCTCTCGGCCAAGCTGAGCTCGCCCAGAACTCCGTCCAGGGCCGCATGGCCGAGGTCGAGCAGGCCGGCATCCAGATGGCGGGTCACAGCCGCCTCGAGCAGATCCGCGCCGAGATGGGCGGCCAGCTCGAGTCCGGTTCTAAGCCGGCGATCGAAAAGGGCAACGCTTCTTCCTCCAATGCAGCGACCGACGCCGCCGCCGACTACTCGAACGTCGATCAGGACGCAGTCGCAGCACGTATGCGTGAGCTGCGCGGCGAGAAGTAGGAATTATCTAGAGCGCTTCAATCCACCGCGCCGCGCGCCATGAGCGCCTCGCCCGTGAGCTGGGCGTGGCGGACGCTGCGGATGACAAGCGGGGTACCGAAGGCCAGGAGCGACATATTGGCGCCCCTGGCCTTTCGCGCGTCTAGGGACTCGTTGGCCGTACCAAGCAGCACCGGAATCTGGCGGATCGTCAGCGCGATGGCGAGACTTACAGTGTCAACAGGCACGCCGATGCGCTCGAGAGGAGCCATATTGGTCTCGAGCGCCTCCATGAGGTCCTCGATGGTGGTGGTCAGCGTGAACAAGCTGGCGGCCATCAGTGCGGCGATGAGCCCGAAGACCGTGATGAGCATCTTCTCCAGGCCGCTTTGCCACCACAGGAAGGCACCGATAAACGCCATGAACGGCAGGATCGGAAACACTTGGTGTAGGGCTGTTTTGAAGGGGATCCGCGCGACCGCGTAGAACACGGCCACACCGCCGGCGGCAGCGAGCGGGTGCCACGGCTTCGTCGGCAGCACCGTGATCAGGATGATGAAGAGCAGGAGCGCAGCGAATTTCGCGGCTGGGGAGGCGCGGTGCACGACGGTGTCGCCCGGCACGTAGACCCCGAGGGGGAGCTCTCTGATGCGCACGTTTAAGTCTCCACGTTCCCGGATTCGCCCGCCTCGTCGCGGTCCAGCTGGTCCATCAGGTCGGTGTAGAACGCGATGGCCTTGCGGGCGGGGCCGTCGAAGGCGATATCGCCGTTGTTGACGCACAGGACGCGATCGAAGTCGGTGAGCATGTCGATGTCGTGTGTGACCACGATGACCTGCTGGTCCAGCGATGTCAGCTCACGGACGATGCGGCGGCGGTTGCGCATGTCCAGCAGTGTTGTCGGCTCATCGGCGATGATGGTCTCCGGTTCGATGACCATGACAGCGGCCAAAGCGAGCATCTGTTTTTCGCCGCCGGAAAGGGTGTGGGGGGAGTTCTCGGCGCGGTCCGCAAGCTGGAAGCGCTCGAGCATGTCGTCGACGCGAGCGTTGACTTCAGCCTTCGGCAGCTTGAAGCGGCGCAGGGAAAACGCGATATCGTCACGCACCCGCGGCATGACGATCTGGGCCTCGGCGTCGGAGAAGATGAATCCGACTTTTTTGCGCACGTCTTTGCCGTGCTCGGCTACGTCGAGGCCGTTGTACGACACGGTGCCGGACGACGGTTCGATCAGCCCGTTGATGAGCCGCACCAGCGTCGACTTGCCGGAGCCGTTGGAGCCGATGACCCCAATGCGTTTCTCGGTCAGCTCAAAGGTCTGCGGCTGCAGAATGACGTCGGAGTCGTAGGCGACGCTGGCGCGGTCGAAGGAAATAGTGGGCACGACGAGAGATTAACGGGTGCGGCGCAGCTGCGGGAATGCGGAGTGGACGGCGAAGGCGATCGCGACCATCACTGCAAGCTTGCCCAGGTCGGGGAGGATGAACGCGAGCTGCGCGGCGAATGCGGCGCCGAGCCCCATCTCCGCGCGCCACATCAGGCCGAACGAGCCGAGAACGTACTGGAACGCGATCGCGACGAGACCGCCGACGAAGAAGACAGCGATTGTCGCGGCCTTGTTGTTGAACGGCGCGCGGTACGCGATCAGGCCGGCGGCACCGGAGCCGAGCAGGTAGCCCGCCAGGTAGCCGACAGTCGGGCCAGCCAGGGCGTGGATGACGGTGCTGCCGCCGGCGAGCACAGGCAGGAAGCAGCCTACAAGGAGGAAGAGGGCAGTGGCCAGGAAACCGCGGCGGCCGCCGAGCACGAGGCCCGCGAGAATCGTCGCGGCATTCTGCAGCACGATCGGCACTCCCGCGGCGCCGATGGGAATGGAGATGAAGCCCAGAACGGAGATCAGGGCGGCGAAGACCGCGATGTAGGCGATGTCGGTGGCGGCACTGGTTCCGCGCGCGCCCGAGGTGCGTGATGTTGTCATAGGGGAGACATTAGCGGGCGAGTTGAACGGTGTTCAATTCGTGGGAGGGCGAGCGTCGATAAGCGAAAAGTCTCGACGCGTAAAGTGGTGCGCATGCGATTGACGGAATTCCACCAACTCGTCGCCGACGAATTCGGCGACGCGAAAGGGAAGTGGGTCGTGTCCTCGCACGTTTTCCCCGGCGAGGGCAAGACGGCGGGCGAGCTTATCGACGCCGGCGTGGACCCCCGCGACGTGTGGGACCACCTGTGCGACGACTTCGACATCCCCGAAGAGCGCCGGCTGGGCATTGACCGCCCGGGCGAATAAATCATTCGAACATTCGTGCGTGTATGTTCGAAGGGGTGTCTGAAAGCCCACTAGTGTGATTTTCAGTGAACGGGGAACCGGACACGGGCCGGCGGCGGTCTAAGTGGATGTAGCTGAACTATCTGCACCATCTTCCAACCTGAACTGAGCCGCCCGCTGCGAACCGGGGAACACACGAAACGAAAGGAACCACGCCATGGCAACGAAGAAGAAAGCTGCCTCCGCTGCGAACGACCGCCAGAACGCGCTTGACGCGGCAATGGCGATGATTGAGAAGGACTACGGCAAGGGCGCGATCATGCGCTTGGGCGACGAGAAGCGCCCGCCGATCCAGTCCATCTCCTCCGGCAACACCGCGATCGACGTTGCCCTCGGCATCGGCGGCTGGCCGCGCGGGCGCATCGTGGAGATTTACGGCCCGGAATCTTCCGGTAAGACCACGGTCGCGCTGCATGCCATCGCGCAGGCGCAGCGCGCCGGCGGCATCGCCGCGTTCATCGACGCCGAGCACGCGCTCGACCCGGACTACGCGAAGAAGCTCGGGGTGGACACCGACAATCTGCTGGTCTCCCAGCCGGACACCGGTGAGCAGGCCCTCGAGATCGCGGACATGCTCGTACGCTCCGGCGCGATCGACATCATCGTGATCGACTCCGTCGCCGCGCTGACCCCGAAGGCGGAAATCGAGGGCGAGATGGGTGATTCCCACGTCGGCCTCCAGGCCCGCCTGATGTCCCAGGCGCTGCGCAAGATGACCGGCGCGCTGTACAACTCCGGCACCACCGCGATTTTCATCAACCAGCTGCGCGAGAAGATCGGCGTCATGTTCGGCTCCCCGGAGACCACCACGGGCGGTAAGGCGCTGAAGTTCTACTCGTCGGTGCGCTGCGATGTCCGCCGCATCCAGACGCTGAAGGACGGCCAGGACTCCATCGGCAACCGCACGCGCCTCAAGGTGGTCAAGAACAAGGTCTCCCCGCCGTTCAAGATCGCCGAATTCGACATCATGTACGGCGAGGGCATTTCCCGCGAGTCCTCGATCATCGACCTCGGCGTGGACAACGGCGTGATCAAGAAGTCCGGCTCCTGGTTCACCTACGAAGGCGACCAGCTCGGCCAGGGCAAGGAGAAGGTCCGCCTCTTCCTCAAGGAGAACCCGGACTTGACAAACGAGCTCGAGCAGAAGATCTTCCAGAAGCTCGGCGTCGGCGAATTCGCGGGCCAAGACGACGAGCTGAGCGACGAAGCGATCGACATGGTGCCCAATATCGACTTCGACGACGAGGGCGACAGCGCCGCGGCCGGGGAGAAATAGCCCGGCATGACATCACGCCCACCGCGGCGCGAACCGGACCCGGAGAAGCTGCGCAAGCTGCAAGAAGCGCTCGACGTGTACGCAGCCGGCGAGGGGCCGGGTCTCATCGACCACGAGCACGAAAAGGCCGCCGCGAAGGTGCGCGAACGCGCCCTGCGCTTGCTCGACCAGCGGTCCCGTTCGCGCCACGAATTGCGCGAGCGGCTGTTGGATCCACGCCGCGTCAAAGAAGGGGAAGAGCCGCCTGTGCCCGAGCTTGTCGACGATGTCCTGGACTCCCTCCAGCGCTCCGGCCTCATCGACGATGAAGCCTTCGCCCATGAGTGGGTCCGCCAGCGCTTTGAGCGCCGCGGCAAATCTGCCATGGTGCTCCGCCGCGAACTACAAGAAAAAGGCGTGCCCGCCGCCGACCAGGACAGCGCCCTGGAGCAGATCGACGAGGACGACGAGCGCCAGCTCGCCCGGGCTCTCGCACAGAAGAAAGCCCGCTCCGTCAAGGCTGTTCCGGCCGACCGCGCCGAGCGCGACAAGGTGCTGCGGCGCATTGTCGGTGTGCTCGCCCGCCGCGGCTTCCCGCAATCGATGGCGCTTGCGACCGCCAAAGAAGCTCTCGACGAGCGGTGTGAGGAACTCGACTGCGAGCGCTAGCTTTCGGCTCTCAGGTCTAGTTGGCTGCGCTAGTCGCGTCGGCCAAGAACGACGTGTCGCCCGGGGAGTCCCGCGCCATTGCCGCATCGGCCTGCAGGTTATCCGCGACGAAACGGTCGAACGAGCCGTCTTCGGGTATCTGCGTGAGCGCGTCGCTGACTGTCAGCGCCGTCTCCTCGTCGTGGTGGCGCAGTCCCATGCCGTAATGCTCGTCGGTGAGCGGTTATGCGATGAACGCGGCGGGCAATACACTGTTGCACCGTGACAACCGGGATGAAAACGACGCAGGCAGCTCCGCGCACCTACGAGGTGCGCACGTTCGGCTGCCAGATGAACGTGCACGATTCCGAGCGCCTGTCGGGCCTTTTGGAGGACGCCGGCTACGAGGCCGCGCCCGCCGACGCGGAGGCGGACCTCGTCGTGTTCAACACCTGCGCGGTGCGCGAAAACGCCGATAAGCGTCTCTACGGCACCCTTGGCCAGCTGCGCGAAGTCAAGCGCAACCATCCGGGGATGCAGATCGCCGTCGGCGGGTGTCTGGCGCAGAAGGACCGTGACACGGTGATCGAGAAGGCGCCGTGGGTCGACGCTGTTTTCGGCACCCACAACATGGCGGCGCTGCCGGCGCTGCTCGACCGCGCGCGCGTCAGCGAGGAGGCGCAGGTCGAGGTTGTCGAGGCGCTCGAGCACTTCCCGTCGGTCCTGCCCGCCAAGCGCGAGTCCTCCTATGCCGGCTGGGTGTCGGTGTCCGTGGGCTGCAACAACACGTGCACGTTCTGCATCGTGCCGTCGCTGCGCGGCAAGGAGCAGGACCGCCGCCCGGGCGATATCCTCGCCGAGGTGAAAGCCCTCGTCGACCAGGGCGTGACCGAAGTGACCCTGCTCGGCCAGAACGTGAACGCGTACGGCGTCAACTTCGTCGATCCGGACATGAAGCGCGACCGCTCCGCGTTCTCGAAGCTGCTGCGCGCCTGCGGCGACATCGTGGGCCTGGAGCGTGTGCGCTTCACCTCGCCGCACCCGGCGGAATTCACCTCCGACGTCATCGACGCCATGGCGGAGACCCCGAATGTGTGCCCGCAGTTGCACATGCCGCTGCAGTCCGGATCTGACAAGGTGCTCAAGGACATGCGCCGTTCGTACCGCTCGGCGAAATTCCTCCGCATTCTCGACGAAGTTCGTGAGAAGCTCCCGCACGCCGCGATCACGACCGACATCATCGTTGGCTTCCCGGGGGAGACGGAGGAGGACTTCCAGGCGACGCTCGACGTCGTCGAGAAAGCGCGCTTCACCTCGGCGTTCACGTTCCAGTACTCGCCGCGCCCCGGCACGCCCGCGGCGGAGATGGCCGACCAGATCCCGAAGAAGGTCGTCCAGGAGCGTTTCGAGCGCCTGCTCGAGCTGCAGGAGCGCATCAGTGCCGAGGAGAACGCGAAGCTCGTGGGCACGGACCAGGAGTTGCTCGTTCAGGAGACGCACGACAAGAAGGACACCGGCCGCATGTCGGGACGTGCGCGCGACGGCCGCCTCGTTCACTTCACGGTCGAGGGCAATATCGACCGCACTGTGCGTCCGGGCGATATCGTGCACGTCACGGTCACCGATGCGCGTCCGCACTACCTCATCGCCGATTCGGGCATCCACACCCACCGTCGCACGCTCGCCGGCGACAACACGGAGGCCGGCCAGGTTCCCACCACCGCGCCCGTCGGTGTCGGTTTGGGCATTCCGACCATCGGCGCGCCGACTCAGGCACCCAGCGCCCCTACTGCGTGCGGCACGTGCCGCTAACATGATCAACATGCTTGACGACGCCACCCCCAACCCCGACCTCGCTTCCCTCGAGAAGCAACGCGCCGGCACCGTCGACCTCGGAGCCCGGCGTTGGGTCCTGGCCGCTGCGGCGGCAGTCTACGCCGCGTCGTTGTTCTTGCCGTTTGCCGGCGATGCCGCTGGGTGGCAGATGCTCACCTTCACCGAGCCCGACGGCGTCGACGTAGCGATCGGGGAGCGCGTCTTCGCGCTCCTGTCGTTCCTCTGCCTTGCCGTGTTCACGCTGTTGTTAGTGATCATGCGCCGCACCACCTTCGCCCTGTTCGCGTGGATGGCCGGCTGCGTCTCACTCGTCGCGGCGTTGCTCGGACTCTGGCTGCGCCAGACCGGCAACACCGCTGATTCCACCGGCGCCGGCATGTATCTCGCCATCGCGTGCGTCATCGTCGCCGTGCCGCTGCTCACCGCCGCATGGATGCGCCGCGACCCGGAGCAGCAGAAGATGGAGGCGCTGCGCCGCGAGCACACGGACTTCAACCCTGTCGCCGATGCCCAAGCCGACGCCGGCCGCCAGTCCGTCCGTCGCGCCGAGAACGCAGGCACGCTTATCGACGACCGCCGTGCCCGCGCCGCCCAGCGTCACCGCCGCGACGAAGGGCGCTAACCTACCGCCGCTCGGGCAGGGGTGAAAGGATAGTGGGTTATTCTTTTTCGCTGGCGTCGGCGAGCTTGACCGAGCGGCTCCGTCACGCCGAGCTTGGGATGAATTGACTTGTCGCCCCCCATGAGGTGTTCTCTACGACCCCGAGGAACCGGAGAAATGCGCTGCTGGCCCTGACCCGAAGTGACACACATAACGGAGAATACGGTGGTTGGAGAGCGTCCCGGCAGAGGATACTCAAGGCATGAGTGCTACCACCATCGTTGTTTCGCTCCTCGTCGTCGTTGTGATTGTCGGTGTGATTGCTTTTACACGGTCATTCCGCACGCGTGAAGCAAATGATCTGCGCGGTAGTGGCATCGAGACTCACGGACGCGCCGTCGATGTGGAGAAGCGCAGGCAGATGTTCTCGGGCGAGATCCAGCAGTACGCGACCCGCACCTTCGAGGTGGTCGAGTTCACCACTGCCGAGGGGCGCGCAGTCACCGCGTCCGCGTCGAATGCGGTGAAGAATCCGCGCCTCAACCAGACGGTGACGGTGCACTACGACGCGGAGAACCCGGAGTGTTTCGCCGTCGATTAGCTCGTGCGTTGCCAGGCGGTCGTCGCGGAGATCGCGGCAGCGCCGTTGCGGGTGCACATCGCTTGCGCGGCATCGCTTATCGACGGATGCGAGCTGTACCCCGTCTCCACCCCCTCCCACCGGCTCTTCGCGGCGGCCAACGCAGATTCCACTAGGGCAGTGCCTACGCCCGCACGGCGGTAGGCGGGCAGAACGTAGACGAGGCCGAGTTCGATGAGCGAGTCGTCGTCGGCGTCGTAGTAGACGGCTTCGGCGAGACCGACTGCAGCGCGCTCGCCGCCCGGACCGGTGCCGTAAGCGATGGCGGTGTACTGGTTGCCGCCGCGGTCGAGCAGGCGTGCTTGCGCGTCGCGGAGGCGGTCTTCAGTCCATTCCACGGTGTCGAGCCGCAGGTCTCCGCGCGGGTACCCCTCGGACGCGGCGGTGAGCAGTGCCCGGAATAAGGCGAGGTCGGCCTCGGAGATCTCGTTGTTGAAGACCACGTCGATCGAGTCGACGGGAAGGTGCGCGGTCACGGAGTTCTGGCCGGCATCAGTGCCGGAAGCAACCGCAGATGCAACGCGAGCGGCAGCGTCGACCGCGAATGTCGCCTGCTCCTCCCGGTAGGCGGGTGCGTACCCGGCGGATGCGAGAAAATCGGCGGCGGGGGAGTCGGCGTCGGGGGCGTGGGTCTCCCAGACGTGGCGGGTGGGGCGGGATAGGGAGTGGGATAAGGCGTCGATAAGCGATAAAGCACTTACCCACGGCTCTTCCGGGACGGGCTCGCCGGGCAGTGGGGCGATGGCGGCGTCGAGCGTGAAGGCTGCTTCGATGATGGACGTGTCTTCGAGCAGCGGCAACGAGACGAAGACCCACGCCTCGATATCGGCCAGGTCGTCGACGCCGATTTCCGGGTAGCCGCGCGGGCCGAGCGGACGCGGCGCGCGCACGTTGGTGAGCGCGAACAAGAGCGCGTCGGACTCGGCGGAGCCCTCGAGGCGCTTCGTCATGTGCGATGCAGTCAAGCCCGAATGCGCGTCGCCGGTGATGTCCTGAATCGCGAGCGTCGCGGAAAACGCGTAGGCCCCGGCGACCTCGTCCGCGTCGCGGCTGGCCGGGGAGTAAAGGAGCGGCTGCAAACTAGTCGTCGAGCGCTTTCGCCGCGACGTCCGCGAACTCCTGCCACTGCTCGGCCTGCGCGCGCAGCTCCGCGGCCTTCGCCGCGTCGCCCTTCGCCTCGGCGGCCTCAGCCTTGGCGCGGAAATCGTCCGCCTTGACCTGGAACTGGTTCGCCTTGTCCTGCTGGACCGGGTTCTGCTTGCGCCACTGCTTCTCCTCGGCATCGGAGACGCGCTGCTCGATCTCGCCGATCTTGTCCTCGTACTCGCGAATCTTTCCGCGCGGAACGAAACCGATCTCATCCCACTTGTCCTGCAGCTCGCGCAGCTTGGACTTCGCGGCGCCGAGTCCCTTCTCCGGGTCGATCAGCGGGCCGTATTCGGCGATGAGCTCGTCCTTCGCCTTCGCGTTGGCCTCGAACTCGCGGTCGCGCTCGTCGTTGACCGCATTGCGCGCGGCGAAGAAGTGGTCCTGCGCGGCGCGGAATCGCTCCCACAGCTTGTCGTCGACATCGCGGGGCGCGCGGCCGGCGGCCTTCCACTCCTTCATCAGGTCGCTAAACGCGCGGGCGGTCTCACCCCAGTCGGTGGAGTCCTTGATCTTCTCGGCGCGCTCGATGATGTCTTCCTTGGCTGCTTTCGCGGCGGCGCGGCCGCGGTCGAGCTCGGCGAAGTGGGCGCCGCGGCGGCGGTTGAACGAGTCGCGCGCCTTCGAGTAGCGCTTCCACAGCGCGTCGTCCGTCTTGCGGTCGATGCCGCGGATCGTCTTCCACTCGTCCAGGATCGCGCGGATGCGGTCGCCGGCGGCCTTCCATTCGGTGGAGTTCGCGGCGATGTCCTCGGCCTCGGCGGCGAGCGCTTCCTTGCGCTGGATCGCGTCGGCGCGGCGGGCTTCCTTCGCTTCCTTAGCCTTCTCGCCGGCGATGTCGGCCTGGCCGAGAAGCTCTTTCAGGCGGGTCTCCAGTGCATCGAGGTCCCCAACGATGGCCTGCTCGTCGAGCGAGTCGATGAGCTGCTGCGCCTGAGTGCGCACGGAATTAGCGTCCTCCGGGCGCGCCGCGAGGCGGTTTTCCAGCAGACCGACCTCGGTGGACAGGTCGCCGAAGCGCTGCGCGAAGTGCTCGAGGCCTTCCTCCGGGGTGCCGGCCTGCCACGAACCGACGGCGCGTTCGGCGCCGCCGCGGGTCACATAGACAGTGCCGTCCTCGTCGACGCGCCCGAATTTCTTCGCCGCGGCAGTGTCGACGGGTGCGGCCGGAGTCGCGGGCACCGGCGACGGCGTAGACGCGCCAGCCTGCACTGGACGTGCCCCCGGCCGCGGACCGGGCTTCGGTGCCCTCGACGGCATCGCTCCTGGCGAAGGTGCCGGCTTCGGATTCTGGCCGTCGGTAGGGGGCTGCGTCATGGTGTGCCTGTCCTTTCATGTGTGTGCCGCGCGACACGGCTGCCGTAATGCTTGAAGACTTTACCGGCCCCCGCACCCCGATGTCAGCCGATGGAACCGTTTGCGCGCGCGACCGGGGGCGCTGGTTAGGGTGGTGGGCGTGAATCAGTTCAATGTGTGCGTCGTGCCGGGCTCGCCGGCGCTGGTGGCGGAGCTCGCGCCGAACGATGTTGCCGGGCAGGAAATTGTGCGAGCGATCCGCGAGTTGACTGCGCACGATACGCGCGAGATCCACATCGTCGGTTCGCGCGACGCACGGTGGCGCACGGAGCACACGGGCTCGTTCGCGGCGTGGGGCGCACCGCAGGTCACGGTGGGCGGCGGGAGTTTCCTGGCGGAGCTCGTCGCGCGGTACGTCCTGGGGGGCGCGGAGTCGCGCGTGACGGATTCGCGTGGGGCCACCGCGCCGTTTGATCCGCGGGCGCTCACCGTGGTCGTCCTCGACGGTTCAGCTGGGTTGACGCCGCGCGCGCCGCTCGCGCTCGTCGACGGCGCGCCCGAAGCGCACGAGCAGATGGCGCGTTTCCTGGACGGCAAGGACACGTTGCCGGACGACCTGGAAACGTACGGTGTCGTTGAGCCCGCACTGTGGCACGAGCTCGCCGCGCTGGAGGCCGCGCGGCAGCAGCTCATCGCCGCGGACGCGACGCGCGGCGTGGGGCGTTTCGTCGCCGTATGGCAGGTGGACCATGCCTGAGCTTCCCGTCACTCCCGTCGCGGTCGTCGGCCCGACGGCGTCCGGTAAATCGGACCTCGGCATCGCTCTCGCGCGCGAGCTCGGCGGGGAAGTGGTCAACGTCGATTCGATGCAGCTCTACCGCGGCATGGACATCGGCACCGCCAAGCTCCCGCCCGCAGAGCGCGGCGGCATCCCGCACCACCTGCTCGATATCTGGGAGGTCACGCGCACAGCGTCGGTCGCCGAGTACCAGGCCCGCGCGGTGGCCGAAGTCGAGGAGATCGCCGCGCGCGGAGCGGTCCCGATCCTCGTGGGCGGGTCGATGATGTACGTGCAGTCGCTCATCGACAACTGGCAGTTCCCTCCCACCGACCCCGCCGTCCGCGCCAAGTACGAAGCGCGCCAGGCCGAGATCGGCGTGCAGGCCCTCCACGCGGAGCTCGCCGAGGTCGATCCGCAGGCGGCGGGCATCATCGAGGACAACGACCCGCGCCGCACGGTCCGCGCGCTCGAGGTCATCGAGCTGACCGGCAAACCGTTCCAGGCGTCCCAGCCGCCGAAAGACGCCCCGCCGCGGTGGGGCACCCGGATCATCGGCCTGCGCACGAATGCCGAATGGCTCAACCCGCGCATCGAAAAACGTACCCAGCTCATGTTTGACCGAGGCTTCGTCGACGAAGTGCGCACGCTTATCGACGCCGGCCTCACCCCCGATTCCACCGCCGGCCGCGCCATCGGTTACGCGCAGGTGCTCGACTACCTCGCCGAAAAGTGCTCCCTCGAAGAAGCAGTGGAGTCCACCGTCGCCGGCACCCGCCGTTACGTTCGGCGCCAGCGGTCCTGGTTCAACCGCGACAAACGCATCGCGTGGATCGACGCGGACCAGGCCCCGGAGAAGCTGCTGCGGGCCGCGCTAGACTCGCTGGCGTGAGCACCGACAGCAACGAAACCGAACCGCACTTGTCCTCCCTGCCGTTCATCAAGGCACACGGCACCGAAAACGACTTCGTCGTGCTTATCGACGTCGACGATCAGCTCGAGGACCTAGGCGTCCTCACTGGCGACCTTGCGGCTTCCCTGTGCGACCGTCGCGCCGGCATCGGCGGCGACGGGCTCCTGCGCATTGTCCGGAACGATCCGTCGTCGACTGAGTCGCCCCGCTGGTTCATGGATTACCGCAACGCCGACGGCTCGATCGCCGAGATGTGCGGCAACGGCATCCGTGTTTTCGCCCACGTGCTCGCGGCCCAGGGGCTGGAGACGGCACGCGAATTCGACGTGGCCACCCGCGCGGGAACCAAGCACATCATCATCCGGGAGCTGACCGGGGACGGACCGCACGGCCCGGCGAGCGCTGAGGTGGAAGTGGGCATGGGGCGCGTCGAGGTCACCGGCGTATCTACAGCGCGCATGGGCGAGTTCGACTTTGCGGGCCTCGGCGTGGATGTGGGCAACCCGCATCTCGCCGCGGTGATCCCGGGACTGACGCCGGACGAGCTCGCCGCCATGAAATTCGTTCAGCCGGCCTTCGACCACGAGTTCTTCCCTGCAGGCGTCAACGTGGAAATCCTCACGGAAATGACCGGCGGCGCAGTCCACATGCGGGTGTGGGAGCGCGGCGTGGGGGAGACCCGCTCCTGCGGCACCGGCACCGTCGCCGCGGCACGCGCCGCGCTTGCCGACGCCGGCATCGAGCACGGCTCCGTCACCGTCCACGTCCCGGGAGGCACCTTGACCATCGCCATCGAGGACGGGGTAGCCACTATGACGGGACCATCGGTCATCGTGGGGAGGGGAGAGGTGGAGCTGGGGGCGCTTCGTCGATAAGCGGAAAACGTTAAGCGGGGCCGAGCCTGCGCGCGGCGCGGCGGGCGTCGGCCCACGACTGCGCGAGGTCGAGAGCGCGCTGGTCCGCGATATTGATCATCCGCTCCAGCGCGTGGCGGTCCAAGTCGTTGTTGTGCAAATGCGTGTCAACCCGAGCGAGGAAACGCCGCGACGACCCGAGCCGCAGATGGAAATCCTCGATCGCCGGAATATCGCTGTGCGGGGTCGCCAACGCCCGGTAGGTGAGCGTGCGCTCCGCGAGCGCGTCTGTGCTGGTGCCCGACGCGAAATCCTCGTACTCCGCGACTACCTCGGCGATATCGTCCCGGGCGACGCGGAGAGAGGAGCGCAGCGCCTCGACTTCAGGGTCGACCGTGTTGGCGCGGTACGCCACGAACGCCGCCGCAGCTAGAACAATTCCGAGGATCAGCCCCGGTACCCCTAGCCGCGTGCCCAGTAAAATTGCGACGACGAGCGCGAGCGTCAGCCAAATCGCCGACTCTCTGCTGCGGTTTGTCCCGGCCATCGTCTGCTCCGCTCGCTGAGGTGTTCGTGCCCGGCAACCCGCGGGCTTTAGTGGCCGCCGCAGCCGCAGCTTCCGCCGCCGCCACATCCGCACCCGGCGGCCATTGCGACTTGGCCGGCCAGCACGGCAGTGCCCGCGATGACGGAATTGCGCTCCGGCAGCTCGGCGCCGGTGTCGGGGAGCACCACGTCGAAGGGGAACGCGGCGTCGACGGAGACGTGGACGAAGCGCTCGCCGGTCAGCGTGTTGGTGCGGTACTCCGCTTCCAAGACGCGGGCGGAAAACGATGCGGCGGCGTCCGGGGCAGCGGCTGCGCCGGAATTGACGCGCTCGGCTCCCTCCGAGACGACCGTGCCCAGAGTCGCGCCGGTGGCGGCGAGGTACTCGTCGACGCTGCCGTAGTGCCGCGCGTCAATCGCCAGGGCGGTGAAGCCCATTTCTTGCCACTGGAGGGTGGATTCGTCGACAAGCAACGGCCCCTGCGCGATATTAGCCGTGACGGACGCGATCGCGTTGCCCACCGGATCGACGACATCGCACAGGCCGACGACGTCGTTGAGCATCGTGACATGCGCGTACGTGCGAGTTGTGGAATCGAATCCGGCGAATGTCGCGAACGGCTCGACCGCGAGAATATTCAGCTGCGCGCCCGACGGGTCCGAGAACTGGATCAACTGGCCTCCGCGCACCTCGCCCGTCACCGCGAGCTGATTCGACGCGATTGCGGCTTCCACGGCGTCCTGCCACCGCGAATAGCCCATGCCAATGCTGGAAAGATCTGTCGTGATCGTCTCACTCATAGGTCCCGAGTCTAGTGCCGGAGGGCGCGAAGGGAACAATCCCCCGCTGCACGGGGTTGCGCAGTGGGCAGGTGTTTCTTTGCCTGGACATGCAGGCATGTGACAATAAGGACTCAATGACGAAACCTTTTTCCCGTTTTTCCGCCGAACCACACGAGGATTCGGCTCACGACGCACTTCTCGCGGAAGCATTCCGCGACCACGCGCCGCCCGCCGCGCACGAGAGCACGGACCCGACGGTCGGCTCGCTGGATCTCGCTGAGCGCAACGCTTTTCGACGCGTCACCCGCGACACCGAGATCCGCTCCGAAGACCACGAGGACATCTACGAGGTCGAGTACCGCAAGCTGCGCCTCGAGCAGGTCATCCTGGTCGGCATGTGGACCGAGGGGACCATCGCCGAAGTCGAGGCGAACATGAATGAGCTAGCTGCGTTGGCCGAGACCGCCGGCGCCGACGTCGTGGACATGCTCTACCAGAAGCGCGACAAGCCGGACCCGGGCACCTACATCGGCTCGGGCAAGGTCAGCGAGCTGCGCGACATCGTGCACGCGACCGGCGCCGACACCGTGGTGTGCGACGGCGAGCTCTCGCCCGGTCAGATGGTGGCGCTCGAGGAAGCGCTCAAAGTCAAGGTCATCGACCGCACCATGCTCATTCTGGACATTTTCGCCCAGCACGCGAAGTCGAAGGAGGGCAAGGCGCAGGTCAGCCTCGCACAGATGGAGTACCTGTACACGCGCACCCGCGGCTGGGGCGGCAACCTGTCGCGCCAGGCGGGTGGTCGCGCTGGCTCCAACGGCGGCGTTGGTCTGCGCGGCCCCGGCGAGACGCGCATCGAGGCGGACCGCCGCCGCCTGCGCTCCGAGATGGCGAAGCTGCGCCGCGAGTTGGCGGGCATGAAGACAGCCCGCGACGTCAAGCGCGCGCAAAGGCAGCGCTCGACGATTCCGAAGATCGCCATCGCGGGCTACACCAACGCCGGCAAGTCGTCGCTGATCAACGCGATGACGGATGCGGGCGTGCTGGTGGAGGACGCGTTGTTCGCGACGCTGGATCCGTCGACACGCAAGGCGGAGCTCGCTGACGGCCGTTCCGTCGTGCTCACCGACACCGTCGGTTTCGTGCGCCACCTGCCCACGCAGCTCGTCGAAGCGTTCAAGTCCACCCTCGAGGAAGTCGCCGGTGCGGACCTGATGCTCCACGTCGTCGACGGTTCCGACCCGTTCCCGCTGAAGCAGATCCAGGCGGTCAACGACGTTCTCGCCGAGATCACGCGCGACACCGGCGAGGAGATTCCGCCGGAGATCGTCGTCGTGAACAAGATCGACCAGGCGGACCCGGTGGTGCTGGCCGAGCTGCGCCACTCGTTCGCCGATTCGAAGCGCGACGTCGTCTTCGTCTCCGCGCGCACGGGTGAGGGGATCGCGGAGCTCGAAGGCCGCATCGAGATGTTCCTCAACACCCTCGACGCGCACGCGAGAATGCTCGTGCCGTACACGCGCGGCGACATCGTCTCGCGCCTCCATGAAGAAGGCACCGTTCGCAGCGAGGAATACAAGGAAGAGGGCACGCTTATCGACGTCCGCCTGCCCCGCGTCCTCTTCCACCAGTACTCCGAGTTCGTGGTCGACTGACGCGGTGCCCCGGGCGGCGTCGCCGGCTTACGGCGCGGCCCGCGACGACTTCGTGTCAGCTGGGCGCGGTGCTAAATTTGTGAGCCTGTGAGCTTCATTCCCTCCTGGACCGTCCACGGCGACGGAAAGACCATCCAACCTGGATCTGTCGTCGCCCCCGAAGAACGCCTGAGCTGGTCGCGCACGATCGGCATTGGCATGCAGCACGTCATCGCCATGTTCGGCGCGACGCTGCTCGTGCCCACCCTGACCGGATTCCCGGTGAACACCACGCTGCTGTTCTCCGGTTTGGGCACCATCATCTTCCTTCTGTTCACCCGTAACCGGCTGCCCAGTTATTTGGGGTCGTCGTTCGCCTTCATCGCGCCCCTGACCGCGTCGCAGCAACACGGCATCAGCGCGCAGATCGGCGGCATCTTCGTCACCGGTCTGGCGCTGATCAGTGTGGGCCTGCTGGTCAGCTGGGCCGGCAAGCGTGTTCTCGACGCCGTCATGCCGCCCGTGGTCACTGGTGCGATCGTGGCGCTGATCGGCCTGAATCTCGCTCCCACGGCTGTCGCGAACACGCAAACGCAGCCCGCTGTCGGCCTGGTCACGCTGGCCGCGATTCTGATCGCCACGGCGTGCCTGCGCGGCATGGCGTCCCGCCTGTCCATCCTCATCGGCGTCGTCACCGGCTGGATCTTCGCCACGCTGACCGGCAACCTGGCAGAAGACGCGGGCGAGACGATCGCCGCCGCGCCGTGGGTCGGTCTGCCGACCTTCCACACGCCCGAGTTCCACCTCTCCGCCATCCTTGTCACCCTGCCGGTGCTGGTCGTGCTCATCGCCGAGAACGTCGGCCACGTCAAAGCCGTCGCCGAGATGACCCGCCGCGACCTTGACGACCTCGCCGGTCCGGCTCTCGTCGGCGACGGTGTCGCCACTACGCTCGCCGGCGCATTCGGCGGCTCCGGCACCACGACGTACGCCGAGAACATCGGCGTCATGGCCGCCACCCGCGTCTACTCCACGGCCGCGTACTGGGTCGCGGCGTGCTTTGCGATCTTGCTGGCGTTCATCCCGAAATTCGGTGCGTTGATCTTCACCATTCCCGCCGGAGTGCTCGGTGGCGCGTGCCTGGTCCTCTACGGCCTGATCGGCATGCTGGGCGTGCGCATCTGGCAGGACAATCAGGTCGACTTCAACAACCCGGTCAACCTCACCATGGCGGCGGTGGCGCTGATCGTGGGCATCGGCAACCTGACCTTCGAAATCGGCAACGTCACCCTCGAGGGCATCGCGCTGGGTTCCATCGGCATCATCGTGCTGTACCCGGTCATGCGCTGGGCCTACGAGAACCTCGGCGAAGGCCGCCTGCTGCCCAAACCCTCCGAATAAACCACACCGCGACCCCGCGCGCACTGGGCGAGCGTGCGGGCCTGTGGAAAACGGGGGTTATCCACAGCCTGAAAGGCGCTCCCGTTCGGGATTCGGCCCCAATCTTTAATGTGCGGGGTATGAGCAGATTTGCTTCGTTTCTCTGCACCCAGACAGCCGACGCCCTCGACGTCATCGCCGAATTCGACAGCGAGACCGCCCGGGCCGCCGGCATTCAGCCGCGCCGAATTAACGAGTGGGCGCTCGTCCACGAAACCTACTTCGGCGCCACGAAGTGGACCGCTCAGCAGAGATTCGCTGTGCAGCTCGCGCGGAACCGGAAAATGAGCATCGACCAGCTCGCACTGATCGAAAAACAACTCAAAAAGGTGAAAGATCCCCGCGGGAAGTGGGAGTTGCGGTTCGAACTTTTGGGGGTGAGCGGGGAATACGAGGCGGTTCGTCGTAAAGCGAAGGTGTTGATTAGCGAGGAACCGAAACCTCCGAAGAAGCAGGTGCGCTTCTCGAAAACCCGGCACGGACGCCGCACGATGACCGTCACCGCAGAAGAACGCGATCTCGCCGACCTCGAGCATGCCCTGACGCGCGGGATCGACCCCTCTAAACCCGCTGCGCCACAACTGCTCGAGAATTTCCTGCGCCGCATGCGCGGCAGAAAAGGCGGCGTGCCCGAAGCTGTGCCGCGGCCAATGGTGCTCGTGCCGATGCCAGATCTCAGCCGCATCATGGCCGGCGACGGCGACGACATCGTCCTCGGCCTCACGGATGCCACCACCATGACTGGTGCAGAGTTCTTGCAGCAGTGCGTGGGGGAGGAACTCGAGCTCGCCGCCGTGCACCCCCAAGAAGGCCCGGTGAATCTCTACCGGACGCAGCGCCTGGCGAATCAGAAGCAGCGCGATCTCGCCCGGATATCCTCGCCCGTGTGCCCGGTGCCTGGGTGCCGCCACGGAGCTGATGCGTGCGAAATCCACCACATCACTGCGTGGAAGAACGGGGGAGAGACCAACGCGGCCAATCTCGCGCCGTTGTGCAGGTACCACAACCGCGTCAACGACGACGACCCGCAGCGCGCGAAACGCGGCCGCATCGAGCGGGCGCGTGGAACCCCGAGGTGGCGCTCGCCCCGCGGGTATCTCGTGCCCAACCATTACCACCGGTACGCGGCAGTGGACACTTTGTTCGGGCCGAGGGGGCCGACCTAGAGGCGGACACGAAAAAGCTCCGGCACTTTGGCCGGAGCTTGGACGGGCCGGACGTTTTTTACTCGTCGTCCAGGTTGGACTCGATGAGCGCCGCGATCTTCTCCACGGCCTCGTCGTTATCGGAGGTGACGGTGACTTCGTCGCCGTGCTCGGCGCCCATGGCCATGATCATGAGGGAGGACGCGGCATCCGTTTCATCGTCCTCGTCGCCGCCGACGAGGGTGAGGATGATGTCGTCGTCGTACTCGCCGGCAGCCTCCGCGATGACTGTTGCGGGGCGGGCGTGCAGGCCCACGGTGGAGCCGACCTTGACTGTCTTGGAAGCCATGTTGAGCTTTTCCTTTCGTTGGTGCGCTTATGGGGGCCAGTATAAGGACTTTCGGATACCGGGCGCTGGCTAGGCGACGGCCACCTCGGCGGTCTCGGCCTCGTCAGCCTTCTGCGCGGCTTCTTCGACTGCCTTGTTCGGCCACAGCTGCTTGGCGGCGATGATCGCGATCGTCGCGACGACCACGCCGACTGCCAGGGCGATAAAGAGACCCCACCACGGCTCGTAGGCGAAGATGACGAAGATGCCGCCATGTGGTGCCTTCGCGCCGACGCCGAGAGCCATCGAGGTCGCGCCAGCTGCGGCGCCTCCGAGCATCATCGACGGGATGACGCGGAACGGGTCGGCCGCGGCGAACGGAATAGCGCCCTCCGAGACGAAGGAGAGGCCGAGCAGCCAGGCAGACTTACCGTTCTCCTGCTCGGCAGGGGTGAACAGCTTGGCGCGGAGGAACGTCGCGATGGACAGAGCGATCGGCGGGACCATGCCGGAGATCATGACGGCAGCCATGATCTCGTAGGCGGCGTCGGTGCCGGCGGACAAGCCGGCAGTACCGAAGAGGTAAGCGGCCTTGTTCACCGGGCCGCCGAGGTCGAAGCACATCATCAGGCCGATGATCACACCGAGCAGAACTGCCGACGAGCCGCTCATCGACTCCAGCCAGCCCTGCAGACCCGTCATGATCGCGCCGAGCGGGCGGCCGAGCAGCAGGAACATCAGCAGGCCCACGGCCAGCGAGGTCAGCAGCGGGATGATCACGACCGGCATGAGGGAGCCGAGCCAGCGCGGCACCTTCCAGGAACCAATCCAGTACGCGATGAACCCTGCGAGCAGACCGGTGACCAGGCCGCCGATGAAGCCAGCGCCGACCATGACGGAGATCGCGCCGCCGACAAAGCCCGGCGCGATGCCCGGGCGGCCGGCGATGCCGTAGCCGATGTAGCCGGACAGCGCGGCCACCACGAAGTCCATGGCCAGCTGGCCGATGGCGAAGAGCACCGCGCCCATGTACAAGGCCCAGCCGGAGCGGTCGAAGGTGACGGTTTCTCCGTCGATAAGCACGTCGTTGCCCGGCAAATTCGTCGGCGAGTACTCGAGTGGAATGACCTGCCAGCCGTCGGCGACATCGTAGCCGCCGATGAGGAAGCCGAGCGCGAGAAGCAGACCGCCTGCGGCGACGAACGGCACCATGTAGGACACGCCGGTCATGATGGACTGCTGGATGCGTTTCGGCCAGCCGACGTCGCCCTGCGCCTCGCCGGAGGATTCTACGGCGGCGCCGCCCGGAACGCGGCGTGCGTTCGGGTTGTCGGCGGCGGCGATGGCCTCGTCGATCATTATGTTCGGCTCGTTGATGCCGCGCTTGACCGGGCTGTCAACGACGGGCTTGCCGGCGAAACGCTCGCGGTCGCGCACTGCCACGTCGTGGGCGAAGATCACAGCATCGGCCGAGGCGATGAAATCCGGGTCGACGGGCTCGCCGCCGGAGGAGCCTTGGGGCTCGATGCGCAATTCGACATCGTTGCGCTTGTTGGCCGCTTGCTCGAGCGCATCGGCGGCCATGTAGGTGTGTGCGATGCCCGTCGCGCAGGATGTGACCGCGACGATGCGCTTCTTCGGCTTCGGCGTCTCCGTTTTGGGGGCGCCGGCAACAGCGGTGGAGCCGGCTGCGGCACCCGCAGTAGCGGACTTCTTCGCCGTATCGGCGGCCGCGGCCTTTTTCTCCTTCGGCGCGGCGTTGAGGACCACGTTGACAGCTGCGACGACTTCCTCGGGTGTGGCGGCGTTGCGGAGAGTGTCCAGGAAGTCGCTGCGCACGAGAGCGCGCGCGAGCTTCGACAAAATCTTCAGGTGCTCCTTGCCGCCGCCTTCAGGCGCCGCGATGAGGAAGACGAGTTCGGCGTCGCCGTCCGGGCCGGCAAAGTCGACTGCGTGGGATAGGCGGGCGAACGCGAGCGTCGGCTCACTCACTGCGGACGTGCGGCAGTGGGGGATGGCGACGCGGCCGTTCACACCGGTGCCGGCTTTTTCTTCGCGGGCAGTGGCGGCGTCGGCAAGCGTGCTCGGCTCGCTGGTGCGTCCGGCGCCTGCGACGAGTTTTGCGAGGTTCCCGATGACGTCGCCCGGCGTTTCACCGAAATCGGTGTCGAGCCGGACGAGCTCCGGAGTGATGGTGGATGAAGACACGATGTGGCCTTTCTTAGAGTTCACGCACGGCGGTGCGTTCGAGGTCGATGTCGTCGGGGGAGGGGATTTCGGTTCCCGGGTTGGAGGCGGCCGCGGTGCCGTAGGCGACGGCGTTGCGCAGGGCTTCCGGGAAGTCTGAGCCGCCGAGCCGCGCGAGGAGGTAGCCGGCAAGCGAGCTGTCGCCTGCGCCGACGGTGGAGCGCACCTGCGCGGGCGGCGGGGAGGCGTGCCATGCGCCGCGTGCGGTGACGAGGCATGCGCCGGCGCCGCCGAGGGTGACGAGCACCTCACCGATGCCTTTGTCGACGAGCTCCTTCGCCGCGTTGATCACTGCCGCGAGATCGCCGCTTTCCGCACGGCGTTCCAGCTCGTCGCCGTCGAGGCCCGCGAGTTGACCGAGTTCGAAAGCGTTCGGCTTGACAACGTCCGGCGCCGCCCCTTCGAGCCGCTTGCCCAGCTGCTTGAGCGGTTCGTCGGAGGTGTCCACTGCGATGAGCAGGTTGCTGTTGGCGCCGCGGAGCGCGCGCACGAGTGTGGCGTACCAGTCCGCCGGGGCGCCCGGGGGGAGAGATCCGGCCAGAACAGCGGCTTCGGCTCCCGGTTCGGATGCGGCGGCGGTGAGCTCTGTCTCGAGCGCCTTGAGCGTGGCGTCGGTCAGCTCGGCCCCCGGCTCGTTGAGCTTCGTGGTGCGGCCGTTTTTCTCGGTGACGGTCGTATTTGTGCGCACCGTGCCGTCGACACGGACGGTGCGCAGCGGAATACCGGCCGATCCTGCTAGAGCGACGAAGGGGTCGTGCTCGCTCGCGGGGATGACGGCGATAGTCTCGCGGCCGGCCTTCAGCACAGCGTTGGAGACATTGATGCCTTTGCCTCCCGGCTCGCGGGTGCTTTCCGACACGCGGAGAACGTCGCCCGGGTCGAGCGCGACGACGGACAGTGTCGCGTCGATGCTCGGATTGGCCGTGAAAGTGACAATCACGGGACATTCCCTTCCTGGACCTTGTGCGCAGGCAAGCGCGGGTGATCAGGTACCGGGGGCAAATAATCCCTCAAAACGTGGGATTGCTACCCCTTAGTGTCCGATTATGCCCGTTTGTATTGGATTACTCAAGAAAATGGGCGGAGAGTTGGAGGCGATCGGCGGGGTGCGGCCACAGCGCGGCGGGGGTCCGGGACGGTAGCGATCTACTCTGCGATGACGACGTCCACGCCCAGCTCGGTCAGCTCCTCGACGAACGCGTCGGGCGCGTCGGCATCCGTGATCACCACGTCCAGGCTGTCGAGAGCCGCGAAACTGACCAAGTAGTCGCTTCCCAGTTTCGAGGAGTCGCACAGGACCACGACTTTGCGCGCATTGGTCACCATCGCGGATTTCACGGCAGCTTCCTGGGCGTCGGCCGTCGATAAGCCGTGGTCGACGGTGAGGGCATTGGTACCGATGAATGCTACGTCGGCTCGCAAAAGCGCGAGTGTGCGCAGCGCAGTGTCGCCCACGACGGCCTGGGTGATTGCGCGGACAGTCCCGCCGAGGAGCTGAACATTGAGGTCGATGTTGCTCGACAGATCGACTGCGATGGGCAGTGAATTAGTCACGAACGACAGCGACGGGGAGCGGGGCGCGTCTTTGATCATGCCGGCAAGGACGTTGATGGTCGTGCCTGAATCGAGGAAAACGGAACCGTCGGTCTCAGGGAGATACCTCAAGGCTGCTTTAGCGATCGCTGTCTTCGCTGAGGTTGCGGAACGGAACCTGGTGTCGAGCGGCAGCTCGGTGGTCAAATACGACTGGCTCGACACGGCGCCGCCATGCACTCGCTGGACGATGCCTTCGCGGTCGAGGACAGCGAGGTCGCGACGGATCGTCTCCGCAGTGACGTCGAATTTCTCGGACAGTTCGGTGACGTTGACGCGCCCCTCGACTGCTGTCAGGGACGCGATCTGGCGGCGCCGTTCTTCGGCGTACATGGGCACTTCCTTCCGGGGCCTCGGGCATGACCGTGCGAGGCGCTTAGGTTCGAGCCCTATTATTCATGTGCGTACGTCGAAATGAAGCCCGAGAGTGCCCGGGTGTGCCCGTTTCACCCCCGGGCGGGGAGGTTAGAGGCGACGAAAAACGGAAACGACCAGGCCCATGATGTCCGCATTGTCGCCCTTAATGGGGGCAAACGCATCATTGTGCGGGAGGAGCCACACACCGGTGGAGTCCTTGTGGAACTCCTTGACGGTCGCCTCTCCGTCGATAAGTGCGGCGACGAACTGTCCCTCTTCCGCGACGGGCTGCGTGCGGACGGCGACCCAGTCCCCGTCGAGAATTCCGGCGTCGCGCATGGATTCGCCCACGACCTGGAGGAGGTAGAGGTCGCCGTCGCCGACGAGTTCTTCGGGCAGAGGGAAGTATTCGGAGACGTGCTCCTCGGCGAGGATCGGATTGCCGGCCGCTATCTGGCCGAGGACTGGGATGTAGCGCGGCGCGGCCGCATCTTCCGGAGTCGGCTCAGCCTTGCGTGTCTTCCTGCCAGCGGTCTCGGGCAAGTGGCGTAGGTCGACGGCGCGCGGTTTGTTCGGGTCGCGCCGCAGAAAGCCCTTTTTCTCCAGTTCTTTCAACTGGTAGGCGACCGAGGAGGTTGATTGAAGACCTGCGGCGTCGCCGATTTCGCGGATGCTTGGCGGGTACCCGCGCAACACTACTGCGTCCTGAATGACTTCCAGGATCCGGCGTTGACGTTCAGTCAGCGACTTCAGGTCCGGCTTCTTGTCTTCTCGCTTCGGCATGGTGGGTGCGTCCTCATTTCTTCTCGATATTCGTCGTCTGCGGCGTCGGGTGAAAATCCCTCACAAACTTGGACGACTCTGCCCGGCGTTCGGTTCCCGTGCCTCTTGTCTACCACGGATGAGCAAATTTGTTCGAAAAATTTGGCGCATGCGTAGACAAAATTTTTGCGGGTTGCTATAACTCGAACATAGAAGCTATCGAACATTTACTCGAACAGCTAATGTTCGATGGTTCGCCGGGATCGTAGAATCGCAGACAAACAACGGAAGGGAACAACTCATGACTATCTCTATCGCACGCTCTAACAGCACTGATTCTCACGCTGCCGCGACGGGTTCCCGCATCCAGCCGGCCGACGTGTGGGACCTTGACCGCCGCCGCACGACTGTCGGTGGTGGGGTCAATGTTCGAACGCTGGAACCGACGAGTCGAAAATATACTCCTATCGGAAGTCGTCATTCGGAGGCGTTCGAAGTGAAGGACAATGGTTTCGAAACTCGCCGCGAGAAGACCGGCGCCGCGATCATGGGGGCGCTATTCGGCCTGGCGCTCATCGTTGGGTCCGCGTTCGGAGGCGCGTTCTCCGGTGGGGATGCTGGTTTTGCTCCGCAGGACGCCAGCACCCAGATCGCCGCAGTTTCCCACCACTAAAAGAGGGCGGGCACAAGCGGGTAGGATGCAGTCTCGTGCACTGCCCTTTTTGTCAGAACGATACGTCCCGAGTTTCCGATTCGCGCCTGGTCGACTCAGGTGCGGCGATTAGGCGCCGCCGTGAATGCACCGTGTGCGGCGGACGGTTCACCACAATGGAAAAAGCGGTCCTTACGGTGGTGAAGCGGAACGGCGTTAGCGAACCATTCGACCGCGACAAACTCATCGTCGGTGTGCGCCGCGCATGCCAAGGACGCGACGTGTCCGACGACGCGTTGAAGCGTCTGGCTCAGGAAGTCGAAGAGATCGTGCGCAGTCACGGCAGCTCCCAGATCCCGTCGAACGAGATCGGTCTCGCAATCCTGGAGCCGCTCCGCGCGCTCGACGAGGTGGCGTACCTCCGCTTCGCGTCGGTCTACAAGTCTTTCGAGAGCGCCGACGATTTCGAATCCGAGATCCGCCTCATGCGCCGCAAGGACCGCGGCATGGAAGAGCTGTAGCGCGGCCGGCCACCCGGACCAGCTGTAGCGCCGACCAAATCCCGGAACCGCGCTAGAGTTTGTCGATCATCTTCTCGATGCGCCGCGGGCTCACCGGTTTCGCGGTGCCCAGGCGCTGAGCGAATAGGCTCACACGCAGTTCTTGGATGCGCCAGTTGATGTCCTTGATCGCGCGGGACTTCGCCTGGTTGGCGGGCAGGCGCTGAAGCTTGGCGTCTCGGTAGGTCTTCACCTCGTCGATCACGGCCTGGCGGTCGGCATCGCGGTCGGGGTCGTGGTTAATGTCGTCGAGGCGCATCTGGATGGCGGTCATGTAGCGCGGCAGGTGCTGCAGGTTCTCGATCCCGTGAATGGTGATCGCGTTCTTGGGGAGAAGGAACTGCATCTGCTGGCGGATGTCGTCGATCGCAGGACCGTCCCAATTGTCCAGTTCGGCTGCAATATTGACGTATTCGACAACGCCGGGGGCGATGGCGACGATAGACCGGCGCACAGCCCCCGCCACCCGAGGTTTCACCGCCGCGAGCAGTTTCGTGAATTCCTCGGGGGTGCGCACGGGCCCGCCACTTTGCATCATGAGGTCGCGAATCGCGGCCACGCGGGCGTCTTCCACGAGACCAGCGGCGCCGCCGTGCGGATACTTTTCGACGGCCACCCGCTGCCGCAGCGGCAGCCCCTTCGTCATCTGCGACGCGTTGACGGGGATCTGGCGCATCAGCATAGTCAGCGTTGCTGTCATCATGGAGGCATCGGCGGCGGCCTTGGTGGGGAAGACCTTCACCCGCACGCCATCGGCGGTGGCCTCGAGGGCGGGGTAGGCATCGACGTCGTTGCCCTCGATGGAGGTGGTGACGGTCTCGGGCACGTCGCCGAGAGTGTCGGCAGTCCAATCTTTAGCGGAGTCGGATTCGGCCGTCTTCGTCGCCTTCGCTACCGAGGAAGTGATGTGGCCCGCCTGGCGTTCCTTCAGCGCGGCGAGGTTCTTGTCATGGTCAATGATTTTTCCGCGACGGTCGACGGCGGCGTACGTCATCTTCAAGTGCGCGGGTAGTGCCTCGGAGCGGAAGTCGCCCCCGTTGATGCCGTGGCCGCCGAGGGAGCGGAGCACCTCGGCGAGCTGCTCTGCAATGGGGGCCTCGAAAGGGACGAGCTTGCCCATGGCGCGGTCGGCGAATTCGGGTGCTGGAACGACAGTCTTGCGTAGTGCCTTTGGCAGCGAGCGGATCAACTCGGTGACGAGTTCCTCGCGTAAGCCGGGGACGAGCCAGTCGAAACTGGTGTCCTCGAACCCCGCTAGCAGGGGCGCGGGGACGAGCACGGTGACACCGTCGAAGGGGTCGCCGGGCTCGAATTTGTACTGCAGGTCGTAGTCGATGGAGCCTTGGCGCCACTTGTCGGGAAAGGAGGCTTCGGAGGAGTCGGCGGAGGCATCGTTAAGCAAAGCTTCGGGGTCGAAGTCGAGGAAGGACGCGTCCTTCTGGCGCTTCTTCTTCCACCATGCGTCGAAGTGGCGGCCGGTGCCGATGTCGTCGGGGATGCGCTGGTCGTAGAAGTCGAAAAGCGTGTCCTCGTCGACGACGATGCCGCGGCGGCGGACCTTCTCCTCGACCGCCGCCGCTGCCTCGAGCAGAGCCGCGTTGTTCTTCAAAAAGGCGTGGTGGGAATTCCACTCGCCGCCGATGAGCGCGTGGCGGATGAACATGTCGCGCGCTGCCTCCATGTCGACGCGGTGGTACGGCACGAGCCGGTCCGCGACGACCGTGACGCCGTAGAGCATCGACTTCTGGTGCACCATCGGCGCAGCGCGCTTCTGTGACCAGACAGGTTCGGAGTAGGTGTGTTTGAGGAGGTCGCGGGCGATCTTCTCCGCCCAGGACGGGTCGATCGCCGCGACGTCGCGCGCCCAGAGGCGGGACGTTTCCACGAGCTCTGCGGCCATGACGAATTCCGGCGGCTTCTTAGCCAGGGAGGAGCCGGGGAAGATCATGAATCGGGTGCCACGGGCGCCCTTGAATTCCTTGGAATTGCCGTCGCGTGCGCCGATATTGGATAGCAGACCCGTCAGCAGCGACTGGTGGATCGCGTTCGGGTCGCGTTCGCCGACATCGGCGTGGCGCAGGTTGGTCCAGCCGAGCTGCCCTTCGGCGTCGCGGAGCTGGCGCACGAGGTCGAACCACTCGCGGATGCGCATGTAGTGGAGGAATTCCTTCTTCATGCGCTTGCGGAAGGCGTTGCCGGACAGTTCGTCGCGGGAGTCCTTGATGTAGTCCCACAGGTTGAGCGAGGCAAGGAAGTCGGAGGTCGTGTCTTTGAATCGCGCGTGCGCCTGGTCGGCCTGCGCCTGGTGTTCCAGGGGGCGTTCGCGGACGTCCTGGATTGTCATGGCGGCGACGATGACGGTGACGTCGGGGAGCACGCCCAAGCGGCTAGCTTCGACGAGCATGCGCGCCATGCGCGGATCGACAGGGATACGGGCGATGTCGCGGCCGACGTCGGTGAGCGCGGGCTCGGCGTTGTCGCTCGAGTCGGTGATGGCGCCGAGTTCGCGGAGGAGCAGCAGGCCGTCGCGGACAGCCTTGCGCTCGGGCGGCTGCACGAAGGGGAATTCGGCGATGTCGCCGAGCCGCAGGTTGATCATCTGGAGGATGACGCTGGCTAGGTTGGTCCGCAGAATTTCCGGGTCGGTGAATTCGGGGCGCGATAGGAAATTGTCCTCGGAGTAGAGGCGGATCGCGATGCCGTCGGCGGTGCGTCCCGAGCGGCCGGAACGCTGGTTGGCGCTGGCCTGGGAGATCTCCTCGATGGGCAGCCGCTGCACCTTGGTGCGGGTGGAGTACCGCGAAATGCGGGCAAGGCCGGTGTCGACGACGTAGTGGATGCCGGGCACGGTCAGCGATGTCTCGGCGATATTGGTGGCCAGCACGATGCGGCGCCCGGAGTGCGGGGAGAACACGCGGTGTTGTTCGGCATTCGACAGTCGGCCGAACAAAGGCGTGACTTCGACGCCGCGCCAGTGCTGTTTCTCAATGACCTCCATGGCGTCGCGGATATCGCGCTCTGAGGCGAAGAAGCACAGTATGTCGCCGTCGCCTTCGGCCATGAGCTCCTTGAGCGCGGCGACGAGACCGTCGAGCATGTCGATGTCGACGACCTTGGTGCCGCCGTCCTTGGTCGCCACTTCCGTTTCCAGCGGACGGTAGCGGATTTCGACCGGGTAAGTGCGCCCGGAGACCTCGATGATGGGCGCGGGCTTACCGGAAGCATCGGCGAAGTGCTCGGCGAAGCGCTCGGGGTCGATGGTCGCGGAGGTGATGATCACCTTCAGGTCCGGCCGCGCGGGCAGCAGGCGCTTCAAGTAGCCGAGGAGGAAGTCGATGTTGAGCGACCGTTCGTGGGCCTCGTCGATGATGATCGTGTCGTAGGCGTTGAGGAACCGGTCGCGCTGCATTTCGGCGAGCAGGATGCCGTCGGTCATGAGCTTGACGGCGGTGGTGTCGGAGACACGGTCGTCGAAGCGGATGGCGTAGCCGACGGTCTCGCCGATGGATTGGCCGAGTTCGTGGGCGATGCGTTCGGCGACGGTGCGCGCGGCGATACGGCGCGGCTGGGTGTGCCCGATGAGTCCGCGGCGCCCGCGCCCGAGTTCGAGGAGCATTTTCGGGATCTGCGTGGTCTTGCCGGAGCCGGTCTCACCGGCGATGACGACGACTTGGTTGTCGCGGATGAGATCCTTGATGTCGTCGCGCCGCGCGGAGACAGGGAGGGCTTCGGGGTACTCGATCGCGGGCACGTGCTTATCGACGTCCGCGACCTTCCCCGCCTCGGTGTCCATGTCCGCGCTGATCTGGCTGAGCGCGTGCGGCGACCGCGCCTTCTTCAGGCGCCGCTGGAACCGGCGGACGCTGGCGATGGGCAGCTCGTCGAGTCGGCGGTAGAGGTCGTCGCGGGTGATCTTCGGTGTCGTCATAGTCAACGCGCGAGTCTACCCGCACGCTGGTCGCCGCTAGCAGGCAGCTGTCGCGCGCACGCTCCTAAGCACGCTTGTCGACGGTCGCGTGGAAGGCCTCCGTGATCAGTTCCCCGAGGGCGGCGAATTCGTCGGCGCGCGTCGACGACGAGCGGTGCACGAGTCCGACGTGGCGCGATGCGGTGACGCTGTCGGCGAAGTGTGCCACGGCGACGTTGGGGCGGGCGCATTCGACCGACACGGCGGAAATAGGCAGCAGCGTTCCGCCGTAGCCGGCGGCGACCAGCTGGATGATGGTGGTCAGCGAGGACGCGCGGGTGACGGACTCGGTCATGCCGGCGACGTCGAGGTTGGCGTTGCGGCACAGGTCCATGATCTGGTCGCGCAGGCAGTGCCCGTCGTCCATGAGCAGCATATCGAGGGCGTCCAGCTCACTGAGGGTGACATCGTCGCGGCCGGCCATCGGATGGCCCTCGGCGACTGCGATGGCGAAATCCTCGGTGTAGAGGGGGATCTCGTCCAGTCCGGTCGTGCCGGTGGGGAAGGCGATGAGCGCGGCGTCGAGCTGGCCGTTGCGCAGCTGGTCCATGAGCGCCGGCGTGGTTTCCTCAACGATCTTGGGTTCGAGATCCGGGTAGCGTTCTTGCGCGGCGCGCAGAAGTTCGGGCAGGAGGTACGGCGCAATGGTCGGGATGATGCCCAAGGTGAGCTGCCCGGTGAGAACGCCTTGCGCGCCGCGGGAATGCTGCACGAAGGAATCGGCGGCTTCGAGCGTGGCCTGTGCGTAGGGGAGGAGGCGCTCACCGACGGGCGTGACGATGACTTTGCGCGTCGATCGCTCGATGAGCTGAATTCCCAGGCCTGATTCCAAGGCGACGAGCGCTTGGGAGAGGGAGGGCTGGGAGATCTGCAGCTGGTTGGCCGCGGTGCCGAAATGCCGGCGCTCGGCAATGGTCACGAACGTGCGGATTTGAGCCAGCGTCGGGCGGTACTCCTTGTTGCTCATGTTTTAAAACTACAAGGATTGATAGGTTGCTGCGCGAAAATAGCGGAAGTATTTAATGCCGCATTTCCAGCGCACTCAACCGAACTTCGCCGGCATCGTCGGACGCGTCGAGGTCGACGGTGCCGTGCAGCTGGTACGAATTATCTCCCTCGGGGTCCTTCACGATTTGGGTGACAGTCCAGGTTCGTGAGCCGGGATCGGCGTCGGCGAGGACGAAGTAATCGGGACCGCGCGCGTCAGCGTCCAGGTCGACGTCGTCGTATTCGTCGAAGTAGTCGTCCATGAGAGCCGGCCAGTCGGGCTGGTCGGCCAGCTCCATGTAGTCGAGCATGTCGGCGAGCTCTTTTTCTTTCTCGTAGGCAAAGAGTTCCACCATGCGGAAGAAGTAGTTGCGCACCATGATCGTGAAGGCGCGGCGGTTGGCGGTGAGGGCAGTGGGGTCCTCCACGCCGAAGGCCAGCTCGCGTTCCAGGTCGTCGCGGCTAATCGGGGTGTTCTCGTCGGCCATGTGGGCCCATTCGTCGATAATCGAAGAATCTACCTGGCGGATGAGCTCGCCGAGCCAGACGATGATGTCGTCGAGACGCTGCGTCATGTATGCATCGGGGATGGAGTGCGACAGCGTGCGCCACGCGTCGGTGAGGTAGCGCAGAACAACGCCTTCACTGCGCGCGAGGCCGTAGGTGGCAATCACGTCGGAGAATGTCATCGCGTGCTCGATCATGTCGCGCACAACGGACTTCGGTGAGAGGTCGAATTCCTTCGCCCACGGGTTGCCTTGCACGAATGTCTCGTACGCCTCCTCGAGCTCGTCGCGCAGCGGCTGCGGGTATGTGACGTCCTCGATGAGCGCCATGCGTTCGGTGTAGTCGACGCCGTCGGCCTTGAGCGCGGCGATCTCCTCGCCGCGGGCGGCGGATTGCTGGGCCTGGAGGAGCTGGCGCGGGTCGTCGAGGATCGCCTCGAAGGCGGAGATGACGTCGAGATCGTAGGTCTCGCTCTCGGGGTCCAACAGCGTGAGGAATGCGAGCGCGAACGGCGACAGCGGCTGGTTGAGCGCGAAGTCGCGGTCGAGCTCCGCGGTGAGCGTGTACGGGCGGAAAGCGGGGGAGTCCGGGGTGCGCTCGACGACTTCGGCGGCGATGAGTCCGCGGAAGAGGTCGACGGCGGTGAGAATGTCGCGGTTCTGTTTCGCGCGGGTGTCGTGGTTGTCGCGCAGGAGGTGCTTCATGTGCTCGTAGCCGTCGCCCGGGCGAGCCACGACGTTGAGCAGCATCGAGTTGGACACGGTGAATTGGCTGGTCAGCTCCTCCGACTCGGCCTCGGTGAGGCGGTTGAAGGTGTTCTCCGACCAGGAGATCTCGCCGTCTCGCGGGGCTTTCTTGCGGATCTTCTTCAGCTTCTTCGGGTCGTCGCCGGCCTTGCGGCGCAGCTTGACGTTCTCGATCTCGTGCTCGGGTGCTTCGACAACGACCGTGCCTTCGGTGTCGTAGCCGGCGCGACCCGCGCGTCCGGCGATCTGGTGGAATTCGCGCGACTTCACGATGCGCTGCTTCGTGCCGTCGAATTTGGCCAGACCGGTCATGAGCACGGTGCGGATCGGCACGTTGATGCCCACGCCGAGCGTGTCCGTGCCGCAGATGACTTTCAAGTGGCCGGCCTGCGCGAGGCGCTCAACGAGGCGGCGATATTTCGGCAGCATGCCTGCGTGGTGGATGCCGATGCCACGCCGCAGCAGCTTCGACAAGGTCTTGCCGAAGGTGGTGGTGAAGCGGAAATCGCTGATGGCCTCGCGGATCGCTTCTTTTTCCTCAGGCGTGATCATGGAGATCGATGTGAGCGCCTGAGCACGCTCCGTGGCCTCACGCTGGGAGAAGTGCACCACGTAAATGGGTGCTTTGCCGTCGGAGAGCAGCTCCTCGATCGTTTCGTGGACGGGCGTGAACACGTAGTGGAAGTCCAGCGGAACGGGACGATCGGAACCGCCGACAAAGGTGGTCTTACGGCCCGTGCGGCGCGTCAGGTCGTCCTCGAGCCACTTCGTGTCGCCGAGGGTGGCGGACATGAGCAAGAACTGCGCCTTGGGCAACTCGAGCAGCGGCACCTGCCACGCCCAGCCGCGGTCGGGCTCGGAGTAGTAGTGGAACTCGTCCATCACCACCTGGCGGATATCGGATTTCGAGCCCTCGCGCAGCGCGATATTGGCCACGATTTCGGCGGTCGCCGCGATGATCGGGGCATCGCCGTTGACGGTGGCGTCACCTGTCATCATGCCCACATTCTCCGGGCCGAAGATATCGCACAGGGCGAAGAATTTCTCGCTCACCAACGCCTTGATCGGCGCGGTGTAGAACGAGCGCTGGCCGCGTGACATCGCGATGAAGTGCGCGGCATTGGCCACCATCGACTTACCGGAGCCGGTCGGGGTGGCCAGAATGACATTGTCGCCGGCGAGCAGCGCCAACGACGCCTCCTCCTGCGCCGGATACAGCGAGATGCCGCGCGAGGTGGTCCAGGAGGTGAAGGAGTCCCAGACCGCGTCGTCGATAAGCGAGCTCGGTACGTCCTCGAGATCCGCAATGGAATCTGTGAGCGTCGGTGCTGGGGCCTGTTCGTCGTTGGTGGTCACTTAGCCCACGGTACTAAACGCGCGCGACTACTCGTCGTCGTCCGGGTCCTCCGGAAGATCGATCTGGTCGTCTTCCCACGTGTTGCCGGGGCCAAGCGTTTTGCCGCGGTCGCGGTCGTCGATGGCCGCGAGGAAATTCTCGAACGCCTCGCCGATCTCTTCGCCGCTGGGCACCTGGGCCTCGCCCGGCATCATCTTCTGCGGGTTCTTCTCGCGGTAGGACGCCATCTCCGAATCGTAGTGCTGCTCGAGCTGGGCGACGACCTGCGTGATCTCGTCAGAATTGTTCGTCTGCTCGGCGAGCTGCTGTGCCACGCGCTCCATGTCGCGCTCGATGGAGCGCAGCGGGAACTGCAGATTCGAGGTGTCGGAGACAGACTGCAGCAGCTGGTAGACCGCGTGCGGGTACGGCGACGACGCGACGTAGTGCGGCACGTGCGCCGTGTAGCCTGCGACGCGGCGGCCGCGCGAGTGCAGCTCCCGCTCGATCATCACCGCGGCGGAGCCCGGAATAGACACCATGCCGTCGAACGTGAACATCTTTCCGACGAGATCGCGGTCGTTGCCGTGCGCGGAGACCACGAGAGGGCGCGTGTGGGGCGCGCCCATCGGCGCGGCGTAGAGGCAGATGGTCTTGTCCACGTTGAAGCGGTCCGCGAGGTCCGCGACGGACTTCGAGAACGCCTCCCAGCGCAGGTCCGGCTCCGGGCCGGAGAGCAGCAGGAAAGACTCGCCCTTCGAATCGCGCAGTACGCGGATGTCCAGGTCGATGTCGTCGACGTTGCTGATCTCGTGCTGGCTCAGCGTCACCATCGGGCGCCGCGAACGGTAGTCGATGAGCTCGTCGTTGTTGAACGTGGCGAGCGTGCGCGAATCCAGCGCGTCTTTCAAATGCCCGGCGGCGCCTTCGACGGCGTGCCCGGCATCGGCGTAGCCCTGCATGGCCACGATGAGGGTGGGGCCAGAGGACGCGCCGTCTTCCACGGCGGGAGCCGGATACTCTAGCTCGTACATGTGCCGCTGATCGTCTGACGTCATGTGTGACATCCTCCTTTATCTGAACCAATCAACACCCAGTGCAACACCACGGGCGCTAAGATTCATTCCCACCTTACGGATCGTGCCCCGTACGCGTTGACCACCTCGCGAATTATCCGGGAAAGCACAGCTTCGCTTATCGACGAGCCCACTTTGCGCCAGTTTCCCTCCACCCCGTTTCGCACCGATTCTGCTTGTCCGGGGAACCGATCAGGGGGTGGGGAAAGTCCAATAGGGCATGACACATTCATTCACAGGACCTCAGAAACCACAGAACCCGGACAAGCCGCAAAATCCGAACAACCCAGACCGCCCGAACGACCCGACAACCCCGAACTACGATCCGTGGACCGACGAGATCGGTTCCGTCGACGACCCGTCGAGCATCATCGCCACCATTCCCGGCACCATCGGCTACTACCCGCAGGAATCCGTCGTCGTGATCGGGCTCGTGCCGGATGAGACCCGGGGCGGCGAACTCGTGCTGGGGCCGGTGATGCGCGCCGACTTAGCCCACGCCGGCCAGTTGGGCGAATTTCTGGACACGGCACCGGTGGGACGCTGCGTCGCCTTCCTCGGCGTGCTGGTGACCCGGACGCCCCTGGGGAAGCTGGCCACGGCCGCGGCACACGCGCTGGAGGATCTGACCCGTCCGTGCGGCGAGCCGCTGGTGGACGTGTTGTGGCACGTCTCCGAGATCGCGCAGGGCACCCCGTACGAGATGGTCTTCGGCCCCGACCCGGACGAAATGGACCGCAACTGGCCTGAACTGAAGTGGAGCCGCGGCACCGTGGGCTCCGTGGTGAGCTCGCCGGCGATGCGCGCGTGGCGCGACAACGGGGTGTTACCGGCGCTCGACCGCGCCGACACATTCGAGTACTTCGAGCAGGAGCCCCACTCGGGCGTGGTGACCATCGGCGGGGAAGAGGTCGCCATTGCGGAGCTCGCCCGTGAGGCGCGGCTGTGCGCCGACGCGCTGCGCCGCCAGATCGACCGCGGCGCGTCCACTCCCGGCGAGTTCGTCCGGGAGGCCATGGCGGCGCTGCGCAACGCACCGGCATTGCCTCTCATCGCCTCGGACGAGCGCCTGAGCCTGGACCGCGTTTTCGCGGACACCGACGATCTCTTCGCTCTCGTAACTGTGCTGTCACGGTCGATGCTGCGCGATTGCGTGATCGGCACGGCTGTCCGCCACCCGGAGCCGGCCGCGACGGCTCTGCTAGCTGTGGCCCGCGCGTTCGACGGCGTGATCCGGGCGAATGCACTGAGCCTGTGGTCGATCGTCGCGATCAGCAAGGGCCTGTCCTCGTGGGCGTCCGCCGCTCTGGCCACAGCCCAGGAAGATGTGCCGGCCCACTCCATGTCGGCGATCTGCCAGGAGATCCTCGCCGCGGGACAACAGCAGCACCTGGTCACCACGATTCTCCAGGGCTGCGAGCTCGCGTGCGCGCACATCATCGGCGATGCCGCGGACGGCGACGGGGACGAATTCAACGACTTCGGCCGCGGCAGTGGTGACGAAGGCGAAGACGATTTCGACGACGCGGATGAGCCGGACGAGGAATACAGCGATCAGGCGGCCAGCGCGTAACCGCCGGGCACGAACGCTACGGCGTTAACGGGACTGGGTGTACTCCCACGCATCGGCGACGATCTGGTCGAGATCGGTGCGGGTGGGGGTCCACCCCAGCTCGTCCTTCGCGCGCTGCGACGACGCGATGAGGGTGGCCGGGTCGCCGGCGCGGCGGGGTGCGACCTCGGCGGGGATCTCGTGACCGGTCACGCGGCGGCATGCTTCGATGACCTCTTTGACGGAGTAGCCGTCGCCGGAACCCAGATTGAAGATGTGGTGCTTGCCCGGGGTATTCGAGCCGAGCGCCAGAAGGTGCGCATCGGCGAGATCCCGGATGTGGATGTAGTCGCGCACGCAGGTACCGTCGGCGGTGGGCCAGTCATCGCCGTACATGAAGATCTTCTCGCGCTTTCCCTGCGCGACCTGGAGCACCAGCGGGATGAGGTGGGTCTCCGTCGCGTGGTTCTCGCCGAGACCGCCGTAGGCGCCGGCCACATTGAAATAGCGCAGGCTCGTCGCGCCCAGGCCGAAGGCTGTGGCGTACGAGGTGATGGCGTAGTCGATGGTCAGCTTGGTCGCGCCGTAGGCATTCCTCGGGGCGGTGGGCATGTCCTCAGTGATCGGGACGCGCTCCGGCTCACCGTAGGTCGCGGCAGTGGACGAGAACACCAGGTTGGTCACGTCGTGGTCGCGCATGGAGTTCAGCAGCTTCAACGTGGTGCCCACGTTGTCACGCCAGTACTCGTCGGGCTTTTCCACGGATTCGCCGACCAGGGAGCGGGCGGCGAAGTGGAGGACACCGTCGACGGGGCCGTCGGCAAGCACATCGTCGATCACGTCGTCGATGTCGCCCTCGACGAGAGCGGCGCCGTCCGGCACGGCATCGCGATTGCCGGTGGAGAAATTGTCCACGATGGTGACCGAGTGGCCGGCCTCCAACAGGACTTTGGAGCAGACGCTGCCGACGTAGCCGGCGCCGCCGGTGACGACGAGACGGGACATGAATTTCCCTCTTTCAGGGTAGGTGGTGAGTACGGTCAACCAGCCTAGTTGCTACCCGTGGACAGGTATGACGCGAAGCGCGTGCGTGAGATCCGGGGCGAGATTCACGCGCGCGCCGGACTCGGTGACCAGCGCGAGCGATCCGTTGTCGTTGCGCTCCAAGGTCACGTGCGCGCCGCGGGCGATGCCGAAGCGGCAGATGGAGGAGTAGTGCTCCGAATCGAGCTGCAGGATCTCGTTGATCTGCACGATCTCCACATGGACCGGTTCGGTGATCTCGAGCTCGCTCACTCGCATCCCGAGGTCCTCTTCCGGCGACGCGGTGTATCCCAGTTCATCGAGAGCGGGGATGGGGTTGCCGAACGGCGAGCGCGTGGGGTCGTCGAGCACCCGCAGCATCTGGCGTTCCACGTCTTCACTCATGACGTGCTCCCAGCGGCAAGCCTCGGCGTGCACCTGGCTCAAATCCAAGTTCAGCACGTCGGTAAGCAGGCACTCGGCGAGGCGGTGCTTGCGCATCACGGAGGTGGCGAGCTCTCGTCCGCGCTCCGTCAGGGACAGGGAACGGTCGGATTCGACGACGATGAGGCCGTCGCGTTCCATGCGCGCAACGGTCTGAGAGACGGTAGGGCCGGACTGGTCGAGGCGCTCGGCGATGCGGGCTCGCAGCGGAACAATGCCTTCTTCTTCGAGCTCGTAGACCGTGCGCAAGTACATTTCGGTGGTATCTACGAGATCTCTCACTACGGACTTCCCTCAATCTTTCACACGGCGGCCGCAGTCAAAGCTGCGCTACCACCACAACGCCACCATGGCTGACGGCGTTTACGAATACGACTAAAGACTAGAGCACATAGTAACCCAGAACACACCGCCATTCGGACGGTGCGTCTGGGTTACCGGCCTACAACGCGTAGTCGCGCAGGCGGTCGGCGCGGTCGCCGACGCGCAGCTTGCTCATCACTTCGCGCTCGATCTGGCGGACGCGCTCACGCGACAGCCCGAACTTGCGGCCGATCTGGTCGAGGGTGCGCGGCACGCCGTCATCGAGCCCGTAGCGCAGACGGATGACGTCTTGCTCGCGCTGCTCGAGGCCGCCGATGATGTCGTTGATGTCGTCGTGGCGCAGGGCGGAGACCACTGCGTCCTCGGCGTCGGCTGCCTCCGCGTCCTCGATGAAATCGCCCAGCGGGGCTTCCTCGTCGGCGCCGACGGGCATGTCCAGGCTCACCGGGTCGCGGGACTGGCGCAGCAGCATCTCGATCTTGGATTCCTCGATGCCGGACTCCTCGGACAGCTCTTCGTTCGTGGGTTCGCGGCCGAGGGACTGGTACATCTCACGGCGGATGCGGGAGAGCTTGTTCACCTGCTCGACGAGGTGGACTGGGAGGCGGATCGTGCGCGACTGGTCGGCCATGCCGCGGGTGATCGCTTGGCGGATCCACCAGGTAGCGTACGTGGAGAACTTGAAGCCCTTGGTGTAGTCGAACTTCTCCATCGCGCGGATCAGGCCGAGGTTGCCTTCCTGGATGAGGTCCAGCAGCGGCATGCCGCGGCCGGTGTAGCGCTTGGCCAGCGAGACCACGAGGCGCAGGTTCGCCTCTAGGAGGTGGGAGCGGGCCTTGCGGCCGTCCTTCGCCAGGATTTTCAAGTCGCGGCGCTTGGCGCGGGTGAGCTCGACGTCCGGATCGTCAAGAAGTTTCTGCGCGTAGAGACCCACCTCGATGCGCTGCGCGAGCTCGACCTCTTCCTCAGCGTTCAGAAGAGCAGTCTTGCCGATACCGTTCAGGTAGACGCGGACGAGGTCGGCTGACGGGTTGTCATTCGTCTGATTTCGACGGTTCCCGCGGTCGACTTTTTCCTCATTGTCATCGACATGATCTACATTGGGCTGAGTCATGGATGAAAGCTCCTTCAAGTCTCGCGAATCTATCGTTCTAACGCCGGACAAGAGCAGTTTGTTCCCGCGGTGAGACCCTGCCGTCTTCGCATTCATTCATGCAGCTCATCTGGGGTCTGCTGTGGGGAGCGGATGCGCGATTGCCGTGATTGGGACTTTAGCAGGTCGGTTTTAGCTTTCAACAGTTACTGTAAACGGCCCGGAGTTGACTGAGGAGACCTCCATCATCGCGCCGAAACGGCCCTCTTCGACGTGGATTCCGCGCTCGCGCAACCCGGCGGCGATCTTGGCGATGATGGGCTCGGCGACATCTCCCGGCGCGGCGTCGGACCAGGACGGTCGGCGGCCCTTCTTCGTGCGTCCCATGAGCGTGAATTGACTGACGAGCAGGACGGGGGCGCCTGCTTCTTCGGCGGAGACTTCGCCGTCCAAGATGCGCAGTTCGGCGATCTTGCGCACCATGGTCTCCCATGCGTCGTCGGCGTCGTCGTTCCCGACACCGACGAGGGCGAGGATACCACCGGTCTCGTGGCAATCGATGGCGCCGACGGTCTCGCCGTCGACGGCGACGGATGCTTCAGTGACGCGCGTGAGTACGGCTTTCATGGGGTTCCTTTCGGGGTCGGGACGAATTAGCTGTTGATGCTGATGAGGTCGGCGGGCAAGACGAAACCGTGGCGGATCAAGTCCACGACGACACCGGCGGCATCGTGGCCGAGTGCTTCTTCGGCGTCGTCGTCGAGCCCGTGGGAGGCGGCCCAGAGAGAGACAATGTCGCGCAGCGGCAGCCCGTCGGGGTTGAGCCCGGCGATGATCGCGGCGACGGCGTCGTCGACCTCGTGGGAAAAACGCGGGCCGTCGGTGCGCGTGATGCGTTTGACCTCGGGGGCAAAACCCATTCCGGTCTCGGCGTCGGCGAGGCTCACGTCTTCCATCGCGACGCCGGGCCGCAGAGCATAGCTCGCACCCAGCACATCGCTTATCGACGTCTCCCGCAGCCACTCCATCCTCACGAAGTACTCATCGACCTCGGGGCCGAGCGGGTCCGTGAACGGCTGGGACAGCGTTTCGGTGGTGACCTCTGTGGGGGCGTCCCCGATATCGCGGATGAAGATCCAGCCGAATCCGACAGCGCGGACATCTTCGTCGCGGAAGTGGGAGAGCCAGTGCCGGGTGCGGGCAATGCCGTCAGCGGAGCGCGGATCGACGGACTCGTCTTTCAGCCACGTGGACACGTAGAGTGCCGGGTCGACGACATCGCGCTGCAGGACCCATGCGGACACGCCGCTGGAGGGAAACCAGCTGGCAACGCGCTGCTCCCACGACTGCTCGCTGGTGTGCACCCAGGAGCCGAGAATGAATGCCGAGCCGTTCTGGGCCAAGTAGTCGGGGACAGAGGAGACGACGAGCTCCGAGGCGCCATCGAGGTCCAAACCTGAGTCGCGGTAGACGTGGCCGACCTCCGGCAGGCCGACGACGAACGGCGGGTTAGCCACAATGCGGTCGAAGCGTTCGCCGTCGACGGGCTCGAACCAGGACCCGTGGCGCAGCTCCACATTGTCCACCCCGGCGCCGGCCATGGTGGCGTCGGCAAGGGTGAGCGCGCGCTCGTGGACGTCGGTGGCCACCACGCGCTCGGCCGTTTGCGCCTGCGCCAGCGCCTGAACGCCTGAACCGGTGCCGAGATCCAGCACCGACTCGACCGGGGTCAGGGGAGTCGCGGACAACAGCGACAGGCTGGCCGCGCCGACGCCGAGCACGTGGTCTGGGCCCGGCACATGGTCGGTCATCGAGGCGTCCAAATCGGAAAAGATGAAGCGGTCGCGCCCGGCGATGATGTGGGGCCGGATATCCAGCGCGATCTGCAGGTCGCCGGAGGGGGTGGGGGAGACCACTGCGGCGTCGATAAGCGAAAGCACGAGACGCGCCGGTAGGTGCTCGGAGAGCTCCTCCGCCGTCATTTTCTCGCGCACGAGGAAGAAGCGGATGAGGCCCGACAAGCGTGAGTCGCCGCACGCCTCGAGGACCGCGCCGGGCTCGCCGCGGAACAGTGCCTCCATTGCGTCGGGACCGAGGTGCGCGGCGATGGAGTCCGAGGTGAACCCGGCGGACGTGAATTCGCGGACCAAGTCGCGCGCGATATCGGTGGGCTGCACTGTGTGCTCCTTAATCCTCGTGGTCGATGGTCTCGGGGGTGTGCTCTGTGTGGGCGCGCTCGGTGAGCTGCTGCTGACGCGCGGCTGCGAGCTGCTTTTGGCGTGCTGCGGCGGGCTTGTACACGTTGCGCGAACGCTTGTCGCGGACCTCGTTGCCGTCGTTGGCCACCACGACCGAAATCCACGGCAGCGGGATCGAAATGGCGAAGAAAATGATCGCGAGAACCCAGTTGTGCCACCACATCACCGCCGCGATCGAAAGGAACACGAACGGTATGCGCATTCCTTGCATAATGAGATAAGCGCGCTCGCGGGAACGGAGATTCTCCATCGGGGAACGCTTCGCGGACGTGATCAACTCGGCCTTGCGTCGCGAAAAGCGCTTGCCGGGCGAGCTCACGGAATCTGCATCCACGACGGGTTGGTCGCTGAAACCGCCTGCTGTGCTCATGGGACCCTAGGGTAGACGTGGCGGGCGTGCTTCCGCGAGCAATCGGCGGCCAACACGGCTTTTAAACATGGTTTGGGCAATGAGGCATGATGGTGTTCGTGACGCAGACAACGACGAAGACGATTGAACGGCCCGATGTCCGCGAAGACACATCGCAGGGCAATGACACCCCGGACTTCTTCCACTACGTGAAGAAGGACAAGATCGTGCACTCCGCCATCAGCGGAGACATGGTCGTCGCGTTGTGCGGGGAGACCTTCCCCGTGCGAAAGCAAGCCAAGCCCGGCTCCCCGGTGTGCCCCGACTGCGAGCGCATCTACAAGGGGCTGCGCCGCAAGTGACATCCGCAGCACCGGGCAAGGGGCCGTCTCTGCGCCAATGGCAGCAGGAGGCCCTTGACCTTTTCACTGCTACGCAGCCGAAGGACTTCCTCGCCGTCGCTACACCCGGTGCGGGTAAGACGACCTTCGCGCTGACGTTGGCGAGCACGCTGCACGCGCAGAAGACCGTGGAGCGCATCATCGTCGTGGTGCCCACGGAACACCTGAAGGTCCAGTGGTCCCAAGCCGCGGCACGTTTCGGGCTCTCGCTCGACCCTGAGTTCACCAACTCGTCTGCCGTGAACCCCGCTTACGACGGCATCGTGGTCACTTACGCCCAAGTGGGAATGCACCCGTTCAAGCACCACGCGGTGGCCTCCTCGCGCCGCACGCTGGTGATCCTGGACGAGATCCACCACGCTGGCGACGCGAAGAGCTGGGGTGACGGTGTGCGCGAGGCGTACAACGACGTCGAGCACCGCTTGGCGCTGACCGGCACGCCGTTTCGATCCGACGATTCCGCCATCCCTTTTGTCACGTACGAAGAAGACGGGGAAGGCCACCTTGTTTCTAAGGCGGACTACACGTACGGCTACGCGGAAGCGCTTGCCGACGGAGTGGTGCGCCCCGTCGTCTTCCTCGCCTACAGCGGCGAGGCGCAGTGGAAGGATTCTGCGGGCGAGGAGTACTCCGCGCGCCTAGGCGAGCCGCTCGACGCGGCGCAGACGGCGCGTGCCTGGAAGACCGCGCTGGACCCGAAGGGCGACTGGATCGCCTCGGTGCTCCAAGCCGCGCAGACTCGCCTGACGAAGATCCGCGGCCACATGCCAGACGCCGGCGGCCTCGTCATCGCCACCGACACGACGACGGCGCGCGCCTACGCGAAGATCTTGCAGACGATCAGCAACACCCCGGTGACGGTGGTGCTGTCGGACGAGCCGGGGTCGTCGAAACGCATCGCGGAATTCTCCGACTCCCAGGACGAGTGGCTCGTTGCCGTGCGCATGGTGTCCGAGGGCGTGGACGTGCCCCGCCTGGCTGTGGGCGTGTACGCGACTTCCGCGTCGACGCCGCTGTTTTTCGCGCAGGCGATCGGCCGTTTCGTGCGTTCCCGCATGCCGGGCGAGTCAGCTTCGATCTTCCTGCCGTCCGTGCCCGTGCTGCTGCGCCTGGCGGAGGAGATGGAGGTCTCCCGCGACCACGTGCTGGGCAAACCCCACCGCGAATCCGGTTGGTCCGATGAGCTGATCGAGCAAGCCAACCAGAAACGCAGCGAGCCCGACGAAGCCGCGACCTACGAGTCCATCGGTGCGTCTGCGGAGCTCGACTCCCTCATCTTCGACGGCTCCACATACGGCACCCCCACGATGGCCGGCACCGACGAAGAACAGGACTTCCTCGGTCTTCCCGGCCTGCTCGATGCCGAGCAAGTCAAGACACTCCTGCGCAAGCGCCAGTCCGAGCAGCTCGACGCCCGCGAAGCAGAAGAGAAAGCGCGCCGGGCCGAAGAGGCTGCCGCCGCGAAGGAGCGGGAAGCGCGCCCGCCGGCCGCGCCCGCCAGCACCACCACCAACGGCAGCGGTGTCGCGTCGGAGGACATCCCGGCGCTGCGCCAGGAGCTGAACACGCGCGTGTCCATCATGGCGGCGCGCACCGGCCGGCCGCACGGCGCAATCCACACCGAGGTGCGCAAGGCATGCGGCGGTCCGCCCACCGCTCTGTGCTCTGCGGACCAGCTCAGGGAACGAATCAAGTACCTGCAGCAATGGTAGGGTCGGGGTCACCATGGTTCATCCGAATCCTTACGGCGCTGGTTACCCGCGCAGCCCGCGGGATCCGTTGAACGAGCCCCACGGCGGCTACTCACATGAGCGCGCCGGGCAGTTCGACGGCTACGGTCAACCCTTCACGGACGGCCCCGTCGACGCGTACGGGCGCTACAACCCCCACGGGCCGAATTCCTATTTACCGTCCGGTTACGCCAACCACGGCAACGGGCAGCCCCGCACCAACGGTTTCGCTATCGCTTCACTGGTGATGGGCATCGCCACGGCGCTCACCTCGTGGTGGTTCATCATCCTCGGCTCAATGACCGCGATCGCCGGCATTGTGTTCGGCGCCATCGGCATCAGCCAGAACCGCCGGGGCTTGCGCCGCGGCGGACTCGCCCCGGCCATCATCGGCATTGTTCTGAATGTCTGCGCTCTGGTGGTCGCTGTCCTCGTTAGCGTCCTCCTCGTCTCCATGCTGTACGACGACCCGAGCAGCTACACCGATTTCGACGATCCCGCCCCCGCTGGCCCGGGCGAGGTCAACGAGCAGATCTTCGAGCGCCCGAACGACCGGTTCACGGAGAACACCTAGCCCGTTTTCGAGGTGTCGTCTCTTGCTGAATTCTGGCGGGAGATTCCCATCGCTTCCAGGTGCTTTTGGTCGGTTATGGGTGGGCAACAAAAGATCTCACCCCTGTTTGGAAATTTAACCTCGGCGAGGAGGAAGGAACCAGCTAGACAATAATAGAGAAGCCCGTAGGCAACCCCAGCATGTGAGAGCCGGAGACCTACGGGCTTTAGCGTCGATAGTTCGTTGATTAGTCGAGGTAATCGCGCAGCACCTGGGAACGCGAGGGGTGGCGCAGCTTGGACATCGTTTTGGACTCGATCTGACGGATGCGCTCGCGGGTCACGCCGTAGACCTGGCCGATCTCGTCGAGGGTGCGGGGCATACCGTCGGTAAGCCCGAAGCGCAGACGCACAACGCCCGCCTCGCGCTCGGAGAGGGTATGGAGCACGTCCTGCAGCTGGTCTTGAAGGAGGGTGAAGGACACGGCATCCACAGCGACGACGGCTTCAGAGTCCTCGATGAAATCGCCGAGCTGGCTGTCGCCCTCGTCACCGATGGTCTGGTCCAGGGAGATCGGCTCGCGCGCGTACTGCTGGATCTCGAGGACCTTCTCCTCGGTGATGTCCATTTCCTTCGCCAGCTCCTGCGGCGTCGGCTCGCGGCCGAGATCTTGCAGCAATTCGCGCTGGATGCGGCCGAGCTTGTTGATGACCTCGACCATGTGCACCGGAATACGGATGGTGCGGGCCTGGTCGGCCATCGCGCGGGTGATCGCCTGGCGGATCCACCAGGTGGCGTAGGTGGAGAACTTGTAGCCCTTCGAGTAATCGAACTTTTCGACCGCGCGGATCAGGCCAAGGTTGCCTTCCTGGATCAGGTCCAGGAAGGCCATGCCGCGGCCGGTGTAGCGCTTCGCAAGGGAGACCACGAGGCGGAGGTTCGCCTCGAGCAGGTGGTTCTTCGCCTTGCGGCCGTCGCGTGCCACGGCGCGCAGGTCGCGCTTCATAGCGGGGCTGAGTTTGGCATCCTTGTCACCCTCATCAGAGGCGCGCTTCATCTCGTCGAGCCGGTACTGGGCGTACAGGCCGGCCTCGATGCGCTTGGCCAGGGAGACCTCCTGCTCAGCGTCGAGCAGGGCGACCTTGCCGATCTGCTTCAGGTAGGCGCGGACCGAGTCAGCCGACGCGGTCAGCTGCGCATCCTTGCGGGCTTGGCGCAAGGCAGCGGACTCCTCGATATCCCAGACGGACGGCGCGCCGGAATTGTCGTCCTCGTCGTCACCGCCGCTCGCCGGGGCCTTTTCGGAACCGTCCTCCTCGCCGAGTTCCGGAACGACGTCCTCGGCGTCGTCTTCCTCGGCCTCATCCTCGACGACAGCGTCGACGACCTCTTCATCGTCGAGATCGTCCTCGAATTCATCATTGCCGATCTCGTTGTCGTTGAGACCGTCGCCCATGTCGTCGTCGAGATCATCGCCGTCGATGCCGGCGTCGAGAATGTCGTCTTCGAGGTCGTCGTTATCGTCCAGCTCGTCGGCTTCCACCGGAGACTCCGCCTCGGCCGCAGCAGACTTGCGCACCGTCTTCTTGGCGGCGGACTTGCGCACCGTCTTCCTGGCGGTCTTTTTCGCCGTCTTCTTGACAGTCTTCTTGGCGGTCTTCTTCGCCGTTTTCTTAGCAGTCGTCTTCACTGCCTTTTTCGTTGCCTTCTTGGCAGTTTTCTTCGCCGTCGTCTTCTTTGCGGCGGTCTTGCGGGCAGGCGAAGTGGCGCCGGTGGTCCCGGAAGCATCAGCGCTGTTCTCAGGGCTCTTGTTGTCTGATGGGGTGCTCGCTGCCACGTACGACCTTTCATGAGCTCGTCGCTTCTCTTTGTTGGTGTGCCACCACAATACGGGACTGCAGCGGCGCTGGTATCAACGCGGGGAAGCGGAGTCTATTCCTACGTCCATGAATTACGGCGCGGCACCAGCGCCGGTGGAAACACTTTCTGCCTGCGCCAGTACCGCTGGGTATTGAACAACCCTACAACATACGCACGCGCACACGGTGAGCGTCACCTTGCCAAACTCATTAATTTCACCTGGCGTCCCGCGAAAGGGTCCCGGACTGCTTGTGTACGGGTGGTGAGTCTTAGGGTGCGACGTGCTTGTGCACAGCCATTGCTGCGCCGATGATGCCGGCGCGATTGCGCAGCGTCGCGGGAATGACTGGGGTGTCGATGGTGAGCAGTGGGACCCACTTGTCCGCCTTGCGGGAGATGCCGCCGCCGACGACGAAAGCGACGGGGTTGAATAGGCGTGCGTATTCGCTAAGCACGCGGTCGACGCGCTTCGCCCACTTCTTGTAGCTCAGCTCTTCGCGGTCGCGCACAGCGGAGGATGCCTGGTGCTCGGCCTCTTCGTCGCCGACGATCATGTGTCCCAGCTCGGTATTGGGGAATAGCTCACCGTTCATGAGCAATGCGGAGCCGATGCCGGTGCCGAAGGTGAGGAACATGACAGCGCCCGTCCGGACGACGTCGTCCCCGAAGGCGACTTCGGCCAGGCCGGCGGCATCGGCGTCGTTAAGCACTGCGATCTCGCGGGCCGGCAGGTGGCGGGTAAAAAGTTCGTGGACGTTGGTGCCGATCCACGAATCGTCGATATTCGCGGCAGTGAGCGCTATTTGATCGGTGACCACAGACGGCAGGCAGATGCCCACCGCGCCGTCCCAGCCGAGCTGGCGGACGATTTCCGCGGCTGTTTCGGCAACAGCATCCGGCGTGGCGGGCTGCGGGGTTTGAATTTTGATCCGGTCGCCAACGAACTCGCCGGTGTTCATGTCCACGATCGCGCCCTTGACACCCGAGCCGCCGATATCGATCCCGCAGCAGCGGGTTTCGGTGGACTCTTGCGCAGCGTGCGCCTGGTTTTCGTTCGTGCCCGTGGCCCCAGTATTCATGGTCGACGATTCTAGTCATCCTCCGCCCAAGGTGCGCGGTGGCGGCAGCGAAATTCACCGTGTGCGGCACGCCATAGACGCAATGTGCGGGGAAACATGACAGACGCGCGAGGTTCATTTAGTATCGCGTCGAAAGTAGGCAGTAAAGGCCGTCAGCGGGTGGAATTCCACCCCGTGAAACGCGGTTATTACTGCGAAGACAGATGGCAAAGGAGACCCACACGTGGCTACCGATTACGACGCGCCCCGCCGCCGCCTCGACGACGAGATCGAGACCGATTCGCTCGAAGGGCTCAAAGCCGAGGAGGTTGCCGGCAGCAGCATGGACGACGACGGCGAAGTCGTCGACGCTTTCGACCCGCCGCAGGTGGACCTTACGGGTGAGGAGCTCAACGTCTCCGTGGTTCCGAAGCAGCAGAACGAATTCACCTGCGCGTCCTGCTTCCTGGTGCAGAAGAACAACCGTCTGGGCCACACCGAGCCCGACGGTTCGAAGATCTGCCTCGACTGCGAGTAGCGTCTAGCCGTTCTGCAGGGGCTCGACGGCGCGGTCGGCCTGCTCGGGTACGAACGCGCGGAGCAGTTTCGCCGGGTTCCTCGACGAGACGAGCCAGTACGGCGTGGGGTCTTCCGGGTCGTCGAGGACCAACAAGGCGAGTTCATCGACCCACGCGTGATGGATGAGGTACGCTGCCGGGTCGAGCTGGCGCCCGAGCGCATTCTGCTTCGCGGACTTGGGCACAGCGAGAGAACGCGTGACGACGGTGTGCGGCAGATTCGCGTCTCCCACCACCAGCCAGCGGGTGCCGTCGGCGTCGCGCTCCACCTTCACCACTGTGGAGGACAGGTGGAGCAAGAACCATGCGATCACGGCGGAAGCGAGAACGAAGGTGATGGCGAACCACCAGAAACCGCGGTTGTTGCCCATTTGGGCGCCGAGCAGCGCTGCGAATGCGGTGCCGGCGATCCACCACCACACAGGCACCCATTGACGTTCCGAGTAGAGCACCTCCGGGCCGGCGGATCCGGCAGTGGGGGCGGATGCGGCGTTGCCAGTCACAGTCTCATTCGCGTTGTCAGTCACACCCCCCATGTTAAGCAGGGTGTCGGAAATCCTTGAATCACCGCGGTGACGCATATCCGCGGACGGCGGGTCAATGCCGCAGTGACGTAGTGTGGGGCCGTGACTAACGAGGCGACGAATCAAACGACACATGCTGGCGGGGAGGGGATCAGCCCGATCCCGTTGAAGCGTCTGGACCCGGAACTGCCGGTGCCGAAGCGTGCGCACCGCGGCGATGCAGGCGTGGACCTCCATTCCGCGGAGGAGCTCACGATCGCGCCGGGGGAGCGCGCCCTGGTGAAGACAGGCGTCGCGCTGGCGCTCCCGCTGGGCACCGTCGGGCTGATTCACCCGCGTTCTGGGCTGGCGGCGAAGCACGGCATCACGATCGTGAATGCTCCGGGCACGGTGGATGCGGACTACCGTGGGGAGTTGATGGTGTGCCTGCTCAACACCGACAAGGACACACCGTTCGAGCTCACCCGCGGAATGCGCATCGCCCAGCTCGTCGTGCAGCGCGTGGAGCTGCCCGATTTCGTGGAGGTCGACGAGCTCGACGAGACGGTTCGCGGCGCCGGCGGGTACGGTTCAACCGGCGTGAATTAACAGAAATTTTTTCGGACCTGAAGACCTGGCGCAGAGCCAGAACAACCACAAGGAGATCGCACCACCATGGGACTGTGGCCATTTGGCAAGAAGAACAAGAAGAACGCCCCGGAAGCCACCGAGGCGAAAACGCCGAAGAACCCGAGCTCCGAGTACACCATCACAGACCTGCAGGAGGGCGTGAATTCCAAGGACTCCAAGGAGACCAGGAAGTCCGCAGCTGAACCTGCCGAGGAGGAGCCTGAACTAGCCCCGGCGGCGGACAACGAGCCCGCCACTGAAACCGAGGTTAAAACCGACACTGAATCCGCGGCAGAGGCGTCGACTTTCGCCGAGACGCCGGTGAAGAACGAAGCGCTCTCGCATTCCTACACCGGCCCGGTCACCGTTGAGCACGACGCAGTCGGCGGGGGCACGGGCCCGTTCGACGGCGACAGCGTGGACATCAAGGACTTCGATTTCAGCGACTTCGCCGAGGGCATCCTGAACCTCGGCTCCATTCAGCTGCCGTTGCCGAAGGGCTCCCAGGTGCAGGTGGAGATGGGCGAGCAGGGCCCGCGCATGCTGCACGTCGTCACCGAATTCGGCCGGATCACCCCGGTAGCTTTCGCCGCGCCGAATTCCGGCGGCATGTGGGAAGAGTCCAGCGACGAGATCATCGAGGGAATGCAGGGCGAGGGAATGCCCGCGTCCTTCGAGGAAGGCCCCTGGGGCCGCGAGGTCGTCGGCCGCGGCGAGAACGGCATCATCCGCATCGTCGGCGTGGAAGGCCCGCGCTGGCTCTACCGCGTCACGCTGGCCGCTCCGCACGGCAAGGAGGACCAGCTGGCTGAGCTGGCGCACGAGATCATCGCACGCTCGTTCATCTACCGCGGAACCTCCCCAGTACTGGCCGGCAACTCGCTTCCAGTCGAGCTGCCCGCGCAGCTCGCCGCCCAGCTGCAGCAGGCCATGGCGCAGCAACAGCAGCAGAACCAGGGCCAGACCCCGAACACCAACTAGCACCAGGGTTAGAACCAACGAGACAACAGGGCGAGCACAGTCCTGAACGCGAAGCGAGCACGAGAAGCACCGACAGAAATGGACGACGGACCCACTACGCAGACCCCGACGATGAGCGTGGGCGACACGCTCACGCTCACCCCTACCACGATGGCGCACGGCGGGGAGGCGATCGCGCACGCGCCGGACGGCCGGGTCGTCTTCGTTGCCGGTGCCATCCCCGGGGACACAGCCACGGTGACGCTGACCAAGGTGAAGAAGAACTGGGCGCGCGGCGAGGCGCAGTCCATCGAGACAGCGTCGCGCGACCGCGTCGACCCGGTATGTCCCGCGGCGGAGGCGGGTGCCGGGTGTTGCGACTACTCGCATATCGCGCCGAGCGCGCAGGAGCGGCTCAAGCGTGAAATCCTCGTCGGCCAGCTCGATAAATTCGCCCGCCCCAGCGGGGTACTCACCGGATTCGATCTCGCTATCGATCTGGAACAGGACACTCTCGCCCCGCTGACCGGCTGGCGCACACGTGTCCGCCTCGGTGTGGGGCCTAACGGCCGCGCCGGGATGCGCCGGGCGCGCAGCAACGACGTAGTCGCGGGGGTGCGGTGCACGCAGGTCGCCCCGGAAGCCTTGGACGGCATTGTCGGCGACGATGCCCGCAGGTTCACGGCAGGGGCCGAGCTCGTTGTCGTGATCGATTCCCGCGGCACCCGCCACGTCGTGGAGACACAGCGCGCGCAGCGCGGGAAACGCATCGAGCGCGTCGAAACCCGCATCGAGGGCGACCCGTCCGTCACCGAGGTCGTTCCAGCTCCCGCGGGCAGTGGCACGGAAGAAGCTGTCTTCCGTTTCCCGCCGACGGCATTCTGGCAGGCCCACACCACAGCGCCGGCCACGTACTGCCGTTACATCGCCGATTGGGCCGCCGACACCTACGCGCGTCCCGTCGGCTGGGATTTGTACGGGGGTGTGGGGCTGTTCGTGCCGTCGATAAGCGATGCGCTCGGCTCAGGTGCGCACGTGGTCAGCGTCGATTATTCCGCGGCGGCGACGCGTGATCCGCAACCCGCGCTGAACAACTTCGACGTCGAGGTGCGCAACCAGAAAGTCGAGGCGAGCATCGACGGGCTGCCCGATCCGGGGCTGGTGGTGCTCGATCCGCCGCGCACGGGCGCCGGCACGGACGTGGTCGAGGCGGTGGCCGCGCGCGCACCGCAGCGCGTGATCCACATCGGCTGCGATCCCGCGACGTTCTCACGCGACCTCGCCGCGTGGGGCGAGTCCGGGTACGTCGTCGAGCGCATGGCGCTTATCGACGCCTTCCCGAACACCCACCACTTCGAGGTCCTCACAAGCCTTGTCCCCGCTGAAACCGGAAACGAAAAATGATGGATTTGCCCGCGTGGGGTGTAAACTCGACCAGAACGCTAGAGTCCGCTGACGGCTGCCGGAATGCGGCAGAGACCGCCGCGGGGAGAATTCGCCGAGAAGGAGCCAAGACGACCAGTGAGTAGCCTTGACCAGCTCAACCTTCCCGCCGACCTGAAAAGCATGTCGGGGGCCGAGCTCGACCAGCTCGCGGGGGAGATCCGCGAATTCCTGATCGAGAAGGTGTCCGCAACAGGCGGGCACCTTGGCCCGAACCTGGGCGTGGTCGAGCTGACGATCGCTCTTCACGCGGTCTTCGATTCACCAGACGAGCCGATCATCTTCGACACATCTCACCAGTCGTACGTGCACAAGATCCTCACCGGCCGCGCAGACCAGTTCGACACCCTCCGCAAGAAGGAGGGCCTGTCGGGCTACACCAGCCGCATCGAGTCGGAGCACGACTGGACCGAATCCTCGCACGCCTCGGCGGCGCTGTCCTACGCAGACGGTCTGTCGAAAGCGAAGGTCCTGCATGGAAAGGGCGGCAAGAATGTCGTCGCAGTGGTCGGCGACGGGGCGCTCACCGGCGGCATGTGCTGGGAGGCGCTGAACAATATCGCCGAAAGCGACCGCAACGTCGTCATCGTGGTCAACGACAACGGCCGGTCCTACTCGCCGACGATCGGCGGTTTCGCCCGCAACCTGGACGAGCTGCGCTCCCAGATCGCGCAGATCCGGATTCAGCCGGGCTACGACGAAGTTATGGAGCAGGGTAAGCGCACCCTGAAGGCCATGGGTTGGGTCGGTGAGCGTGCCTTTGATGCCCTCCATGCGATGAAGGAGGGCATCAAGCACCAGGTGGTGCCCACGCAGATGTTCCAGGACCTGGGCATGAAATACGTCGGCCCGATCGAGGGCCACGACATCGGTTCGCTGATGGCTGCGCTGGCGTACGCGAAGCAGTACGACGGCCCGCTGATCATTCATGTGGCCACCGAGAAAGGCCACGGCTTTGCCCCGGCGGTCAACGACGAGGCCGACCAGATGCACTCCACCGGTGTCATCGACCCGGTGACGGGTGAGGCGCTCGGCCAGTCCAGACCGGGCTGGACTTCGGTCTTCTCCGAGGAACTGCTGCGCGCCGCCCACGAGCGCGAGGACATCGTAGCGCTGACCGCCGCGATGGCGGGTCCGACGGGACTGACCCCGTTCGCGGAGAAATTCCCGTCCCGTTTCTTCGATGTCGGCATTGCGGAGCAGCACGCGGTGACGTCTGCATCTGGCATGGCGCTGGGCGGCCTGCACCCGGTCGTGGCTGTGTACTCGACCTTCCTCAACCGCGCTTTCGACCAGCTGCTCATGGATGTCGCCTTGATCAAACAGCCGGTCACGCTCGTGCTCGACCGTGCCGGTGTCACCGGCAGCGACGGCGCCAGCCACAACGGTGTGTGGGATATGGCGATCACTTCGATCGTCCCCGGCATCCGCGTGGCGGCACCGCGCGACGCGGACCGCCTGCGCGAAGAATTCCGCGAGGCCATTGCCGTTGAGGACGGGCCGACCGTTGTCCGCTTCCCGAAGGGCGATGCCGGCCCCGCGATCGATGCAGTGCACCGCACGCCGGGCGGCTGCGACATTCTCGTCGAGCCGGTCGGCGGCGGCAACAGCGAAGATAACGACGACACCCCCGAGGTGCTCGTTGTCGCCATCGGCGAATTCGCCGAGAATGCCGTTGCGGCGGCCAACCAGCTCAACGGTGAGGGCCACCGCATCACGGTTGTAGACCCGCGCTGGATCGCCCCGGTGAACCCGGAGCTGGTCGAGATGGCGGCAACCGCCGACATGGTCGTCGTCTACGAGGACGGCATTGTCCGCGGCGGCATCGGTTCGGCGATCTCGGAGGTGCTCAGCGCCGCCGAGGTGGACACCCCGCTGCGCCGCCTAGCATTCCCGGATGTCTTCCCGAAGCACGCGTCGCGCTCACAGCTCATCGCCGATGTGGGGCTGGATGCCGAGTCCGCGCGCACCTCCATTGAGGAGTGGATCGGGAACCTCTAGGCCCAAACGCGGGGAGAGCCCCGCGCTAGTTGGGCTCGAGCAACCCGAAGAGCGGGGCGACTTCGGCGATCTGCCATTCGCGCGCGCCGAGTGAGCGCAGCAGAACCGCAGCACGGTGGGTGCCCCACGGGCCGGGCTCATTCGTCACTGTCCACACTGCCTCGCGCAGGGTCGCCGGCGTGAGTAGAACCTCCGGCTGAACTTCCATCTGCGCCGCGGAATAGGCCACGGCCGAGCGCATCGCTTGCAGCGCCCCCCAGGAATCGGGGTGGTGGCGCTGCCACGCTGATTTGCCGGGCGGGCCGGTCTCGTCGCCGCGATTTGCCCGTTCGGGCCACGTTGCCGGGTCCGAGTCGTAGACCGACTGCAGCACCCGGAACCATGCCTGCACCGCGCCGCGGCGGCGCTGCGGGAAGCCGTGCACCGCTCCCAACTCACGCGGCGAGCGCGGCAGTTCCTTCGCAATGGCCAAAACGACTTTATTGCTCAGGATCTGCGACGGTGACCGGTCGCGGGACCGGGCTTCACGGTCACGCTCGTTCCAGAGGGTGCGCGCGACGGCGAGCGACTTGCGGGACTTCAACTGCGAAATGCCTTTCAGGTCGCGCCAGGTCTTGCGGACGGGCTCCCACTCGGCGTACTCGGCGACGATGAAGGCGAATTCCTCGTCGGCGATGGCGAGCTTGTCCGTGTCGGCGAGCAGTTCCGCCTGCGCTTCGGCCAGTTCGTTGAGGTAGATGACGTCCTCGGCGGCGTAGTCGAGCCACTCGTCGGGAAGGGGAACTTCGGACCAGTCTTCGCGGCCGTGGCCTTTTTCCAGCGTGACGCCGCAGAATTCCTCCACCATGGCAGCCAGGTTGGGCTTGTCAAAGCCCGCGATGCGCCCCGCGAGCGCGGTGTCGAAAAGAGTTCCGGGGTAGAGGCCGAGCTCGGACAGGCTCGGCAGATCCTCCGGTGCAGCGTGGACAATCCAGTCGCCGCCGCCGACCACCGGTGCGAGAATCGACTCGAATTCCTCGCGGTGGCCTTCGGGCGCGAGGAGAAAGGTGCCTGCGTCGCGGCGGTAGATTTGCACTACAAAGGCGCGGTCGTCGTAGCGGTACGCCGAGGCGCGCTCAGTGTCGATGGCGAATGGGCCGCGCCCGGCAGCGAGGGCTTCGGCGGCACGCCGGTAGCCCGCCGGTGTGGTCGCCAACGTGTAGGCGCCGGAGCCGGAGGCGTGCCGGGATGAAGCAGGCATTATTCGGGCGACTGGTTAGCGGCGGCTGTCAATGCCGGCCACGCCTTCTGGCGGCAGGCCGGCGACGTGGGCGAGCACCTTAGAGAACGCCTCGACGTGGTGGGCGAGGTCGGTGCCGGCGGCGGTCCAGGACGCGCGCATCTCGATCTGGTAGGCGCGCGGCGGGCCGCCGATCTCACCGAATCGGACCGAGGACGTCGACGTCACGGTGCCGCCGAGGTTGGTGTAGCCGGCGCCGGATTCGGCGAGGGATTCGCCGAGCCACTGCCACGCGACATCCGGAAGCAGCGGATCGGAGGCCACTGTATCGTCCATGTCGGCCTGGATGTAAGCCACCAGCCGCATTGATCCTTCCCACGCCTCCTCGGAGGAGGGGGAGTAGAGGAGGATCAGGCGGCCGAACGCGTCGCCTTGGGAGTCGGTGGGGATGGGCGCGTCGTCGTCAAGCTGCTGAACCTCGAGGCCCACGGCGTGGCTGAAGGGCGCGGGACGCTGTGGCGGGCGGATGGTGCCCAGGCTGATCTCCGGACGCAATTGCGCGCGGTGCATGGACTCCACTGCATTGTTGAACTCGGCGGGGATGGTTGCGGACTCGCCGTTCTGCGTGCCGGACGCGGCAGACGTCGAGGTCGGGGAGGGGGCGGCGGAGAGCTGCGGGTGGTCCGAATGTGTCACGCGTTCCAAGCTAGACATTGCCTGCCTCCATTCTGTGGAGGCGCGCCGTTGCCCGTGTCAGGCCGCACTGTAGGATCGGCGTATAGAACTTTTGTTGGACCTCCCCGCGAGAGGGGAAGAAAGGATGCGCGGCATGACTCAGACGGACATTGAACAGCTCAACAGTACTCAGCGCTACGCCCAGTGGGCGACCTTCCGTGCGATCCCCGGAGCACTTGGCGAGGACCGGGAGGAGATTATTGCCGAGGCGAAGACGTTCTTCGCCCGCCTCGAGGAGGAAGGCAAGGTCGTCGTCCGCGGCATCTACGACATTTCCGGCATTCGCGCTGAGGCTGACGTGATGATCTGGTGGCACGCGGAGGAATTCGCCGATATCCAGAAGGCGTACAACGATTTCCGCCGTTCGACTGCGCTGGGCCAGGCGCTCGAGGTTTTCTGGATCGGCGTGGGCCTGCACCGCCCGGCCGAATTCAACCGCGGCCACTTGCCCGCCTTCATCATGGGCGAGGAGCCGGAGGACTGGATCACGGTCTACCCGTTCACGCGTTCGTACGACTGGTACATCATGGACGCCGATGAGCGCCGCCGCCTGCTCATTGAGCACGGCCAGGCCGCCGCAGACTACAAGGATGTGCGGGCCAACACGGTGTCGGCGTTCTCCCTCGGCGACTACGAGTGGATGCTCGCTTTCGAGGCGCCCACGCTCGACCGCATTTCCGACCTGATGCACAAGATGCGCTACACCGAGGCCCGCCTCCACGTGCGCGAGGAGCTGCCGTTCTTCTCCGGCCGCCGCGTGAAGGACATCGCAGAGATCGTCGAGGTCCTGCCGTAAAAACGGTCGCGTAAAGCATTCGCTTAGCGACGAAGCGCCTGCCCCCGCAACCCCGCGGAGACAGGCGCTTTTCGCTGTGTTCAGGCAGTCGGTGTCCTCGGCGACACTGTCTGTGTCACTGCACCGGCTTTTCCTCCAGCGTCATGGAGATGGAGTTGATGCAGTAGCGCAGATCGGTCGGGGTGTCGTACCCCTCGCCGGCAAAGACATGGCCCAAGTGGGAATTGCAGTTGGCGCACAGCACCTCGGTGCGCACCATGCCGAGCGAGCGGTCTTCGCGCTCAATGACCTTGTCGCCGGCCAGCGGAGAGAAGAACGACGGCCAGCCGCAGTGGGAGTCGAATTTCTCGGTGGAGCGGAAGAGCTCCTCCCCGCAGGCGCGACAGCGGTACACGCCTTCGGTGGTGGTGTCGGTGTACTCGCCGATTCCCGGCGGCTCCGTGCCGGCTTCGCGGAGCACGTGGTACTCCTCCGGGCTCAGGCGCTCACGCCACTGAGTTTCAGTCCAGTCGCTGTAATTCGTGTTTTCCGCCATGGCGGTGCGTCCTTTCATCTCGGTCGGAAGTGCTAACAGCCACGGCCCACGCCGCCACCGCGACAATGAACACCGCCCAGCCAAAAGTGGGCAGGAACGTGTCCAGCCAGCGGCCGGTGACGTAGTGGCCGTCCACTACCCAGGTCAGCGGTGACAGGCACAGGATTATTCCCGCCCACACAGCAGGCGAGCGGAAAGCGCTGAGCCGGTGGCCGAGGGTGAACACGGCGGGGAAGAGCAGCATCGAGTAGTACGCCTGACCGAGGGAGGACAGCAGGCACACACCGGCGAGCAGAACGGCGGCGGTGGTGGCCGCCCACACCCATTCGGCGGTGAAGCGATAGCGGGCCAGGAACACCACGGCGACGAGGACAGTTGCGGCGAAGAGGACGAACAACGCGGCGTGGAGCCAGCCCGGCATGCCGAAGTAGACCGCGGCGCCGGGCAGGGACGAGTTCGCGTAATCCCGCGTCTGGCCCAGGTACGGGGCGACGATGTCGATGTAGTCACGTGCGCCCGGGGTGAGCGGCCATGCGACGAGATTGAACAGCACCGGCACGGCGATCCCGCCGGCGATCGCGCGCCAATCGAGGCGCAGCAGCGGCAGAAGAAGCAATGGTGCGAACATCGGCTTGATCAGGATGCACAGACCCAGCACGACGCCGGCCGCCCAGGAGGAACCGTTACCCGCAGCGAGAAACCAGGCGAGGAACGCCACGAGCCCGAGGAAGAGAATCCCGTTGATATTGGTGAACCCGAGGGTGTTGGTCACCGCCTCCGTCATGAAGCCCAGCGCCACCGCGCCCGGGAAAACAGGGCCGCGGAGAGAGAACCCGCCCAGCCGCGTCAGCCATGCCAGCGCGCCGATGATGCACGCGGTGTTGACGAGGATGAACAGTGCCCGCACCGCGCCCATATTGTCCACGAGCCCCAGGGGCGACAACAGCAGTGTCGCGCCCGGGTTGTACAGGTAGTGCGGGTCGACGTGGTGGTAGATCTCGTTGTACACCGGCTCGCGCAGCACGAAGCGTCGCGCGGCGGACCATACGGTGGTGAAGTCATCGGTCACCGTTCCCGGAAGCGCGACCGCGAACACGCGGTGCACGACCAGCAGGAGGGCCAGCGGCCACAGGAGCGCATTCGCCACCGCCTGGAGGCGTGGGGCACCGTCGGGTGCGGGCGAGGACCAGGCGGAGTGCAAAGCGTCGATGCGGGTAGTCACAGCCCCCAAAACTACTAAACGGGCACTAGTTTCCCGTGTTCACCCGCCGGTAGCGGGCGAAGATATGCGAGCCGGCGGAGTAGACGTCCTCCAATTCCAGCTCCACGTCGATGTCGCCCTCCAGGCCTGACGGTTCGCCGTTGACGAAAGGGGAGGAGGTGAGGTGGAGGACGTCGATAAGCGAAGCTTCGAACATCGTCGCGTACAGCGACGGGCCTCCCTCGCACACGATGCGGCGGAGCCCGCGTGCGCGCAGCTTATCGACGATCTCCGCCGCCGACCCCGAGCCTGTGCCCACCAGCTCGGCGCCCGCGTCCGCCAGAGCTTCTCGTCGCGGGGCGAGCTGGGCCTCCGTCAGGGACTTGTCGGGGGCGAGGATGAGCGGGCCTGCGCCGTCGAAAAGCTTCGCGGATGTGTCGAAGTCGAGCGAACGCGACACCACGGCGATGGGAATGTCCGCCGGGCCGTAGTCCTCGGCTTTGACGGTTCCGGATCCGACGAGGACGACATCTGCCCACTCGCGCAACGCGAGCATGACTTCTTTGTCGGCGTCGTTGCCTAAAGCGCCCGAGGTGCCGGAAGTGGTGAACGACCCGAAAGCCGTCGTGATCGCCACGGCGCGGACCTCTTCTGCGGCTGAGCTACCACCGATGATCTCAGTGCGGGTTTTCGGTGATGCCTCAGAAGGATTGGGAGCGGCCATGGCAAAAGGATAACCCCACCGGCCGGATAAGTGATTTCAGCCAGTGGGGAAGTGGAGCGGATGACGAGACTCGAACTCGCGACCCTCACCTTGGCAAGGTGATGCGCTACCAACTGCGCTACATCCGCATCGGGGCTTTCGCCCTGGTGCGCGATACTGGGATTGAACCAGTGACCCCTACCGTGTCGAGGTAGTGCTCTACCGCTGAGCTAATCGCGCTTGCTATTCAGATGATATTCAAATGAATATGGAGGTGGAAACGGGAATCGAACCCGTGTACAAGGTTTTGCAGACCTTTGCCTCACCACTCGGCCATTCCACCGTGGGCGATTTCCGCCTCTTTCACAGTACCAAGAGGTACGTGGAGCGGATGACGAGACTCGAACTCGCGACCCTCACCTTGGCAAGGTGATGCGCTACCAACTGCGCTACATCCGCATCGGGGCTTTCGCCCTGGTGCGCGATACTGGGATTGAACCAGTGACCCCTACCGTGTCGAGGTAGTGCTCTACCGCTGAGCTAATCGCGCTTAAGCCCCCATAAGGGGACTTGGAGCGGATGACGAGACTCGAACTCGCGACCCTCACCTTGGCAAGGTGATGCGCTACCAACTGCGCTACATCCGCATGCATTCGTTCCGGTGTGAACTTGTGCGACTTGAAACTCTAATGTGTCGCCCCTCGTTCGACCAAATCCCGTCGTTGTGACTTGTTTTCAGTGTGCTTAGACGCACGCTTATCGACGCCGCACCCACCCCGCACGCCTTGCCCCGCAGTGCCAAGTCGGGGAGTGGCGAGACAAGCTGTGCCATGCGACCCGGGTGCAGTAGGTGAGGAGAGGTCGCGCCTTCATGCACCGTGTCTGGGCACGCGATTAGGGGCTTTCGCTACAGCGGTGTTAATGTATCCCTCGCGCCAAAAACGCAACGGTCCCATGGCTCAGTGGAAGAGCGTTCCGTTCACACCGGAAAGGTCGCTGGTTCGATCCCAGCTGGGACCACGGATAGACAAAACCCCAGGTGAGCGTGAACTGCTCCCCATTAGTTGGACTGAGAAATCAGTTACCAACTAGTGAGGAGCAGTTTCCATTGAGAGCACGAAGTTCGCCGAGCGAACATCAGCGTGAGCAGCTGGTGGTGTGTTTCGAGCAAGGCATGAGCTACGGAACCGCTGCCAAGACTCTTGGTGTCTCCAAAGACGCCGTCCGTACGCTCTATCGTCGGTTTCAGCTGCATGGCAGGCTATGTCTTGTGGAGAAACCGACAAAGCAGCAGTACTCGTTCGACATCAAGAAGGAAGTTGTCCAACACCACCTTGCCGGCGAGACAAAGATGAATCTTGCACGCGAGTTTGGCCTGTCGTCAGACCAGCTCGTCAAAGATTGGTCCTGGAAATGGCGCAAAGGCGGCGATGACGCGTTGAAGCCGAAGCCGAAGGGCAGACCCAAAGGCTCGGCCGCACCGAAGCGGCTTACAGAAGAAGACAAGCTGCGCCGTCAGATCGCACGGTTGGAAGCGGAAAACGCTTATCTAAAAAAAATTGCGGGACTTGAGGAACCAGGGACGCGCCTGAAAGTTCAAGCGATCGTCATCCTCAAGTCGCACCACCACTTGGAGTACCTGCTAGACGCCGCTGGCATCCCACGGTCGGCATTCTTCTACCACCAGAAACGACTCAGCGAGCCAGATAAACATGCTGTGCTCAAAGACGCGATTCGGGAGAGCTTCGAACGCAACAAGCATCGCTATGGCTACCGGCGGGTGCTGCTGGACCTGCGTAACCAGGGCTGGGTGGTCAACCACAAACTCGTCTACAAACTCATGTGCGAGATGGGTCTTCGAGCCAAGATCCGCCAACGCAGGCCTTATGTTTCCTACGCTGGGACGATCAGCCACATCGCTGACAACACACTTGACCGCAAGTTCACCCCGGATAAGCCGAATACCGTCTTTGTCAGCGACGTCACCGAGTTCAGGGTCCAAGGCCGCAAGATATACCTGTCACCGGTGATGGACTTGTTCGACCGCTCCATCGTCGCTCACACCGTTGCCACATCGCCGTCGATAGCCTTTACCGCCGATTCTTTATCCAAGGCGATCGCGGCGTGTGCACCTGAACCCGGGTGGATGATGCACACCGATCAAGGCTTCCAGTACCAGCATTCCTCGTGGCGCAACCTGATCGGCGATAACGGTGGTGTTCAGTCGATGTCGCGAAAAGCCAACTGCTACGACAACGCGGTCATGGAGAACTTCTTCGGGCACGTGAAAACCGAGATGTACCACGGTGAAGTCTTCGACACCGTCGCAGAGTTCAACCAAGCGATCGACGAGTACATCCAGTGGTACAACACCGAACGCATCCAACAACGACTCAAGGGCCTGACCCCGATGCAATATCGGAATCAGACCCGTGAACCACTCACCGCCTAGAATTAAACCAGTCCAACTTTCGGGGGCTAGTTCAATTTGCGTGGAGGGGATTCTTCATGCCTTCTTCCGGCGTCTTCTCTTCGAGCGGGGGCAGGAGATCGCCAGACATTAGAGTAAAGAGATTAGCTCTTCTCGAAGAGGTTAGTCACGCTCGCCATCTGCGATGACGCGTGCTTCGGCGCTGCTGTGGCTGGCTCTGCTTCTGCTGTCTCCGCGTGCCCCAGGGTAGGAAGTGAAGGTGCGCGGGTAAGGGGCATTTCGACTGGAATGTGGACGGGTTCATTCTTTCGCCAGCCGCGGGAGCTGATCTGGATCATGAGACTGCGGTAGCGGTTGTAACCAATGATTCCGAGGTCTCGGGCACGGCGCACGAGCGCCTGGATGGACACCCCCCATTTGGCCTTAAGTCGGGCATAAGACTCGAGGGTGAAGTCGGGAGCGATAAGGTCCATCATGGGTTCCCGGGGGAGGAGGAAGGCTGACGCGAACATATCTGCCTCGGCTTCCCGATCCGCAAGACTCCCGTCGTGTCCGATGGTATGCATCATGATGTGGCCAAGTTCATGGGCGGCGGAGAAGCGCAAGCGGTCGCCGGGGACGTCGTAGTTGAGGGCAGTGACGAACGGGGCCTGTGAACGGATGGGCGTGGAGATACCATCGATCCGCTCCATGGGCAGGAGCGGATTGGTCAGGCCGGTGACGATGATGCCGATTCTATCGAGGCAGCGGGTGACATTGTTGATAACTGCATCAGGTTTAATTCCGATGAGCTCACGTGACTCCGCGGCAAATTTTTCAACGGTCGCAAGCGATCGTCGAGAAGCGACAGGCGTAGTTGCCAATACATCCAGGGGATTGCTCTGACCTGGGGAGCGAACAGCCTGCTCGGTGAGTCCGAACGTGGCGGTAGCCATGTTCAGATGTCGCACACTGAGCTTCTGGCGGCGGTAGTTCAGCGATGTCGCCGTGTAGGTCAGCGCTGGTGCGTCGAAATAGTCAGAGTCGAGATTGAAGTGAAGCTGGGCAGACACTTTATGGGCTGGAGTCAGGGCGCGAAGACCCTTTTCGATCTGCGAATATTGCGCTTGGCCTACACCAAGAATCGCGGCGAATTCTTTCTGAGTCAGCCCATTAAGGGCCCGCAGGGTCTGCAGGCGGTGATGGGCGTTGTTCACTGTCCTTCTGCCTCCTCTTCGCCATCAACATCCCAGTCAGGAGAGTCCATATCGAACTCCGCCGAAGTAGGCATGATGCCGGGCTCGGGAAGTAATGCGAACCCGCCTTCCCACTGACCTTGGTCTAAGAGAGTGTTCTGCTTCGCAACTTGGATCCTGAAAGGGAACGGCCCAATTGCCTTATGGTCTTCATCCAGGGCCGGGAGGTCCCAGATGCAGGCGATCTGCCGGAACTGTGTGTCAGGGCGCGGAGGGAAGACTCGTTCAGGGGTCGGGAACAAGGCCGACGCTGTGTCCTCACGCTTACTCTTGTATGCGTCGAGAGAGCCGCGACGACGGAAAATCAATTCAGCTTCGTGAATCTGCGATCGATAGACAAGTCTATTCTGCTGGTAGAGGTCAGCATCGAGAGCGAAGGTACCCAGGTTTTCTGGCAGGGTGTGGCGCAGTCCATGAAGGAAGGGATCTCGCTGAAGACGCCTAATTTTCCACTGTGCTCCGTCGTAAGATGGGTCCTCTACCACCCGACGGAGTCCGTCAGCACCTGCTGTCTGGAACTCTTCTGCGAGAGGCAAAAGCTCTGAACGGATCTTTTCGATCATGTGCCCTCCATGGGAACTCGATGTTTCTTTGGGGCTAAGAATATCACTGCATGTTTCAAACGCGGTGATAACTTCACAGAAGAGTGATAATATCATCCCGATTGAAACATTTCGACTCGAGGTATAGAGGGTGCACTACTAGTGCAAATGAACGAAAGGCGCTGGCAAAGTCAGACGACCTCCCCACCGCTTTAAGTGGAACAGTCATCTTGACAGCCACGTGCTTGGAATATCAGTAGACCGGTTTCACTTTGATCAGGATTTCAGCACACTGGCTGGCTGATCGTTCAACTTCTCAGGTCCGGCCCCGATTGGCTCGGAAGCCGCCCGAATTATGCTGACGATCATGATCGCGGCCGAAACAGCGGCACCGGTCTTTAGTCGATCAGGGCTACGGTCGTGTTTGACTCCGTGAGCAAGGTCGAACGCGTGGGTCACGACCTTCTTGAGATCTTCGTTAGTTTTACCGCCCGAACGCTGATCCAGATAATTCAAAAGGCGATTTTTCGTGCGGTTTCGTGGAATATCGTCGTTGCCGACCGCATCGCTCAACGTTTCCAAGACGCGCACCGCGTGGTTGCCCACGCTACTGTAAGTCTGCGCGGAGCTTGCGTTTCTCCATGCTGTTCGCAGAGCTTTAATTTCCGAATTCACGGCGGGCCACCCTGATGCTTCAATCTCTCTTGCGAGCAGGTCGCGTTCATAAGCGAGAAGCTCATCGTGGGCAGGGCCGAGCATGTCCAACACCTCATATTCGCGTCGGCGACTCCCGCTCACGTCAAGCGCTGACATCATATCCACTTTAATACCTAGCCGGGCACAGATGACCTGCAGCGTTCGAAGCGCATCCTCGGTGATGTAGCTATCTTCGTCAGAGTCGCCGTCCTCCCACGCTTCGACCCACTCGCCAATGGCGTCTAATAACGTGAGTGCGGCGTCTAGGTCACGCTGATCCGGCAGTTGCCCGTGGCGAGCGCTTTTGAGCCGATCTCGCTTGAACTTCCCCGTGGGGAAACCGTCTTCATCAAGCACGAACCACTTGTACGATGTCATCAATCAATGCTATTTCATAGTGTCAGATAGAAAAGATGCCCTAGTTCGCATGTTGCCATCGATCTTCATCATCCCAACTGAGCCGAGTGGCCCACCCTTCTGGGTTGATGTGCTGGTCAATCTGGGTTCGGCCACGATCGGCGGTATCGTCTCTGGGTTGATCGTGGCGTGGGCTGTTAAACGGGCGACCCGGCGATCTAAGCCCTTGTTCGAGTATTTTGGCTCCGGTCTTCGGGATGGGACCGCGCACCTGTTCTACAACGGGACTAAACCCATCGTTATCGGTGGTAGTTATGCCCACCACCACGGTCCTGCGCTCTTCGAACGGAGCCCCAGGGCGGAGCCGCATGGTTTCTTCATGGAGGGGCTGAGTAATCAAGTCTTTAGCACTTCCGGGGGTCAGGGCTTCGGGCTGAGTCCTGGTGAACGCATCGAGATTGTTTACCGTCACGCCCCGCGAAACATGGTGAAGAACCATGAGGCACGTTATGAGGCATTCTCGATGGCCTGTGATCCGAATGACCTTCTTTCTGCCCGTGGTCGTATCCGAGAAGCTAAAGAAAAGGGGGAAACCCCCGATCCTTCAGATGTGAAGATGGACGAGACGTGGATGATGGAAGTGGTGACTCTTCTCCCGAGCTCCACAAGGATTGCAGAGTAGAAAACCCCGCAATCAGCGATACTGCTGGTTACGGGGTTATGTTCTACGAATGCTGGAAAATGTTTACGAAAACCCCTTCCGGGATGTCGTTGGGTCAAGTCCCGTGTAGTGGTGTAGCCGTCTAGCTTTCGGCTCGGTATGTAGTTCGCGGTTGTGGTTAGGCGGTTAGCTGGTGGTGGTCGCCATGATCATCTCCTGGGTGGTGCATGAGTTGTTTGGTGTGTTCGAGTGCGGACAGTGACATGTAGCGTTTTTGCTGGATCCAGTCGTCGTTCTGCTCGGCTAGGACAGCGCCGACGAGCCGGATGATGGATTCGCGGTTCGGGAAGATGCCGACGACGTCGGTGCGCCGGCGGATCTTTCGGTTTAACCTTTCGGTGGGGTTGGGACCTGACCCCTGTTTGGTAGACACCTCTGATTCCGGCTGTGTTGAGTCGGGGAAAGGTAATCTACCTCCATGCCTAGGAAGGTTTATTCGGATCAGTTCAAGCGCGACGCGGTCGCGATGTACGAGAACGATCCACAGGTGTCGTTGAACGCGGCGGCCGCTGATTTAGGGATCAACCGCTCCACGCTTCGCGTATGGGTTGATAAGTACGGAACTGGCACGAAACCCCAGTTTTCAGCGGGCTTACGTGCTGATCGTGCGAGGCAACTGACCGATGCTGAGAAGCTACGTCAGCTGCAACAGGAAAACGCCCGCCTGAAAGAAGAACGCGATATTTTGCGTAAGGCAGCCAAATATTTCATGGAAGAGACGAACTGGTGATCCGCTTCCGGTTCGTTGATGACCACCGCACCGATTACTCGGTCAAGCGGATGTGCACCGTACTCGGGTTAAACCGCAGCTCCTACTACAAATGGAAAGCTAGCAGCACCCAGCGGCACCGCAGACTGGTTGATGATGCCATACTCGGAGCCAAGGTGAAGGCCATCTTCGACGACAAGAAGCAGCTCTACGGCGCAAAACGCATTGCCGCCGAGCTGACTTTCAACGATGCGTACAGTAGCACCGGACCGGTCAACCATAAGCGCATCGCCCGGATTATGAGGAAGCTTCAGCTGCGCGGCTACACGAAAAAACGTAAGGTCACGACAACGCAGCGCGGGAGTCATCGCTTTATATTCGCTGACCTGGTCAAGCGTAACTTCACTGCGCCAGCTGCCAATAGGATCCTCGTCGGCGATATTACCTATCTGCCGATCGCAGACGGGTCGAATATGTATCTGGCTTCTGTGATTGACTGCTACTCGCGGATGCTCGTCGGCTTCGCGATCGCAGACCACATGCGCACCGACCTCGTCGAAGAAGCGCTCGAGCATGCTCGCCGTACCCGTGGCAGTCTCTCCGGGGCGATCTTCCACTCAGATCATGGCAGCGTGTATACCTCATCGCAGTTTCAGGCTGTCTGCCGAAGACTCAACGTCACCCAGTCGATGGGAGCAGTTGGCAGCAGCGCTGATAATTCACGGGCCCGAACCCCGGAAAGTGGACACGGGGATTTAATCAAGATGCGATAGTAAGTGTAGCTGATTCGGCGGCTTCAAAGGCGTTCGGCGAGCGGTAGCCACACCACGAGTGCAACCGTTGGGTGTTGTACCGGATGCACCACTGGAACACGTCCCGGCGACACACCAGCTGACTGGCGAAAACAGGCTCGTCCTTCAGGACTTCCCGCTTCAACGAGGCGTTGAACGACTCCGCCAACGAGTTGTCCGCGCTCGTCCCGATCGTACCCATCGACTGGGTGACACCGAACCGCTCACATAACCTCCGGTACTGCTCAGAGGTATAGACACTGCCGTGATCCGAGTGAAAAATCGCCCCGTCAAGGCTACCTCGGACCCCGTGAGCCATCGTGAGGGCTGCTTCGACCAACTCGGTGCGCATGTGGTCGGCGATCGCGAAACCGGTCAACTGCCGCGAATAGCAGTCGATGACCGTGGCCAGGTACATATTCGACCCGTCCGCGATCGGCAGGTACGTGATATCGCCGACGTAGACCTTGTTCGGTTTCTCCGCGGTGAACCGGCGTTTCAGAAGGTCAGGGAATTTAGGCGCACGTTTCGCGGACACGGTGGTCTTCACCCGGCGTTTCCTGGTGTAGCCGAAAAGGCCCATCTGCCGCATCAACCTGGCAGTGTGCTTGTGATTGAGACGGTCACTATTGCCCCGGTCGTTGGCGGGATCGGCGTTGATGGCCGCAGTCACACGTTTCGCCCCGTAACAGCCGTTCTCGGCCGTGAACACGGCCTTGATCCTCGCTCCCAGCGCCGCGTCAGCGACGAGGCGTCGCCGGCGGGCAGGAGCAGCAGATTTCCATTTGTAATACGAGGACCGGTTGACCTTCAGGACCTCACATAACCGCTTGACCTCGTAGAAGTCTCGGTGGTCATCAACGAACTGAAAGCGGTTCACCAGTTCGTCTCTTCCGCGAAATATTTGGCCGCCTTGCGCAGGATCTCTCGTTCCTCCCGGAGCTTGACGTTCTCGCGTTCCAACACGCGGATCCGCTCGGCATCGGAGAGTCCTTCAGCCGGGGAGCGTTCGCTGTTGGCTGCGGCGATCGGGCTGGCGACTTTTTCACCGTTGGCGTTGGTTTTGGTGCCGGTGCCGAAGGCGTCGAGCCAGGTGCGCAGGGAGTTGCGGTTGACCCCGAGATCGGAGGCGATCGCGTTGATCGTGGCTCCGGGGGTCGACTCGTACAACGACACTGCGTCACGCTTGAACTGCTCGGTGTAGGTCTTGCGTGGCATGGTGGAAAGGTACCTCACTTTCCCAGCGAGATGCTGGTTTCAGCGTGTCCACCACCAAGGGGTCAGGTCCACCATACTCAGCCCCGCAAACGGTGTCAGCTTGGGCGGAGAGGATCTGGTTGATAAACCCTTGCAGCATCTGCCGCATCAGATCCGGGGAGGCCTGTGCCAGCAGATCGTCCAGATAGGTTGCAGGGTCGATAGAATGCGGAGCAGCGGTCATCGTCATGTGCCTTTCGGTGAGATGTGGTAGTTGAGTCGAAAGGTTACTGACGATGGCCGCCCCTATATCTGCCAGGGCCCACCATCAGCAAGCGTTACACCACACTAAGGGACGCAACCAAACCGTGCATCAGCACGGTCAGGTGTTGAGTTTTGCTACGGCGGATATTGATACCGCGGAGGGCATCAACGAGGTACTGAATGAAGAGAAACGCAAGGAACATATCCAGCTGAACCTCGACCTACTGAAGGATCAAACCAAGACCTTCTACGCGGGGATCATCCATGCCATCGACCCCGAAGCAGAATTAGAGATTGAGTTCCAGTGATCGAAGTTGCGTTGCGCTACGCCTAACTCCTTGAGGAAGCATTGACTACACCTCATCCGGGTAGCGAGTTAGCTCAACCCGAAAAGCTCTCGCTGGAACTGCGTCGGATTCTTCAGTCGCTCGGAGTGGGGCAATGCGCCCGGCAGGGTAGCGCCGTTCGCGAACGGCGCACCTGGCAAGTGGTCGCGGCCGTGGGGCTTGGCTAATCCAGAAAGATCTGGGCCAGTAGGTACGACCTGTGTGGGATTAATTTCGCGGTGGACGATGTAGTAGTGCTGCTTGATTTCGGTGAAGTCGGTGGTATCGCCGAACCCGGGAGTCTGGAACAGCTCGCGCAGGTAGCCGTAGACATTCGGCATTTCGCTGATCTTGTTCCGATTCGTTTTGAAGTGGCCGTGGTAGACAGCATCAAAGCGAACCAAGGTGACATAGGTGCGAATATCAGTCTCGGTAATATGCTCACCCAGGATGAACCGGCTGTGGGATAGTCGCTCTTCGAGCCAGTCGAGGAATTCGAATACATCCGCATAGGCCTCTTCATAAGCATCTTGCGATGCAGAAAATCCTGCCCGGTACACGCCGTTGTTGAATTTCTTGAAGATTACGTTGTTGATCTCTTCCATCTCTTCCCACTGCTCTGCCGACGGCAGAAGGTCGGGCGCACCGGAGCGGTGGTACTTGGTCCACTGAGTCTGGAAGTCTCGGACAAGGGTTGTGAAATCATTGGTCACGATCTTGCCGCTGGATACCTCAACCAATGAGGGCACGGTGATTCCCCGTGGGTAATCCGGGAAGCGTTTGAAGTATGCATCTTGCAGGCGAGGGATCTTTAGAACTGGATCGACCTCGTCTGGATCCAAATCGAATCTCCAAGAGCGCTTGTCATGGGTGGGGCCGGGCAGCCCCAGGGAGATGACATTTTCCAATCCCATCAGGCGCCGCACGATGACTGAGCGGTGAGCCCACGGGCACGCGCGTGCCGCGATGAGGCGATAGCGGTTGGGTTGTACCGGCCAGTGCAGGACTTCGCCAGTGCCATCCTCTGCAGGCTGAGGTTCGTCGCCCGTTACGGATGCGACGATGCGGTCGCCAATGTAGGTAGTATCACGCTCGAATTCGCCATTCGTCGCGGCATTCTGAGCATCCCCAGCCCAGTCCTTCAACGGCTCTTTCTGTGCAGCTGCAGCCAACTCGTCCTCCTTATCCGCCTGAAAAGTTTGTGACACGACAACTATAGGCGGTTTCTGATTGACGGTTGGGGTCAGCTTCTGTGCTTGGAGCTAAGGCAGAAGGTGGCCTCGGGCGAGGTGGAACCTCGCCAGCCGAAAGCGACTAGTTCACTGTGGCGTTTGGGGATTTCGGGTTCCCGCGGAAGCACCAGGCCGTGATCGCGCAGAAGACGACGGCCGTTGCTGCGAGGAAGGCGGTGGTCAGTTCGTGGGCGTGGGCGTATGCGGTGGCGGCAGCGTCGTGGGTGGCGGGGTCGTAGATGGCGTTCATGCCCATGTGGGCAATGCCCGGTGGGAGGAATGCAAGTAGAAGCGAGGTCAGCATCGAACCGGAGATGGCGACGGTGACGAGGGTGCCGAACTCGTAGGAGACTTCCTCCACGCCACCGGCCATGCCGGCGCGCTCCGGGGGAGCAGCGCCGATGATCGCGGTAGAGGAGACAGACATGGCAAAGTTGGCGCCGGCGCCAAGGAGAATGCCGCCGGCGAGGAACGCGGGGAAGTTATCGATTGCCGAGCCCCACCAACAAATTAGGGCACCGGCAATGCACGCCGCGAAACCGCCGGACACGATGGTCTGGAAACCGATGCGGTGCAGCAGCGCACCGCCGGCAATCGTAAAGGGCAACGCGACGAACCCGATCACCCCGATGGTCAGACCGGCGTGGAATGGCGAGAAGCCGTCGACAAGCTGGAGGCGCTGCGTTGACGTCATCTCTAAGCCCACCAATACGAACATGGCGCCGGCAGCCGAGACTGCGCCACCGGTAAAGACCGGGTTTTTGAAGATGTCGAAAGTCAACAGCGGCTCGTCGAGCTTCTTCTGGCGGCGGCCGAACATGACGGCGCCGAAGACCATGACCACAGCGGCGCCAATCAAGACGGGCATGTGGGTGTCGAGGCGGGCGGCTTCTTCGATCGTCAGCGTCAGGCCCGACAGAGTGAACAGAGCGAAGATCGATGAGATGAGGTCCCAGTGCTTGTCCGGGTTCGGCCTATTGCGCGGACCGATCAGTAGCGTGCACACGATGGCCAGAACCACGACCGGAACATTGATCAGGAAGACCGAGCCCCACCAGAAGAAGTGCAGCAATGCGCCACCCACCACAGGGCCGAGTGCGGCGCCTAAGACAGCGGCCGAAACCCAGATGCTCATTGCGAGATTGCGTTCGCGTTCATGCGGGAAGATCTGGTTGATCAAGGCGAGCGTGGCAGGAAGCATCGTCGCCGCACCGGCACCGAGAACACCGCGCGCGATAACGAGCGACAGCACGGTGGGGGAGAATGCCGCGGCAAGAGATGCGATACCGAAGATGACTAGACCCACCATGAACATGCGGCGGTGGCCGATGCGGTCGCCCAACGACCCAGACCCCAGGAGCAGGCCTGTGATCACCAGCGGGTAGGCGTTGATGATCCACAACGACTGGGAAGCCGTTGCGCCGAGCTGCTCATCCAGAGCGGGAAGCGCTGTGTAGAGAATCGAGTTATCCAGCGCGACCATCAGCAAGCCAAGCGACACGACAACGAAAAAAGGCCACCGATTCGGGTTGGCCGGCTCTTTGCCCATGCGGCGGTCTCGGGAAATCACCCCGGTCAACCTACCGCTTTAACCAGTGACTTGTCACGGCTAGTCGGATCCGCATGACAATGACGGGAACTTTCGGGGCTAGCGTGGGTACTACTACGGCAGACCGCTAAACAGTTCGTTCCGTCTCGCGCAGGTGGAACTATCGCGCACTCAGGTGCAACTGTTGAAAACGACCTGGAAAGAGGAGAAGCCCTGAAAATGGCACGCACGATGACTTCCAACGCCGGCCGCACTCTGCTCGCTGGCACCGCCGCAGCGATCCTCGCTGTCGGCACAGCGCCGATGGCTTTCGCGCACGACTCGGTGATCGACGCCCGCCCGGGAATCGACGAGACCGTGAAGGAATTCCCGGCGGAGCTCGCGCTGGAATTCTCTGCACAGCCGAAGGAAGACTTCAACACTGTCGCGCTCTCGCGGGTATCCGACGACGAGGTTCTTTTCAGCGGCGAGCCGGAGGTCAACGACCGCGAAGTCAGCATCGCCGTGCCGGATGATGTGGACGCCCAGCCGGGGGAGTACCGCATCGGCTACCAGATCACGTCCTCCGACGGACACGCCACAAAGGGGCAGACAACCTTCACCTTCACCCCAGCGCAGGCTGCCGGGGAATCCGCCGCGCAGGGCAGCGAGTCCGCGCAGGGCAGCGAGTCCGCGCAGGGCAGCGAGTCCGCGCAGGGCGGGGATAGCGACGGAGAGGCGGATGCGGCGTCGACAAGCGATGAGGCGGAGAATGACGCAGCGTCGGGCTACACCTGGCTGTGGCTGCTGCTCGGCGCGCTGTTCCTCGGCGGTGTCGTCATCGCGGCGCTGAGCCGCCGCCGTCAGAACGAGGATGCGGCACAACGCGTGCGTGACATGGACGAGCTCGACGAGGGTGAGGAAGGCGCCGGGCGCGAGTAGGGCCGCGTCCCAGTCCCACCATTACCACCGCGGCGGGCAGGGGTAAGATCGCCCCCAGTGCCCACGCGGCGGTCGTGTATCCGGCAGCTCGCGCGGGTTTGACATGAACACACCGCGGGCGCGGCCAGGTATGCCGTCCCGCACGAGCGCAAAGGAGCGCTGAGCAACATATGTCCAGCGGGATTGCCCCAACTGCACTGAATCACGAGCCTTTCGAGGTCCCCGCCGGCACGGCCGTCGGCGCGACGATGCGTGAACTCGAACTGGCCAACAAGGGCGAGGATGCCATCGTCTGCGTGCAGGACGCTGAAGGAAACCTCAAGGATCTCTCCCACGTGCCGGAGGAGACCGGAACGTTCATGCCGGTCGCCGCGAACACCGAGCTGGGGCGCAGCGTTATCCGACACTCCTGCGCGCACGTCCTAGCGCAGGCGGTGCAGGAGGAATTTCCGGACGCGAAGCTGGGCATCGGCCCAGCCATCAACGACGGCTTCTACTACGACTTCGACGTCGCCGAGCCGTTCACCCCTGAGGATCTGAAGACGCTGGAGAAGCGGATGAAGAAGATCATCAAGCAGGGCCAGAAATTCGTCCGCGGCGTCTATGCCTCCCAGGAAGAAGCCGCCGCAGACCTGGAGAACGAGCCGTACAAACTCGAGCTCATCCAAGACAAGGGCTCCGTCGACCCGAACTCTGACGAGGCCACCGAGGTCGGCGCCGGCGACCTGACGCACTACGACAACGTCAACCCGCGCACCAACGAGGTGGTTTGGCACGACCTGTGCCGCGGCCCGCACGTCCCCACCACCAAGTACATTCCGGCATTCGCGCTCACCCGCTCGTCCGCCGCCTACTGGCGCGGCGACCAGGCGAATGCCGGCCTGCAGCGCATCTACGGCACCGCCTGGGAGTCCAAGGAAAAGCTGGAGGAATACCAGCACATGATCGAGGAGGCTGAGAAGCGCGACCACCGCCGCCTCGGCTCCGAGATGGACCTGTTCTCCTTCCCGGACCAGGTTGGATCCGGCCTGCCGGTCTTCCACCCGGACGGTGGCATCGTGCGCATGGAGATGGAGAACCACTCCCGCAACCGCCACATCCAGGCCGGCTACTCGTTCGTGAACACCCCGCACGTGACCAAAGGCGACCTGTTCAAACAGTCCGGCCACCTGGACTGGTACGCCGAGGGCATGTTCCCGCCGATGCAGCTCGACGGAGAGACCAACGACGCCGGCGAGGTGACCAAGCAGGCGCAGGACTACTACGTCAAGCCGATGAACTGCCCGATGCACAACCTCATCTTCGACTCCCGCGGGCGCTCCTACCGCGAGCTGCCGCTGCGGCTGTTCGAGTTCGGCACCGTCTACCGCTACGAGAAGTCCGGCGTGGTCCACGGTTTGACCCGCGCCCGAGGCTTCACGCAGGATGATGCGCACATCTACTGCACCGAGGACCAGCTGGAGCAGGAGCTCACCGATGTGCTCGAATTCATCATCTCCCTGTTGAAGGACTACGGCCTCGACGACTTCTACCTCGAGCTGTCCACCAAGGACCCGGAGAAGTACATCGGCGACGACGAGATTTGGGAGCGTTCCACGAACATCCTCCAGTCCGTCGCAGAGAAGTCTGGCTTGGAGCTGGTTCCGGACCCGGCGGGTGCCGCGTTCTACGGCCCGAAGATCTCCGTCCAGGCGCGCGACGCGATCGGCCGCACCTGGCAGATGTCCACCGTGCAGCTGGACTTCAACCTGCCGGAGCGCTTCAACCTCGAGTACACCGCCTCCGACGGCACGAAGAAGCGCCCGGTGATGATTCACCGCGCTCTCTTCGGCTCCATCGAGCGCTTCTTCGGCGTGCTGCTCGAGCACTACGCCGGCGCCTTCCCGGCATGGCTCGCACCGCACCAGGTGGTGGGCATCCCAGTCGCCGACGATTTCGCTCCGCACCTCGACGCGCTGACCGAGCAGCTGCGCGCCCGCGGAATCCGCGCGGAGGTCGATCACTCGGATGATCGCATGCAGAAAAAGATCCGCACGCACACCCAGGGCAAGGTTCCGTTCATGCTGCTGGCCGGCGCTCGCGATGTCGAGGCGAATGCGGTGAGCTTCCGCTTCCTCGACGGCAGCCAGGTCAACGGCGTGCCGGTTGATGAAGCCGTCGAGCTCATCAGTTCCTGGGTAGGCGACCAGCTCAACGAGCAGCCGAGTGAGGTGTCCTTTGAGGCCCGCCGCGGATAATCACGCAGGCAGTTCTCCGGAGGGAGGCGTGAACTCCGCAGCTGCGGGGCAGACGCATTCACCGAAGGAGTACGTCGATTCCGGCGTGGGCGACCAGGACCGCCTCGTGCGGCTGTGGGCGCCGTTCCGCTCGGCGTATATCTCGTCCATTCCGGGCGGGAACAAGCGCAAGGCGGACCCGTTCCTTGCTGCTCCGGAAGAGTCGGACGAGGACGCGCTCATCATCGCGCGCGGCGAGACTGTCTACGCGCTGCTCAATCTGTACCCCTACAACGCCGGCCACCTCATGGTCGTGCCGTACCGCAAGGTCGCAGAGCTTGAAGAGCTGACCGACGAAGAGACTGCGGAGCTGATGTCGTTTGCCAAGCTCGCTGTCCGCACGCTCAAGCGGGTCTCCCGGCCGGAGGCCATCAACGTGGGGCTCAACTTGGGCAAAGCGTCCGGCGGCTCTGTCGGCGATCACCTGCACCTGCACGTGGTGCCGCGGTGGGCGGGCGACTCCAATTTCATGACGGTCATCGACGGAACCAAGGTTCTGCCGCAGCTGCTGCGGGAAACGCGCGCGCTGTTGGCCGAGGGCTGGGGAGAGATCGTGAGGGAGGACGGCGCCTGACATGCTCAGTCTTCATGGAAGGAAACCGGCAGTGGTGGTGGCAGAGCCCGTCGCAAAGCTGTTGTTGCGCGCCGGTCTCTCCGCGAATGCCGTGACGGTTCTGGGCACCTTGGCCACGATCGGCGCCGCTGTCACTCTGATCCCAACCGGCCACCTGGTGTGGGCGGCGGTGCTGACGTTGTTCTTTGCCGCATTCGACATGATCGACGGCACGATGGCGCGGCTGCGCGGCGGTGGAACGGCCTACGGCGCGACCCTCGATGCCTCGTGCGACAGGCTTTCCGATGGCGCGCTGTTCGGCGCTATCGCGTACTGGCTCATTTACGTCGACCAGGCGGATAAATCGACGGTGGTTGTGGCTCTGGTGGTGCTCGCACTGTCGCAGACCATCAGCTACATCAAAGCCCGTGCCGAAGCGGGCGGTTTGAAGGTCAACGGCGGGTTGATCGAACGGCCCGAACGCCTCATTCTCGCTGTCGGCGGGCTCTTTCTCGATGGGCTCGGTGTGAATCTGGCGCTGGAAGTCGCGCTGTGGACGCTCGCCGTGGGCTCTGTCATCACGGTCGTGCAACGTCTGTACAAGGCCTCCCGCGACCCGAAAGCGAACCAGCGCATCGCCGCGCCTGCAGGCGTTCCCGAACCGGAGGATACGCACTAGTGGCGGCCGCGGCGGAAACGACGTTGTCCGAGCGTCTGGCGGCTGCCGGGTATATCGCCGGGTGGAAGGCCGTCCGGCACCTGCCGCCGCGTGCAGCTTCGGCGCTGTTCAACGCCGGCGCCGATATCGCGTCGGACAAGGGACGCGGGGCGGACATGCTCCGCCGCAACCTCACCCGCGTCGTCGGTGCGGAAAATGTCACCCGTGCGCTGGTGCGCGATTCAATGCGCTCGTACGCGCGCTACTGGAACGAAGCATTTCGTCTACCGGCGATCGCGGGTGACCCTGGCGTGCTTGCGCGACTCGACGCCGGGGTGCGCGGCCGCGAGCACCTTGAGGTGACTCTGTCCCGCGGCAAGGGGCTCATTCTCACCCTCCCGCATTCGGGAAACTGGGACATGGCGGGCATGTGGCTGGTCAACCGCTACGGCGGTTTCGCCACGGTCGCAGAAAGGCTGCGGCCCGAGGCGCTTTTCGATGCCTTCGTGGATTACCGCGACTCCCTCGGCTTCGAGGTTCTCGCCGCCACCGGTTCGGCAGTTCCTCCTTACGAACGCTTGAAGTCGGTGCTCTCCTGCGGCGGGATCGTTTGCCTGATGGGGGAGCGGGACATGACCCCGCGCGGGGTGCCGGTGACGTTCTTCGGTGAGGAGACCACCCTGCCCGCCGGGCCGGCGAAGCTGGCATTGGACACGGGCGCCGGACTGCACGTGGCCCACTCCTGGTTCGAGGGTTCTGCCGCTGAACCTGATTGGGGCCACGCCGTGTCCCCGGAGATCCCTGTCACCGATGTCGCCGGGACCACGCAGCGCATCGCCGACGGCTTCGCCGCGAATATCGCCGCGCACCCGGAAGACTGGCACGCACTGCAGCCGATGTGGCCCGTTGACCGCGAGAAACGGAAGCGGTGATGCGTCGTGCGCGTCGGCATGGTGTGCCCGTATTCCTTCGACCACCCTGGCGGTGTGCAAGCGCACATCCTCGACCTCGCCCGGATTCTCACTGAACGCGGGCATGCGGTGCGCGTGCTCGGGCCGGGGACGCCGGCTGGCGCGGCCTATGATCTGCCGGACTATGTCGAACTCGGCGGGCGGACGATTCCATTGCGTTACAACGGTTCCGTTGCACGCATCTCCTTCGGGCCCGCAACCTTCCTGAACACACGGAGTTTTCTTCGCGACGGCTCATTAGATGTCGTCCACATTCATGAGCCGAACGCACCGAGCTACTCCCTTGCGGCACTTCTGCTCGCCGACGCGCCGGTGGTGGCCACCTACCACGCATCCGCGACGTCGTCGCGTGCGTTACAGCTGGTCAAGCCGGTATTGCGTCCGGCTCTGGAGAAGATCCACGCCGGCATCTCCGTCAGCGAGATGTCTCGCCGCTGGCAGGTGGAGCAGCTCGGCGGGGACCCGCTGCTCATCCCGAACGGCGTCGAGACCGGCATATACCGTGCGGCGCGTGAGGCGTGGGGGACGGGAAGACAGTCACCGATAAGCGGTGGCCGTGACCCGCGTGTGCACATCGTGTTTCTGGGGCGCTACGACGAGCCGCGCAAAGGCCTTCCGATTCTGTTCGAGGCGCTCACGGTCATGGATGAATCGCCGCGCCTGACCGTGATCGGCGGCGGCGCAGGGCTGCCGGCTCGTGCGCCAGAAAACGTCGACTTTGTCGGGCGGGTCAGCGAAGAAGAAAAAGCGCGGCTGCTCGCGTCGGCCGATATCTACGTCGCGCCGAATACGGGCGGGGAGTCTTTCGGCATCGTTCTAGTTGAGGCTATGGCCGCAGGCTGCGCTGTCGTGGCCAGCGATATCGAGGCGTTCGCCGACGTGTGCGGAGCCGACGACGAGGTGCCTGCGGGCGCCCTGTTCCCGGTGGGGGACGCGAATGCACTGGCGCTGACGCTGCAGAGGCTGATTCGCGACCCGGTGGCCCGGGTCGAGCTCGCGGCTGCTGGTGCGCGGCGCGCGAAAATGTACGACTGGGAGGTCGTCGCCGACCGTGTGGAAGCAGTCTACGACGCGGCCGCCGGCGGGGAAGCGGTGGCGCGGTGAGCGGATTCTCTGCACTGTTAACGGTGCTGCTCCTTGTCGTTCTCTCTGTCGCCGTGTGGGCGATTCTCACTGCGCGGCGACTGGACCGGTTGCATATCCGGCTCGACCGCGCGCGTGCGTCGCTCGAGGCGGCGGTCGAGCACCGCGATTCCGTCGCGCAGATCGCCGCGCACACCCGCGACGATGGCGCTGCGCGAAAAGCGCTCGCTGTTGCGGAGGACCGCGTCGAACTCTCGCTGCGTCTCTACAACGGTGCGGTGGCCGCGACTCGCGCTGTGCGCCTGAAACCGGGCGTGCGCGCACTGCGTCTCGCCGGTACTGCGCCCATGCCGGAATTTCACGGCCGTGAGGCGGGCGCACCGTTTAAGCTGTGACACATGCCATTCGACATTCCCAGCATTGACGATATTTTGAACCTGGAGCAGCTGGACGACCATATCTTCCGCGGCACCAGCGTCTACTCCGGTTTGCAGCGCACCTACGGCGGCCAGGTCGCCGCGCAGGCGCTGTCCGCGGCGACGAAGACCGTGGAGGACGGCAAGCTCGTCCACTCCCTGCACAGCTACTTCATCCGCCCGGGACAGGCGGACCGCGACATCGTGTTCGTGGTCAACCGCGTGCGCGACGGCCGCAGCTTCGCCACCCGCATTGTCGACGCCGTCCAGGGCGGGGAGACGATCTTCTCGCTCGAAGCCAGCTTCCACATCACCGACGACAAGGGCATCGAGCACTCCGACGAGATGCGTCCCGTGCCTGAGCCAGAAAGCGTCGTCCCGCTCGAGGAGACCGACGGGCCGCTGAAATTCTTCTCCATGTGGGCGAAGGACTGGGATGTGCGCGTCGTGCCCGACGACGAATTCGAGCACAACCCGTACACGCCCAGCCAGCAGGTCGTGTGGTTCAAGTCCAAGCGCCAGCTTCCCGACGACCAGACCTTCCACATCTGCACCCTCGCGTACATGTCGGACCTGACGCTGCTGCACTCAGCCCTCGTTCCGCACCGCGACCATAAGGTGCAGATGGCTTCGCTTGACCACGCCATGTGGTTCATGCGCCCGTTCCGCGCCGACGAGTGGATGCTCTACGACCAGGTCTCACCGTCCGCGCACGGCGCACGCGCCCTGACCCAGGGCCGCATTTTCGACCGCCAGGGCAATCTCGTCGCCATGACCGTGCAGGAAGGTCTCACTCGCACACTTAATGAAGGTGGCGTCGCCTTTTCCTAAGGAATGCAGCGCCCGCCCCTGATAACCGCTTCCGGGGGTGGGCGTATAGTGGACAGCCGACACTTCAGCCGGAGAAAGGGGAGATGGCGCATGGCAGGCCACTCGAAATGGGCTACAACTAAGCACAAGAAAGCCGCTAACGACGCGAAGCGCTCCAAACTGTGGGCGAAGATGATCAAGGACATCGAGGTCGCGGCACGCACCGGCGGCGGTGACCCAGCGGGCAACCCCACCCTCGACGACATGATGAAGAAGGCCATGAAGGCCTCCGTCCCGAAGGACAACATCGAGCGCGCACGCAAGCGCGGCTCCGGCGAGGAAGCCGGCGGCTCCGACTGGGAAGACATCACCTACGAGGGGTACGGCCCGAATGGTGTGGCCATGCTCATTCAGTGCCTGACCGATAACCGCAACCGCGCCGCCACCGACGTGCGCACCGCGATGACCAAGAACGGCGGCAACCTCGGCGAGTCCGGTTCCGTCGCGTACATGTTCAGCCGCAAGGGCGTGAACACCGTGGTCAAGGGAGACCTGACCGAAGACGATGTTTTGATGGCCGTGCTCGAGGCGGGCGCCGAGGAAGTCAACGACCTGGGCGAGCACTTCGAGGTCGTCTCCGAGGCCACCGACCTGTACGCCGTGCGCGACGCGCTGCGCGAAGCCGACATCGAGGTCGAAGACACCGAGCAGGACTTCCGCTCCTCCGTCGAGGTCGACCTCGATCTCGACGGCGCGAAGAAGCTCGAGAAGCTTATCGACGCACTCGAGGACGCTGACGACGTGCAGAACGTCTACACCAACATGACGCTTTCTGACGAGGTCGCTGAGGCACTCGCCAACGAGTAGGCGGGAACTGGCGCTTCTTCTGAACGGACCTGGCTGCGGCCGGGTCCGTTTTCGTGTTGCTGCGTTGGTGGCGGGCGGTGTCGTGGCCGTGTGGTAGAACAAATGTGTGACTACGACGGAAGGCCTGCGCGTGATGGGGATCGACCCGGGGTTGACCCGGTGCGGTTTGTCGGTGTTGCAGACGGGCAAGGGCAGGCAGGTGATTCCCATCGCTGTCGGCGTGGTGCGCACGCCGTCCGACGCGGAGTTGGCGGAGCGCCTGCTGCGTCTGTCCAACGCAGTCAACGAATGGCTGGACGATTACAAACCCGACGTTGTGGCGATGGAGCGTATTTTCGAACGCAGCAACGTTTCCACCGTCATGCATACCGCCCATGCCGTCGGGGTGATGGTGCTTGCCGCCGCTGAGCGCGGCATCCCCGTGTACATGTACACGCCGTCCGAGGTGAAGAAAGCGATCTCGGGCAACGGCCGGGCCGACAAGAAACAAATGACGGTCATGATCACCCGCATTCTGGGCCTCGGCGCGCCGCCGAAGCCGGCTGACGCGGCGGATGCTCTGGCGATCGCGGTGTGCCACTGCTGGCGTGCGCCGTTGCTGGCCCGCACGAAGGCGGCTGAGGTGTTGACAGGGAACACGACTGGGAAAGGGAGTTGGAAGTAGTGATTGATTCGCTCAACGGTGAGGTCATCTCCATCGGGTTGGACCACGGGGTGATTGAGTGCGGCGGTGTCGGTTACCGCTTCCTAGCCACTCCGCCGACTCTAGGTCGCCTGACCCGCGGGGAGAACGCCCGCGTCCTGACCACGATGGTGGTCAAGGAAGACGCCATGACCCTCTACGGTTTCAGTGACGACGATGCCCGCGAGATGTTCCACCGACTCACTACCGTGACCGGTCTTGGCCCGAAGCTGGCGCTGGCGGCGCTGTCCGTGTTCGAGCCCGCCGAGCTGGCCGGCCACATCACGGCGGGGAACTCGAAGACGATTCAGTCGATTCCCGGAGTGGGAAAGAAGATGGCCGACCGTTTAGTGCTCGAGCTCAAAGACAAGCTCGCCGGTGTCTACGGCACCCAGCCTGGAGCGTCGGCGGCGAAATCTGCTCCCTCCCAGTCGCAGGGCGCGTCGCTGGCTACCGAGCAGGTCGTCGAAGCGCTCGTCGGGCTGGGCTTTCCGGAGAAGGGCGCCCGCACCGCGGTGGACGCTGTCATCGACGAGTCGGCTGAGCCGATGGAGTCCTCGGCGTTGCTGCGCAATGCGCTCAACCGGTTGGGTAAGAAATAGGCAGCCGATTTCTGTAGGAATGCACACAGGACAGGCGGGACCGAGGGTGAAGAAAAGGAAGGGCGCAGCACATGTCTGATGTGGAGAAGACAGAGTTCGAGCTACCGGCCGACCTTGCCCGGCAGATGGACTCGCCGGTGGACGCGAACGAGCACACCGGGGAGCAGGACTTCGAGAAATCGCTGCGCCCGAAATCGATCGACGAATTCATCGGGCAGCCGAAGGTGCGCGAGCAGCTCGGCCTGGTACTCACCGGCGCGAAGAAACGCAATGTCACGCCGGACCATATTCTTCTGTCCGGCCCTCCCGGACTGGGCAAGACCACGATGGCGATGATTGTGGCGCAGGAGCTCGGGTCGTCGTTACGCATGACCTCGGGTCCCGCGCTCGAGCGTGCCGGCGATCTGGCGGCGATGCTATCGAACCTGATGGAGGGCGATGTGCTCTTCATCGACGAGATCCACCGCATTGCGCGCCCGGCCGAGGAAATGCTGTACATGGCGATGGAGGATTTCCGCATCGACGTGATCGTGGGCAAGGGGCCGGGCGCGACCTCGATCCCCCTGGAGATCCCGCCGTTCACGCTCGTCGGCGCCACCACGCGCGCGGGCATGCTGACGGGCCCGTTGCGCGACCGTTTCGGTTTCACCGCGCAGATGGAGTTCTACGACGTCGAGGACCTCACCGACGTGATCACCCGCGCCGCGTCGATTCTCGGCGTGGAGATCGAGCACAATGCCGCCGTTGAGATCGGCTCCCGCTCGCGGGGCACACCGCGTATTGCCAACCGTCTTCTGCGCCGGGTGCGAGACTGGGCGGAAGTCAACGGCGACGGCACTGTGACGGTGGAAGCTGCTCAGCAGGCCCTCGACGTGTTCGATGTCGACGAGCTCGGCCTCGACCGCCTCGACCGCGCCGTGCTGGACACCTTGATCCGCAGCCACGGCGGCGGCCCCGTCGGTGTGTCCACCTTGGCCATCGCAGTGGGGGAGGAACCCTCCACGGTGGAGGAAGTCTGTGAACCGTACCTGGTGCGCGCAGGGCTGATGGCCCGCACCGGCCGCGGCCGCGTGGCCACCGCCGCCGCGTGGCACCACCTCGGCATGACCCCGCCGCCGGAGGCCCCGGGGCAGCTGCACCTGTACTAGCTGACAGTCGCCGGGATTGGTGTGCCACAATGGTTCACCATGGAATACCTACTTATTCTCCTCATCTTCGTACTGTTCGCGCTGCCCGGCATTCTGCTGTCGCGCTCGAACCGGAAGCGGGTGGAGAAAGCCCGCGCCGTCCAGTCCGCAGCGAAAGCCGGCGACCGGATCATCACGGTCTCCGGTTTCCACGGCACGATTGTCTCCGCAGGCGAGACCACTGTCGAGCTCGAGCTCGCACCTGGCACCGTGGTGACCATGGAGCGCGAAGGTGTCTACAAGGTCATCGAGAACGACGAGGTTGACGCAGGCGCTACTGGCGTCGTCGATGAGTCTGGGGCAACGGGTCCGGCAGGCAGCACGGTGCGCGACACAGGCGCTGATCCGGTGGACGGCGAGCGGTAGAGGTACCGCGAAGCTGAACGCGTTGGCTCGGCGTGCGACGAGAAAAGGCACGCCGGGCTTAATCATTTCCGCGTCCATGACGTACGATCACTGTCTGGACCTTTTCCCGGCCCGGGAATTAGTGCCCCAGAAATGCGGGTGCGCCGGGGCCGGGAAAGAGACGACAGAAGCACAACCACCTTGCACGGGTAGCCGCAGCCGTCGCCGCACAGCTGCGGGGAAAGTAGCCGCCTGAGGTGGAAAAGCAGGTTAACGAGGAGAGCACGTACGTGACTTCGAAAGCGTCAGGCAGGCGGTCAGCCCGCGAGGGAGGATCGAAGCGAGCATGGCCCAAGCGGGCCATTGCGCTATTCGCACTCATTTTGGTGGCCACCTACGCCCTCATCTTCTTGACGGGCGACCGTGAGGCGTCGCCGAAACTGGGCATCGATCTCCGCGGCGGCACCCGCGTCACGCTCGTCCCGCAAGGGGAGGAGCCCACGAAGGAGCAGCTGGACCAGGCGCGCACGATTCTTGAGAACCGCGTCAATGGCATGGGCGTGTCCGATGCCTCCGTCGTCGTCGACGGCAACACGCTCGTTATCACGGTCTCCGGCGAGGATTCTGCCGACGTGCGCAATATCGGCCAGACCTCCCAGCTGATGTTCCGCCCGGTCGCACAGCCTGACCAGCAGGCCGATGTGGTCAACTTCCCGAAGATCATGGAAGACATGGCCAACCGCTGGGTCGAATACCGCGTGATCAGCAAGGAAGAAGCGCAGTCGACGATGCAGCAGTTCGCCGACACCTTCAACCAGCAGGTCGAGGCAATGAACCAGGCTCAGGAGGAGCAGGGGGACCAGGGCCAGACCAACTTGAACCTCGAGCCCATCGAGGCGCCGCAGATCACGGCCGACCCGAAGCCGGAGCCGGAGAACTCGCTTGAAGCAGCGGACCTCCGCCAGGAAGCGACGGCGATGCTGCGCGAGGACCGCCAGTCCGACGACTGGACGAAGCTGCAGGCGGCGTCCTGGCTGATGAAGTGCACCCCGGCCGACCCGGAGAAGCCGGCGCCGGTCGACCCGCTGGCGGGCACCGACGACCCCAAGCGTCCGCTCGTGGCCTGCGACGCGAACCAGGGCCAGCCGCTGCTGCTTGATCCGGTTCCGCTGCTCCAGGGAGTGGAAGACGAGGACGGGCCGCGCCTGACCGGTTCCCAGATCGACACCGAGCGTCCGATCACCGGCGGATTCAACCCCGAGACCGGCCAGATGGAGATCAACTTCGCCTTCAAGCAGGACGGCGAGCACAACGGTTCCTCCACCTGGGCGGCCCTGACCGCGGAGATGATGCAGCAGCAGATCGCGATCACCCTGGACTCCCAGGTGATCTCGGCTCCGCAGATCCAGTCGCCGACCCCGGTTGGCTCGGCCACCTCGATCACAGGCCAGTTCAGCCAGGAAGAAGCGGAGAACCTCGCGAATAACCTGCGCTACGGCGCACTCCCGCTGTCGTTCGCCGGCGAGAACGGCGAACCGGGCGGCACCGCGCTGACGGTCCCGCCGTCACTCGGTATCGCCTCGCTCAAGGCCGGCCTCATCGCGGGCCTGGTCGGCTTGGCGCTCGTGGCAATCTTCGTGTTCGTCTACTACCGCCTATACGGCCTGATCTCGCTGTTCACCCTGGCCACCGCCGGCCTCCTCGTCTACGGCGCTCTGGTGCTGCTGGGCCGCTGGATCGGCTACACCCTCGACCTGTCGGGTGTGGCCGGTCTGATCATCGGTATCGGTACCACCGCCGACTCCTTCGTCGTCCTCTATGAACGCATCAAGGACGAAGTGCGCCGCGGCAGAACATTCCGCTCGGCGGCGCTCAACGGCTGGGACCGCGCCAAGGAAACGATCATTACAGGCAACATGGTCACCCTTATCGGCGCAGTGATCATCTACTTCCTCGCTGTCGGCGAGGTCAAGGGCTTCGCCTTCACCATGGGTCTGACGACGATCTTCGACATCCTAGTCACCTTCCTTGTCACCGCGCCGCTGATGATCCTGGCTTCGCGCAGCAAGTTCTGGGCCAAGCCGTCCGTCAATGGCATGGCGAAGGCCTTCGAGGCGGGCCGCGGCAAGACCGTCACCGCACGCCGTTCCAAGCGTGGCGCGACCACCGCAGCTGACGTCACGGGTGCCGACGCTGATGACGCAAAGAAGGACAGGGAATCAGCGGCAGCCGTCAGCACCACGTCGGCGACTACCGCAGGATCCACTGTCGTGACCACTGACACTGACAATGCTTCCGATTCCGACACCGACACCGACACCGCCACGTCCACGGCACGCAGCAAAGAGGAGAAATAGACATGACGACCTCACTGAACGCCGCCACTGACTCGTCGGCAAGCAAAGGTTCCGGCAACGGCAGCGCCGCCGCGGATCGTGAGACCGCGTCTCAGACCACGGGCATTGAGCGCCTCTACGAGGGCAAGGGCGCGATCGACTTCATCGGCCGCTCCAAGCTCTGGTACATCCTCGCCGTGGCCCTGGTGGTGATCTCCGCCGCGGCGATGCTGCTGCGCGGCTTCAACCTCGGCATCGATTTCGAGGGCGGGACGAAGATGTCCATGCCCGCCGGCGACCTCGTCGCAGAGCAGGTCGAGGAGACCTTCGTCGACGCTACGGGCGTCACCCCGGAGCTGACGCAGATCGTGGGCGCGGGAGATTCCCGCACGCTGGAGATCAACTCCGAGCATCTGTCGCAGGAACAGATCGACAGCGCGCGCGAAGCGATCTACAACGAGTACGAGCCGGTCGACGCATCGGGCGAGCCGTCGCCGGACGCGATCGGCGACTCGACGGTTTCCGAGTCCTGGGGATCGACGATCACGAACCGCATGCTGCTCTCCATGGTGCTCTTCCTCGTCGCAGCCGCGGTGTATGTTGCCATCCGCCTGCAGCGCAACATGGCGATCGCCGCCATGGTCGCTCTGCTTTTCGACGGCATCGTCATCATGGGCATTTACTCCCTGTTCGGCCTCGAGGTCACCCCTGCGATGATCATCGGTCTGCTGACCGTGCTCACGTTCTCGCTCTACGACACCGTCATCGTCTTCGACAAGGTGAAAGAGAACACCGAAGGCGTTCTTGACTCGCGCCGCTCGACCTTCGCCGAGGAGACCAACCTGGCAGTCAACGAGACGCTCATGCGCTCGATCTCGACGTCGGTGATTTCCGCGCTGCCGATCATCGCGCTGATGATCGTCGCCGTGTGGCTGCTCGGCGTCGGCACCCTCCAGGACCTCGCGCTCATCCAGCTCATCGGCGTTGTCGAAGGCGTCATCTCGTCGCTGCTCCTCGCCAGTACGTTGCTGGTCACGCTGACCAATGCGCAGAGCAAATACAAGGAGCACAACAAGAAGGTCGCCGAATTCCGCGCGGGCAAGGATAAGGGCGCGCTTATCGACGGCGCCCCTGCCTCCGCCGATGCCTCCCTCGACGATCCGGAAGCAGGTGAGTCCGCTTCTTCGAAGCGCACCGTGGCTTCCCCGCGGACTTCGTCCCGTCTCGACGCGGAGGCCCACGCGACGGAGCCTGCGCGCCAGTCCGCCGCGACCTGGCGCCCGAACCAGAACTAGTAGACAGCCGCTGAAAGGAGAGCACCGTGACGACCTCCCGGAACATAATGGCGAGCAACCGGCCGCGCGGGAAGCATGCCGCGCGCCTCGCCGCGGTGCTGACCGCTGCCGCCACTTTCATGGCGGGGTGCTCCGACTCAGCGCCCGAGCCGAAAGACCAGTCTGCTCTGGACTACTTCGGCTACCAGTTGCCCGTCCCGCTGATCACCACGAACGCAGCGACGAAGATCGGCGATTCCCTCAAGATGCAGCGCCTGTCCGGCCGCATCTTCCCGGGCGCGTTCATTCCTGGCCCGTCCGGCCAGCGCATCCCCAACACGGATTTGGTGTCCACCCAGGTGCTGCCGGGCCCGCAGCGCCAGGTCGTCTACACGCTGTCGGACCAGGCGGAGTTCTCCGATGGTGTCCCCGTCACATGCGACGACTACGCCTTGGCCTTCGCCGCAGGCTCCAACCCCGATGTCTTCTCTTCCCACATGCCGCAAATGGAGCAGGTGGAACGCGTCGACTGCACTCCAGGGTCCAAGAAGTTCACCGTCGTGTTCCAGCCGGGCAAGGGCGGACGCTGGCGCGAGCTCTTCAGCGCCGGAACGGTGCTTCCAGCGCATGCGATCGCCAAACGCCTCGGTATGGAGACCGCCGATTTCACGAACCGACTCCAGTCCGGCGACCCGGAGCTTCTCGGGCGCACGTCGGAGGTGTGGCGGTTCGGTTTCGCCCTGAACAAATTCGACCCTGAACTGCAGGTGTCGTTCGGCCCGTACAAGATCGAGTCCGTCGGCGAGGAAGGCGAAGTCGTTCTCGCCGCCAACGAGAAGTACTACGGCGACGCCCCCGAGGTGCCCAAGGTCGTCGTGTGGCCCTCGACCAAGGACTCCGCCGAGCTCCAGGAAGCCGGCGCACTCATGGTCGGTGATCTGGCCGCCCCTAACCCGGAGTGGTATCAGGCTCCGCCGGAGCCCGACCAGGGTGCGAACGCCGACGATGTCCGCACCGGCAAGGACGGCCAGGACGCTGAAGCATCTGAAGCGAGCGACGCAGGGGAGAGCCCGGCCTCTGATAGCGCCGACCCCGATTCCCGCGAGAGCCACCAGGAGCTCCAGACAGTCATTGGCGAGATGACTGACACGCTCATTTTCGCCGGGGCAGGTCCGTGGGCGTACCACGATAACCGCCAGGCTCTTTCCAAGTGCATCGATATTCGGGCGGTGGCGGAGGCGTCGTCACGCGAAGCTGGCATTGAGCTCCCGCCGTCTCCCGTGCACGTCCTCACTCAGAATGACCCGATGTCGAGCCGTCTCGGCGACATCGCCAACCCGCACCTCGACGTCGATATCGAAGGTGCCCGTGTGGCCTCCGGCCTTGAACTGCATGTGGGCTACAACTCGCCGAATAAGCGCATGGCCGCCATGGTCGAAGCGATGAAGAAGTCCTGCGAACCCGCTGGCATCACCGTCACCGACGTGACGGCGAACGGCAAGACCCGCGGCGATCTGCTGACGGAGGAACCCGGGTGGAATGCTGAAGGCGCGCTCGACCGCGGCGGGAAGATCGATGCCTTCCTCGGCGCAGTCGACCCGTTGATGGAATACGAATCTGCCACCTCGCGCTCGGAGGAGCTCCAGAGCCTCCGCGCCGAGGAAAAGCGCCTGTGGGACGAGGTTCCGTCCATCCCGCTGTCCGCGCAGCCGCGCACCTTCATCGTGGACAACAGCATCAAGAATGTGGTGGTCTACACTGGCCCTGTCGGGATCGGCTGGAACATGGACCGCTGGCACGTTCCCGGTTTGGAACCCACACCGGAACAGAAAGACGACAAGTAGACCATGACCTCCCCTGAGACCTCTGTTCAACCCACCTACCGCACGGCCCGCGAGGCGCTGGCCGAGAAGATGCGCTACGTCCAGGACTTCCCGGAAGAAGGCGTTCTCTTCGAGGACCTCACCCCGGTGCTCGCCGACGGTGCGGCGCTGAAGGTCGTCATCGCCGAGATGGCGGCGGCCTCGAAGAACCTGGGCGCCGACATGATCGGCGGCCTCGACGCCCGCGGCTTCCTGCTCGGCTCCGCCGTCGCCTACGAGATGGGCCTGGGCATTCTGGCCATCCGCAAGAAAGGGAAGCTGCCCCCGCCGGTGATCAGCCAGGAATACTCCCTCGAGTACGGCACCGCCGCGCTCGAAGTTCCCGCGGAGGGAATGAACATTGAAGGCAAGAGCATTGTGCTTGTCGACGATGTCCTCGCTACCGGCGGCACCCTCGCCGCCGCCCGCGAGCTGATCGAGCGTGCCGGCGGTACCGTCGCCGGTTGCGTCGTTGTTCTGGAGGTTTCCGGCCTCGGCGGCCGGGAGCGCCTGGACGGCCTACCGCTGGTTGTTCTTAATCAAAGCGAAGGCGACGCAGCATAGAACCGACCTCGTGGAATAAGGTGGGCGCATGACGTCCCAAGACAGACCGCAGCGGCGAACGGGTTCGTCGATGCGCAGTGTGTCGGCGAGGCTCGCACGGTCGCTCACCGGTGGGCGGCCGAAGACGAACCCCGTGATCGAGCCGCTGTACTCGATCCACCGCAAATACCATCCGAAGGCGAAGGTCGAAGACATTTCTCGCGCCTACGAAACCGCGGAGCGCCTTCATGAAGGCGTGCAGCGCAAGTCCGGCGACCCGTACATCACCCATCCGTTGGCGGTGTCGACGATCTGCGCCGAGATCGGCATGGACACTACGACGATCATGGCGGCGCTGCTGCACGACACCGTCGAGGACACGGACTACTCGCTCGACGACCTCACGAACGATTTCGGCCCTGAAGTCGCCCGGCTTGTCGACGGTGTGACCAAGCTCGACAAGGTCGCACTCGGCGCCGCAGCCGAAGCGGAGACGATCCGCAAGATGATCGTCGCCATGTCGCAGGACCCGCGCGTGCTGGTGATCAAGGTCGCCGACCGCCTGCACAACATGCGCACGATGCGCTTCCTGCCGCCGGAAAAGCAGCAGAAGAAGGCCCGCGAGACCCTTGAGGTCATCGCTCCGCTCGCGCACCGTCTCGGCATGGCCTCGGTGAAGTGGGAGCTCGAAGACCTCGCGTTCGCGATCCTGTACCCGAAGAAATACGAGGAGATCGTCCGCCTTGTCGCCGAGCGGGCCCCGTCGCGCGACCGCGCGCTGAAGGAAGTCACCGGCGAGATTCAGGCTGAGCTGAAGCAGAACGGCATCAAGGCCGAGGTGATGGGCCGGCCGAAGCACTACTGGTCGATTTACCAGAAGATGGTGGTGCGCGGCCGCGATTTCAACGAGATCTTCGACCTCGTGGGCATCCGCGTCTTGGTGGACAACGTCAGCGACTGCTACGCCGCCATCGGCGTGGCCCACTCGCTCTATTCCGCGATGCCGGGCCGTTTCAAGGACTACATCTCCAACCCGCGCTTCGGCGTCTACCAGTCCCTTCACACCACTGTGATGACGGATTCCGGCCGCCCGCTGGAAATCCAGGTGCGCACGCACGAAATGCACTACAACGCCGAGTTCGGCGTTGCCGCGCACTGGCGCTACAAGGAGACGAAGGGCAACCACAAGGGCGACCAGGCGGAGCTGGACCAGATGACGTGGATGCGTCAGTTGCTGGACTGGCAGAAGGAAGCCGCGGACCCGAACGAGTTCCTCGACTCCCTGCGCTACGACCTCACCTCGGCGCAGATTTTCTGCTTCACCCCGAAGGGCGATGTGATCAACCTGCCGACGGATTCCACCCCGGTCGATTTCGCCTATGCCGTGCACACCGAGGTCGGCCACCGCTGCATCGGCGCGAAGGTCAACGGCAAGCTCGTCGCGCTCGAGTCCACCCTGAAGTCGGGCGACCGCGTGGAGGTGTTCACGTCTAAGGACGCTAACGCGGGCCCGTCCCGCGACTGGCAGGAATTCGTCGTCTCTCCGCGCGCCCGGACCAAGATCCGCCAGTGGTTCGCCAAGGAGCGCCGCGAGGAGCACTTGGAGGCCGGCCGCGACGCGCTCGCCGCCGAAGTTCAGCGCGGCGGCCTGCCGTTGCACCGTCTCTTCACCGCCGACTCCATGAACAAGGTGGCCACTCAGCTCCACTACGACGGCGTCGACGCGCTCTACACCGCGATCGGCTCAGGCCAGACTTCCGCGAAGCATGTCGTGAGTCTGCTCGTGGAGATGTTCGGCGACGAAGACGACGCCGTCGACGCGCTCGCCGCCCGCGCACCCATCGCGGAACTCAAGACACCAACGCGTATCGACGGCCCCGGTGTCCTCGTCGAAGGATCCCCCGACGTCATGGCCAAGTTGGCCCGCTGCTGCCAGCCTGTGCCCGGCGACGAGATCTTCGGCTTTGTCACCCGCGGTGGGGGAGTCTCCGTGCACCGTGTGGATTGCACCAACGCCGAGAAACTCAAAAAGGAATCCGCCCGCCTCATTCACGTCGAGTGGGACAGTGGCTCCCGACAGGGCGCGTCCCTGGCGACCATGCAGCTCGAGGCGCTGGACAAGCAGGGCCTGCTCGCCGAGCTCACCCGGGTCCTCAACGATCAGAAGCTGCCCGTCATCGCCTTCAACCACCACTGCGACGACGACCACATCGCCACCGTCCGGTTCACCTTCCAGGTCTCCGACACCAAGCAGTTGGGCACGCTGATGAACCAGGTGCGCAATATAGAGGGCGTCTTCGACGTTTACCGCGTCACCGCCTAAGCTTCACCCTCGCCCGCAACGCACGGTGGATCTAGATTGCATTTTCCGGCCGACTTTCTTCTGTTTTCTCAGGTCGCGCATTCGGAAATTCAATCTAGATCCAGACCTCGAAAGTACGGCTATCTCCTGAGAAGCGCGAAAACCGCCGCGACGCAGTGTCGCGGCGGTTGGAGCTGAGCTAAGAGCTCGAAGTCAGACTTAGAACTTCGGGAAGTTGAAGTTCTTCTGAGCGAAGGTGAGAACATTGCCAATGAGGCTGAGAACAGCGGTGAAGACAGCGATCCAAGCGGTGATCTGCTTCGGATCCAGGTTGCCTTTGTCGTCGGAGGAGTTCTCCACGAGCTTCTCGCCGAAGGTCTTCTCCTCGTCCTTCGGCTTGTCGCCGTCGTTGTTCTCCTTGGCGGTGACGGTGCCGTCATCTGCACCGGTGTTCTCAGCAGCGAAAGCCGGAGCAGCGACGACACCGGAGATGGAAACGGTAGCTGCGGTGGCGGCAGCGAGGATGCTCTTGCGGATCTTCATGAATGTCCCTTTCAGAAAGAAGCTCTCAATGACGTGGAACACTTTACAGCCGGGCTTTAGGCCCTGCAAGGGCAATGACGAGCAATTATCCAGGTAGGGGGACTGGCGCTCAGGCTATCTTAAGTGTTTGTGGTCAAAGGATGTGAACTGCGGGTCTAGTGGGACGGTGTCGGAGGGCACACTCCCACACGCGGGAGGTCAAAGCTTTGTGCAGATGCACAGTTGAAGTGGGAAATATGGAAGGGGAGGAAGGCGCGAGCGTCGATAAGCTGTATGCGCGCTGGCCGTGACTGCGGAAACATTAAGCTCGGACAATGAGAAACCGCCCAGTGTGATAGAGCTCACGCTGGGCGGGGGTTAGGGAGTGGGGGAAGCTACGCGACCGAAGCGCTGTTGATCTTCACTTCCTCCTTGGGGGCGCCGTCGCCGGGGCGGGCCATCATGGCCTCTTCCTCGGTCTCCGGCTCGGCAATGCCTGCCTCGGCGATCTTGTCGAGGGTGGCCAGGCCTTCCTCGTTGATCGTGCCGAAGTAGGTGTACGCCGGGGGCAGCGGAGAATCGCCGTAGTTCAGGAAGAACTGTGAGCCGTTGGTGTTCTCGCCCGAGTTCGCCATCGCGATGGTGCCGCGCTCGTAGAGGACGTTCTGGTTCTCGCTCTCTGCCGGGTCGTCAGCCGGGTACTCGTCCGCGAACTGGAAGCCCGGGCCTCCGCTGCCGGTGCCGCTCGGATCGCCGCACTGCAGAACGTGGAGGCCCTCAGTGGTCAGGCGGTGGCACACGGTGTCGTTGTAGTACTCCTGCTCGACCAGGTACTCGATCGCGTTCACCGTGCACGGCGAGACGGAGCGGTCCAGAGTCAGGCCGATGGGGCCGGCGGAGGTGTCCAGGTTGACGTCGACGGTGCCCTCCGTCGATACGCCCTCTGCTTCGGGCAGGCCCTTGTAAAACTCGCTCTGGCCGTCTTCGGTGTAGGTGCAGGTGACAGTCGGGTCGAGCGGTTCGGAGCGCTCCTTCTTCAGCGCGACCGGCTCCATCTCTTCCTGCTGATCCTGGTCCTGCTGCTCGTCGGCCTGGTCCTCGGCGACGACGTCCTCGTCCGAGCCCCATGTGGCTGCCAAGTAGATGCCGCCGCCGACGAGCGCGATGACCAGCAGAGCCAGGGCCGCGATCGACCAGGGCTTGTTCTTCTCTTTGCGGTCGCGGGCCTTGAGCTCGCGGTCGAGTTCCTTCAGCGCATCTTTGCCGCGCTGCGCGTTATTGCTCACGGACTTCGGCCTCCATCGGTAGGTGTCGGTGATGTCAGATGGGTAAATACAGTATCAGTACTAACGCTTGCGCCAGTGCGTGCGGCTTGGCCTTTATTTATGCTGGGCGCCATGGCTGATATCTCTTTCCGCAATGAACCCACCACCACCTCCGGCGAACTGCCCGCAGTGGGCGAGAAGCTTCCGTCCTTCGAGCTCGTCGGCGGCGACATGGACTCCGTCACCGACGCTGATTTCGACGGCAAGCGCATCGTGCTGAATATCTTTCCGTCCGTGGACACCGGCGTGTGCGCTCAGTCCGTGCGCCGCTTCAATGAGCTCGCCGCCGGCCTTGACAACACTGTCGTCCTGTGCGTGTCCAAGGACCTGCCTTTCGCCCAGCAGCGCTTCTGCGGCGCCGAGGGCATCGAGAACGTCGTCAGCGCCTCCGCATTCCGCTCCACCTTCGGCGAGGATTATGGCGTCATTATGGAAGGCTCGCCAATCAAGGGACTGCTAGCCCGCTCTGTCGTGGTCGCCGACGCGGGCCACAACATCATCCACACACAGCTTGTCGACGATATCGCGAACGAGCCCGACTACGACGCCGCCGTGGACTCGCTGTCGAAATAAGAGATCCGGCGGCGGATCCGCCTGCTGCGTCTAGACTGGCGGCCATGCAGATCGCAGGATTCACCGCAGGACCGTTCGGCACCAACACGTACGTCGTCACCGCCTCGGGGGAGAACCCCGAGGCTTTCGTCGTCGATCCGGGCAAGGATTCCCGCGACCAGGTGCAGAAGCTTATCGACGATGCCGGTGCCCGCCTCGCCGCCGTCGTTCTGACCCACGGCCACATCGACCACACCCGCGATTGCGCCGAGTTCGGCGTGCCGGTCTACATCCACCCCGACGACGAGGTGATGCTCGATCCGAAGTGGGGTGCGCCCGGTGACTTCGGCCGCATTTTCGAGGTCGACTCGATGAAGCAGCCGGACGAGCTGCGCCACCTGAAAGCGAGGGAGACCATGACCTTTGCTGGCATGGATTTCCGCGTCGTCCATGCGCCTGGACATTCGCCGGGCTCGTCCCTGCTCATCGCTGCTGATGAAGATGTCGTTTTCGCCGGGGACGTGCTCTTCGCTGGTTCTATCGGCCGCACCGACCTGCCGTTGGGTGATCCGGCTGCCATGGACCGCACCCTCGCCGGCCCCGTCTGGGAGCTCGACGACGCGCTTACCGTCCTGCCCGGCCACGGCCCCGCCACCACGGTGGCCCAAGAGCGCGCGGCAAACCCGTATCTCAGCGCCGCTGGCCGTTCGCGCTAAGATCGACCGGCGTGAGCGATACCCAGCAGAAATCCGAGAAGTTCCAGCCCCTGTCCGCGCCGAAGGGGGTGCCGGACTATGTGCCCCCGGCGTCCGCGACCTTCCACGCGGTGCGTTCGGAGTTCGTGAACCAGGCGCATCTGGCCGGGTACCAGCACATTGAGCTGCCGATCTTCGAAGACACCACGCTCTTCGCGCGCGGTGTCGGCGAGTCCACCGATGTGGTCTCGAAGGAGATGTACACCTTCGCCGACCGCGGCGACCGCTCTGTCACCCTGCGCCCGGAGGGCACAGCGGGTGTCATGCGTTCGGTGATCGAGCACAATCTCGACCGCGGCCAGCTGCCGGTCAAGCTCAATTACTACGGCCCGTTCTTTCGCTACGAACGCCCGCAGGCCGGCCGTTACCGCCAGCTGCAGCAGGTCGGTGTCGAAGCGATCGGTGTCGACGATCCGCTTCTCGACGTCGAGGTCATCGCCCTAGCCGACCGTTGCTACCGCTCCATCGGCCTGACCGGGTTCCGTCTCGAGCTGACCAGCCTCGGCGACCGCAACTGTCGCCCGGCGTACCGCCAGAAGCTGCAGGACTTCCTCCTAGACCTGCCGCTGGACGAGGAGACCCGCCACCGCGCCCAGATCAACCCGCTGCGCGTGCTCGACGACAAGCGCCCGGAGGTCCAGGAGATGACCGCCGACGCGCCGCTCATGCTCGACCACCTCGATGCCGAGTGCCACGAGCACTTCGAGACCGTCACCGGCGCTCTCGACGACCTCGGCATCGACTACGTCATCAACCCCCGCATGGTCCGCGGCCTGGACTATTACACCAAGACGTGCTTCGAATTCGTCCACGACGGCCTCGGCGCCCAGTCCGGCATCGGCGGCGGCGGACGCTACGACGGCCTCATGGCCCAGATCGGCGGCCAAGACCTCTCCGGCATCGGCTTCGGCCTCGGCGTCGACCGCGCGGTCCTCGCCCTCGAAGCTGAAGGTGTCACGCTCGACGGCGTCGACCAGCGCGTCCAGGTCTACGGCGTCGGAATCGGCCCCGAAGCGACCAAGAAGATGGCAAAGCTTATCGACGAACTCCGCCGCAACGGTATCTCCGCCGACATGGCCTACGGCGGCCGCGGCCTCAAGGGCGCCATGAAGGGCGCCGACCGCTCGGGCGCCCACACCGCCCTCGTCCTCGGCGACCGCGAGCTCGAATCCGGTGAGATCACCATAAAGAACCTGGAGAACCAGTCCCAGAAGACCGCCGCCCTCGACGCCGGCGCGATCATCGACGCGATCTTCATCCCGGAGGATGAACCGGCCGAGTAGCGAGCCCGGCTAGCACTCGGTGATATTCACCGGGAAGCCGAGCTGGACGGCGAGCCCTCCGACGGAGGTCTCCTTGTACTTAGTCATCATGTCGCGGCCGGTGGCGGCCATGGTCTCGACGGCGTCGTCGAGGGAGACGATATTCGTGCCGTCGCCCCATTTGGCCAGTCGTGCGGCGTTGATGGCTTTGACGGCGCCGATGGCGTTGCGCTCGATGCAGGGGACCTGGACCAGGCCGCCGACGGGGTCGCAGGTGAGACCGAGATTGTGCTCGAGGGCGATCTCGGCGGCGTTTTCCACCTGGGCAGGTGTTCCGCCGAGGATGGCGCACATGCCGGCGGCGGCCATGGCGGAGGCGGAGCCGACTTCGCCCTGGCAGCCAACCTCGGCACCCGAGATGGAGGCGTTGGTCTTGATGATCGCGCCAACCGCGCCGGCGGTGAGCAGGAATTCGCGTGCGCGTTCCGGGGTGAAATCGGCGGTGAAGTCGCGGCAGTAGTGCATGACCGCCGGGATGATTCCGGCGGCGCCGTTGGTCGGGGCGGTGACGACCCGGCCGTGGGCGGCGTTCTCCTCGTTGACGGCGAGGGCGTAGAGGTTCACCCACTCCATCGCGTCGAGGCCCTCGGAGTTGTGGCGCTGCTGCTCACTGGTGAGCATGGCGTGCATGCGGGGAGCGCGGCGGCGGACATTGAGGCCGCCGGGCAGCGACCCGTCGGTGGTGATGCCGTTTTTCACGCATTCCTGCATGACGGACCAGACTTCGTCGAGGTGGGTGGTGTACTCGGTTTTACCGCGCAGAATTTCCTCGTTGTGGGCCATGACCTGGGCGATGCTCAGTCCGGTGCGTTCACAGACGGCCAACAGGTCGGCGGAGGAATCGTAGGAGTAAGTGCCGTCGCCCGGAGCATTTTCATCAGGCTCGGCGGCAGCGGCCGCGGCGGCGATGCCGGTGCTAGCGCCCTCTTCGTCGGCCTCGCTCATCTCGGCGCGGTCCATGATGAATCCGCCGCCGACAGAGTAGTACTCGGTGCGGCTGGCCAGGCGGGTGCCGTCGGCGTCCCAGGCATCGAAGATGAGGCAGTTCGGGTGCTCGGCGACGGGTTTCGGGTTGAAGGTGAGCTCGTAGGCGACGGTTCCGTCGGGGCCGGAGATCGTGCCGTGGGCGGGAATAGGGGTGCCGGGGACGGGCTCGACGGTCTGGTCTGTGGTCAAGGGAGTATAGCCGACCAGTCCGAGGAGTAAAGCGCGGTCCGTGCCGTGGCCGACGCCGGTCGCGGCGAGGGATCCGCGCAGCTCAACGTGAACTTCCGCGGGAAGCTGGCCGAGCTTCTCGACGAAGGTGGCGCTGGCTCTCATCGGCCCCACGGTATGTGATGACGACGGGCCGATGCCGATGCTGAACAGGTCAATGACGCTGACGCGGTGCGAACTCATGCACCCGAGGGTAAACGCGGGGGTAAGGGGGCACAAACCCCCTAACCGGGCAATCTTTTTGCCGGGCGCTTCCGGTGTTAGGGTCATTCTTAGGTTTGAACCAAAAGTCTAAGGTTCGAAAACAGAATGCCGGACGGTTCGCGCCTGCCAGAAGAGGAGATGCACATGGCCACAGTGACCTATGACAAGGCGACGAGGATTTATCCGAAAGCGGTTAAACCGAGCGTCGATAAGCTTGATCTTGAAATCGCGGACGGCGAGTTTCTCGTCCTCGTCGGGCCCTCTGGCTCCGGCAAATCGACCGCGCTGCGCATGCTCGCGGGCTTGGAAGAGACGAACGAGGGCCGCATCCTGATCGGCGACCGCGACGTCACGCACGAGTCCCCGAAAGACCGCGACATCGCGATGGTCTTCCAGAACTACGCGCTATACCCGCACATGACTGTGCGCGAGAACATGGGCTTCGCCCTGAAGATCGCGGGCATGGAGAAGGGCGACATCGACCGCCGCGTCGAAGAGGCAGCGAAGACACTCGACCTTACCGAGTACCTGGACCGCAAGCCGAAGGCTCTCTCCGGCGGCCAGCGCCAGCGTGTAGCCATGGGCCGCGCGATCGTGCGCGAGCCGCAGGTCTTCCTCATGGACGAGCCGCTGTCCAACCTGGACGCGAAGCTGCGTGTGCAAACCCGCACCCAGATCGCCAGCCTGCAGCGCCGCATGGGCGTGACCACGATCTACGTCACGCACGACCAGACCGAGGCGCTGACCATGGGCGACCGCATCGCCGTGCTCAACTTCGGCGTCCTGCAGCAGGTGGGCACCCCGCGCGAGCTCTACGAGCACCCGAACAACGTGTTTGTGGCTGGCTTCATCGGCTCCCCAGCGATGAACCTGTCCACCTTCAACGTCGAAGGCAATGTGGCGAAGCTCGGCGGCGCGTCGATTCCGCTTGCCGACGAGCACGTGCAGGCCCTCACCCCGGAAGACAACAACCAGGTCATCCTCGGCTTCCGCCCGGAGGCGCTCAACGTGGTGCCGGACAGCACCGAGCACACCGTTCCCATCGAGGTCGACTTCACGGAGGAGCTCGGCTCCGATTCCTACATCTACGGCCACCTCGTGGGCGGCGAGTGGCGCGAAGAGGGCACCGACGATTCCGTCGCGGGCAAGATCGTCGTGCGCGTGGCCCCGATGTCCGGCATCAAGGGCGGCGACATCATTCACGCCACCGTCAACGAGGGCGGGCTCCACGTGTTCTCCAAGGCCACCGGCGAGAGGATCTAAGCGCCGCCGTCGAGCGCTGCGAGGTGAGCAGACCATGTCCGAGAAGATGAGTGTCCAGTCGCCGGCTTACGCCGAAGTGCTGCTGAGCCTGCCGTGGGCGCTTCCCCTCGAGGACTGGCCGGACGAGCTGCTCGCGGCCTACCCGCGGGGCATTTCGCGCCACACGGTGCGGCTCATCTCCGCGGGCGGAATGGCGCTGGCGATCAAGGAGATCGGTGAATCTGTCGCGTACCACGAGTACCGCACACTCAAAAAGCTGCGCGACCTCGACGTGCCGTGCGTCAAGCCCGTCGCGGTGATCGCGCACCGCACCGATGACGCGCGCGATGAGGAGCTCGCCCCGTGCCTGGTCACGGAGCACCTCGAGTTCTCCCTGCCGTACCGCGACGTGTTCAGCCGCGCCCTCGGCCCCGAGACAGTCAACAAGCTGATCCGTGCGCTAGCCGTGCTGCTCGTGAGGCTCCACCTGCTGAACTTCTACTGGGGCGACGTGTCGCTGTCCAACACTCTCTTCCGCCGCGACGCCGACGAGTTTTCGGCGTACCTCGTCGACGCCGAAACGGGCGAGTTTCACGAGCCGCTGTCGAAAGGACGCAGGCTTTACGACGTCGAGGTCGCCCGCGTCAACATCATCGGCGAGCTCATGGACCTTCAAGCTGGCGGGCTTATCGACACCGACGTGGACGTCATCTCCCTCGGCAACGCCGTGGATGAGATCTACCACGAATTGTGGGGCCTCATGACCGAAGAGCTGGTCGTCGAGGGCGATGCGTTCGGACAGATCGCGGAGCACATCGAGAAGATCCAGGCTCTGGGCTTCGATATCGGTGAAACGGAGATCAGCCACGAAACCAGGCAGGCACGCGACGACGAGGGCAACCCGACTGGGAACAACGTCGACATCTACCGCGTGAGCATCGAACCGGCTGTCTTCTCCACCGGCTTCCACCGCCGCAAGCTCAAGCAGCTCACAGGTTTGGACGTCCAGGACCGGCAGGCGCAGCGTCTGCTGGGCGAGATGGAGGTCTACCGCGCTCTCCACTACGACGGCGAGATGTCGTCGGAAGATGTCGCCCTCGACTGGCTGGTGAACCGCTACGAGCCGGTCGTGGCGCTCACCCCGCCGGCGTTGCGCGCGAAGCTCGAGCCCGCGCAGGTCTTTCACGAGATTCTCGACCACCGCTGGTTCATCTCCGAGAACGAAGCCCGCTACGTGCGTCTCGACGAAGCCGCCGAATCGTATTTCCGCACCATCTTGCCCGACCGGCCCGACGAGGCGCGGATCTACACCGCTGACAGCCACGATATTTCCGAAACCGCCAACGGCTCTGAAAAACCCCTAGACCCCACTCACCCACACAACAACGATTGAGGTACACCCCAATGCAATCCACCACCCGTGCACTAGCGGCCGTCGCCGCGGTCGGGTTGAGCGCCACTTTGCTCACCGCGTGCGGGCAGAACAGCGGCCCGAGCGTGTACTACCTGAACTTCAAGCCGGAGCAGGCTGAAGCCTTCGAGAAGATCGGCGAGGAATACACCGCTGAGACCGGCGTTCCGGTCAAAGTGGTCACCGCCGCATCCGGCTCCTACATGCAGACGCTGAAGGCCGAGATGGCCAAGTCGAATGCTCCCACGCTGTTCCAGATCAACGGCCAGGAAGGCTACGGCATCTGGAAGGACTACCTGGCCGACATGACGGACTACGACGTCACCAAGGCTCTGCAGGAAGACGCCCAACCGATCACCAATGACCAGGACAGGGTCGTGGGCGTTCCGTTCGCTATGGAAGGCTTCGGCATTCTCTACAACGAAGAGATCTTGGAGAAATACTTCGCGCTGCCGGGCGCGAAGGCTGCCTCCACCGACGAGATCAATTCCTTCGACACGCTGAAAGCAGTCGCTGAGGACATGCAGGCCCGCAAGGACGAGCTCGGAATCCAGGGCGTGTTCGCCGCGACATCGCTCGGCGCCGGAGAAGAGTGGCGCTGGACCAATCACCTGATGAATGGCCCGCTCCACTACGAGATCGTCGACCGCGACATCCAGGACTTCTCCGACATGGCGGATCTGGAGTTCACCTACGGCGAGCAGTACCGGAACCTGTTCGACCTGTACCTGCAGAATTCGACGGTGAAGCCCAGCCTGGCCTCGGCACGCGCCGTGTCCGACTCCATGGCCGAATTCGCCACCGGAAAGGCCGCGATGGTCCAGAACGGCAACTGGGCCTGGGGCCAGATCTCCGGCGAAGGCGGCAACGTAGTCAAGGAAGACAAGATCAAGTTCATGCCCATGTACATGGGCCTGCCCAACGAGGAAAACGTGGGGCTCAACGTCGGAACCGAGAACTTCCTGGCCGTCAACAACAAAGCCAGCGAGGAAGACCAGGCGGCCACCCGCGACTTTTTGGACTGGCTGTTCCTGTCCGAGCGCGGCAAGGAACTCGTCGTCAACGAACTCGGCTTCATCGCCCCGTTCCAAAACTACGGCGCCGAAGATGTTCCGAACGACCCGCTGGCGCGGCAGGTGCACGAAGCTCTCACAAACCCGCAACAGGAAGCACTTCCGTGGGATTTCCAGTACAGCCCCAACCAGCAGTTCCGCGACCTCTACGGCCAGAACCTCGCCCAGTACGCCAACGGCAACATGGAGTGGAAGGACCTGGTGAACAGGCTCAAAGAAGACTGGAACTACGAGATGGCCAACCAGATCGCCTTGCTGGACTAGGCGGAGCAGGGAGTAACCGAGGGATCACATCATGCAACAGACACTGAAGAAATATTTCCCGATCTTCGTGCTGCCGACGCTCCTCGCATTCGGCATCGCGTTCTTCGTGCCGTTCATCGTCGGCACCGCGTTATCATTCACGGAATTCACCACCATCACCGACGCCACCTGGGTCGGCCTGGACAACTACGCCCGCGTGTTCAGCGAGCGCGAGGGGTTCGTCTCCGCGCTGCTGTTCACCATCCTCGTGGCAGTGGTGTCCATCATCACCGTCAACGTCATCGCTTTCGCGATCGCGTGGATCTTGACCCGCAAGCTGCGCGGCACCAACTTCTTCCGCACGGTCTTCTTCATGCCGAACCTGATCGGCGGCATCGTGCTGGGCTACACCTGGCAGTCGATGATCAACGCGGTGCTGGCCAACTACGAGACCACGATCTCCGCCGACTGGCGCTTCGGCTACGCCGGCTTGATCATGCTGATGAACTGGCAGCTGATCGGCTACATGATGATCATCTACATCGCCGGCCTGCAGAATGTTCCGCCGGAACTCATCGAGGCCGCACAGATCGACGGCGTGTCCAAGTGGCAGCAGCTTCGGCATGTGACCATCCCGCTGATGATGCCGTCGATCACCATCTGCCTGTTTTTGACGCTGTCGAACACGTTCAAGGTCTACGACCAGAACTTGGCGCTCACCGACGGCGCTCCCGGCGGCCAGACCGAAATGGTCGCCCTCAACATCGTCAAGACCATGTTCAACCGAGTGGGCGCCGAGGGCGTCGGCCAGGCGAAGGCAGTCATCTTCGTCGTCGTTGTCGTCGTCATCGCAATGTTCCAGCTGCGCGCCACGCGCAGCAGGGAAGTGGAGGCATAAACCATGACTACCAGTATTAAAGCGGCTGACACGGCGGCCCGGAACGTGCCGTCGACAAGCAAAAAGCAAAAGGCCGGGGACGAATCGACCGTGTCGGGCGGCTCCAAGGGCCTCATCTACGCGGTGCTGGTCTTCCTCACCGTCGTTTTCCTCGGTCCGATCGCGTTCATCCTGCTGAACTCGTTCAAGGACCGCTTCGCTATCTCCACGAACCCGTTCGCCCTGCCCACGGGTGAGCTGTGGGCCGGGCTGACCAACTATGTGACTGGGGTGCAAGGCGAAGGTTTCGGGTGGGCGATCGTCTGGTCCTTCGTGATCACGATCAGCTCCGTTGTCGCGGTCGTGTTCTTCTCTGCGATGACCGCGTACTACATCACGCGTGTGAAGACCTGGTGGACGAGCGCCCTCTACTACGCGTTCGTGTTCTCCATGGTCATCCCGTTCCAGATGGTCATGTTCCCGACTGTGGTCATCGCCGACCGCCTTGGTCTGGCGAACCCGCTGGGCATGGTCGTGCTCTATCTCGGGTTCGGATCCGGGCTGTCCGTGTTCATGTTCTCTGGCTTCATCAAGTCCATTCCGCTTGAGATCGAGGAAGCGGCGCATATTGACGGCTGCTCCCCGCTGACGACTTTCTTCCGCGTCGTCCTGCCCATGCTCAAGCCGACCGCGATCACCGTGGCGATCCTGAATGCGATGTGGATCTGGAACGACTACCTCCTGCCATACCTCGTGATTGGCCTGTCCACCCCGTACCGCACGATTCCGGTCGTGATCCAGCAGTTCATCGGCTCGCAAGGCGACCGCGACCTGGGCGCAATGATGGCCATGCTCGTGCTGGCGATCACCCCGATCATCATCTTCTACATCTCGGCGCAGAAGCACATTATCGAGGGCGTCGCCGCCGGTGCGGTGAAGGGCTAACGGTTAGGGGTTAGACCTCAGAACAGATATGCAGTTTTTCCACCCCGACTCGAAGTTCATGGCGGCGTTCACGCTGCTCGCAGACATCGTGATCCTGAACATGCTGCTGGTGGTGACCTCCCTGCCGGTGGTCACCGGCGGCGCCGCCTGGCGCGCCGCCAATGTCGTGGTGGGGGAGATGGCGCAGGGTCGCGGCTCCCGCTACGCCTTGATGTTCATCCGCCAACTCACGGTGCGGTGGAGAGCTGCTTCCATCTATTGGGCGTTGTTGTTGGCTGCGGTCGCGCTGCTAACCTACCAGCAGTTCGTCGTCTTCCAGGCAGGGGTGGATGGCTTCGCACTCACCCTCATTCAAGCGCTCGCCTTGGCCGGGGCGTTCATTATCGCCGGGATCAGCGTGTGGTTCTTCGCGCTGGCGTCGGTCGGATCTGTTGAATCGGGTGCCCCCGGTTCTGCGGGCAATAGGAATTCAGCGGCACTCAGCTTCAAACACCTCGCGGCGTTGTCGATCCAGCACACATTCCGGTTCCTCGGCCGCACGCTGATCGCGGTCGCGGTGGTGGCCGGGGCGGTGTGGGTCGTCGTCACACTGCCGGTCGCTTTCTCTGTGCCGCTGGTGTTCTTCTTCGTGCCCGCGGTGGCGCTGTACCTCGTGCGGCTCGTGCTGGCGGCGCCGCTGGGGCAGGAGCTAGGGGACTGAGGTCCAGGTTTCTGGTGGGGGTCGGCTCAGCCGGTGAATCTGTTTACATTGCCCATATGTTGGGAAGTTTATAAGTACTGGACCGCGCGTTTCGGTGTTTGGCGGCGCGCGGCCGAAATGTAAACAGATTCACCAGAGCTTAGGCCGGCGAGTATCGGCGAGCTACACCGCGTCGAAGAGCGCGGGCAGATTCGAGGGGGTGATCACGCGCAAGGGATGCTGGTTGTCGTGGCCGTGCTCGGTGATGATCGCGAGGCGGGGCAGGACCTGCTTCCGCTGGGGTGCGGTGAGCGCGGCGATGACCTCGGTGGCCGTGGCGGTCCGGGGCAGGAATACTGCCTTATCTTTGCGCTCGTTGAAGCCGAGCACGTGCTCGATGCTTGAGTTGGTGATGGAGTCGTCGTCGCTGAGTTCATCGGCGAGCCAGCGGGCGATGGTGTTGGTCGTGAGGACGCCGATGCATTGCTTGCCGTCGTAGATGGGGAACTGGGAGATGCCGGTGTCGCGGATCGCGTCGAGAGCTTCGTGGACGTCCTCGTCGGGCGCGAACGTGATCACGTCCTGGTGGCCGATGACATCGATTGCCAGCGCGGGGTTGAGGAGCTGGTCGCGGATAGCTTCGATGTCCGCGACGGTCTCCGGCAAGGGCTCGGCGATCGGGCGGTAATCCTGGTATTCGCCGTGGCTGATGGCGTTGCGCAGGCTGGCGAATTCCTTGAGGTCGTTCGCTTGGGCGGTAGTGATGATGTGCTGTTTCTCCGCTTTGGAGACCATCCAGTTGAAGCTGTCGGTCTTCTTTGCGTCCAAGGCGGAGCGCAGGAAGCCCTCGATCTCGTTGAAGGCGGCGAGGAACGGCACGGCGCGGTTCCGCGGCCTGGTTTCCTGACCGCGTTCCGTGCCGGGGCCATCCTGGTTAGCGCTGTTTGCCATCACTCGAATCGAGGGTTTAACCCTTGTAGACGCCGCGGTTGAGGGTGTCGCACTTGGCCATGGAGCCCTCGTTATAACCGGTGAGGAATGCCTGCTGGCGCTGCTCGGAGGAACCGTGGGTCCAGGCATCCGGGTTGATGTCGCGGCCGGACTGTTCCTGGATGTGATCGTCGCCGATGGCGCGGGAGGTTTCGATGGCTTCCTTGAGCTGGTCTTCGGTGATGGGCTCGAGAAGCGCGTCATCGCCCTTGTCGGCGCGGGAGGCCCAGATGCCGGCGTAGCAGTCGGCCTGCAGCTCGATGGCGACGGCGGCGGAATCCTCGCCCGGATCGTTGTAGTCGCTCAAACCGAGGGTGTCCTCGAGATTCTGGATGTGGTGGCCCCACTCGTGGGCGACCACGTACATCTGAGACAGGGAACCGGAGCTTCCGCCGAGCTGCTCGAGCTGGTCGAAGAAGCTGGTGTCCAGGTAGATGTGCTGGTCGCGCGGGCAGTAGAACGGGCCCGTGCTGGAGGAGGCGTTGCCGCATCCGGTCTGGACGCTGTTCTGGAACAGGCGCAGGCCCGGCTCGCCGTATTCGATGCCGGCCTGCTCCGGGAGGACGGAGGGCCACACGGCGTTCAGCGAGTCCGCCATGGCTGCGGCGCGGCAGTCCGCGTACTCGTTCACGGCGCCTTCGGTGCTGCAGTGCTCGAGGTTGTTTTCGCCCTGCCGCTGGGCCTGCTGGCCGGGCTCGGCCGGGCCGCCGCCCATTCCGCCGCCCCTGCTGAGCAGTAGGTAGAGGACGAGCAGGACGACTGTGCCCAGTCCGCCACCGCCGAGCATGATCGGCATGCCGCCGCCTCTGCCGCCGCTGGGGCCTCGACTTGTACTGACTCCGCGCCCCGAGGGCGTCACACCGCTCTTAAAGGTCATGGGCCAAATCATGCCATAACTACGGGAGCTTTCGGCGGTGGGAACCTTCATCGGAGATGATCCGGGGCCATTCGGTAGACTCACGTGAGTTGAGCAATAGTTACACGACACGTGGAAGGACGTGGAGGACACCGTGCTGCGCACTCACCTTGCAGGGGATCTCCGTAAAGAAATGGACGGCCAGACTGTCACGCTGACCGGTTGGGTCGGCCGCCGCCGCGACCACGGCGGTGTCATCTTCATCGACCTGCGCGACCGCTCCGGTTACGCCCAGGTCGTCTTCCGTGAATCCGATGTGGCGGAAGCCGCCCACGACCTGCGCAGCGAGTACTGCGTGAAGGTCACCGGTGTCGTGGAGCCGCGCCCGGAGGGCTCGGCCAACCCGAACTTGGCGTCCGGCGAGATCGAGGTCAACGCGACCGAGCTCGAGGTGCTGTCCACGTCTGCGCCGCTGCCGTTCCAGGTGGAGGATTTCTCTTCCAGCGAGGTGGGAGAGGAGACTCGCCTGCGCTACCGCTACCTCGACCTGCGCCGTGAGCGCCAGGCCGAAGCGCTGCGTCTGCGCTCGAAGGCCAACAAGGCTGCCCGCGACGTGCTGAACAAGCACGAGTTCGTTGAGATCGAGACGCCGACGCTGACGCGTTCCACCCCGGAGGGCGCCCGTGATTTCCTAGTGCCGGCGCGCCTGCGCCCGGGCACCTGGTATGCGCTGCCGCAGTCCCCGCAGCTGTTCAAGCAGCTGCTCATGGTCTCCGGCATGGAGCGTTACTACCAGATCGCCCGCTGCTACCGCGACGAGGACTTCCGCGCCGACCGCCAGCCGGAGTTCACCCAGTTGGATATCGAGGCCAGCTTCGTCGACCAGGACGACATCATTGAGCTCGCCGAGGAGATCCTGGTGGAGCTGTGGAAGCTGATCGGCTACGACATCACCACGCCGATTCCGCGCATGACCTACAAGGATGCGATGGAGAAGTACGGCTCGGATAAGCCCGACCTGCGCTTCGACATCCAGCTGGTGGAGTGCACGGAGTTCTTCAAGGACACTCCGTTCCGCGTTTTCCAGAACGAATATGTCGGCGCCGTCGTCATGGAGGGCGGCGCCTCCCAGCCGCGCCGCCAGCTCGACGCATGGCAGGACTGGGCGAAGCAGCGCGGCGCCAAGGGCCTGGCATACATTCTCGTCCAGGAGGACGGCGAGCTCACCGGTCCGGTGGCCAAGAACATCACCGACGAGGAGAAGGCGGGCATCGCTGACCACGTTGGCGCGAAGCCGGGCGACTGCATCTTCTTCGCCGCGGGCGACACGAAGTCCTCGCGAGCGCTGCTGGGCGCGGCCCGCGGCGAAATCGCGGACAAGCTCGGCCTGATCAAGGACGGCGATTGGGCGTTCACGTGGGTCGTCGACGCGCCGCTGTTCGAGCCGGCTGCCGACGCCACCGCGTCCGGCGATGTCGCTCTCGGCCACTCCCAGTGGACGGCCGTCCACCACGCTTTCACGTCGCCGAAGCCGGAGTACCTGGACACCTTCGACAAGGAGCCGGGCGAGGCGCTCGCCTACGCCTACGACATCGTCTGCAACGGCAACGAGATTGGCGGCGGCTCGATCCGTATCCACAACCAGGATGTGCAGAAGCGCGTCTTCGATGTCATGGGCATCAACGACGAAGAGGCCCAGGAGAAGTTCGGCTTCCTGCTCGACGCATTCTCTTACGGCGCCCCGCCGCACGGCGGCATCGCTTTCGGTTGGGACCGCATTGTGTCCCTGCTGGGCGGTTTCGATTCCATCCGCGACGTCATCGCGTTCCCGAAGTCGGGCGGCGGCGTCGATCCGCTCACCGACGCCCCGGGCACCATTCCGGCCGCCCAGCGCAAGGAGACCGGCGTGGACTTCAAGCCGGAGAAGAAGGACGCAGACGGCACGGCTGAAGCCGGCGAGAAGGCCGGCGCCGAAACCGGAGCCGACAAGTAAAAGGACGAGGTTGGAGTGCGGGAACCTGACGTTTCCGCACCGGCGGACTCACCATGCTGGATAGCCAAGAAATCATCGCCACGGCCGTAGCGGTGTTGAACCACCGCTACGGCGGGCAGCAGCAGCTCACCGACCCCGAGGAGCTGAGCGGCACCGGTGCCACGACGGTGCTGCGTTTGCGTGTGGCGAATAACCCGGTGTTCCCGCACCGGTCGGTCGTAGTGAAATACTCGCCGGAGTCGAACGATGAGGTGGACGACGCAGCTTTCTTGAGGGAAGTGGTGGCGTACCAATTCACAACGTCGTTAAGCGAAGATGTGCGTCCTGGTCCCGTGCTGCTAGGCTACGACATCGAGCGGCGCGTCCTGATCTTGTCGGATGCGGGCAACGCCGAGACGTTCGCCGACTTATTGGAGCAGTCTGACGACGAGGCACGCGTGCGGCTGCTGCGGAATCTGGGCACGTCGCTGGGAAAAATGCACGCCGGCACGGCGGGCGCGGAGACGAGCTTCAATATCCTGCTCGCGCGCATGGTGCGCTCGATCGAAGGCGCGCGGGAGATCCAGATTCAACGCGAAGCGATGCTGGAGAACCGCATCCAGGAAGGCCTGGACATCGTGCGCGAGATGGGGGTCGCCGTTCCCGCGGATGTCGCGGCTGTCGCGGAGACAGTCCAGGCGCGAATGCTGCACGGTGGGTCGCGCGCGTTCACGCCCTTCGACCTGTCGCCGGACAACATCATTTTCGCTGAACGCGCCCAGTTCCTCGACTACGAGTGGGCGGGCTTCCGCGATGTCATCGCCGATATCGCAGGGGTGATCGCCGGATTCCCGCAGTATATTTCGGCGCGCCCGATCAGCGAAGACGAGACGAAGGTCTTCGTCGACGCGTGGGTGGCAGAGGTCGGCGGCGTGTGGCCGTCGGTGCTCAACCACGACACTTTGCAGGCGAGGATCACTGCGGCTTTGGTCGGCTGGGCGTTCTTCAGTGCGTCGCTGCTCGAATACACCCGCGTTGCCGACGACGGGGTGACCGAGTCCGCGGAAGAAGAGGCGGAGGCGCGGTCGATCCGCCGTGATGTGGCCGGCACCTTCGACGCTTTGGCCCGCTACGCCCAGAGCGGCACAGAACCGACGTACGCCGTGATGGCGACGTTCGCGCGCGAGGTCTCGGAGCGGCTGGCATGACGCAGGGCGGCCTGTTCTCGGATCCCGGTGGGGGACGCTCATCCCAGTCGGGGTCGAGCGCCAGCGGGGCGAGCCGCGGCACCGCGTTCTTCGATGCAGGTTCAGCCGCACCCCTCGCGGCGCGGATGCGGCCGCGCACGCTCGACGAGCTCGTGGGCCAAGAGCATTTACTTGGTCCCGGCCGCCCACTGCGCCGGCTCGTGGAGGGCTCCGGCGAAGCGTCGGTGATTCTCTACGGCCCGCCGGGCACAGGCAAGACGACGATCGCGTCGCTCATCGCGGGGGCGATGGGCCAGAATTTCGTCGGGCTCTCCGCGCTGTCGTCGGGCGTGAAACAGGTCCGCGACGTCCTCGAGGGCGCGAAGCAGGACCTCGTTCGCGGGCAGCGCACGGTGCTGTTCATCGACGAGGTGCACCGCTTCTCCAAAACACAGCAGGATGCGCTGCTCGCGGCCGTGGAGAACCGCACGGTCCTGCTCGTCGCGGCCACCACGGAGAATCCGTCGTTCAGCGTGGTCGCGCCGTTGCTGTCGCGCTCGCTTTTGCTGAAGCTCGAATCGCTCGACGACGACGGCATCCGCACCGTCATCGACCGCGCAGTTGCCGATGAACGCGGACTCAACGGCGCGGTGACGCTTGACGACGACGCGCGCGAGCAGCTCGTCCTGCTGGCAGGCGGCGATGCGCGCCGCGCGTTGACCTACCTCGAGGCGGCCGCAGAAGGTGCGTCGCATGAGTCGGCTGACGAGCAAGAGGGCGAAGACACGATCACCCTCGAGGTCGTGCGAAACAGCGTCGACCGGGCGGTGGTGCGCTATGACCGCGACGGCGACCAGCACTACGACATCACTAGCGCGTTCATCAAGTCGATCCGCGGCTCCGATGTGGACGCCGCGCTGCATTACCTCGCGCTGATGATCGAGGCGGGGGAGGACCCGCGGTTCATCGCGCGCCGCCTAGTCATCCTCGCCTCCGAGGACATTGGGATGGCGGACCCGACAGCATTGCAGGTCACCAGCGCCGCGGCGAATGCGGTCCAGTTCATCGGTATGCCGGAGGGGCGCCTGCCGCTCGCGCAGGCGGCGATCCACCTCGCCACCGCGCCCAAGTCGCCGTCGGTGATCAAAGCGATCGACGCAGCGCTTGCCGACGTCCGCGCAGGCCGCACCGGCGCCGTCCCGCCGCACCTGCGCGACGGGCACTACGAGGGGGCGAAAAAGATCGGCCACGCCGTGGGCTACATCTACCCGCACGACGATCCGCGCGGCGTGGTGGAGCAGCGCTATATACCGGAAGGGCTCGACGAGGCCCGTTACTACCAGCCCACCGACCACGGGGCGGAAAAGCGCATCCAGTCGTATGCGGAGCGGCTGAGGGAAATGGTGCGGGGAGATTAGGCGTCGATAAGCGTTCTGCCCCTGAGCTGGTGGCCGTGAGAACGCGTAGCGCGGGTAAGGTGTAACGACGAGAAACGCACTGTCAATGCTTCACTAACGCTTTAAGGATTCTTCTGTGCAGACCCATGAGATCCGCGACCGGTTCACCTCGCACTTCGTCGACGCTGGCCACCAGCCCGTGCCCAGCGCTTCGCTGATTCTCGACGACCCAACCCTGCTGTTCGTCAACGCGGGCATGGTTCCCTTCAAGCCGTATTTCTTGGGGCAGCAGAACCCGCCGTTCGAAAGCGGCAAAGCCACCTCGATCCAGAAATGCGTGCGCACGCTGGACATCGAGGAAGTGGGCATTACCACCCGACACAACACGTTCTTCCAGATGGCCGGCAACTTCTCCTTCGGCCAGTACTTCAAGGAAGGCGCCATCACCCTCGCCTGGGAGCTGTTGACCAAGTCCCAGGCGGACGGTGGATTCGGGCTCGACCCGGAGCGGCTCTGGGTGACCGTGTACACCGACGACGACGAGGCTGCCGAGATCTGGCGCGAGAAGGTCGGCGTCGCGGACGACCGCATCCAGCGCATGGGCATGGAGGACAACTTCTGGTCCATGGGCATCCCCGGCCCGTGCGGCCCGTGCTCTGAGATCTATTACGACCGCGGCCCGGAGTATGGTGCCGACGGTGGACCGATCGCCGACGACAACCGCTACATGGAGATCTGGAACCTCGTGTTCATGGAGTCCATCCGCGGCGAGGGCGACAAGAAAGGCAATTTCGACATCGTCGGCGAACTACCCAAGAAGAACATCGATACCGGCCTGGGCATCGAGCGTCTCGCCTGCCTGCTGCAGGGCGTGGACAACGTCTACGAGACCGACCTGCTCGCGCCGGTCATCCAGGCGGCGGAAGAGCTGACCGGCACGAAGTACGCCGCCGGCAACCAGGAAGACGACGTGCGTTTCCGCGTCATCGCCGACCACTCCCGCACCGCCATGATGATCATTCTCGACGGTGTGACCCCGTCGAATGAAGGCCGCGGCTACATCCTGCGCCGCCTCATGCGCCGCATCGTGCGCTCCGCCCGCCTGCTGGGCGCCACCGGCAACACGCTGGAGACGTTCATGAACACCATCATGGACACGATGACCCCGTCCTTCCCGGAGATCGCCGACAACCGTGAGCGCATCCTGCGCGTCTCGCTCGCCGAGGAGAAGGCGTTCCTGAAGACCCTCGAATCCGGCACCACTCGTTTCGACGAGACGGCCGCTGCGCTCAAGTCCTCCGGCCAGAAGACTGTCCCGGGCGACAAGGCGTTCGAGCTGCACGACACTTACGGCTTCCCGATCGACCTGACCCTCGAAATGGCGGCAGAGGCCGGCCTCGATGTCGACATGGACGCGTTCCACGCCGCGATGGACGAACAGCGCCAGCGCGCCAAGGCCGACAACAAGGCCAAAAAGCACGGCAATGTCGATGAGTCGTTGTACCGCGAGTGGATCGACGGACACCCGACCGAATTCGTCGGCTTCACCGAACTCGAGCACGAAGGCAAGGTGCTCGGCCTGGTCCGCGGCGGCGAGAAGGTCGGCGAGGCCGCCCAGGGCGACGAGGTCGAGGTCATTCTCGACGTGACACCGATGTACGCCGAGGGCGGCGGACAGCTCGCCGACCGCGGTCGCATTGTCGTCGGCGACACCATCTTGGACGTTCACGACGTGCAGAAGGTGGGCAACAAGAAACTCTGGGTGCACAAGGCGACTGTGGCCAACGGCGGCCTCGACGTCGGCCAAACCGTGCGCGCGGAGGTCGACCCGACGTGGCGCCACGGCGCCCGCCAAGCCCACACCGCGACCCACCTGATCCACGCGGCGCTGCGCGAGGTGCTCGGCCCGACAGCCGTCCAGGCCGGCTCGATGAATAAGCCGGGCTACCTGCGCTTCGACTTCAACTACACCGACCAGTTGACCGCGGCGCAGCTGGAGGAGATCGCCACGATCACCAACCAGGCAGTCGACGCGGACTTTTCAGTGAACACCTTTGAGACCTCCCTGGATGAGGCTAAGGCGATGGGCGCGATGGCTCTCTTCGGCGAGAACTATGGCGACGAAGTGCGCGTCGTGGAGATCGGCGGACCGTTCTCCATCGAGCTGTGCGGCGGCACGCATGTTGACCACTCCTCGCAGATTGGCCCGGTGGCCGTGCTGGGCGAGTCCTCCGTCGGCTCCGGCGCACGCCGCATCGAGGCCTACTCGGGCCTGGATTCGTTCGCGTACTTCTCGAAGGAAGCCGCCATCGCCAATGCCCTGGCGGGCGAGATGAAAGCCCCGACCGAGGATCTGCCCGAGCGTATCGCCCAGCTCACCGAGCGCCTCCGTGCCGCGGAGAAGGAAATCGAGAACCTACGTAAGAACGAGCTGGCCAACAAGACCGGCGAGCTGGTGAACAAGGCCGAAGAAGTCGGGAAATTCCGCTACCTCGCAGTCAAGCTGCCCGACGGTACCAACGGCGGCGACATGCGTACCATCGCCACGGACCTGCGCGGACGCTTCGGCGACTCCGCCGCGGTGATCGTGCTGGCTGCGGGTGACGGCGGAAAGGTGCCGTTCGCGGTCGCAGCGACCAAGGCAGCGGTCGATCAAGGCGTCAAGGCCGGTGAATTCGTGGGGCTGTTCGGTCAGTGCGTCGGCGGCAGGGGCGGCGGCAAACCGGACCTGGCCCAGGGCTCCGGGTCGGATGCCGCGGGCATCGAGGCGGGCTTCGCGGCCCTTCGGGACCGTATCGAGCAGATATAGGATAGGGTTCAGGAAGGTCACGAATTGATTACGTGACACACCCAGTCCGTGGTTCACGTCCGTGCCAAGTGGCACTACCGTGGAAACGACGGCGCGTCCAGCATGAGAAAAGGTACTCAGACCACGATGAAAATCCATCCGGATACGCCCGGGGTCGACGACCCGGGAAGCGGCCGCCGCATCGGTCTCGATGTGGGCACCGTCCGGATCGGTGTCGCTTCTTCGGACCGTGACGCGCGTCTTGCCACCCCGGTGGAGACGGTCAAACGCGTCACCGGTTTCAAGGACCGCGACGGGGCGGATATCGAGCGTCTGCTGGACATCATCGACGAATACGACGCCGTTGAAGTCGTCGTGGGGTTTCCGCGCGATTTGCAAGGAAATGGTTCGGCCAGCGTGAAGCACGCCAAGGAAATCGGGTTCCGGATCTCCCGCCGCAGCGATGTTCCGGTCCGGTACGCCGACGAGCGTCTCACTACTGTTGAAGCCACACACGCGTTGCGGGCTTCCGGTGTGAGTGAGAAAGCTGGACGCTCTGTCATTGACCAGGCCGCGGCAGTGGCCATCCTCCAGTCCTGGCTGGACGGACGTAACAACTACCGCGACATGGGCGCGCCGGAGCAGACCACTACGTCTGCTGAGAACGGTGCGGGCACGTCGCCAGAACCCAAGGAGACCTGAACGTGAGCTCAGCAACTATGTCTCGAGGGCGCACCCGCGGCGTCGCGGTGTTGGTCGCGTCGATCCTGTTGATCATCGGCGCTGTCGTCTACATTGCTTTCGCCCGCTCGAACTCTTCCGGCGGCGATTTCAATGGCGCCGGCAACGGTGTGGAGCAGGTCATCGAGATCCCCGAAGGAGCATCGCTCACTGCGATGGGGCCGGCGCTGACGGAAAAAGGCATTGTCCGTTCCGACAAGGCGTTCCAGAATGCCGCGATGACGAACCCGGACGCGGACAATATCCAACCGGGCTTCTACCGTCTGCAAGAGAAGATGAGCGCCAAGGAAGCAGTCGCCGCTTTGCTCGACCCCGCGAACAAGATCGACATGCTCAAGATTCCGGGCGGCTTGACGCTGATGGACGTCAAGGTCGTCGGCGGTGACACCCGCTTCGGCATCTACAGCAATATCTCGAGCGTCTCGTGCGGCTCCGACGGCGAGAACAAGGGCTGCGTGAAGGTGCAAGAGCTTCACGATGTGGCAGCGAATGCCGATCCCGCCAGCCTCGGCGTGCCGGAATGGGCCCTCGAGCGGGTCAACGAGCACAAGGGCGATCCGAAGCGTCTGGAGGGCCTGATCGCCCCGGGCGAGTACATCGTCGACCCGAGCGCTGACGCGCAGATGATCCTGACCGATCTGATCACCCGGTCGGCGGATAAGTACAACAGCACCGATATCGTCGGCCGCGCGCAGGCCGTGGGCTTGAGCCCGTACGATTTGCTTACCGCAGCCTCCCTGGTTGAGCGCGAGGCACCGGAAGGCGAGTTCGACAAGGTCGCCCGCGTGATCCTCAACCGCCTCAAGGAGCCGATGCGCCTGGAGTTCGACTCCACGGTCAACTACGGCCTCGAGTCCGTCGAGCTGGCCACCGGCGACTCGGACCGCGAGAAGGTCACGCCGTGGAACACCTACGCCATGGACGGCCTGCCGAAGACCCCGATCGCATCCCCGTCCGAGGAAGCCATCCAGGCGATGGAGCACCCGGCGGAGGGTGAATGGCTGTTCTTCGTCACCGTCGACGACAAGGGCACCACCGTGTTCAGCAACACCTTCGAGGAGCACCAGGCCAATGTCCAGCGCGCCTACGACTCCGGCATCCTCGACTCCCAGCGCTAAAGCTCGCGCACAGCGGTAGAAATACGGTCATATGAGCACAGCGATCCCCGGAGGCAGCGGTAAAGCGGCCGTTCTCGGCAGCCCGGTCGACCACTCCCTGTCGCCGGTGCTGCACGGCGCCGGCTACGAAGCGGCCGGATTGAAGGGCTGGACCTACGAGCGGATCGAGTGCGACGCGGAGCAGCTTCCCGGCATCGTCGGCGGTGCGGGGGAGGAGTACCGCGGGTTCTCGGTCACCATGCCGGGCAAATTCGCCGCGCTTGAACTCGCCGACCACGTCTCGGAACGGGCGCGAGCCATCGGTTCCGCGAACACGCTGGTCCGCACGGACAGTGGCTGGCACGCCGACAACACCGACTGCGAAGGGATCGCGGGAGCGCTGGACGAGCTCGTCGGCAAGCGAACTGCGATCGGCCATGCACTCGTGATCGGCGGCGGCGGTACCGCGCGTCCCGCACTGTGGTCGCTGGCGGAACGCGGCGCGGAGAAGATCACGGTACTCAACCGTTCCGACCGTTCGGCGGAGCTGCTCCCGCTCCTCAGCGGAGTGGAGTCGGACTTCGTGGACTTTGAGCGCGACCTCGAACCGCTGGCAATGAGCGTGGACCTCATCATCTCCACTGTGCCGTCCGCCGCGCTGAAGGGTCGCGATAAAGAACTCGGGCACGCTCCGCTTTTCGACGTCATCTACAACCCTTGGCCGACTCCGCTGGCGACGCGGGCTGCCTCGAACGGGCACCTGACCGTCGGCGGCCTGGTGATGCTGGCCTGCCAGTCCTACTCCCAGTTCGAGCAGTTCACCGGGGTTGCTGCCCCGCGCGAAGAGATGCGCGAGGCTCTCTTCCGCCACGTTGGATGGGTCGCGACCACCGGCGTCACGCGCAAGAACCGCTCGAGCGAGCAACGTTAGTTCCCTCTGCAGCCCGAGTGCCTCTTCGTCCCGCTAGGGGGGCAGTGAGCGCTGCTCACTACAGTGCGCACTTTTATCGTGCGCGGGGTAGGGCGGCTGGCATACCGTGATCGGCATGGGGGAACTAGAGACAACTATTGCAGCTCCGGGGGCGGATAGAACGGCGATCGCGCTGGCTGCAATGCTGTGTGCGTGCGCCGCGGTGTGGACAATGGCGCTCGCGGCCATTGACGGGGAAGAACGGCGACTGCCGAATGAGCTGACCCTTCCGGCGGCGGCAATGGCTGTGGCGGCGTGCTTCATCGCGCCGGCGGGCTGGATCGGGATGATCTGGCCGGCGGCCTACCTCGTCGCCGGGCGGGGAATCGGTGGGGGAGACGTGAAGCTGGCGGTGCCCCTGGGGGTAGCGCTCGCGCTGCTCGGCGGAGCCGGTGCGGTACTGACAGGAATACTGCTGGCCAGCCTGTTCACGGTGGTCTTCCTGGTGCGGACAAGGCGGAATACCGCTGCCCATGGGCCATCAATGCTCGCGGCTGCATGGATCGTGGGGTTTGCTAGCACTTTCCTGTGGCAGGTATGAGACAATGCCTCCATGCTTCGTTGGACTACCGCAGGTGAATCCCACGGTCAGGCGCTTGTCGCCCTGGTCGAGAATATGCCGGCTGGGGTCACTGTCTCCGTTGAAGAGATCGGCCACCAGCTCGCACGCCGCCGTCTCGGCTACGGCCGGGGCGCGCGCATGAAATTCGAGCAGGACGAACTGACGCTGCTCTCCGGCGTGGTGCACGGCAAGACCATAGGCAGCCCGATCGCGATCATGATCGGCAACACCGAGTGGCCGAAGTGGACGACGATCATGTCGCCGGACGCTCTCGACTACGACGATCCCGAGGTCGCCAAAGCGATGAATTCAGGTCGCGGTGCGGCGTTGACGCGCCCGCGCCCGGGCCACGCGGATTTCTCCGGCATGGTCAAGTACGGCTTCGACGCGGCTCGTCCGGTGCTGGAGCGGTCGTCGGCGCGCGAAACCGCCTCCCGCGTGGCGGCTGCGACGCTCGCGCGTTCCTTCCTTCGCGAGGTCCTCGGCGTGGAGGTGTACTCGCACGTCATCTCCATCGGCGCGTCCGATCCCTACGACGGCCCCTCGCCGCAGTTCAGCGATATCGACGCGATCGACGAATCGCCGGTGCGCGCCTACGGCAAGGATGCCGAAGGGTCGATGATCTCCGAGATCGAAGCCGCCAAGAAGCAAGGTGACACTCTCGGCGGCATCGTCGAGGTCATTGTCGAGGGGTTGCCGATCGGTCTTGGCTCCCATGTGTCAGGCGAGACCCGCCTCGACGCGCAGCTCGCCGCGGCCCTCATGAGCATCCAGGCGATCAAGGGCGTCGAGGTCGGCGACGGTTTCGAGGAAGCGCGCCGCCGCGGCTCCGAAGCCCACGACGAAATCCTCCGCGACGAAAGCGGTGTCCACCGCGCCACCAACCGCGCGGGTGGCCTCGAGGGCGGTATGACTAACGGCGAACAACTGCGCGTGCGCGCGGCGATGAAGCCGATCTCCACCGTCCCGCGTGCGCTGCAAACCCTCGACATGGCCACCGGCGAGAAGGCCACCGCCATCCACCAACGGTCCGACGTCTGCGCAGTGCCCGCCGCCGGCGTGGTTGCCGAGGCCATGGTGGCGCTCGTGCTGGCGCGCGCGACGCTGGAGAAATTCGGCGGCGACAGCGTCGAGGAAACGAAACGAAATGTCGAAGCGTATAAGCAGTACGTGTCTGAGCGTCTCGCATTCGGAGGAAATGACAATGACTAACCCTGTTGCCAAGCCGCAGCGCTCAGCGCGTTTTCCGGCTACGTCCGGCACCCCGGGCCCGGGCGAGCACCAGCACGGCCAGGTCCTGCCCGGCGCCGGCGAACCCGTCGGTGCCCACGGTGATGCGGCGGCATTCGGCGCGCCGGACGAGCCCGTGGTGCACGGTTCGCCGCGCGTTGTGCTCGTTGGCCCGCCGGGTGCAGGAAAATCCACCATCGGTCGCCGCCTCGCCCGTGCGATGAACCTTCCACTGGTGGACTCCGACGAGCTGATCGCCAAGGGCGAAGGCAAGCCCACCGGCGAGGTCTTCATCGAGCTCGGCGAGGAGCGCTTCCGTGAAGTCGAGACCGAGTACGTCGCGCGTTCGCTGGCATCTGGCGGCGTGGTCAGCCTCGGCGGCGGGGCAGTGCTGACTGAATCGACCCGCAAGCTGCTCCAGGCCCACAATGTCGTCTGGATCGACGTGTCTGTCGAAGAAGGCGTGCGCCGCACTTCGGGCAATAACTCCCGTCCGGTGCTGATGTCCGACGACCCGGAAGCGCACTACCGCGCCCTGTTGGAATCCCGCGAGCCGTACTACCGAGAGGTCGCCATGCACCGCGTCCGCACCGATTCGCGTCCGCCGCAGCGTCTCGTCGCAGAAATCCTCGCGCTCATCGATTCGCGCTAGAAGACACACGCACAACCCCAGCGCGGACACGCCGAACATCAGCGGGGGAGGCAGACCCCGCACAACTTCAAGGAGAACGCCCACCATGGCCGAGATCAAGGTCGCAGGACCGTCCCCGTACACCGTCCACATCGACCACGGCCTCGACGAGTTTGTGGCGCAGCGCATCGCTGACAGCGGTGCCCGCCAGGCGTTGATCGTGCACCAGGAACCGCTCACCGCAGCGGCCGAAGCGCTGCAGACACGGCTGGAGGACTCCGGCATCAGCGTCACACTAGCCCCGATCCCGGACGCGGAGGACGGCAAGTCGCTCGCCGTCGCTGGATCTCTGTGGGACACCCTGGGTGAGAAGAATTTCTCCCGCCAGGACGTCGTCGTCGGCCTCGGCGGGGGAGCCACGACCGACCTCGCCGGCTTCATCGCCGCGACGTGGATGCGCGGCATCAAAGTCGTGCAGGTGCCGACGACGCTGCTGGCCATGGTCGATGCAGCAGTCGGTGGCAAGACCGGCATCAACACAGCCGCGGGCAAGAACCTCGTCGGCTCGTTCCACGAGCCGGATTCCGTGTTCATCGACCTCGACCGCCTGGAGACTCTGCCGGGCGCAGAGTTCGTTTCAGGGTCCGCCGAAATCATCAAGACCGGTTTCATCGCCGACCCGATCATCCTCGACATCTACCGCGAGGGCGGCAGCGTGCCCACCGATAAGATTGCCGAGCTCATCGAGCGTTCCGTCGCCGTGAAGGGCTCGGTCGTGGCGCAGGACCTGAAGGAATCCTCGCTGCGCGAGATTCTCAACTACGGGCACACGCTCGGCCACGCGATCGAGAAGCGCGAGGACTACCGCTGGCGCCACGGTAACGCCATCGCCGTCGGCATGATGTTCGTCGCCATTCTCGCGCGCAACCGCGGCCTCATCAGCGACGACGTCGTCGAGCTGCACCGCGAAATCCTCGAGGCCGTGGGCCTTCCGACCACGTATGAGCCAGGGGCGTTCGACGACCTCTACGAGGGTATGACGCACGACAAGAAGAACCGCAACGGCCAGATTCGTTTCGTCGTCCTCGACGGTATCGGCAGCACCACCCGGATCGAGGATGCGGACATCGAGGAGCTGCGCACGGCGTACACTGAACTTTCATCGTGATGCACAACTGACACACCCCGGCGAGGAGGCCACCGTGAAGATCCTGGTACTCAACGGCCCCAACTTGAATAGGTTGGGCAAGCGGCAGCCGGACGTGTACGGCACCACGACGCTGGCCGACATCGAGCAACGCCTGCGCGAGCGCGCCGAGGAAGCAGGGGCGGACATCGCGTTCCTGCAGTCCAACCACGAGGGCGAGCTTATCGACGCCGTGCACGAGGCCGCGGATAACTCCTGGCCCGTGATCATCAACCCGGGCGGATTCACGCACACCTCCGTGGCGCTGCGCGACGCACTGGTGGAGCTGCAGGGCACGCCGGGGTTCATCGAGGTGCACATCTCGAACGTGCACGCGCGCGAACCGTTCCGCCACCACTCGTACCTGTCGCCGATCGCCACTGGTGTCATCGCCGGCCTGGGCACGGACGGCTACGAGATGGCGCTCGACTACTTCCTGAGGAGGGACGTGTAACCATGGTTTTCGCCGATTCCCGTTTTCTGACCCGCCGCCGCAAGCTTTCAGCGAAGCTGGCGGCGCAGCGGATCGACTCGTTCGTCATCACCGACCCGACAAATGTCCGGTATTTCTCCGGCTTCACCGGATCCAACAGCGCATTGTTGATGAACAAGGACCTCTCCGCGTCGATCGCCACCGACGGCCGGTACACCACGCAGATCGCCGAGGAAGTCCCGGATATTGAGGCGATGATCCAGCGCGACGCGGGCGCCGCAGTCTTGGCCGAGGTGCCCGAGGGCTGGCGTGTCGGCTTCGACCCGACGAGGACCACGGTCGATGAGCTGGAAAGCCTCGACAAAGCCACCCCGGATTCTGTCACACTCGTTCCCGTCAAGGGCGTGATCGAGCAGATCCGTCTCACCAAAGACAATTTTGAGCTTCGTCGACTCGAGGAAGCAGCGGACATTGCGGTGACAGCGCTGCGCGAGCTTATCGACGCCGGGCAGCTGCGCGCCGGCAGGACCGAGAAACAGGTCGCCGCTGATCTGGAGTACCGGATGCGTCTGCTCGGTTCCGAGCGCGTCAGCTTCGACACCATCGTCGCGTCGGGGCCGAATTCGGCGCTGCCGCACTACGCGGCCGGCGACCGCGAGCTGACTGACGGCGACCTGGTCACCATCGATTTCGGCGCACACTACCTCGGTTTCAACTCGGACATGACGCGCACGTTTTGCATCGGCGAGCCGACAGAGTTCAACCGCGAAATCTACGAGATCGTCCTGGAGGCGCAGAAAGCCGGTGTGGCGGCGGCGACGCCGGGCCGCGCACTCGTCGACGTCGATAAGGCGTGCCGCGAGATCATTGACAAGGCCGGGTACGGCGAATACTTCGTGCACTCCACCGGCCACGGCATCGGCCTGGACGTGCACGAGGGGCCGGCGGCGTCCACCCGCGGTAAGGGTGTGCTCGAGGAGAACATGACGCTCACCATCGAGCCCGGCATTTACGTGCCCGGCAAAGGCGGGGTCCGCATCGAGGACACCTTGATCATCACCTCCGGCGCCCCGAAGGTGATCACCCCGGCGCCGAAGGAACTGACGGTTCTGTAAACGGGGCTGCATCCAATCCGACGTAATCGACGGTGGCAGGTGGTGTAGCATAGCCATGTTTGAATCACCCACCGAGCCGAATTAAGGGAGAATATCGTGGCAACGACCGCTGATTTCAAGAACGGCCTTGTGCTCAAGGTTGACGGCAAGCTGCAGCAGATCATTGAGTTCCAGCACGTCAAGCCGGGCAAGGGCCCCGCGTTCGTCCGCACGAAGCTCAAGGACGTCGTCTCCGGCAAGACTGTTGACAAGACGTGGAACGCCGGTGTGAAGGTCGAGACTGCGACGGTGGACCGCCGCGACATGACCTACCTGTACAACGACGGAACCAACTACATCGTCATGGACGACAAGACCTTCGATCAGTACGAGCTGAGCGCCGACAAGTTCGGCAACGCCGCACAGTTCCTGCTGGAGAACATGCGCGTCCAGGTCTCCTTCCACGATGGCGAGGCTCTTTTCGCCGAGCTGCCGATCTCCGTCGACCTCAAGGTCGCCCACACCGACCCGGGCCTGCAGGGCGACCGTTCCTCCGGTGGCACCAAGCCGGCCGAGCTGGAGACCGGCGCTGAGATCCAGGTCCCGTTGTTCATCGAGACCGGCAACGTTCTCAAGGTGGACACCCGCACCGGCGAGTACCTCTCCCGCGTGAACAACTAAGAACACGACCATTCGGGCCTCGCGCCCCGTCGGGGACGTCGACAAGCGTTCCCACTGTGGTGGACTCGGCCCCGGGTCCACCTCATTTTCCGTTTACCCGATTCTTCTTTTGCGAACATGCCTGATTACAAACGCCATGGTGCGCGCTACCGGGCGCGCCGCCGCGCAGTAGATATTCTCTTCGAGGCGGAAACCCGCGACCTCGATCCCGTCGGCATTGTCGAGGACCGTGCCGCGCTGGCCAAAGACCCGGCCAATGCTGTTGCGCCGATCGCCGACTACACCCGCGAGATCATTGCGGGCGCGGCGGAGAGCCTCGACGAGATCGACGATTCGATCGAGCGGTTCCTGTCGGAGAATTGGGAACTGCACCGCATTCCCGCAGTGGATCGCGCGATCCTGCGCGTAGCCACGTGGGAGATCCTCTACAACGACGATGTCGCACCGCCGATCTCCATCGCCAACGCCATGGAAATGTCCACCGAGTACGCCGGCGACAACGCCTCGCCGTACATCCACGCAGTTCTCGACGACATCATCCAGGCCGACGCCGCTGATGCACCCGACATCGTGACCGGGGAAGACACCGGCGGCGACAGCGACGGCGACGAGGAGCCGGCCGATACGCAGGCCGGCGCGCCCGACGACATCGTCGCGCCCGAGGTCACCGAGGTGACCGAGCTCAATTCCGGCACCGCAGTCGTCGAGCTCCCCCCGGAGCCGGAAGCGCCCGAGGCAACCGAGCCGTCCGACGAGAAGTAGGAGCACATCCAGCCATGGCGAAGGTATCCATCAAGGAAGCGGAGAAGCTGCGCGTCGACGAGGACTTCGTTCTTGCCGATGCCGACCCCGCGTCCACGCCGGGCGTGGATGAAGACGACGTCGACGACGCTTTCGAGAAGTACGACGACGAGATCGCAGACCTGCAGGACTGCCTGTACGCGAACGGCCGTGCCGGGAACGAGAACGCCGGCTCGATCCTGCTCGTGCTGCAGGGGATGGACACCTCCGGCAAGGGCGGGATTATCCGTCACGTTGTGGGAGACCTCCTCGACCCGCAGGGCGTGCACATCAAGGCCTTCGGCAAACCCACCGAGGAAGAGAAGAAGCACGACTTCCTGTGGCGCGTCACCCCCCACCTGCCGGAGCCGGGCATGGTGAGCGTCTTCGACCGCTCCCACTATGAGGATGTCTTAGTGCAGCGCGTCCGCGAGATGGCTCCACCGGAGGAGATCGAACGCCGCTACGGGGCAATCGTCGACTTCGAAACTGAAGCAGCGGCGAACGGCACCAAGATCATCAAGGTCATGCCGCACATCTCCAAGGATTTCCAGGGCGAGAACCTGCGCAAGCGCATTGAGCGCGAGGACAAGCACTGGAAGTACAACCCGGGCGACATCGACGACCGTAAGTTGTGGGATGAGTTCCAGGAGGCCTACGAGATCGCCATGACGCGCACGTCCACCGACGTCGCGCCGTGGTACTGCGTGCCGTCCGACGACAAGGATTACTGCCGCACTGTGGTCAAGACCCTGCTGCTTAAGGCGCTCCGCGAGCTTGATCTGGAGTGGCCGGAAGCTGACTTCGACCCCGACGTCGAACTCAAGCGCCTCGAAGAATCCTGAGCCTGAACAGCACAGGCTGCGTCGCGCCCATCGGGCCGGGCTTTCCCGATATCTAGGCTGCGCATGTGGCAAGCAGGCTTCTGAATCGGTCAAGCTGCTCTGGAATGCGGGTTTCCGTCGCGACACGGGGCACACTGTATGGGTGTTAAGAATCGGAAAGCTTTTCAAGGCAGCGGCTATCACCGCAGTCGTCGGTCTGACAGCTGCGGGATGTTCGGCCACCGGCGGGGCGCCGCGCAACGACGGCTCTGACGGCACCGCCGGAGGAGTAGACACGCCGCGGTACGTCGTCGCGATGGTCACTCACGGCGCACCGGGCGACACCTATTGGGACCTTGTGCGCAAGGGTGCAGAGGACGCTGCCAAGAAGGACAATATCGAGTTGCGGTATTCCTCCGATCCGCAGGCGCCGAACCAGGCCAACCTCGTGCGCTCGGCGATGGATTCTAAAGTCGACGGCATCGCGGTCACCATGCCGAATGCGGAAGCCATCGGGCCTGCCGCGCAGAATGCCGTCGACGCAGGAATTCCGACGGTGGGCCTCAACGCCGGCATGGACGAATACGCGAAGTACGGACTCAGCGGCTTCTTCGGCCAGGACGAGACCATTGCCGGCACAACGGCGGGCGAGCGGCTCAAAGAGGAAGGGAAGAAGAAAGTTCTCTGCGTCATTCACGAGCAGGGCAACTCCTCGCAGGAAGCGCGGTGCGACGGTGTGAAGAAGGGCCTCGATACCGGGGAAGTGGAACATCTCTACGTCAACGGCCAAGACTTGACGTCCGTGCAGGCGACGATCAGCTCGAAGCTCAGTCAGGACGCCAGCTTCGACACCGTCTTCGCGCTGCAGGCCCCGGTGGCCATGCGCGCCACCGAAGCGGTGAAGCAGTCGGGTTCTGACGCCCAGGTGGTCACCTTCGACACAAACTCTGAGCTCGTCGACGCGATCGCCGACGGCCGAGTCGCGTGGGCGGTCGACCAGCAGCCGTACCTGCAGGGGTATCTCGCAGTCGACTCACTGTGGGTGGCCAAGCGCAACGGCGGCACCTTCGGCGGCGGCCAGCCAGTCTTCACTGGTCCGAGCTTCGTCGACGGCAACAACGTGGACGAGGTCGCCGAAGCGGCAAAGGCAGGGCTGCGATGAGCACAGCAACACCACCGCCAGATAACGGCATGACAGCACACGTCTCACCGCAGGACACCGCGCCCGATGATCGTTTTCGCACCCACACTGGTCTGGCGAAGCTGATCCGTCGCCCGGAGCTGGCCAGCTTGCTCGGCTTCCTCGCAATCCTCGCGCTCTTCATGGCGGTCGCACCGGCCTTCCGGTCGTTCGAGGCGATGGCGACGATCCTCTACGCGAGCTCCACTCTCGGCATCGTGGCTCTCGCCGTCGGCCTGCTCATGATCGGCGGTGAATTCGACCTGTCGTCAGGTGTCGCCGTCACTACAGCGGCACTCGCGGCCACGATGCTCAACTACAACCTGCACCTCAACTCGTGGGTCGGAGCCGGACTCGCACTACTCATCTCGCTCGGCATCGGCGCGCTGAACGGCATTCTCGTCTCCCGCACAGGGATCGACAGCTTCCTGATCACCTTGGCGGCTTTCCTCATGCTGCAGGGCCTCAACCTCGCGGTGACCAAGCTCGTCACCGGCCAGGTGGCCACGCCGACGATCGCGGACATGGAGGGCTTTCCGTCGGCACGGACCTTCTTCGCCGGCAGCTTTCACATCGGGAATGTGCGCATCAGCGTCACGGTCATCTGGTGGTTGCTTTTCGTCGCCATGGCATCGTTCATTCTCTTCCGCACGAAATACGGCAACTGGATCACGGCCGTCGGCGGCGATGAAGAATCGGCACGCGCCGTGGGCGTTCCCGTGCGCCGCGTGAAGGTCGCACTGTTCATGACGGTCGGTTTCGCCGCCTGGTTCGTGGGCATGCACACGCTGTTCGCCTTCGACTCGATCCAGGCCGGTCAGGGCGTGGGCAACGAATTCCTGTACATCATCGCGGCCGTGATCGGCGGTTGCGCGATGAAGGGCGGCCGCGGCACCGCCGTCGGCACGATGATCGGCGCGCTGATCTTCGGCATGACCAACCAAGGCATCGTGTACGCCGGGTGGAACCCCGACTGGTTCAAGTTCTTCCTCGGCGCGATGTTGCTGTTCGCAGTGTTCACCAACACGTCATTCGCCAACATCACGAAGCGGAGGTAGCCCATGGCCATCATTGAATTGCGGGACATCACCAAGTCCTACGGCAGCTTCGACGCACTCCGCGGAGTGAATCTGGCCATCGAGGAGGGCGAGGTCACATGCGTGCTCGGCGACAACGGCGCCGGCAAATCCACGCTCATTAAGATTCTCGCGGGTTTGCACGGGCAGACGAGCGGAGAGCTGCTTATCGACGGCTCACCCGCCACCTTCTCCTCACCCCGCGACGCGATCGACGCAGGGATTGCCACTGTCTACCAGAGCCTGGCAGTGGTCGACGAGCTTAGCGTGTGGCGAAATTTCTTCTTGGGTCAGGAGCTCTCCGGGGCCTTCGGGATTCTCAAGCAGGCGGAGATGAAGCGGATTTGCTCGGAGCAGCTGCTGGAAATGGGCATCGACATTCCCGATGTCGATGTGGAGATCGGCAATCTCTCCGGCGGCCAGCGCCAGGTGGTGGCCATTGCACGCGCCGTCTACTTCGGCGCCCGCGTCGTGGTGCTCGACGAGCCCACTGCCGCGCTGGGCGTGAAGCAGTCCGGCGTGGTGCTGAAATTCATCGCCTCGGCCCGCGACCGCGGCGTCGCTGTCGTCTTCGTCACCCACAATCCGCACCACGCATACATGGTGGGCGACCACTTCACGATCCTGAAGCTCGGCCGCCAGGAACTGAACGCCTCACGCGACGACGTCACGCTGGACGAACTCACCCGCGAGATGTCCGGCGGGGCGGAACTCGAGGCACTCAGCCACGAATTGCGCAACTAATTCAGCGTGGCGGGAGCGTCGAAAGACATCTCAAAGTCCTCTGAGCTTGAGGCAGAGGTCGGGGTTGAGGTGGCGGGCGTCGATGTGACGGAGACCGACGTCGATGAGGCAGTGCCCGAATCGGTCTCGCTGTCCGCGTACATCATGGCGAAGAACGCGAAACCAGCGATGAGCAGGGCACCGATGACCAGCATGATGAGCGGCAAAAGTGCGGTGAAGACGACGACCAGTCCCGCTATGCAGCCGCTGCTGGACTTGTCGTTCTTCGGCATCGCGTAATACGACGATTGACCGAACGGCTGCCCCGGGTGCGGGCCCTGCTGCTGACCGTGCTGGTACCCCTGAGGGCCCTGGCCGTGGCCGGGGTCGCTACCGGGCTGCTGCGGCTGGTGGGGCGGGTGCTGGCTGCCGTACGGGTTCGACATCGCGGTGCTCCGTTGCTGAAGTGTCTCCGGGGGTGTGCTTTTGCGCCCCTATTATCCACCACCGTGGGTGGGAGAACGGTGAGCTAATCCTGGCTGTTTTCTGCTGCCAGATTTGCCTGCGCCTCCGTGATCTGCTCGTGGAGAGCTTTCATAGCGTTGTGCGCGCTGACCACACTATTGACGGCAGTCTGGATAGCGGAGCGCAGCTGCGCGTCGGTCATACCGGCGGCGACGGACTGCTCGGCCTCGGTGCGCACCACGATGTTTTCGGCGCGGTTGCCCACGATCGCGCGGGCGCCGATCAGCGACGAGTTCACCTCGTTGGCGGCCAGGTAATAGGACGCGTCGGGCGAGTCGGCGGCGGTGTCGGTCTCAGAGTCGGCGCGGATAATGAACACCGAGTCGAGCAGAACCGTCATGAGTTCGAGCTCCTCGTGCGTGCCGTGGGCGGCGCGGCCGCTGGCGTCGGCGGTGAGGCCGATGCCGGACTGGGAGGCGGCGTCGACGATGCGGTCGATCGTGACCTGGCTGGGGGTCGTGTTCTGGTCGGTCATATTAGTTCTCCTCCCACGTCACAGCGGTCGGGAAAGATTCCGCGAGGTAGTTGAATGCCTGCATCGTCGAATGGATCGAGGTGACAACGAAGGCACCGAGCTGATTCGGCGACAGGCCCTTGCTCACGTCGAGGGTGCGCACGCCGGTGATGGCGAGAGTGTTCTCCTCGCTCTGGAAGAAGCGCAGGGTCGGCGTGAAGTGCGTCTGGTTGAACTCGTTCGTGGCGTGGAGCAGGGAAGGAACATCCTCCGGCGCGAACTCGCCGCGCCAGACGGACTCGAACACGAGCGTGCCGTCGTCGAAGGTGAAGACCATGGCGGCGTTGACGAAGCCGGTGCGCACCACAGGCTCTTCTAAGCGGTACTCAAGTTGTTCGCCTTCCAAGACGGTGGCGATATCGGCCAGAGTGACGCCGCGGACAACGTCGTTGTCGGCGGAGGTGTCGCCGCCAGCATCTGCGTCCGTGACGGGATTGTCGTTCGGTGTTGTCATGGCACCCCAGGCTACATATTCCTTAGTGTCTGAACTTTTCAGAGGTGCTCTCAGGGCGCAGAGTTTCTTCCAGAACACCCTCAGCGGAAGGTGGCGAGGTAGTCCTCTTTCCCGAGTTCGTGGCGCAGTGCGTCGATGAGGTTCGGGTACCGGAAGTGGTGGCTAAGGCTGTTCAGCACGGCCGGCTCGGCGCGCTGGTCGGCGAGTGCGAGCTCACGCGCGCCTTCGTCACCGAGGAGCAGCTTCGGTCCGAGTTCGGGGATGCCGATAAGTTCCGGGCGGTGCAGCAGCGACGTGAGGGTCGACGACAATTCCGCGTTGGTCACCGGATTCGGGGAAGTGGCGTTGACGGGACCGGACAGTGAATCGTCGATAAGCGCGCGGAAGTAGATGTCGGTGAGGTCGTCGAGCGCCACCCACGACATCCAGAAATCGCCGTCGCCGAAACGCGCGCTCATCGCCGTCCGCGCAGACAGCTTCAGCAAGGGGAGAAGGCCGCCTGCACCGGACATTGCGAGCCCTGTGCGGATATTCACGGTGCGGACTCCGGCGTCCCTCGCCGGGTTTGTGGCGCGTTCCCACTCGTCGACGACATCGGCCAAGAAGCCATCGCCGCGGCTGTCTGTTTCCGTGTGGAGGCGGTCGCCGGCATTGGTGCCATAGAAGCCGACCGCTGAGGCGCTGACGAAAGCCTGGATTCCGGAATCAGCGGCGAGACGTGCGAGCTGACGAGTCGGGCCGATGCGGGAGGAATAGATGTCAGCCTTGTGCGCGTCTGTGAAACGCCCCATGATCGACTCGCCGGCCAGGTGCACGACTGCGTCGATTCCGTCGAAAAGTTTCGCGTCGGGGTTCTCCATGTCCCAGTGGCGCTGGGGATGCGTGCCGCTGTCTTGCGGGGTGCCGCGCACAAGTTGGATGACTGTGTGGCCCGCGGTGGTCAGCTGGGCGGTGAGCGCGGTGCCGACGAGCCCGCGTGAACCGGTCATGGCGACGGTGAATGTGCGTGTCGGGTCGTGGTCATTGCCGGTCGTACCCATGTGGTTCATGCGTTTGAGGAACGCAATGTCCTCGGCGAGCTGGTGCTGGCGGTAGGCGAAGGCGGGAGCGAGAACTCGCTCCGGTGCCGTCGTGTGCACTGTGTCGGTGATGCGAGTCTTCCCGTTGGTGTCCTCAAAGCGGTGCTCATGCCGCCACTTGGTCAGCTGCTTGACCGGAGTGTTGGCCGCTTCGTCGACGAACTGTTCCTGGTCGATGAAATCTTTCGGCTGGTGGCGGGCCACCCATTTCTGGCCGGCGGGCAGGGAGAAGACGGTGGTGCCGTCTTTGAGAGATTCAGCGCCGGAGATGACCTTCATCGGTAAGAACGGCGGGGTCAGGCGGTGCACGGCACCGGGAAGAGTGTGCCAGCGCCAAACGTCGGCAAGCGGTGCGTCGATGGTGTGGGTCGTGGAATGAGACAAAGCTGGTTACCTGTTCGATGGAAATTGAGCAGAGATGAAGTGCTACTGTGGCAGTCGTCTACCAAGCATAGGCAGGCTCTGAAAGAAGCATCCTTTAAATTCCGCACAGAGAGGCGGGGAAGGAGGTTCGATGAGTGCCACAGAGTTGCTTGACGCTAGTGACGTCTCGCGCACCATTGCACGCATCGCGCACCAGATCATCGAGAAAACTGCGCTCGATTCCGACGGTGCTCCACCACTGATCATTCTGGGCATTCCCTCAGGCGGAGTGCCCTTGGCCCAGCGCATCGCAGCCGCGATCGAAGAGTTTTCGGGGGTGAGCGTTCCCGTTGGCAGCCTCGATGTGACGCTTTACCGCGATGACCTCCGCGGCCGCCCGCACCGGGCGTTGGCCCCGACCGACATCCCGGGCAATATCAACGGCGCGACGATCGTCCTCGTCGACGACGTGCTGTTCTCCGGCCGAACCATCCGCGCCGCGCTCGACTCGCTGAGCGATATCGGTCGCCCGGAAGCCATTCAGCTCGCGGTCCTCGTCGACCGCGGGCACCGCGCACTTCCGATCCGCGCGGACTATGTGGGCAAGAATATTCCGACGGCGATCACGGAGGACGTCCGCGTGACGCTCACCCCGCTCGACGAGACCGATGCCGTCCTCCTGGTCAAAGAAGGGGGCGAAGAATGAAACACCTGATCAGCATCGCGGATCTGAGCCGCGACGAGATCATCGGCTTGATGGATGAGGCCGACCGTTTCCGCGAGGCGCTCGACGGACGTGAAATGAAGAAGCTGCCCACGTTGCGTGGACGGACGATTTTCACGCTGTTTTACGAGAACTCCACCCGCACACGGTCCTCGTTCGAGACCGCGGGCAAGTGGATGAGCGCGGACGTCATCAACGTCTCCGCGTCCAGTTCCAGCGTGAAGAAGGGCGAGTCCCTCAAGGACACGGCGAATACGTTGCGCTCCGTTGGCGCCGACGCGATCATCATGCGCCACCCGTCGTCGGGCGCGCCGAACCTGCTCCGCGAGTGGGTGCCCGGCGCCGCCATCATCAACGCCGGCGACGGTTCACACCAGCACCCGACGCAAGCGCTTCTCGACGCTGTGACAATGCGCCAGCACATCGGCGACGTCGCCGGAAAGAAGATCCTCATTGTCGGCGATATCCTGCACTCCCGCGTTGCGCGGTCCAATGTGGACCTGCTCCACACGCTGGGTGCGGACGTCGTGCTCGTCGCGCCGCCGACGCTTTTGCCCACGGGCGTGGAGTACTGGCCGTGCTCGGTCGAATGCGACTTTGATGCGGCTCTCGGGAGCGCGCGCAGGGAAAATGAAGCCCCGATCGCCGCAGTCATGATGCTGCGCGTGCAGGCTGAGCGCATGAACGGCGGGTTCTTCCCGTCGCACCGCGAATACGCGACTCTGTATGGGCTGAGCAAGGAGCGCGCGAACATGCTCGGCGACGAGACCCTGATCATGCACCCGGGCCCGATGCTGCGCGGCATGGAAATCAATTTCGACGTCGCCGACCGCGACAACACGGTGGTCCTCGACCAGGTCACCAACGGCGTGTACACCCGCATGGCGGTCCTGTTCACACTGTTGGCGAGCGGCGCGGACGCGCTGGAAGGAAAGGAGTAGGGAAGTGACGACACTCGCATTGAATAACGTCCGCCCCTACGGCGAGGACGAAATCAGCATTCTCATCGACGTCGCCGACGGCGTGATCGACTCCATCGGCGAGAACCCCTTCGACGATGCCGACGAGGTCATGGACTGCGGCGGCAAGGTCCTGCTTCCCGGTCTGGTGGACATGCACGTCCACCTGCGCGAGCCCGGCCGCGAAGACACTGAGACGATCGCGACCGGTTCCGACGCCGCGGCGGCCGGCGGCTTCACCGCCGTGTTCACCATGGCGAATACCCAGCCGGTCATCGACCAGCCTTTCCTCGCCGACGCAGTGTGGGACAAAGGACAGGCATACGGAAAGTGCGACGTTTACCCGGTCGGCTCCATCACCAATGGGCTGAAGGGCGAATCGCTCACCGAGATCGGCCTGATGTCCCGCGGGCACGTCAAGATGTTCTCCGACGACGGCAAGTGCGTGAACGATCCGCAGCTGATGCGCCGCGCCATAGAGTACGCGAAAGCCTACGACGTGGTGCTGGCCCAGCACGCGGAAGACCACCGCATGACAGAAGGCGCTGTCGCCCACGAAGGTGAGAACGCCGCACGGCTCGGCCTTCGCGGCTGGCCGCGTGTCGCCGAGGAGTCCGTCGTGGCGCGCGACCTCATCATGACCCGCGATTACGGCGGCCGATACCACCTCTGCCACGCATCAACCGAGGGCACCGTGTCCTTGTTGCGCTGGGCGAAAGAACAGGGCATCGACGTTTCCGCCGAAGTGACCCCGCACCACTTGCTGCTCACCGACGCGAAATTGGAATCCTACGACGGTGTCTACCGCGTCAACCCGCCGCTGCGCGAGGACCGCGACACGATCGCGCTGCGCGATGCCCTGCTCGATGGCACCATCGATGTCGTCGCCACCGACCATGCCCCGCACGGGTCCGAAGACAAGTGCGTGGAATTTGAAAACGCCAAGCCCGGCATGATCGGCCTGGAGACCTCTCTGGCCATCGTTGCCCAGGTCTTCGTTGAGTCCGGGCTGGCTGACTGGCGCTTCGTGGCCAAGGTCATGAGTGAGCGTCCAGCTGAGATTCTCCAACTGTCGGACCAGGGCCGTTCTATTGCCGTCGGCGAGCCGGCCAACCTCACGCTCGTTGATACGCAGGCGCCCTGGACCGCACACGGCGAAGAGATGGCCTCTAAATCGAAGAACACCCCTTATGAGGGCTCTGAATTCAACACCCGTATCGCCGCCACGTGGCTGCGCGGGAAGCAGACCTACGACGCGACGGAACGCCGAAAGAGCTGACCAGCACAAGCGCCGTTCCGCATTAGCGCCGGCGCTGCCTAAAAACGCGAGAATACAACGAGAAAAAGGAAACGCACATGAGTACTGACCGCATTCCCGCCGTGCTGGTCCTCGCCGACGGCACGACATTCCCCGGCTTCGCCTTCGGAGCAGCCAGCGCTGAACCCATCTTCGGCGAAGCAGTCTTCACTACCGCCATGACCGGTTATCAGGAAACGATGACTGACCCGTCGTACCACCGCCAGATCGTCGTCGCTGCGGCACCGCAGATCGGCAACACCGGCTGGAACGACGAAGACAATGAGTCCCGCGACAGCCGCATTTGGGTTGCCGGCCTGGTCATCCGTGACCTGTCCAAGCGAGTGTCGAACTGGCGCGCAGAGCGCAGCCTCGAAGACGAAATGACCGCCCAAGGCATCGTCGGCATCCATGGCGTAGACACGCGCTCCTTGGTCCGCCACCTGCGCAATTACGGCTCCATCGCAGCTGGGATCTTCGTGGGTGAGGAGGCAAAGGGGGACGTCGATAAGCTCGTTGCCCGCGTCAAGGAACAGCCAGCGATGTCGGGCGCAGATCTGTCTGCGGAAGTCTCCACTGACCAGCCGTATGTGATTGAGGCTGAGGACGAAAAGAAGTACACCGTCATCGCGTACGACATGGGCATCAAGTCCGCAACGCCGCGTCACTTCGCGCAGCGCGGCATTGAGACAATCGTTGTCCCGGCTGGGACCTCCTTTGCTGAGGTTCAAAAACACAATCCGGACGGCGTGTTCATCTCCAACGGCCCGGGCGACCCGGAAACCGCTGATGACATGGTCGCTGTCACCCGCGACGTGATTGCCAGCGGCACCCCGCTGTTCGGCATCTGCTTCGGTAACCAGATCCTGGGTCGCGCTCTCGGTCTTGAGACGTACAAGCTCAAATTCGGTCACCGCGGTGTGAATATCCCGGTCAAGAACCACGTGACCAGCAAGATTGACATCACTTCGCAGAACCACGGGTTCGCAGTCAAACTCCCAGATGGGTTCACCTCCCAGGACGTGAAGGACGGCACCACCTTTGACACGGACTTCGGCCCAGCTCTGGTGACACACACGTGTCTCAACGACGGCGTTGTCGAGGGCGTGGCGCTGAAATCCGGCAAGGCCTACTCCGTCCAGTACCACCCAGAATCCGCGGCGGGGCCCCACGATGCCAACCCGCTCTTTGACCAGTTTGTGGCGCTTATGGACGACCACAAAACAGCGAAGAACTCCTCCGAGCAGAACTAACCAGGAAGGGAAACAATGAAACGCGAAGACATCAACCACGTCCTGGTCATTGGCTCCGGCCCGATCGTCATCGGGCAGGCCTGCGAGTTCGACTACTCGGGCACCCAGGCGTGCCGCGTCCTCAAAGAAGAAGGACTGCGTGTCACGCTGATCAACTCCAACCCGGCGACGATCATGACCGACCCGGAGTTCGCGGACCATACCTACGTGGAACCGATCCAGCCGGAATACATCGACAGGATTCTTGCCCGCGAGGCGGAGCAGGGCCACAAAGTGGACGCAATCCTGGCCACGCTCGGTGGACAGACTGCGCTCAACGCCGCGATCCAGCTGGACCGCCAGGGCATTCTGGCCAAGCACGATGTCGAACTCATCGGCGCGAATATCGACGCGATTGAGCGTGGTGAGGACCGCCAGAAGTTCAAGGACATCGTGGCCAAGATCGGCGGCGAGTCGGCTCGCTCCCGCGTGTGCTTCAACATGGACGAGGTCAAACAAACGGTGGCCGAGCTTGGCCTACCTGTGGTTGTGCGTCCGTCGTTCACCATGGGTGGCCTTGGCTCTGGTCTTGCGTTCACTATGGAGGACCTTGAGCGCATCGCCGGCGACGGTCTTGAGGCCAGCCCGGAAGCGAATGTGCTGATCGAGGAGTCCATTCTCGGCTGGAAGGAATTCGAGCTCGAGCTCATGCGTGACGGGGACGATAACGTTGTTGTGATCGCCTCCATCGAAAACGTCGACGCACTCGGCGTGCACACTGGCGATTCCGTCACCGTTGCACCGGCGCTGACCTTGACGGACCGGGAATTCCAGACGATGCGCGACCAGGGCATCGCGATTATCCGCGAAGTTGGCGTGGACACCGGTGGCTGCAATATCCAGTTCGCAGTGAATCCTGTTGACGGCCGCATCATCACCATTGAGATGAACCCGCGCGTGTCGCGCTCGTCCGCGCTCGCGTCGAAGGCAACGGGCTTCCCGATCGCCAAGATCGCATCCAAGCTGGCTATTGGCTATACCCTCGACGAGATCACGAACGACATCACTGGTGTCACCCCGGCTGCTTTCGAGCCGACGCTCGACTACGTCATTGTGAAGATGCCGCGCTTCGCATTCGAGAAATTCCCGGGCTCCGACGAGACCCTGGGTACCTCCATGAAGGCAGTGGGCGAGGCCATGGGCATTGGCCGCAACTACATCCAGGGCCTGAACAAGGTCATGCGCTCCATGGAGGATAAGCCGAACGGATTCTGGACCAAGCCGGACGAGTACTTCGCTGGTGACCGCGCAACGGATGTCGCCGCTGTGCTCGAGGACCTCAAGGTTCCTACGGACAAGCGCCTCTACGACGTTGAGCTTGCTCTGCGCCTCGGCGCCACCATCGAGCAGGTATACGAGGCAAGTGGTATCGACCCGTGGTTCCTCGCCGAGCTTCAGGCATTGATTGATTTCAGGCAGCAGCTTATCGACGCCCCGGTGCTCGACGCCGACCTCCTCCGCGAGGCAAAGGTCTTCGGGCTTTCCGACGCCCAGATTGCTGCGCTTCGCCCGGAACTCGCCGGTGAAGACGGTGTTCGGGCGTTGCGCTGGTCGCTGGATATTCACCCGGTGTACAAGACCGTGGATACTTGCGCTGGCGAATTCGAGGCACAGACCCCGTACCACTACTCGGCGTATGAGTACGACCCGAATGCAGAATCGGAAGTGTCTTCTGTCGCGGGTTCCGGTGACCGACAAAAGTTAATCATCCTCGGCTCTGGCCCGAACCGCATTGGCCAGGGCATCGAGTTTGACTACTCCTGTGTCCACGCGGCACTCGAGCTGTCCCGCGTTGGCTATGAGACCGTGATGGTCAACTGCAACCCAGAGACCGTCTCCACCGACTACGACACCGCAGATCGTCTTTACTTCGAACCGCTGACTTTCGAAGATGTCATGGAGATTTACCGCTCTGAGGCAGCCACCGGCACCGTTGCCGGCGTGATCGTCCAGCTTGGTGGCCAGACTCCGCTGGGGCTTGCTCAAAAGCTCGCTGATGCTGGCGTTCCTGTCGTGGGCACCACGCCCGAGGCGATCGACATGGCCGAAGACCGTGGCGAATTCGGCAAGGTGCTCGATGCAGCCAACCTGCCTGCACCGTCGTACGGCACTGCGACCTCCTTCGACGGCGCACGCGAAGTGGCTGACCGTATCGGCTACCCGGTGCTGGTCCGACCGTCATACGTGCTTGGTGGTCGTGGCATGGAGATCGTCTACGACGAGGAGAACCTGCGCGATTACATTGACCGCGCAACAGAGTTGTCCCCGGACCATCCGGTGCTGGTGGACCGGTTCCTGGACAGCGCCATCGAGATCGATGTGGACGTGCTTTGCGACGGTAAGGACGTCTACTTGGGCGGCGTAATGGAGCACATCGAGGAAGCCGGAATTCACTCCGGTGACTCGGCTTGTGCACTTCCGCCGATGACGTTGGGGCCGGATGATATTGAGAAGGTCCGCCGTTCCTCTGAGGCACTCGCGCACGGTATTGGTGTCAAGGGGCTGATGAATGTCCAGTTCGCTTTGAAGGACGACATCCTCTATGTCATCGAGGCCAATCCGCGTGCTTCCCGTACGGTGCCGTTCGTGTCCAAGGCCACCGGTGTACACCTGGCCAAGGCTGCTGCACGCATCATGCTCGGTGCGACCATCGAGGAGCTGCGCGGTGAAGGTCTGATTCCGTCCAATTACGACGGTGGCTCCCTGCCACTCGAGCACCCGATCGCAGTAAAGGAAGCAGTTCTGCCGTTCACCCGCTTCCGCCGCCCAGACGGGGCCGTGCTGGACACGATTCTCGGCCCAGAGATGAAGTCCACCGGCGAAGTCATGGGTCTCGCTCCGTCCTTTGGCGTCGCCTTCGCCAAGGCAGAGGCTGCCGCGTTTGGCGAGCTGCCCACCGAAGGAACCGTGTTCGTGTCCTTGGCTAATCGTGACAAGCGCACGCTGATCTTCCCGATCCAGCGACTGTCCACCATGGGCTTCAAGGTCCTGGCTACGGCGGGCACGGCTCAGATGCTGCGTCGTAACGGCATCGAGTGCGAAGTTGCCCTCAAGGCTTCCGAGGTCCGCGGGGGCGCCGACGGCACATCTATCGTTGACCGTATCCTGGAAGGCGAAGTCGACTTGGTGCTCAATACCCCGGCTGGTTCCGCTGGCTCACGCCACGACGGCTACGACATTCGTGCAGCGGCGGTGGTGTCCAGCGTGCCGATCATGACCACGGTTCAGGGTGTCACCGCCGCAGTGCAAGGCATCGAATCACTGCGTGTCAACGAGATCACGGTGACCAGCCTGCAGGAACTCGAGCACAACGTAGTTCAGGCGGCCGAGTAGATGAGTGCGCAGGAGAACACACGCCGTAACTTCGGCAACCGTCTCGTCGAAGTAGGGGAGACTCACGGCCGTTTGTGCGTTGGCATCGACCCTCACGAGGCGCTTCTCGAGGCCTGGGGTCTCAGCACCAATGTCGACGGCCTGCGCGAATTCTCCCTCCGCTGCGTCGAGGCATTTGCGGGGCATGTAGCGCTGATCAAACCGCAGGTCGCTTTCTATGAGCGCTTCGGGTCTGCTGGATTCGCCGTGCTGGAAGAAACACTCGATCAGCTGCGGGAAAGCGACTCTCTGGTCGTCGCCGACGCGAAACGCGGCGATATCGGCTCCACGATGGAGGGCTACGCCCTGGCTTGGCTGGACCAGAATTCACCGCTGTGCTGCGATGCGGTCACGCTCACGCCGTACCTCGGAGTCGGATCCTTGGCTCCCGCCATCGAGCTGGCCGGTAGGGAAGGGCGCGGCGTGTTCGTCATGTCCGCCAATTCCAACCCGGAGGCCGAAGGCTTCCAGGCGCAGACACTCAGCGGAAGCGGTGCCACTGTGGCGCAGCACATGGTGGACGAATGCGCTGAGTTCAACGTCGATAAGCGTGCTCGCAACGGGGAGTCCGGCTCCGCGGCCGGGCACGAAGGACATGTCGGGCATGTCGGCGTTGTCGTGGGAGCAACGGTGAAGAAGCCTCCCAAGCTGGACAAACTCAACGCTCCGGTGCTCATGCCGGGCGTCGGCGCGCAGGGCGCGACCATGGAGGATGTCGCACGGATCGCCGGTGAACAGGCGCACCTTGTCTTCCCGAATGTGTCCCGCTCTGTGCTGTCGGCCGGACCCGGTATCGCTGAGCTGCGCGAAGCTGCGAAATCGCTGGTAGTTTAGCGTTAAACTGACACTCAAATTCTATGGGAGCAAAACTGCTGGTAGGTTATAGGCGTCGATGCGATGACGTGGCAAAACAACGCGTCAATCATCGTGTCTAGAACCCGGCAGTGGTACAGTTATCCCACGTCGACGAGTTGCATCAATGTAATTCTTTTGCGACAGTGTCGAATCGGTTCATAAGCTGGATCAGAACTTAACCCCTAACACATTGGAGGAACCCAGTGGCCCTTCCCGAACTGACCCCGGAACAGCGCCAGGAAGCTCTCGCTAAGGCTGCGGAAGCACGCAAGCAGCGTGCTGAGCTCAAGGCATCCTTGAAGCGCGGCGACACCAACCTGAAGGACGTCCTCGCCAAGGCTGAGTCCGACGAAATCATCGGCAAGACCAAGGTCTCCGCTCTCCTCGAGGCTCTGCCGAAGGTGGGCAAGGTCAAGGCGCGCGAAATCATGGAGGAGCTCGAGATCGCTCAGACCCGTCGTCTGCGCGGCCTCGGCGACCGTCAGCGTCGCGCTCTGCTCGAGCGCTTCGGCTTCGGGGAATAATCGGTGACAAACGTGAATGGGAAGGGCCGGCTGGTTGTTCTGGCTGGCCCTTCCGCCGTTGGTAAGTCGACGGTGGTCCAGCGTCTCCGCAAGGAAGTGGAGGACCTGTACTTTTCCGTCTCCATGACCACGCGCGACCCGCGTCCGGGCGAAGTGGACGGCAAGGATTATTTCTTTGTGTCCCCAAAGTCTTTCCAGGATCGGATCGACGCGGGCGAAATGCTCGAGTGGGCTGACATTCACGGTGGCCTGCAGCGTTCCGGAACTCCCGCCGCACCCGTGCGGGAAGCCCTTGATGCTGGTCGCCCGGTCTTGGTCGAGGTCGACCTGGCTGGTGCCCGCAATATCAAGGAGATCATGCCGGAGGCCGTCACGGTATTCCTCGCCCCGCCGTCGTGGGAGGTGCTCGTTGAGCGCCTCACCGGCCGCGCGACGGAGACCGAGGACGTGATCGCGCGTCGTCTCCAAACGGCCCGTGCCGAGCTCGCCGCTCAGGACGAGTTCGACGATGTCATTGTCAACAACGATCTGGATGAGGCTGTGCAGGGGATTAGTGATATCCTCTTGTGCGTCCAGCGTCCAAACAACGAATAGGTGTGAGTGAGCAACGTGACCAACGATCTTGCTAATTCGGCGGAGACCGCCGACGTCAACGAGCAGGTGTACGACACACCCGAAGGCATCACGGCCCCGCCTATTGACGAGCTGCTGACCAAGGTCTCCTCCAAGTACGCCCTGGTGATCTTCGCGGCCAAGCGTGCCCGCCAGATCAACAGCTACTACCAGGAGCAGGACGAGGGCGTGTTCGAGTTCATCGGCCCCCTTGTCACCCCGCAGCCGGGCGAGAAGCCGCTGTCCATCGCCCTCCGCGAGATCGAGCACGGTCTCCTGGAGCACGAGGAAGGCCAGTAAGGCTTTACCCCCCTTTCACCCCCTAAACGCGGGCCACGGCACCACTTTTTGCGCCGTGGCCCGCGCTTTCTTGTTCCCGGCACACCCTCCAAGTTTGCTTTACGTTGGTTTTGGGCGGTCAAGAATTGAATGTCTACTCAAGTAGACATTGTTCCGCTTTATTTTTGCCCGACTCATGTCATCCTTGTTCCTGTCGGCCAGCACCACTACGAACACAGGCGACATCCACCGCACTGGGGGGACGGAGGAAATGGGAATGTCACGGCGCACGACGGATAGTTGGGGGACTACCGAGTCCGCCCGCGCATTCTTTGCCGCATCGGGGGCTGTGTTGGTAGCGGTGCTGGCCGGCTGCTCGTCGGGAGGATCCCTTCTGGTGAATCCCGCACCCGCTCTCAATTCCGCCGTCGCCGAAACCCATGCCCCGGCTAATGCGCCACAGCGTGACACGACAGATCCTACTGATTCCTCCGAATCCACGAGCACCCGTCAGGACGCCCCACCCGCCTTCCACTTTGAAAGCGGCGACGTCGTTCTCGGCGACTTCGTCTACGAAGACGTCAAGGGAAACATCTTCAACCCCTGCGAGGAGATCTCCGCTGAGGAGTTTGCCGCGATTGGGTTTGAGACGGATGGAGCCGTGCTAAATCGGCGCGTCGAAGAGATAAATGGATGTGCTCTTTATCCTGCGGGTTCCGACTCCGATGGGACCGTTCTAGTTACCGGGGGCTCGGCGAACTTGGCAGAGGTATCTCAGCAGGGCGCTATAGCGGTGGCAGATGTTTCGGACATCGTTCCGGGGGCCTACACCTACAGCCCGAAACCTGAGGACACGGATCTGTGCTTCGCTTCGGTGGATACGGAGCGCGGACAAATCTCAATGGCGACTTTTGCGAGGGGAACAACGCACTCGTTCACGGATCTTTGCTTAGGCGCAATTCAACACTTGGAAAATCTTTATCAACTTAAATAGCCAGAATATGGGGGGTAGATCTTAGTGAAACTGGTAACTGACGACGTTTCGTCTGCTATTGATCAGTTGGCTAAAGCACAGGACACGCTTTCGGTTTCTCACACGATGATGAAAGTGCTGGGAGCGAGCACTTTCTCTCAAGTGTCTGGGCTAGATGAATCAGGTTCAATGCACGGCACCATTCGGAGTGACAGCGAGCCGGAGGCGACGAAAGGATTGGCACAGCATTTCGCGAATGCGGTTGACCTTTTGTCGGCGCAGTTGGTGGGTTATGAGATGGCGGACATGAGCTTCGCGGATGTGCTGGGCAGCGTGGGGCAGTCGGTAATGGGGAGGAGCTTCAACGCGGTCATCGACAACGTGAGCACGGAGCAGCCTGTGGTGAACAACTTCACTGCGACGAATCCGATCGCGGGCAAGCCGTTCAGCCTGGACACGTTGAACCTGGAACTAATCGGCACGGACGTGGCATCCATGTCGGGCATGTCGGCGGACTGGGCGGATACGGCAGCGACGATCGGGGACGCGCTGTCCTACATTCCGGGGGCGGTCGCGGACCTGCAGGGGTCGGCGGAGACAGAATCCATCGCAAAGGCCATTGAGAAGCTAGGTCAGATCGAGACCGCGGGCGACGAATACATGGCTAACGCGAGCGCACTGTCCGCACACACCGCGAGTCTGGTCACGGTGACCGAGGCGAATGCACTTCAAGTGGCGGCGGCACTTGCAGTGCTGCGCGCAACACCAAGCCCGGGAGTGGCGAAGGCATTTGAGGAATCATTCCTGGCAGCCTTTTCGCCGAAGCTCACTACCGAGTTGGTCCCGGTAACGCCTCTGTTCACACAATTGCTGCCCGAACTCGGAGCGCCGAACGGCAACGGGACGAACCAGTCCGGTTCATTGGCATCGGGAACGCCGACATTCGAGGACACACCATTGCCGAAGATCGTGCAGCAGGCGCTGTCGAATGCCGGGTACCGCGATCTGGCATACGCATCCACACCGACGCAGGTCGTGGAACAGTTCGGACGGCCGAACCCGGATATGCTCCAGTCGATCGCGGCCGGAGCGACGCCAACGCAAGCGGCGTCAGCGGCAGCGCCGACGATGCCACCGCCGTTGACGGGATTGGCTGGCGGTGCTGGTTCACCCGCAGGCACCGGTGCGGGTTCTCTGGGCACAGGCGCGGGGCTGCTGGGACCGGTTGGTGCCGTTTCCGGTGTCGGTGGAGGACCTGTTCTCGCCGGTGTGGGCGGTGCTGCCAGTGCGGGTGCTGGCGGTGCTGTTGGTTCCGGAGGTTCCGGTGGTTTCGGCGGTCCGGCAATGTCGCCGCTTGGCGGGGCGGGCCGTGGGGCGGCAGGGGCCGGTGCTGGCGGGCTTGGTGGTGCGCGCAGTGGCTCCGGCGTTTCTGGTGCTCTGGGCGGTGGTCGTCTCGGAGGCTTCGGTGCGGGCGCAGGTTCTGGAATGGGAACCGGTGCTGTGGGTCAGGGGACCAACGCGTTCGTCGGCGGGGGAGCTGCGGGCAACGGTCAGACTGGTGCACGTGGCGCGGTCGCCGGTGGGCCGGGGATGTACGGCGCAGGTCAGCGTAAAGCAGGCACGGGTAACGGAAAACGGGGCAAGGTGCAGGCGGTGACATCCGCGGTGGAAAGGGAAGGAAACCTGAAGGCTCTGCTCGGCGAGGCGCCGGAGGTCGTGCCCGGAGTGATTGGCGCGTGGGTGCGGCAGCCCCGGACCTAGCGGTGGTGGGTAAGCTCGGGGGCCATGAGCCCAGAGCCCAGTGAGAACACCAAAACGCCCCGCAACGTTGTCGTCGGAGTCGCGGGAGGGATCGCCGCATACAAGGCCTGCCACCTTATCCGGGAGTTCACCGAAGGCGGGGACAATGTCCGCGTCGTTCCCACCCCGGCGGCGCTGAACTTCGTCGGGGCAGCGACATTCGAGGCGCTGTCCGGCAACCCGGTCGACACCGGGGTGTTCTCACGCGTGGACGAAGTGCAGCACGTCCGCGTGGGCAAAGATGCAGACCTCATCGTCATCGCGCCGGCGACCGCGGACACCATCGCGCGTATCGCTGCTGGGCGAGCAGACGACCTGCTGACCGCGACAGCGCTCGTGGCCACCTGCCCGGTGGTGCTGGCGCCAGCCATGCACACGGAGATGTGGGAGAATCCCGCCACGCAGGACAATGTGGAGACCCTGCGCCGCCGCGGCATCGTAGTGCTCGAGCCGGCGCACGGACGATTGACTGGTACAGACACCGGGCCGGGCAGGATGCTCGAAGCCGCGCAGATCGCAGAAATGGCGCGCACTGTGCTTGAAACCGGTCCGTTCGGGCTGTCGTTGCAAGGCAAGAAGGTCGTCATCAGCGCTGGCGGCACGCAGGAGAATATCGACCCGGTGCGCTACATCGGCAACCGTTCCTCCGGCCGCCAAGGATTCGCCCTGGCGGACATCGCCGCGCACCGAGGCGCGGACGTCACCGTCGTTGCCGGCGACACCGACGCGCTGGACACCCCGCCGGGAGCGGAGATCGTGAAGGTGCGCTCCACCCGCGACATGAAGAAGGCGGTGGACCGTGCAGCCGAGAACGCGGACTTCGTCATCATGGCGGCGGCTGTGTCCGACTACCGGCCGGAAAATGAAGCAGACTCGAAACTGAAGAAGGGAGAGTCCGACGACGCACTGTCCACTCTGCGCATGGTGGAAAACCCGGACATTCTCAAAGGCCTCGTCGATAAGCGCAATGCGGGCGAAACATCCGCGACGATCGTGGGCTTCGCCGCGGAGACGGACAAACCGCTCGAATACGGCAAGGCGAAGTTGGAGCGTAAGGGAGCAGACTTGCTCATGGTCAATTCCGTGGCCGGCGGCTCCGTGTTCGGCGAACTGCGCAACAGCGGCTGGTTGATCCGTGCCGACGGCGAAGTCGAAGAGATCGCTGATGGTCCGAAGCATGTCGTAGCTGCGCGGATCTGGGACGGCATTGAGGCGCTGACTTCAAACAGACAGTGAGGTTGTCATTCTTAGACAGCTTGGTCTATTGTGGTGTGTGCGTCGCATACGACGCGTGTCACACAATGAGACAGCCGTCTAAACCAAAGGACCGACTTCACGATGACTGACCCCTTCTACCGCCTCTTCACCAGTGAATCCGTCACCGAAGGGCACCCGGACAAAATCTGCGATGCCATCTCCGACACCATCCTGGACGACATGCTCGCCCAGGATCCGCTGTCGCGTGTGGCCGTGGAAACGATGGTGACCACCGGACAGGTTCACGTTGTCGGCGAGGTGACCACGAAGGCGTACTCGAATATCGCAAAGCTCGTGCGAGACAAGCTCGTCGAGATCGGGTTCATCTCCTCCGAGGTCGGCTTCGACGGCCGCACCTGCGGAGTGAATATCTCCATCGGCGACCAGTCCGCCGAGATTTCCGACGGTGTCACCGACTCGCTCGAGGTGCGCTCGAACACCTCCACCGGGGAAGAGGACCAGTCCGGTGCAGGCGACCAGGGCCTCATGTTCGGTTACGCCACCGACGAGACCCCGGAATTCATGCCGCTTCCGATCTCCACCGCTCACCGCCTTTCGCGCCGCTTGACACAGGTGCGTAAGGACGGCACCGTCCGTGGCCTCCGCCCGGACGGCAAGACCCAGGTGACCTTTGCTTACGACGGTGACACCCCGGTGTATCTCGACACCGTGGTCATCTCCACCCAGCACGACCCGGACTTCACCGGTGTGGAGCTCGAGGCGGCCCTGCGCGAGCACGTGCTGGAGTGGGTGCTTGAGGATGCGGGCCTGAAACAGTACTACACACCGGACACTAAGCTACTGGTCAACCCGTCCGGCTCCTTTGTTCTCGGCGGCCCGATGGGCGATGCCGGCCTGACCGGCCGCAAGATCATCGTGGACACCTACGGCGGCATGGCCCGCCACGGCGGCGGTGCCTTCTCCGGCAAGGACCCGTCAAAGGTCGACCGCTCCGCCGCGTACGCGATGCGCTGGGTGGCGAAGAATATCGTCGCCGCCGGCCTGGCCAAGCGTGTCGAGGTCCAGGTCGCCTACGCCATTGGCCGCGCGACGCCGGTGGGCCTGTACGTGGAGACCTTCGGCACTGCCGCTGAGGGCCAGACCGACGAGACGATCCAGCAGGCGGTGGAGAAGGTCTTCGACCTGCGCCCGACGGCGATCATCCGCGAGTTGGATCTGCTCCGCCCGATCTACTCGGACTCGGCCGCCTACGGCCACTTCGGCCGCACTGACGTGGACTTCCCGTGGGAGGCGCTGGACAAGGTCGACGACCTGAAGTCGGCTGCCGGGCTCTAATCCTTCGGCCGGTAGGGGTTCGTCTCCTTGGCGGAATCCCCATCGGTTCGTCCAGGTCGCCCATGCCTGCTGTACGGACGCGCTTCCGCTGTGTCGGCGGAGGCGCGTTTTTCACGCCACTGCTCTTTTTCAGCTTCCGACTTGCGGTAATTGCGCAGCGCAATGACGCCCACGACGATGCCGACGACGATGGGCACCCAGATTTTCGAATACTCCATCAAGAGATCCACCCACTCAGGAAGCGGTGGAAGCGACGGCAGGTTGGGGAGGGCGATATTCGGAGTCGGCAGCGTGACTTGAGGGAGATTCGGCACGGGCAGGTCGACATGCGGCAGGGTGAAATCAGGCAGCTCCCAGTCCGGTAGGAACTGCGACAGCCAGTCCAAAAATCGACCGACGAGGGGACTGAGGAGAAGCACGGCAATCGCCCAGCCTGATTTGCCGATGCCCTCGACAATGGGAATCGCGGTGCGGCGCAGGGGACTGGACTGCATCATCTCGCGGCGCCGCTCGCCGCGCGAACCAGCGGGCGGATCGAATTCGACGATCGTCGAGCCCGCGCGGAATTCGACCTGCAGGATGTCCTTGAACGTGTTGGCCACCAAGCGCAGGTGCGGTTTGGAGCGCTCGGTGCCGAGATTGACCAGGACCTCGAGCTTGTCTTTTTTGCCTGGGCCGCGCAACGGAATCCGGGCGGTGCCTTGCTCGAGGCTTTCGTACTGGTGCTGCACTTTTCCGTCGACAATGACCTGCAGGCGCAGCGGGGGATTCTTTGTGAACTCGCCGAGTCGCGTCCACGGCTTCGCGTCGGCGGGTGCGCGCTTTCCGGCGTCCGGGTCACCTTTGAACTTCTCCGGAAGCTCGCCCGGCCAATCGGGGTCGTCGGCGAGAAAGTCTTTGTCGAAGCCGGAGCGCACCTCGATGCACCCGTAATCGGGATGGTCGAGTACCCAGGTCTCTAGCACTTAGTCATCATCCCCAGCGGTTCCCGCCAGCAGGCCCGCGAGGTAGTCGAAGGCCGCGGCGATGATGATCACGCCGATGAAGTAAATGACGGTCCCGTCGTTGAAATACAGCAGCTTCGCGGCAAGGAAGGCGACACCAGCCAGGATCGGCAGGGACCATGTGGGGCGGAAGATCCAGCCGTCGATGAAGCCGAAGAGGGCAGCGGTGCCGAGGACAAGTCCAGCGGTGGGGACGCCGGCGTTTTCTTCGCCGACAGCCGGAATCAACACGAGCGGTCCAAGCAAATACACCGCGAACATCACGTACGGCGTGACTTTTTGCCAGCCTTTACGCTCAGCATTCTGCGCATCTTGCTTATCGACGAATACCGTCTCCGGTTCACTCATGCCCTGAACATAAGGCAACCAAAATTGAGATTCAACGCGAAAGGCCGTGTGCTTGGGCACACGGCCAGGGGGAGGGGAGTAATGGGTGATCGAGGTGAGCGTGTGCCTACTGGGCCCGGGTGTAGGTGTGACCCGGAGTCGGCTGAACCATCTCGTCCAGTGTCACTGGGCGCAGGCCCTTTGCGCGGAGACCATCGATGATGCAGGCGGCGGCGTCCACAGTGCTGGGGTGGATGTCGTGCATGAGGATGATTGAGCCGGCTTGGGCGTTATCTACGGCGTTGCGGCAGGTGATGTCCGCGTTGCGGTTCTGCCAGTCGGCGGTATCCACGTCCCAGAGAGCCAGCGCCATGTCGCGCTCGCCGGAGACGGCGGCAACGCGGTCGTTCGTCGCGCCGTAGGGCGGGCGCATCCAATGCGGCTTGGAGCCCAGCGCCGACTCTATCGCGCGGCTGGTCTCGTCAAGCTCGCGGCCGATGCGGTCGTCAGAGATCGCGTTCAGCTGCGGGTGGTTGTACGAGTGGTTGGCCACCAGGTGATCCTCGTCGCGCTCGCGCTGGAGAATGTCGGGGAATGCGTCGGCATTGCTGCCGATGGCGAAGAAAGTGGCCTTAGCGTCCTTGCTCTTCAGGATGTCGAGCAGACGTGGGGTGGTTTCCGGCGACGGGCCGTCGTCGTAGGTGATGGCGACGGTGTTTGTACAGGCGGGAGGCGCTTCCGGCGCGGATTTCTTGCGGCCGTTGTGGTCGAAGCACATGGGGGCACCCTGGTGCAGCGGCTGCGTGCGCGGGTGGGGAGTGTGCTGGACGGGGCGCAGCTCGTCCGGCACTGCCTTCTTCATCTCGGGAGGTAGCGCGTTGTAGGCCTGGTGCATGCCGTTTTGCACGCCGGAGGTGATGTTCTGGGATGCCTCCGAACTTAGCGCGACAGGATCTGGTTCCAGCGACGGGCCCAGATTAGCCGACAGCGGCCCGGCTACTGCGGCGCTAGCCAGAAGGGCAGAGGTGATCAGAGCCAACGAAGAAGCAATGAGGGAGCGTTTCACAGCTAAAAGGGCACTTTCCAACGACGAATGACTGAAAACGAGTCGATTATGCTCCCTGGGCCTCTTTTCTGCAAGGATTTACACGCTGAATTCCCGGTAAAAACCCAGGTAACGGTTAGGTAACGGGGGCGTGGTCGATGCGGCCGTTACACTTTGGTGCATGTCTCATAGCCCCAACAGCACGCCAGCTGCGGTCAACCCGATCGCGCGTGTTCTGCCGTTGTTGGGGCTCCCTCACTTGGACCGCGGCTTCGATTACCTGGTGACGGAGAGCCAGTCGGATGATGCGCAGCCGGGGGTGAAGGTGCGCATACGTTTCGGGGGCCGGTTGGTGGACGCCCTGGTGCTCGAGCGCCTGGCCCAATCGGACCACGACGGAAAACTGCGATTCATTGAGCGCGTGGTCTCGCCCGAGGTCGTCTACCCGGAACGAATGCGTGAACTCGTCGACGCTTTGGCCAACAGGTACGCGGGAACGCGCTCCGACATCATCCGCTCCGCCATTCCTGCGCGCCACGTCAAAGCTGAAGCCACGGACACCTCCACGCTGTGGGAGGACCTCGGCAAGGTCGAGGAACCTGACCTATCCGGCTGGAGTGCTTACGCGCACGGCGAGTCTTTCGTCGATGCCGTCGTCGCGGGGACGGTGGCGCGCGCGGCGTGGCAAATGGCACCCGGCGACGACTGGACCGAGTCGCTGTCAGCCCTGGCAACCAAGGTCGCAGCTGACGGCGGAGGAGTTCTCATCGTCGTGCCCGACCAGACAGATGTAGACCGGATGGACGCCGCATTACGCAAGGTCGTCGGCCCGCGGCAGATCACCACGTTGACTGCGTCTCTGGGCCCGCAGGCACGGTACAGCCGTTTCCTTTCGATTCTCCACGGCCAGGGGCGCCTTGTCGTGGGGACTCGTTCGGCTGCCTTCGCGCCGGTGGAGAACCTCCGTCTGGCAGTGGTCATGTTCGACGGCGATGATTCACTCGTCGATCCGCGTGCCCCGTACACGCATGCGCGGGAGGTGCTGACCACGAGGTCGGCCGTCGAAAAGTGTTCGCTCATCATCGGCGGGCACGCACGCACCGCGGAAACGCAGCTGCTCGTCGAGTCTGGCTGGATGCACGACCTCGTTGCCCCGCGGACGACGTTGCGGACACGCTCGCCGCACATTCATGCTGCCGGAGACAGCGATTTCGAACTGGAGCGGGATCCCCGCGCCGGTGCCGCTCGCCTTCCGTCCACCGCATTCGAGGCGGCCCGGCGCGCGCTCGCGGCGGATAAGCCGGTGCTTTTCCAAGTCCCGCGCGCCGGATACGTCCAGTCGTTGGCGTGCGGAAACTGCCGCACTCCGGCGCGCTGCCGCGTCTGCAACGGCCCGCTCGGCTTGCCGTCGGGCAAGGAAGCGGCGGTACCGACGTGCCGCTGGTGCGGGCGCATGGACAGCTCGTTCGTGTGCGCGAACTGCGGTTCCCACCGTCTTCGCGCAGTGGTGGTGGGCACCCAACGCACGGCAGAAGAACTCGGCCGTGCATTTGCGCCGCAGAAAGTCATCGCGTCCTGGGGCGATCGGATCCACACTGAGGTGGATGATGAACCCGCGATCGTGGTGGCCACCCCGGGAGCAGAGCCACATGTGGCGGGCGGTGGCGCGTACGGCGCGGCGATCCTCCTCGACACGTGGGCGCTGCTCGGACGCCCGGATCTGCGCGCGGCGGAAGAGACCATGGCGAAGTGGATGGCGGCTGCCACGCTCGTCGCGCCGCACAGCAAGGGCGGGGAAGTGGCCGTGGTCGCTGATCCGGCTTTGCCCGTGGTGCAGTACCTGATCCGCTGGGATGCTGCTGGCCATGCGGCGGCGGAGCTCGCCCAGCGCCGCGAGGTGCGGTTCCCGCCAGCGGTGCACATGGCTGCTGTGGACAGTCCGCGCGAATCGCTTACCGATTTCTTGGAGCACATCGACCTTCCAACAGAGGTGGACATCCTCGGCCCCGTTGACCTTCCCGCCGGGGTTGATTTGCCCGGGGAATGGGACCGGCGCACCGCGGGACAGGCCCAGCGCGTGCTCATCCGCACACCTCTTTCCTCCCGCACGGCACTGGGCAAAGCTCTGCGCGCCGCGGCGGTCAACCGCGCCACGCGCAAGCAGGACTTACCGCTGCGCATCCAGGTCAACCCCATGCATATCGGCTAAAGGGCGCCTACACGTAGACTGGGCAGCCATGACCGTCCGCCCCATCAGGATCTTCGGTGATCCGGTACTGAATACGCAAGCAACGCCCGTCGAGCTTTTCGACGAATCGTTGCGCACCCTTGTCCGCGACATGCTCGAGACCATGGACGACGCCGGGGGAGTAGGTCTGGCCGCCAACCAGATCGGTCTGACGAAGAGGGTCTTTGTCTACGACTGCGACGGAATGCGCGGCGCGTTGGTCAACCCGGAGTGGGAGCCTGTCAACGACCTCGTGCAGATCGGGCCGGAAGGCTGCCTGTCCATTCCGGACCTGCAGGCCGATGTGGCCCGGCACGAGATCGTCGTCGCCCGAGGCTTCGATGAATTTGGCCGCCCGGTCACACTGCGCGCCAACAGTCTTCTCGCTCGGTGCATCCAGCACGAGACGGACCACTTGGACGGCGTGTTGTTCCTGCGCCGCCTCGAACCCGAGGTGCGCAAAGAAGCGATGCGGATGATCCGTGGCATGGACTGGTACACGGCGCAGTAACGAGAGAGGAAGGACACACAATGCGTTTGGTTTTCGCGGGCACCCCGGAACCGGCGGTGGTGGCGCTGGAAAAGCTCATTGCTTCGGAGCACGAGGTGGTGGCGGTGCTGACCCGCCCGGACGCCAAGAAGGGGCGTGGGCGCACACTGCACCCTTCGCCGGTCAAGGCGCTGGCGCAGGAGCACGGCATTGAGGTGCTCACTCCAGAGAAGCTCAAGGGTAACGAGAAGATCAAGGAGAAGCTGGAAGCGCTCGCTCCCGACGCGATCCCGGTCGTGGCGTACGGCAACCTGATTCCGGAAGATTTCCTGTCCATTCCCACCCACGGCTGGATCAACCTGCACTTCTCCCTGCTGCCGCGCTGGCGGGGCGCCGCACCCGTGCAGGCGGGTATTTTGCACGGCGACGAATACAGCGGTGCCACGACATTCCGTATCGACGCCGGTCTGGACACCGGCGACATCCTCTTGCAGGAACCCGAGCAGATCCGCGCGGATGACACTGCCGACGACCTGCTCACGCGTCTCGCGTACTCCGGCGGCGACTTGCTCGTGCGCACGATGGACGACCTGGCTACCGGCCACGCGTCCTTCACCCCGCAGGAGGGCGACGCAACGTATGCGCCGAAGATCAGCAAGGACGACGCGCGCATCGATTGGTCTGCTCCGTCGGAAGAGGTTGACCGCGCGATCCGCGCCTACACGCCGGGCCCCGGCGCATGGACCACGCTCGACGGCGACCGCGTCAAAATCGGTCCCGTGGCTGATGTCGCCGACGTCGGCGAGCTCGCCCCAGGCCAGCTCGAGGTGAGCAAGGACGCAGTCCACGTCGGCACCGGCACACGTCCAGTCGCGCTTGGTTCCATCCAGCCGCCGGGAAAGAAGATGATGGCCGCCGCCGACTGGGCGCGGGGTCTACAGAATGCCGAAGGAGTGAGGTTCGAGTGAGCGGAGGTTTCCGGTCCCGCACGAAACGCGCGAAAGAGCAGGCCGCCCAGAAAGCGGTCCACGGAGAGCCGCAGCGCACACGCACGCGCGACGGTGGCCAGCGGCGCCAGCGCCGCCCGCGCGATTCGCGGCAGGAGCGCAGTGTCCGCGATGCCCGAAATATTGGGGATCCGGCCCGCCAGGCCGCCTTTGACGCAGTGCTGCGGGTGGAAGCAGAAGATGCGTTCGGCAACCTCGTCCTCCCGCAGATTCTGCGCGAGCAGAAGATCGCGGGCCGCGATGCGGCATTCGCGACGGAGATCGCCTATGGCACGCTGCGCAACCTCGGGGTCCTCGACGCGGTGATCGCCGACTGCTCGTCCCGCCCGGTGGGCGAGCTCGACCCAGCTGTGCTCACAGCCTTGCGCGTGGGGGCCTACCAGTTGCTGTTTACCCGAGTTGACGATCACGCCGCGGTGGATACCTCGGTCCGCCTCGCCGAAGCTGCGGGCGCTGGCAAGGCGAAAGGCTTCGTCAACGGAATCCTGCGCACAATTTCGCGCACCAGCACCCAAGACTGGATGGACAAGCTCACTCCCGACGGGAAGATCGCGGCCGCCGCCTTCCGCACCGCGCACCCGCAATGGATCGCCGAGTCCTTCGCCCGCGTCGTCGGCGAGGACGAGCTCCAAGCTGCCCTCGAGGCGGATTCGAAGCGGCCGATTGTGCACCTGGTCGCGCGCCCCGGAGAGCTGTCGGCGGAGGAGCTCGCCCTTCTCACGGGCGGGGAGGAAGGGCGCTACAGCCCGTACGCCGTGTACCTCGATGAAGGCGGCGACCCGGGCTCGCTCGAGCCGGTGCGCGACAAAATGGCGGCTGTGCAGGACGAGGGCTCGCAGCTGATTGCCCGCGCGGTCGCTGAGCTTGATGTCGACAACGACCACGGCCGCTGGCTCGACCTGTGCGCTGGCCCCGGCGGCAAGGCCGCGCTCATGGGCTCCCTCGCGTCGATCGACGGAGCGCACGTCGACGCCGTTGAGGTCAGCGCCACGCGAGCGGATTTGATCCGGAAGTCCACCGACGGCATGCCCGTCACCGTACACGTCGCCGACGGCCGCGATCCAGGACTCGAGCCGGGATTCGACCGCGTGCTTGTCGACGCGCCGTGTTCCGGCCTCGGTGCTCTGCGCCGCCGCCCGGAGGCACGTTGGCGCAAGAGCGAGGACGATATCGCAGAGCTCAACGAGCTACAGTCGGAATTGCTCGCCTCCGCCGTGAACCTGGCCAAGCCGGGCGGTGTCGTCGTGTATTCCACGTGCTCGCCGGATCTGAGGGAGACGCGGGAGATCGTCGATAAGCAGCTCGCCCACGGCGGTGTCGACGAGCTCGACATCCGCGGCGTGCTGCCCGACATGGGCGATCTCGGCGAATACCTCAGCGCGCAGATGTGGCCGCACCGTCACGGGACCGACGCGATGTTCGTCGCCGCGCTGCGCAAACACAGCGACGGGGACTGATTTCGCTGAAGGGATAGACTTGGGGCCATGATTTACATCGCCCCGTCGATCCTCGCCGCCGACTACGCCAACCTGGGGGCGGACGTGCGGAAGGTGCCGTCCGCCGACCTGCTCCACGTCGACATCATGGACGGCCACTTCGTGCCCAACCTCTCCTTCGGGCCCGATGTGACTAAGGCCGTAGACGGCGTGACCGACCAGTTCCTGGACATCCACATGATGATCGAGGAGCCGGAGCGCCGGTTCGAGACCTATATCAAGGCCGGCGGCGACCGTCTCGTCTTCCACATCGAGGCGACTGACGACCACGTCGCGGCCGCGCGGACACTTCACGATCTCGGCGCCCAGGCCGGTTTCGCCATCAAACCGGGCACCCCGATTGAGCCGTACCTCGACGACCTCGAGCACTTCGAGCAAGTCATGATCATGAGCGTCGAGCCCGGCTTCGGTGGCCAGAAATTCATGCCGGAGGTGCTGAGCAAAGTCGCGGCCGCGCGCGAACGCATTGAAGAAGCGGGTTTATCGACGCTGATCGGCATCGACGGCGGCATCTCTCAAGCCACCATTGAGCTGGCTGCCGAAGCTGGGGTCAATGCGTTTGTCGCCGGTTCCGCAGTTTTCGGTGCCGAGGATCCGGCCGAAGCGGTGGACACCCTCCGCGACCTGGCCCGCGCCGCCGCCGAGCGTTGAAGAAGCTCTCGCCGATGTACCCAGATCTCTCTTCCACCGTCCAGTCAGCGCTCGTTGCCGCTGTCAATGCGGGGCAATCTGCGCGCGGAATCACCAGCCCGAATCCACCGGTCGGGTGCGCGCTTTTCGACGACACCGGCATCATCGCCACCGGTGCCACCGAGCGCGCCGGCGGACGGCACGCCGAACGCGTCGCCCTCGATGCCGCTGCGGCGACTGCGCCTGACCGCGTTCGCGGCGCGTCGCTTGCCGTCACCTTGGAGCCGTGCAACCACACCGGCCGGACGGGGCCGTGTTCCGAGGCGATCGTGGAGGCCGGCATCGCGCACGTCTACTACATCCGCCACGACCCGAACCCCATCGCCGACGGCGGGGCCGCCTACCTGCGGGGCCACGACGTAGCGGTCACCCAGGTGGACTACCCGGTTGACGGACTCGATCCCTGGCTCAACTCCATCCGCTACGGCCGCGTGTCCGTCACCGCGAAATTCGCCGGCACCCTCGACGGCTTCAGCGCCGCAGTCGACGGCACCAGCCAGTGGATCACCTCCGCTGAAACGCGCCAGTACACCCACTTCGACCGCGCCATGCGCGATGCCATCGTCATCGGCACCGGGACGGCGATCGCCGATAACCCGTCGCTCACCGCCCGCGACCGCGATGGATCCCTGCTGGCGCGGCAGCCCCGCAGGGTTGTCGTGGGCACGCGGGACGTCCCGGAAGGAAACCTGACGCGTCTCGGCTTCGAGCAGTACGCCACCCCGCAGGAGGCGTTCGACGCGCTCTACGACACCGGTGCGCGGGATGTCCTCGTCGAAGGCGGACCGACGCTCATGCGCAGCGTTTTCGCCCTCGACGTCGTCGACCGCGTCCACGCCTATGTGGCGCCGATGCTGCTCGGCGGCGGCCACAGCCTGCTCGACGGCCCGCTCGCCGACACGCTTGCCGACGCGCCGCGCTACGAGCTCAACGACGCGTTCTCTCTCGGCGAGGACGCCGTCATCGAATTACGCCGCCCCTGGCCCTGACCACCCGCAGATACACTTCAAGGAGAACAACCGATGTTCACAGGCCTCGTCGAAGAAATCGGCACCGTGGACAAGCTGGAGCAGCTTGACGACGCCGTCCGCATCACCGTTTCCTGCCCGACCGTCACAGCGGACGCCGCACCGGGTGACTCGATCGCCGTCGATGGCGTGTGCCTCACCGTGGTCGAGATCGTTGACTGCGCCGACGGCGCTACCGGCTTCACCGCCGACGTCATGCAGGAAACGCTCAACCGGTCCCGCCTGGGCAGCTACGAGCAGGGCAGCCGCGTCAACCTCGAGCGCGCCCTGGCTGCGGGCGCCCGGTTCGGAGGCCACATCGTGCAAGGGCATGTCGACGGTGTCGGCGAACTCGTCTCCCGGGTACCGTCGGAGCACTGGGACGTGCTGCGGTTCTCCCTTCCGGCGCAGCTTGCGCGGTATGTCGTTGAGAAAGGCTCGATCGCCATCAACGGCACGTCGCTGACCGTCTCGGCGGTGGGGGAGGACTACCTCGAGGTCTCGCTCATCCCGACGACGCTGCGCGACACCACATTCGGCGACCTCGCTGTCGGCGAACCGGTCAATTTCGAGGTCGACGTGGTAGCCAAGTACATCGAGAAAATGGTTGAGGTCTACCATTAGTCCTCATGACGGACACCCTGCGACTTGATTCAATCGACGACGCTGTTGCCGCCATTGGCCGCGGTGAAGCAGTCGTGGTGGTGGATGACGAAGACCGCGAGAATGAAGGTGACTTGATCTTCGCCGCTGAGCACGCCACCCCCGAATTGGTGGCGTTCATGGTGCGCTACACCTCCGGTTATGTTTGCGTCGCTCTCGAGGAGGATGCCGCCGCACGGTTGGACCTTCCGCCGATGGTCGCGGTGAACGAGGACGCGCGCAGCACCGCTTACACCGTGACGGTGGACGCGGCGACGGGCACAACAGGCATTTCCGCGCGGTCCCGCGCCGAGACGATTCGCCGCCTGGCGGATCCCTCTAGTAGGGCAGCCGATTTCACCCGTCCTGGTCATGTTGTTCCGCTGCGGGCGCGCCCCGGTGGCGTACTCGTACGCGACGGCCACACGGAAGCATCGGTCGACCTCGCCCGCCTCGCCGGTTGCCGCCCGGCCGGCGCGCTGTGCGAAATCGTTTCCGAAGACGACCCTGCAGACATGGCGCGCGGCGACGAGCTCCGCCGCTTCGCGGACGAGCACGGCTTGAAAATGATCTCGATCGCACAGCTCATTGCCTACCGCCGCCGCACGGAGAACATCGTCGAGCGCGTGGTCTCCACGACGCTTCCCACCGAATACGGGCCGTTCACGGCGTACGGCTACCGATCGCTTGTCGACGGCTCCGAGCACATCGCCCTTGTCACCGGGGACATCTCTGGCGGTTCAGATGTTCTCGTCCGCGTGCATTCCGAGTGCCTGACCGGCGACGTGTTCGGTTCGCAACGCTGCGACTGCGGACCGCAGCTGCACGAATCAATGAGGATTATCCAGGAAGCCGGCCGCGGCGTGGTCGTCTACCTTCGCGGCCACGAAGGCCGCGGCATCGGGCTGGCCGCGAAACTGCAGGCGTACCGCCTGCAGGAGGAGGGCCTGGACACAGTCGACGCCAATATCGAGCAAGGACTTCCGGCCGACGCCCGCGAATACTCTGTCGCGGGGCATATCCTCGCCGACCTCGGCCTCGCCTCGATGGAAGTGTTGTCGAATAACCCGGCTAAGGTGGAGGCGTTGAGTGGTTACGGCCCAGTCGTTCTGGGCCGCACGCGCGTGGAAATCGCGCCTTCACACAACAACATCAAGTATCTGCGCACGAAGCGAGACCGAATGGGACACGACCTCCCGGCGGTCCAGCGGTGGGATAAGGCGCACGGCATCTAAAATGGGGTTGTGCGACGCTTCGCCGAAGATGTTCGTAAACTGATTAAGGAGCAACCATGATTTTCGGAGCCCCCGACACCTCCCCGGACAAGATCGACGCGAAAGGCATGCGTGTCGCGGTCGTCGGCACCGAGTGGAACGCCGAGGTCGTGGACCACCTGATCGACCGTGCCGTCGAGCTGGCAGAAGCGGCCGGTGCGGAGGTCCACGTTTTCATGGTCTCCGGCGCAATGGAGCTTCCGCTCATGGCGCAGGCCGCCGCAAAGCGCTTCGATGCCGTCGTCGCTCTCGGTTGCGTCATCCGCGGCGAGACCCCGCACTTCGACTATGTCTGCCGCTCTGTCACCGACGGCCTCACCCGCGTCGCCCTCGACATGTCCGTCCCGGTCGGCAACGGTGTTCTCACCGTGGACACCTACGCACAGGCCATGGACCGCACCGGCGGCCCCGACGCCCACGAGGACAAGGGTGCTGAGGCATTCGCGGCCGCTGTCGGCGCAGCTAAGGTCATGGAAGAAATCGAGCGTTTCCCGCTGATGAAGCTCACCCGCGGCGACGCGCACGACGCCTGGTAGAACCAGCTCGCGGCGAGTCAAAGATGACATCGCCACTTAGGCGGCGGGGCAGCGCGACAGCACCCCGCCGCGCACCATTTTCTGAGGACACGCACGTCCGGGATGATAGAACGGGAGAGAATCGACGTGAGCAATGCGAGCAACGTGAATGACGCGGGCACGGCCCGTGCGGCGAGTGAGCGGGACATCGCGTACTTCAACGCCCTCGACCCGCATGCTGTGACCTCGTCGAAGCCGTGGGAGATCGAGATCGTCTCGAAGTATCTCCGGCGAGTGGCGTTGGTCTTGGTCATCGTGATCATGGCCGCGCACATCTTCACCGGAGTGATGCTGGATGTGGAGTTCACCGGTGCGGCGATCACGATGCTGGACAAGCTCGCCTTTCCCGCCATCGGGTTGATTCTCTCGGTCGTGGTGTGGCTGGGGCTGACCCGCCCGCGCGTGCGCGCGAACGAGGACGGGGTGGAGGTCCGGAACATCATCGGCACACGCTTCTACCCATGGGTCGTCGTGTACGGTCTGACCTTCCCGCGCGGCTCCCGCATGGCCCGCCTCGAGCTGCCGGAATTCGAGTATGTTCCGCTCTGGGCTATCCAGTCGGGCGACAAAGAGCGCGCGATCGAGTCGGTGAAGGCATTCCGCCGCCTCGAAGCCCGCTACATGCCGGAAGCTTAGGGCAGGCGCTGTGGTCAACCCAGCTACCTACCGTCCCGCTCCCGGAACAATTCCCACCGAGCCGGGCGTGTACAAATTCCGTGACGGCGCAGGACGCGTCGTCTACGTCGGCAAAGCGAAGAATCTCCGAGCGCGCCTCAACAACTACTTCCAGCCGCCGGAGCAGCTCCACCCGCGCACCCGACAGATGGTGTTCACCGCCTCCAAGGTCGAGTGGACCGTCGTCGCCAGCGAGGTCGAGGCTCTGCAGCTTGAGTACACGTGGATCAAGCGGTACGACCCGTGGTTCAACGTCATGTACCGCGACGACAAAACGTACCCGATGCTTGCGGTGAGCGTGGGGGAGAAATACCCCCGCGCGTTCTTCTACCGCGGCCCGCGGCGCAAGGGTGTGCGCTATTTCGGCCCGTTTTCCCACGCGTGGGCCGTGCGCGAGACGCTCGACTTGCTCACGCGCGTGTTCCCCGTTCGCACCTGCTCGAACGGCGTCTTCAAGCGCCACGAGCAGTTGGGGCGCCCGTGCCTGCTCGGATATATCGACAAGTGCTCCGCGCCGTGCGTCCAGCGCGTCGACGAACCCGAGTACGACGAGATCGTCTCCGGGTTCATGGGCTTCATGTCCGGACGCACCGACGGCGTCGTCAAAGGCCTCACCAGCCAGATGATGGAGGCAAGCGAGAACCTCGAATTCGAGAAGGCCGCGCGTCTGCGCGACGACCTCGGCGCCGTCAACAAAGTCATGGAGCGCCAGACCGTCGTTCTCAACATCGACACGGACGCCGACATCATTGCCTTCGACACCGACGAACTCGAGGCCGCCGTGCAGATCTTCGCCGTGCGCGAGGGCCGCATCCGCTCGCAACGCGGCTGGGTCGTCGAGAAAACGGGAGACGAGCCGGGCTCGCTCACACGGCTTGACGACGGCGAAGCCGACCCCGCCTTGCCCGCTCTCATGCAGAATTTCCTGGTGCAGCATTATTCCGACGCCGTCGAGCGCATGGAGCAGGAAAAAGCGGAGGACGAGCGGCTGGCCGCCAAGAAAGTCCGCCGCCGCGGTGTTGACCAGGAATCCCACGAGAAGATCCGGCCGCCCATGCCCGTGCCGCGCGAGATCCTCGTCCAGGTCATGCCCGACGAGCCGGAGGAGACACGCGCGTTGTTGGAGCAGCTCCGCGGCGGCCCCGTCGAATTCCGCGTCCCGCAGCGCGGCGACAAGAAATCGCTCATGGAGACCGTCCAGCGCAACGCCAAGGAATCGCTGCGCCAGCACAAGCTGAAGCGTGTCGGCGACCTCACCGCGCGCTCCCAGGCGCTCCAGGACATCCAGGACGCTCTCGGCATGGACGACGCGCCTCTGCGCATCGAGTGCACCGACATCTCCCACATCCAGGGCACCGATGTCGTCGCCTCGCTCGTCGTCTTCGAAGACGGGCTGCCCAAGAAATCCGACTACCGCCGCTACCGCATCAAGGAAGCCGCCGGTGACGGCCGCAGCGACGATGTCGGCTCCATCGCGGAAGTCACGCGCCGGCGATTTAAACGTCACAACCAGGACAAGCTCGCCAACCCCGAAGACCCAGATCTCGACGAGACCAGCTTTTCCGACGAGGAAGAACTGGACGCGTCCGCCGATGTGGAATCCACCGACAATAAGAGGTTCGCGTACCCGCCGCAGCTCTTCATTGTCGACGGCGGCAAACCGCAGGTCACCGCCGCGCAAAAAGTGTTCGACGAGCTCGGCATTATCGACGTCACTCTCGTCGGCTTGGCCAAACGCCTCGAAGAGATCTGGGTGCCCTACGACGACGAACCCCTCATCCTGCCCCGCAATTCCGAAGGCATGTACCTGCTGCAGCAGATCCGCGACGAGGCCCACCGCTTCGCCATCACCTACCACCGCCAGCAGCGCTCCAAACGAATGCGCGCCTCCGCGCTCGACGGCATTCCCGGGCTCGGTCCCGCTCGCCGCAGCGATTTGGTCAAGCACTTCGGCAGCGTGAAAAAACTCAAGGAAGCCAGCGTCGAGGACATCGCAGAGGTCAAGGGCATCGGCCCCAAGCTCGCGGAAACGGTGTACGAGCATCTGCGGAAGAGCTGACGTCGATAAGCGCGCAATTGTCTACGATGGGGCGCATGACCACCCCAACTGAGTTGCGACCCGTCATCATCACGGGGCTGTCCGGCGGCGGGTTGTCCTCCGCCGCGAAAGTCTTCGAGGACAAGGGCTACTTCGTCTCCCAGAACCTCCCGCCGCAACTCATCCTCGAGCTGATGGACCTCGCGGCGCGGAAAGACTCGCCCGTGGACAAGCTGGCCGTCGTCACCGACGTGCGCGCCCGCATCTTCAAGGGCTCCCTGATGGAGATGATCAGCGTTGCGCGCGAACGCGGCTTCAACCCGTTCGTGCTCTACCTCGAAGCGCGCGACGACGTGCTCATCAAGCGCTTCGATAGCGTCCGGCGCACCCACCCGCTGCAAGAGGACAACCCCTTGAGCGTCGGCATCGAACGCGAACGCGCCGAACTCTCCCGCGTCCGCGACACCGCCGATGTCATCATCGACTCCTCCAACTTGTCCATCCACGACCTGCGCCGCGCGATCGAGGCCTCCATCGGCGACCTCGCATCCGCGAAACAGCACGTGACGGTCCAGTCTTTCGGCTTCAAGCACGGTTCCCCGCGCGACGCCGACCTCATCTTCGACGTCCGCTTCCTGCCGAACCCGTACTGGATCGAAGAGCTCCGCCACTTCCGCGGTGTGGACAAACCCGTCAGCGACTACGTGCTGAGCCAACCCGGCGCCTCCGAGTACGTCGACAGCGTCGTCAACCTGCTCAGCTCTATGATGGCCGGCTACAAGCACGAAGGAAAAGACTTCGTCACCGTCGGCATCGGCTGCACTGGTGGCCACCACCGCTCTGTCGCTGTCGCCGAAGAGGTCGGCCGCAGGCTCTCGCAACACGGCGGACTCGACGTCTCCGTCATGCACCGCGACCTGCAGCGCCACTAGAAAGAAGCGTGAAAATGTCCCAGTTGCGCATCACCAGTCTCGGCGGCGGTCACGGCCTCCACCAGACCCTGCTCGCCGCGAAACGAATGACCGGCGCTCAAGACGGCGACGGCAAATCGCCTGAAACGAGCCGCGTTCACGCCGTAGTCACCGTCGCCGACGACGGTGGATCCTCTGGCCGCCTGCGCCGCGAGCTCGCCGTCATCCCGCCCGGCGACCTCCGCATGGCCATGGCTGCGCTCACCCCCGAAAACGACGACGGCAGCCTGCGCCGCGAGGCCCTCCAGCACCGCTTCGGCGGCAACGGAGCCATGGCCGGCCATGCCGTCGGCAACCTCATCATTGCCGGGCTCACCGAAATGAGCGGTGACATCCAGCAGGCGCTCGACACGGTCGCACAGTGGTGCAACGCCAAAGGGCGCGTTCTTCCTGTGGCGCTCGAACCACTCGACATCGAAGCCGAAGTCGCCGGGCTTGACGACGATCCTCGCGTCCTCCGCTCCGTCCGCGGCCAGGTCGCCGTCGCAACCACCCCCGGATCCGTTCGCCGCGTGCGCCTGCACCCGGCGAAGCCAGCCGCGAACCCTGCGGCCGTCGAGGCCATCCTGAACGCCGATATCGTCACCATCGGCCCCGGTTCCTGGTTCTCCTCGGTCCTGCCGCACCTGCTCATCCCGGATATTGTCGCGGCCCTCAACGAGACGAAAGCTCCCGTCGTAGTCATCTTGAATCTCTCGCCCGAGGCGGGGGAGACCCCGGGATTCACCACCGAGCGCCACATCCACGTTTTCAACCAGCACGCTCCCGGACTGAACGTGGACATGTTCCTCGTCGACGACGGAACCGACTATACCGAGGGGGAGCGCACCTACCTGACCCGCACCGCCGAGCAAGCAGGCGCACGCATGGTCTTCGCCGATCTCCGCGAGATCGACGGCAACGGCGAACCCATGAACAGGCACGATCCGGAGAAACTAGCAGCTGCCATCACAGACGCTCTCGAGGGAAACTAGACTGGCGCAAAGCTACCGGCTCATCCACGAAGCGTTGCTGGCACCAGGGAAAGGGAGAACTCTCACGTGGCGTTGACAGCGAAAGTCAAAGACGAATTGTTGGCGGTCACCCCGTCTGGGGCGGACGCCCGCATCGCCGAAGCGACCGCGATGCTCCGCGTGGCGGGGGAATTCACCCATGGGCTTCGCGGCCTTGAAATCCGAGCTGATTTCACTGAACTCGCCGTCGCCGAGCACCTCGCAGCCACGATCCGGGATGTCTGCGAAGTCACAGTCGACGTGGATTCCATCGCCCCGGGCAGCAATTCGCGCGACACCCGCTACGAGGTGACCGTGACCGACGGTGCCCGCGACGTCATCCGTCGCTTCAAACTCGTCACCGCCTCCGGCCACCCGGTCGTGGGTCTGCCGCGCACCATTATTTCCGGCACCACCGCCGAAGTCGAAGGTGCGTGGCGCGGGGCGTTCCTCGCCCGCGGCGCTCTCACCGAACCCGGCCGCACATCGAACCTCGAAGTGCTCTGCCCTCGCCAAGAAACCGCGCTCGCCCTCGTCGGTCTTGCACGCCGTCTTTCCGTGCCCGCCAAGACCAAGGAGACCCGCGGTGTCGAGCGCGTCTTCATCCGCGACGGTGACGCCATCGGCATTCTGCTCTCCCGCATCGGCGCACCACGCACCCGCCTCGAATGGGACGAAAAGCGCAAGATCCGCAACGAGCGCACCAGCGCCAGCCACCACGCCAACTTCGACGACGCCAACCAGCGCCGCTCCGCCCAAGCCGCGGCAGCCGCTGCCGCACGAGTCGAACGCGCCATGAGTATCCTCGGCGACGACGTGCCCGAGCACCTCGCCGACGCTGGATACCTCCGCGTCAAGCACCGCCATGCCTCCCTCGAGGAACTCGGCCGAGTCTCCGACCCCCAGATGACCAAGGACGCGGTCGCCGGCCGCATCCGCCGTCTGCTCTCGCTCGCCGACAAGCGCGCCGAAGAACTCGGTATTCCCGATACGCACGCCGCGGTCGACGAGGAGTGACCGGGGGTGGCCCGTATTCTTCCGGGTGGTTCCGAATGTGTCTGAAACATTTGCGGCGGAGGGGGAGCCTCTGCGACGGTTCATCGGCGTGAATGCAAACAGTCGACGCATCGTCGCAGTACACGCGGGATGATAGTGCCGGAACCGGGCGTTCGCGGAAACTTACTGCAGTGACGTCCGGTTTTGTCTACACTGGGAGGCGAAGACCACGGGTTGACAATGACCCGGAAAACGGTCTAATCCAAGGAACCCATACTCCGAAGGAGCACTCACACATGACCACTCGCATTGGCATCAATGGCTTCGGCCGCATCGGCCGCTCCGCGTTCCGCATCATTCTCGACCAGTACGCAAACGACCTTGAGGTCGTGAAGATCAACGATCTCACCGACAACGCGACCCTGGCGCACCTGACCAAGTACGACACCGCTTACGGCCAGCTCGGCCGCGAGGTGTCCTACGACGACGACTCCATCACCGTCGACGGCAAGCGCATCGAGGTCACGGCGGAGAAGGACCCGGCCAACCTCGCGTGGGGTGACGCCGACGTGGACATCGTGCTCGAGTGCACCGGCATCTTCACCGACGGCGAGAAGGCGAAGGCCCACATCGACGCCGGCGCCAAGAAGGTCATCATCTCCGCCCCGGGCAAGAACGTTGACGGCACCTACGTGTGGGGAGTCAACCACACCGACTACACCAACGACGCGAACATCATCTCCGCGGCATCCTGCACCACCAACTCCCTGGCTCCGGTGGCAAAGGTCCTCAACGACGCGTTCGGCATTGAGCGCGGCCTGATGACCACGATCCACGCTTACACCGGCGACCAGCGCATCCAGGACGCTCCGCACAAGGACCTGCGCCGCGCCCGCGCCGCCGCCCAGAACATCGTTCCGACGACGACCGGTGCCGCTAAGGCCGTTGCCCTCGTCCTGCCGGAGCTCGAGGGCAAGCTCGACGGCTTCGCAATGCGCGTGCCCACCATCACCGGTTCCGCGACGGACCTCACCGTCACCGTGGGCAAGGACGTCACCGTCGAAGAGGTCAACGAGGCAGTGAAGAACGCTGTCCAGGACTCCGAGTTCGGCCGCGCACTCGAGTACACCGAGGATCCGATTGTGTCCTCCGACATCATCGGCAACTCCCACGGCGCGATCTTCGACGCTGGTATGACCCGCGTCATCGACGGCAACCTGGTGAAGATCATCTCCTGGTACGACAACGAATACTCGTACACGTCCCAGTACATCCGCATGACCAAGCACGTCGCGGACAACCTCTAAACCACCACTGACACACGCGATGCCCGGGTAGAGTGCAATCTTGCACCCTGTCCGGGCTTTGCTCGTTTCACCCTGATTCCAAGGAGTAAAAAATCATGGCTGTACGTTCCATCGACGAACTGCTCAAGGAGGGCGTCGACGGACGCCACGTGCTCGTCCGCTCCGATTTCAACGTCCCGCTCGACGACGACGGCAACATCACGGACGCGGGCCGCATCGACGCCTCGCTGCGCACAATCAAGGCGCTTATCGACGGCGGCGCCAAGGTCATCCTCACCGCCCACCTCGGCCGCCCCAAAGGTGAAGTGAACCCGAAGTATTCCTTGAAGCCCGTGGCAGAGGCCCTATCCGAGAAGCTCGGCCAGTACGTTGCCCTGGCTTCCGATGTCACCGGCGAAGACGCACACGAGCGCGCCAACGGCCTGTCCGAGGGCGATGTCCTGCTCGTCGAGAACGTGCGTTTCGATGCCCGCGAGACCTCCAAGGACGAATCCGAACGCGGCACCTTCGCCGACGAGCTCGTCGCCCTCGCCGCCGATAACGGCGCATTCGTCTCCGACGGCTTCGGCGTGGTCCACCGTGCGCAAGCTTCCGTCTACGACGTGGCCAAGCGCTTGCCCGCTTACGCCGGCTACTTGGTCCAGGACGAGGTGGAAAAGCTCGCCTCCGTCAAGGACAACCCGACCTCCCCGTACGTTGTCGTCCTCGGCGGCTCCAAGGTCTCCGACAAGCTCGGCGTCATCGAGGCCCTGGCTGAGAAGGCCGACAAGGTCATCATCGGCGGCGGCATGTGCTACACGTTCCTCACCGCCCAGGGACACAACACCCAGGACTCCCTGCTGCAGGAGGAGATGGTGGACACCTGCAAGGAGTTGATCGAGAAGTACGGCGACAAGATTGTCCTGCCCGTCGACCTTGTCGCAGCTTCGGAGTTCGACAACGACGCCGAGCGCAAGGTCGTCGACCTCGACGGCGTCCCCGAAGGCTGGATGTCTCTCGACATCGGCCCGGAGACCGCCAAGAAGTACGCCGAGATCATCGCCGACTCCAAGACCGTGTTCTGGAACGGCCCGATGGGTGTGTTCGAGAAGTCCAACTTCGCTGACGGCACCTGCACCGTCGCACAGGCCATGATCGACGCCACCGCGAACAACGGCTCCTTCACCGTCGTCGGCGGCGGCGATTCCGCCGCGTCCGTGCGCACCCTCGGCCTCGACGAGGACGGCTTCTCCCACATCTCCACCGGCGGCGGCGCGTCCCTCGAGCTCGTCGAAGGCAAGGAACTCCCAGGCGTCACAGTCCTGGAACAGAACTAAAGCGAAAGGAGCCTCAAACAATGGCACGCACACCACTCATTGCCGGCAACTGGAAGATGAATCACGACCACCTCGAGGCCATCTCCCAGGCGCAGCGCCTCGCATTCGCGCTGCCGGACGACTACTACGAGGACGTCGACGTCGCCCTCACCGTCCCCTTCACCGATCTCCGCTCCCTGCAGACCCTGGTTCAAGGCGACAAACTGAAGATCACCTACGGTGCCCAGGACGTTTCCGCCCACGAGTCTGGCGCCTACACCGGTGAGATTTCCGCCGCGATGCTGGCCAAGCTCGACTGCACCTGGGTTGTCGTCGGCCACTCCGAGCGCCGCGACTACCACAACGAGTCCAACGAGCTCGTCGCCGCCAAGGCCAAGGCCGCGCTCGACAACGGCATCAGTCCGATCGTCTGCGTCGGTGAGCCCTTGGATGTGCGCGAAGCGGGGGAGCAGGTGGACTTCGTCGTCAAGCAAACGCGCGAGTCGCTCGCCGGCCTGTCCACCGAGGAACTGTCCAGGACCGTGATCGCCTACGAGCCTGTGTGGGCCATCGGCACCGGCAAGAGCGCCTCCGCCGAGGACGCGCAGGAGATCTGCTCCGCAATCCGCGGCCTCATCGCCGAGCTTGCCGACGACACCGTCGCCTCCTCCATCCGCATCCTCTACGGCGGCTCTGTGAAGGCCGACACTATTGCCGACATCATCGGCCAGCCCGATGTCGACGGCGGACTCGTCGGCGGAGCCTCCCTCGACGGCAACGACTTCGCCAAGCTCGCCGCCGCCGCAGGCGACGCCGCCCGCGCCTAAACACCGCCATCCTCGAAGCTTCCCCGGCACGCCGATGCTGGGGAAGCTTCCCCGTTCATGTAACATGTGAACGGTTAACCGCCCGTACTCGATATGGAGGCATCGTCACATGACCCTCGCACTGCAGATCATCCTGGTTATCGCATCCTTGCTGATGACGGTCTTCGTTCTGCTGCACAAGGGCAAAGGTGGCGGCCTTTCCAGCCTCTTCGGCGGCGGCGTCCAGGCGAACCTCTCCGGTTCCACCGTCGTGGAGAAGAACCTCGACCGCTACACCGTGGCCGTGGCGATCATCTGGATCGTCTGCATTATCGGCCTCAATCTGATTCAGGCGTACGGCCTGTAGCCTTCCGCCCCACGGCCCCGAAACGCTCACCTGCTCCGCGCGGTGGGCGTTTTTGTATGCTTATCGACGCCTCCCGCAACCCTCCCTGCTGCTCCCCTGTGGATAAGTCTGTTTGTGGGCGGGTTATCCACAGATTTTTAGGGGCTTCTTTTTCGGGGTTGTTGTTCTGTTTAGCGTGTGGGGCATGAGAGATTTTGACGCGTTTCTTGGATCACTTGGTAGCCCGATGGATATCCTGGCTGGTTTCGACCGTCAGGCTGCTCGTGCTGCCGGCGTCAAGCCCACCTCGTATGTCGAGTGGGAAAAGGCCCACGAGGTCTACTTCGGTGCGACCCGCTTTTCACGCCAGCAAGTCAACGCTGTCACCGTTGCTAGGCAGACGGGGAAGTCTCTGGATCAGATCCTGTTCATTGAGCAGCAAGTGCGCGCTGTGTCTTCCGACCGGGAGACATGGAAACTCCGCCTGGCGTTGTTGTCGGTGCGCGGCGACTACAAGACGCTGCAGCGCCGCGCCAAAGACATCATCCCCGACCCGGATAAACCCGCCCCAGAGTCCACGGTCCGGTTTGGCCGGACGCGGAAAGGCAAACGGACGGTCATCGCCACCGGTGAAGAACGTGTCATCGCCGACCTGGAACACGCCCTGCGGAGAAAGCTCGACCCTGATCGGCCCGAGGGCCCGCAGATGTACGAAGCGTTCGCGGAGTTGCTGCGCGGCGGTGCCGGTGTTGCGGAGGCTGTGCCGCGTCCGTTGATCCAGGTCCCGTTGGCAGAGCACATCAGGATCGTTTCCGGTAACGGCGATGAGACGATCCTGGGGTTGTCGGACGGCACCACGATGACTGGTGCGGAGTATCTGACTCACTATTACTCGAGGGATTTGGAGGTGGCGTTGTTCCACCCGCAGGCGGGTCCGGTGAACCTGTACCACGCGAAACGGTTCGCCAACGCCAAGCAACGCGACCTGGCCCGGGCGACGCTCACGACCTGTCCGGTGCCGGATTGCCGGCACGCGGCTGATAATTGCGAGGTCCACCACATCACACCGTGGGCGCGTGGCGGGCCGACCAACATGGACAACCTGTCGGTGTTGTGCAGGTACCACAACCGCACCAACGACGACGACCCCCACCGCAACCACCGGGGTCGAATACACATGCGCAACGGCACCCCGACATGGGTCTCCCCGCGCGGAACACCAGTCCCGAACACCACCCACCAATACGGTGCCATGCACCTGTTGTTCGGAAGCTAGTTCGGAACCTGACCACACCACCAGGCCGAGGGCTAAACATGCCTAACGGCCACTTCGGCGCGCAAATTTGCAGAAATCACGCTGTACAACGGCCGCTTCGGTGCCCGAACTTAGCGGGAGTAATCAACAGACTGCTCGTCGAGGTGTGAGTGCTCTTCGAAATGTAGCCCACTGGCGCTCTTTGAAAAGTAGCCCAGTGTGGTCGTAGTTATTGTGCCTGATTTGTTTGTGGTGTTGTGAGTTCGCGGCCTTTGATGCGGTGGCTTACTCCTCGGTGTTGGAAGATTTTTGCGTGGTGGACGATGCGGTCGACCATGGCAGTTGCGACGGTGACGTCTCCGAAGCATTGGGCCCATTGGGAAAAAGCCAGGTTGGATGTGACGATGATGGATCCGTGTTCGTATCGGCGTGAGACGAGTTGGAAGAACAGGTTTGCGGCATCTGCCTCAACGGGGATGTATCCGAGTTCGTCGATGATGAGCAGGTGGTATCCGCTTAGGCGTTTGAGTACGGATTCGAGTCGTCCGGTGTTATGTGCCTCGGTGAGTGTGTTGATCCACCCTGCGGCGGTGTCGAACAGTACTCGGTAGCCTTGCTGAGCAGCGGTTATGCCTAGGGCTGTAGCTAGGTGTGTTTTTCCGGTGCCTGGTGGGCCTAGAAGGACGACGTTTTCAGCGGTTGCGACCCAGGCACCGGTTTCTAGTCGGGCGATGTCGGCGCGGTCGATGCCGGGTTGGGCGCCGAAGTCGAAATCGGCGATGGTTTTGACTGCTGGAAAACCGGCTCGTTTAACGCGTTGGCGCGCTCCGGATTCAGCGCGTGCGGTGGCTTCTACTGAAAGTACCGCGGCGAGGTATTCCTCGTAGGTATACGATTCTGCGCGTGCTTGTTCAGCAATGGTGGCGTAAACGGTGTTGATACGTGGGGCTTTCAGCGTCTGTGACAGGTGCGCAATCGTTGCTTGGGTGTCGTGGGCGTGCGTGTGGGGCATAGTCGAATCCAATCTTCTTTGGGGCGCTAGGCGATTGAGTCGTAGATGGCTAAGTCGGCTACCTCTACGTCGTTGTCTGGTGTGTGGTTGTGTCGTTGGGGTCCGGTGATTAGCTGTCGCATGCGTCGTGCGGCGTGTCGGTGGGCAGGGTCGGTGATGACGTGGTGTTTGCCCCAGTAACGCCGGTGGCAGGCAGCGATTTCGCCGGATGGTCCTGTGACAGTGATTTCTTCTAGACAGGTGCGCACGGTCACAAGCCTGTCGATGAAGGCGGGGTCGACGCTGTATTGGTTGGTGTCGACGGTGATGTAGTAGTTGCGTGGCAGGCGTACCGCAGGACGGATCCCGATCGTTGGGGCATACGGCGGAAGTGGACGCATGGACTGTTGGTCGATGCGAAACAGATCGATCGGGCGGGTTTTCAACGTGGCATGGGTGCGGGTGTTGGCCACGGTGCTAAACCATTCATCGAGCTGGTCTTGCACATCCTGCGGGTTGCTGAAGCGCCGGCCTGGGAAAAAGGAGCGCTTCATATAGCCGTTGGTGCGTTCAACGATGCCTTTCGATTCCGGATCTCTCGGCGGGGCCTGGACGATCTTGGTGCCGATTGCACCGGCGAACGCAGCGACTGGCTCACACAGGCGGGCCTTACCGATGCCGGCTTCCCGGTCCCATACCAGCCGGTCGGGCACGGCTTTGAAGTCGCGCTCGATGAGCTGCCACATCCCGGCTATCAGGTCGTCGGTGCGACGGGTTGGTAGCAGACAAGCCGCGGCGAATCGGGAATGCGATGCCGCCATCACCAGCACCGGGAATGGCCGGGGCACACCGTTTGCATCGGGCAGCCCGCCAGCGGCAAAAGTCAGGTCGCACTGGATTTCACGCCCGGGAAGATGGGTGAGCGTATCCACGGGGTCTGCGGGAAGATACTCGGGTCGGATCCGGGCAATGTTTTTGCGCAGCCACGATTCTGACCCGGTCCACCCAACGCGCTGTCCGATGACTTTTGCGTTAAGACGTGGAGTTTCAGCCAGCAACGCGCGTACTTGTGGTTCGAAGGCATCAAAACTTGTGGTCTTAACCCGACGCGTCGGGTATTTCGGAGGCGAATCCGAAGCGAGTGCCCGCTCGACAGTCTTCTTCGCGCAGCCAACCTCGTTGGCAATCTTGCGTATCGATAAACCCTGCCCACGCAGGTATCGGATCTGTGCCCATTGCTCCAAAGAAATCACCCATCCAATCTTTTTCGGATGGGCTACTTTTCGGGGAGCGTTTTGGGCTACTTTTCAAAGAGCGCTGACACGAGGATCGTCTTCAGAGGTGTCGGGTAGTCGGTGCTGATTCCGTCGACACCCGCTTCGATCTGTTACCGCATGGCGGCGTCGTCGTTGACGGTCCACGGGTGACGCGGATTCCGGCGTCGCTGGGCACGGAATAATTGGGAGGGCACCGCGGGCCCAATTTGTTTCGCGGCTTCGCCGGTGTCTCCGCCAACAGAGTCATAGTCGACGTCGCCGGTCCACGGGGAGTTGGGAACCCAGGTGGTGTCCGCGCGCTGCGGGGCGCTACTGAGCCGGGGAGAAGGCGTCCTCGGTGACGAAGAGCGTGGTCTCAGCGAGAGCGGGCACGCGGGTGACGGGCCATTCATCGGAAGGCTCGCCGTCGACGAGGTGGCTGATTGCCTCGGCCTTTTCGGAGCCGGAAACGAGCAGCCAGACTTCCTTGGCGCGGGCGACTGCGGGCAGCGTCAAGGTGATGCGCTCAGCGGGCGGCTTCGGGGAGTCGGTGACGCCGACGACGAGTTTCTCTTCCTCGCTTAGTGCCGCGGAAGAGGGGAACAGGGAGTTGATGTGCCCGTCGGGGCCCATGCCGAGGAGGTGCAGGTCAAAACCGCGCGGGGCGTGCTGCTGGATGGCGTTGGAGTAGTTCGCCGCAGTATCGTCGAGCGGCAGGTTGCCGGGACGGTAGCCGTGGATATTTGCTTCGGGGATGTTGACGTGGTTCAGCAGCGCGTAGCGTGCCTGGCCCTCATTGGAGTCCGGGTCGTAGACGGGGACGTTGCGCTCGTCGCCGAAGAAGACGTGGATGCGGGACCAGTCGAGGTTCTTTGCGCGCACGAGGCGGGAGAGAAGCTTGATGCCTGCGCCGCCGCCGGTGAAGACTACTCGCGCGACTCCGTCCCCGTGGACGCCGCCGGTGTCGGAGGCGAGAATCTCGGTGACGGTATCGACGAAGCGGGTGGAGGCTTCGTCGATAAGCACATCGAGATTGGGGACGTTCTCGACGGTGATCATTGCTATCGCTCCTTCAAAAACTGCTTGTCTTACGACTCTAGACAAAAGTGACGTCCGACAGGGACCGCAGCGCCTGCGAGTACGCCCAGTCGGGGTCGAGGTGGCGGAGTTCCTCGGAAAGGCAATCGGCGTCGCTGCGCGTGCTCATGGCGACGAACGAATCGGGCAGCCCCGGCACACGAACGCGGATGGTCTTGTCGTCCTTGACGCTCACGGACACGGGCCCGGAGTTGCGTTCGAGGGTGAGGCGGCGGACGGGGAAGAGACGGGAGGGTTCGCCTGCGGTCGTATCGCTGCAGATGCGGTTGACGGGCGCGTTGAGGCACGAGGACAGCCAGGCGGCGGCGATGTCGACGCTCGGGTCGTCAGCAGGTCCGTCGATCTCGACGGATGTCACGGGTTCGTGCGGGTAGCGGTCGAGCGCGGAGGCGACGACGCCGCGCCAGTGCGTGATGCGGGACCACAGCATGTCGGAGTCGCCGGGGCAGTAGCCGTTGGCGAGGCGCGCCAGCCGGTTGCCGTCGACGTTTTCGCGGGCGTTGGTGATGCGGCGGTGCGCGAGCTGCCCGAGCGGATGCTCGGCGGGGCGCGCGGGGGCGGTCGACGGCCACCAGGCGACGATCGGGGTGTCCGGAAGCAAAAGAGGCGTGACGACGGACGCGATATTGTTCACCAACTCCCCGTGCAAATCCATCACGATGATCTCGGACGCTCCTGCGTCGTCCGCGAGGATCGCTTGGGCGTCGAGGACGCTGTCGCCGTCGGGGTTGCCTGTGATGATCATGAGCACGCGCGAGGGGTGCTCGTGGGAGGCGGTGCGGACGTGGTCGAGGATGGACTCCACGTCGTCGTGGATGTCGGCGACCACAATGAGGGTGAGCACGCGTCCGGTGGCCAGCGAGTAGTTCTCCTGGGTGTCCAGCAGCAGTTTGGAGATCTCCCGGGTGGAGGTGTCTGACATGGTGATGATCATCTGAGACTCTTTTCCTGCGGTTCCTGCGGTTCCTGCGTTGTCCTGCGGGCGCTAGGGGCGCCGCCAGGTGCGTCCGTGGGCGGCCATCATTTCGTCGGCGGAGGTGGGGCCCCAGGTGCCGGCGGCGTATTCGTCGGGGCGGCCGGTGGCGGCCCAGTAATCGAGGATGGGGTCGAGGATCTCCCAGCTGCGCTCGACTTCGGCGGCGGTGGGGAAGAGGCCGGTTTCGTCGAGAAGCGCGTCGAGGATGAGGCGCTCGTAGGCTTCCGGAGATTCCTCCGTGAATGCTTCGGTGTAGGAGAAGTCCATGTTGACGTCGCGGACTTCCATCGTGGAGCCGGGGACCTTGGAGCCGAAGCGGAGCAGGATGCCTTCGTCGGGCTGGACGCGGATGACGAGCGTGTTGGCGCCCAGCTGGCTGGTCAATCCGGGACCGAATGCCTCGTGTGGCGCCTTTTTGAACACGAGCGCGATCTCGGTGACGCGGCGGCCCAGGCGCTTGCCGGTGCGCAGATAGAACGGGACGCCGGCCCAGCGGCGGGAGTTCACGCCGAGGGTGCACGCGGCGTAGGTCTCGGTGCTGGACTCGGGGTCGAAGCCGTCCTCTTCGCGCAGGCCGACGACCTGCTCCGAGCCCTGCCAGCCGGCGGTGTACTGGCCGCGGGCAGTGGTCTCTTCGAACGGCCCGATGGGCTTGGTGGCGCGCAGGATCTTGAGCTTTTCGTAGCGCAGCTGGCGGGGGGAGAAAGAGACCGGCTCATCCATGGCCACCAGGGCGAGTAGCTGCAGCAGGTGATTCTGGATGACGTCGCGTGCGGCGCCGATGCCGTCGTAGTAGCCGGCGCGGCCGCCGAGCCCGATGTCCTCGGCCATGGTGATTTGGACGTGGTCGACGAACTGGGCGTTCCAGAGCGGCTCGAACATCTGGTTGGCGAACCGCATGGCCAGGATGTTCTGGACGGTTTCTTTACCCAGGTAGTGGTCGATGCGGAAGACGGCGCGCTCGGGGAAGACGGAGTTGATGGTCTCGTTGAGCTCGCGGGCGGTGGCGAGGTTGTGGCCGAACGGCTTCTCGATGATCACGCGCCGCCACTGCCCGTTCTCGGCCTGAGCCATGCCGGTGCGGTCGAGCTGGTCGATCACATTAGAAAAGTATTCCGGCGGCACGGACAGGTAGAAAGCCCAGTTGCCGGCGGTGCCGCGGGTGGCGTCCATGTGGCGCAGCAGCTCGGCCATGCTCTCGAAGGCTTCGTCGTCGTCGAACGCGCCCTGGACGAAGTGCATGCCCTCGGCGAGCCGAGCCCAGACGTGCTCGTCGAAGTCGGTGCGGGCTCCAACCTCGACCTGTTCGCGGACGTAGTTTTCAAACTCTTCCTTCGACCAGGGGCGGCGGCCGAAGCCGACGAGTGTGAAGCCGGCGGGCAAAAGCCCGCGGTACGCGAGGTCGTAGATGGCCGGCAGCAATTTCCGCTTGGCCAGGTCTCCGGTCACGCCGAAGATGACCATGCCAGACGGCCCGGCAATCCGCGGCAGCCGCCGGTCAGCGTGGGAGCGGAGGGGGTTCTTCCATTCTTCGGGTGCCGGGTTCGACACAGGCGTCGGCCTTTCGTCTGGTGGGCTAAACGGTCTGGGACGGTCACGCGCCGCGCATAGGGCGCCGCGGCCGCTGATCCAATTAAGAAGATTAAACCTTAAATGGGCGGCCGCGACGAAGGATTTGGCTATTTCAGGTTCTCGAGCATGGAGTCGAGCAGTTCCTGCCACGCGTCGACGAACTTATCGACGCCTTCGCGTTCGAGGACGGCGACGACGTCGTCAAGCTCGATGCCTGCGGCGGCGAGCTGCTCGAAGACCGCGCGCGCCTCGTCGGCGGTGCCGGTGAGGGTGTCGCCGCGGACGTTGTCGGCGTTGAGCACGGCGTCGATGGTCGGCTCGGGCATGGTGTTGACGGTGTCCGGGCCGGCGAGCTCGACGACGTACATGTCGGCGGGGTAGTCCGGGTTCTTCACGCCGGTCGAGGCCCACAGCGGGCGCTGCTTGTTCGCGCCCTCCGGCAGGCCTGCGTTGTCGCCGAAGGAGTCGAGGAAGAGCTGGTACGCCAGACGGGCGTTGGCAATGCCGGCCTTGCCCTTCAGCGCGCGGGCTTCGTCGGTGCCGATGGCGCCGAGACGGTTGTCCACCTCGGTGTCCATGCGGGAGACGAAGAAGGAGGCGACGGAGTGGATCGTCGACACATCGTGCCCGTTCGCGGCGGCCCGCTCGATACCGGCCTTGTAGGCGTCGATGACCTGCTGGTAGCGCTCGACGGAGAAGATGAGCGTCACGTTGACGGAGATGCCCTCGGCGAGCGCCTGCGTGATGGCGGGCAGGGACGCGTCGGTGGCGGGGATCTTGATCATCACGTTCGGGCGGTCGACGAGCGCCCACAGCTCCTTCGCGTGGGCGACGGTGGCTGCTTCGTCGTCGGCGTGGCGCGGGTCGACCTCGATGGACACGCGCCCGTCCTGGCCGCCGGTGGAGTCGAAGACGTCCCGGAACAGGTCGCAGGCGTCCTGGACGTCTTTCACGCTCATGGCGTAGACGGCCTCGTCGACGCCGATCTGGCCGGCTTTGAGCTCCGCGATCTGCTCGTCGTAGGCGGTGCCGGACGACATCGCCTTGGCGAAGATCGCCGGGTTCGTGGTCACGCCGGCCAGGGATTTGGCGGCTTTGATCTCGGCGAGGTTGCCGGACACGATGCGTTCGCGCGACAGGTCGTCGAGCCAGGTGGAGGTGCCAACTTCGGCGAGGCGGTCAATGGCAGTCATGGTTTCTCCTTTATCGCTTTTCGCTTATCGACGTTTCCCTGCAGGCCCCTACACCCCGTCCCCGCGCACCGGGCCACGCTCTGGGTCGGCGGCGGAATCGGCGGTGCGGGTGCGCACGGAATCGAGGGACTCTCGGGCGGCGGCGACGACCGCGTCGGTGGTGAAGCCGAAGCGCTCGAAGAGCTCTGCGCCCGGCGCGGACGCGCCGAAGTGCTCGAGGGAGACGTTGCGGCCCTGGTCGCCGGTGAAGCGGAACCACGGCATGGCCACGCCTGCTTCGACGGAGACGCGTGCGAGGACGTCGCGCGGGATGATTTCGTCGATGTAGGAGCGCTCCTGCTGGAGGAACCAGTCCATCGACGGCATAGACACCACGCGGGTGGCGATGCCGTCCGCCTCGAGTTCCTTCGCCGCCGCGACTGCGAGCTGGACCTCGGAGCCGGAGCCCATGAGGATGACGTCGGGTGTGCCGGTGGAGGCTTCGACGAGGATGTACGCGCCGCGTGCGACACCGTCGAGAGCCTTTTCCTTGGTGCCTTCGAGCACAGGGAGGTTCTGGCGGGACAGGGCGAGTGCCTTCGGCTGCGGGTCGGCTTCGAGGGCGGCCTTCCAAGCGGCGGCGGTCTCGTTGGCATCGGCCGGGCGGATCACGGCGAGGTCCGGGATGGCGCGCAGAGCCGTGAGCGTCTCGACGGGCTGGTGGGTCGGACCGTCCTCGCCGAGGCCGATGGAGTCGTGGGTGAAGACGTAGTATCCGTCGATGCCCGACAGCGCTGCGACGCGGATGGCGGGGTAGAGGTACTCCGAGAAGATGAGGAAGGTGCCGCCGTAGACGCGGGTATTTCCGTGCAGGGCGATGCCGTTCATGATCGCGCCCATGCCGTGCTCGCGGATGCCGAAGTGCAGATTGCGGCCGTAGGGGTGCGCGGTGAACATGTCGGTGGAGATCGCCTCCGGGCCGAACGATGCCTCGCCCTTGATCAGGGTGTTGTTGGAGCCGGCCAGGTCGGCCGAGCCGCCCCACAGTTCCGGCAGAGTCTTCGCTAGAGCCTGGATGGATGCCTCGGAGGCTTTGCGGGTGGCGATGCCCTTCTCGTCCGGCTCCCACGTCGGCAGCTCGTCGGCCCAGCCAGCCGGCAGTTCGCGGGCGGAAAGGCGGTCCAGGAGGTCCTTGTTGTCGGGGTTTGCGGTAGCCCAGGCGTCGAAAAGCTCTTGCCATTGCTTGTGGGCGTCGGCGCCGCGGTCGACGAGCTTGCGTGTGTGCTCGATGATGGTGTCCTCGACGGGGAACGCTGTGGAAGCGTCGAAGCCGAGCACTTCCTTGACCGCGGCGACCTCGTCGGCGCCGAGGGCGGCGCCGTGGACCGCGCCCGTGTTCATCATGTTCGGGGCGGGGTAGCCGATGACCGTCTTGACACGGATCATCGTCGGCTTCGCCGTCTCCGCCTTCGCCTGCTCGACGGCCTCGAGAATCGCGGTGACGTCCTCGCCGGACTCGACGGTGAGCGTCTGCCAGCCGTATGCCTCGTAGCGGGCGAGCACGTCCTCGTTCAAGGCGATCTGCGTGTCGTCCTCGATGGAGATGCGGTTGTCGTCCCAGAAGGCGATGAGGTTGCCCAGCTGCTGAGTGCCGGCAAGGGAGCTGGCCTCGCTGGTCACGCCCTCCTGCAGGTCGCCGTCGCCGGCGATGACGTAGATGAAGTGGTCGAAGGGCGACTCGCCGGGAGCTGCGCCCGGGTCGAAGAGGCCGCGCTCGCGGCGGGCGGCCATGGCCATGCCCACGGCCGAGGCGAGGCCCTGGCCGAGCGGCCCCGTGGTGATCTCCACGCCGGCGGTGTGGTTGTACTCCGGGTGGCCCGGTGTCTTTGAGCCCCAGGTGCGCAGCGCCTTGAGGTCTTCGATTTCGAGGCCGAAGCCGCCGAGGTAGAGCTGGATGTACTGCGTGAGCGACGAATGGCCGTTCGACAGCACGAAACGGTCGCGGCCGATCCAGTGCGGGTCAGCCGGGTCGTGGCGCATGACGCGCTGATAGAGCGTGTACGCCAGCGGGGCCAGCGACATTGCGGTGCCAGGGTGGCCCGAACCGCAGTTCTCCACTGCGTCGGCAGCCAGGACGCGGACAGCGTCCACGGCGCGGGTGTCTTCTGCGGTCCAGTCCTCCGGGTAGCGGGCCACGGTCATGGCCTGCAGTTCGTCGGGGAGCGACGCGGCGGGGTTGTTCTCGGAAGAGGTAGTCACAGGGTGTCCTCGCTTACCAGTGTGTCGGAGCTAACTAACTCTTTACACACTAGTGGTAATCGTCTGGCGGGGACCGAGACGGGTCAGTCGAGGTAGTCGACGACCTCGACGTCGGTGTAGGTGTTCATTAACGACGTGATGTCGGCGCGTGCGCGGTCGACGTCCACCCAGCCGAGGGCGCCGGCGTCGGCAAGTGGGATGACCTTGTATTCGGGGGTCTGCGGCTTGCCGACGGTGTAGGTGGGCATGAAGCGGATTTTCCCGAGCGACAGCTCGCCGTCGGCGTGGCGGGTGATGGTGTATTCGCCGATGCCGCCGTGCTTCGTCTGCTCGTCGTACTGGCCGTGCTGGAAATTGCCGTGCGAGAACCAGACGCCGAGCCCCGGCTCGTCTTCCGGGTAGCGCTGGAACGGCTCGAGCACGTGCGGATGCCCGCCCGAGGAAGCCCACCTTCAGCCCGTGGCGCTCGATGACGCGCGGCGTCACACGGTCTTCCGGGGAGGCGAAGCTGCCCATGTACAGCATTCCGCGGTCGCGCATATTGCTTGTCGACGCCTCAACTCCCTCAGTCCCCCTGTCCATCGAGTGGTTGGTGGCGTTGTTGACGATTTCCACGCCCGCACCTTTGAGTGCGTCCACGATCTCCGGCGGCGAGTTGAACGCCGGGTACCCCGACAACTCGAATTTGGGGCCGGCGACGGGCACCTCCATGTTGGCGGTGGTGATGTCCGCGTTCTCCATGTATTTCTTCACCGGCGCGAACATCGGGGCGAAGTCGTAGCCCTGGCCGCTGTCCTGCCCGCCGTCCTGGGCTGCCTCTGCCGCCGCGTCGAAGTAGTCCTCGTTGTGGATGAGGATGTCGCCCACGGAGCGGAAGGTCACCGAGACTTCCTCGAGCTTCTGCTCCTCCTTCGCGTCGTTCGTGCCTCCGTCGCCGCTTTTCTTTTCTGGTGTCGTCTCGGCTGCGGCACCCGAACCGTTCGAACTGGAGGTGACGGCGGAGTCGCTGTCTCCGCCGCCGCCGATCGTGCGGGATGTTAGTCCGGCAAGCAGGGCACCGGAAGAAAGGACGGCGGCGACGGAGATGCCCAAGCGGCGGTTCAGGCGACTAATAAGCAGTTATTGAACAACAGTTACGGACAAAAGGCGCGGGATTTCATGCCGGTGTTTGTCGGGACTAGGATGCGAAGGACGAAGGAAAGCGGGGGACGTCGATAAGCGCGGGAACTTTTGCGCGCCTTGCTGCGACTAGTCCCCAGCCCAAAAACCGCGCTGAATGAGGAGTTGTGTTGGAGACCGTCAAGGCGTACTTCGCGCTGACTAAGCCGCGGGTCATCGAGCTTTTGCTGGTCGCCGCCATCCCCGCGATGCTGCAGGCCGACCGCGGTGAAGTGCATGTGTGGCTCATTTTGGCCACGCTGTTCGGCGGCTGGATGGGTGCCGCCGCCGCGAATACCTTCAATATGGTCGTCGACTACGACATCGACCAGAAGATGGGCCGCACGCGCGCCCGCCCGCTCGTGCGCCACACGGTGACCAAGGAACGCGCCCGCATCTTCGCGATTGTGCTGCTCGTGGCGTCCGTCCTGTGGCTCGGACTGGTGTGCGGCTCCTGGCTCGCCGCGTTTTTCATCCTGCTGACGAACTGGTTCTACATCTTCGTTTACACCAAGTGGCTCAAGCGCCGCACCTGGCAGAACGTCATTTGGGGCGGTGCGGCCGGCTGCATGCCCGTGCTCGTCGGCTGGGCTGTGATCCGCGGCCACGTCACTGACGGAAGCCCGGACCAGTGGTGGCAGGCGATCGTGCTGTTCATGATCATCTTCTTCTGGACTCCGCCACACACCTGGGCGCTGGCCATGAAATACCGCGACGACTACGAGCGCGCCGAGGTCCCGATGCTGCCCGTCGTGGCCACCCCGGAAGCCACCACCCGGCAGATCGTCTTCTACTCCTGGCTGACCGTGATCACGTCGCTGCTGCTCGTGCCGGCTGCGTCGTGGGTGTACTTCGCTGTCGCGTTGCTGTCCGGCGCCGCGTTCCTCATCATGGCAACCCGTCTGCACAACGGTGTGAAAGCCGGCGGCGACGTGAAACCGCTGAAGCTGTTCATTTTGTCGAACAACTACCTCGCAGCGCTGTTCCTGGGGTTGTCCGTTGACGCGGTCTTCGGGCTGCAGACCCTGGGTGAGCTCGTGGGCGGCGGGCTCGTCGGTTAGCGAGCCCGCGCTCAGTCCCGCTTAGTCGGCCTTAGACGGAGACCCTGAGGACGATCGAGCCCGTCGTCCTGCGCCCCTGCAGATCCTTGTGCGCCTGCGCTGCGTCGGCGAGAGCGTAGGGCTCTTGCACACGAAGGTTTAGCGTGCCGTCGTCGACTGCGCGGACGACGGCTTGGGCGCGCATGCGGAATTCGTCGTCGGTGGCGGTGTAAGCGCCGATAGACGGGCGCGTTAGAAAGATGGAGCCGTGTGTGTTCAGAATTTGCGGATCGATCGGGTCGACGGGGCCGGACGCGGCGCCGAAGAGGCAAACCAGGCCCCGCGGGCGGACGGCTTCGAGGGATTCGTTGAAGGTGTCCTTGCCGACGCCGTCGTAGACCACGTCCACTCCGCGGCCGCCGTTGCGGCGGCGCACCATCTCGGCGAGGTCGTCGCTGTAGCGGAACACCTCAGTGGCGCCGGCATCGTAGGCGAGCTTCTCTTTCTCGTCGGTGGAGACGACGGAGAAGACGGTCGCCCCCTGCGCGGCCGCGAGCTGGGTCAACAGGAGGCCCACGCCGCCGGCGCCTGCGGTGATCAGGAGTGAATCGCCCTGCTGCGTGTCGCGCACTCCGTAGAGCAGGTAATGGGCGGTGATGCCCTGAAGCAGCATTGTCGCGGCGACGCGGGGCTCGATGGAGTCGGGCACGGCGACGAGGCGGCCGCGCTCCACGCAGACGTATTCCGCGTACGAGCCGGGCGCGGAATCCCATGCGACAACGGTGCCCGGTGCGATCTCTCCGGCGGGGTCCTCGACGACTTCGCCGCAGCCTTCCAGCCCCGGGACGAAGGGCAGCTCAGAATGATAGATGCCCTCGCGGTAATAGGTGTCGATGTAATTGACACCCGCGTAGGCCACCTTCACCAGAACTTGGCCGGGGTTGGGCGAGGGAGCGGGGACGTCGGCGAGCGCGAGTACGTCCGGGCCGCCGGTTTCGGTGATCTGGATAGCTTTCATACGTATCCAGGTTACGCGTGGTCAGGCGAGCTGCGCCGGGTTTTTCTTCGGCGCGCAAGCTCTACGACGAGCTCGTGTTGTACTGCCCCGCCTCCAGCAGCGGAAGACGCCGGTTGCCGTGGGCGAAGAGGAATGCGGTGAATGCGACGACGACGCCGGACATGACGATGTGCATGGGCACGGTCCAGCGCGGCACGCCGAGATAGAACTGGCCGACACCAATTGCCCACTGCACCACGATCATGGCGATGAGCACCAGGGAGCTCTTGTAGGCGTCTTTCGGGGCGTTGTCGCGGCGCAGGATGTATACGGCGAACATGGTGAAGGCGAGATAAATGTACATCGACGCGGCGTGCACATAGGCGAGGGTGCGTGTGGGCAGCTCGAGGCGACCTTCCATGCCGGCGGCGGCGTCGCCGGAGTGCGGCCCGGACCCGGTGACCATGGTGCCGGTGACAAGCACGACGCACAGGGCGACGGCTGCGGCGACAACGAGCCAGCGCGCGGTCGGGGAGTAGCGGCGCTCAGGCGCGATGTCGTCGGGCTCAGCGACACGCATGTACAGCACGGCGGCGACGAAGACGAGGATCATCGACGGCAGGAAGTGGATGGCCACGGACCACCAGCGCAGGTCGAGAAGCACGGAGATGCCTCCGATGATGGCCTGCACCAGCACGCCGACGCCGGAGACGACGGACAGCACGATGATTTCCTTGCGGCGGTTAGCCCTCAGTACGGCGATGAACAGCACGATCGTCGCTGCTGCCACGACGAAGGTCAGGGTTCTGTTGCCGAATTCGATGACCTGGTGCACCCACGGGTTCGCGCCCGGCACCGGGAAGAGGGAGCCTTCGTGGCACAACGGCCACGTGTCACAGCCGAGGCCGGAGCCGGTGACGCGCACGAGCGAACCGGTGAAGGTGATGCCTGCCTGTGCGACGAGCACGATGAGGGCGAAAATGCGTTGTGCCTTCACAGTGGGGGTGCTCTTCAGGCGGTCCCAGAAGCTCATGCGCTCAGCGGGCGGGGTCGAGGTCGTGGCGGTGGTACTCACGGTCGGAGTGTGCCTTTCACGTGGTCGGAAGTGAATCTGGACAAGACTGTCCTATTATCCGTCGAATCTGAACCAGCGGATAGTTCCCGCGACGGCGATAATGGCCCACCCGATCAGGGCCAGCCACGCCCACGGGTGGATGGTTGCGGACAGGGCGCCGTCCATCGCGTCGGCGAGCGCGACAGTGGGGACGAGGTCCCACACGCCGGGGGTTCCGAGGTTGCCGGAGTAGACCACCCAGCCGAGCACAGCCAGCATGACCAGCCAAATGAAATTTGCGCCGGCGAGAACGATTTCGGACGACTGTGTGCCACCGAGCAGCAAGCCCAGCGCAGTGAACGTCGTGACGCCGGCGAGCAAGGTCAAGAAACCGAGGACGGCGCCGACAGGGGAAATGCGCCAGCCCAGAGCGAGCGCGATGCCGCCGAGGACGACGATCTGCACGAGCACGGTGGCCAGCACGCCGAGCACCTTGCCCGCGATGATCGTCCACGCGGGAACGCCGGACGCGCCAGTGCGCTTCAAAGCACCGTATCGGCGATCAAAAGCTAGCGAAATCGCCTGCGCTGTGAACCCGGCCGACGCGGCGGCGATGGAAAAGACCATGGTGACGATCTGGTTGAGGCTCGTCTGGTCTCCCAGCACCGGGACAACGGCCGCGCCGATCATGATGGCGGCGGGAATGAGCAGGTTCACCAGAATCTGCTCGCCGTGGCGCAGAAGAAGGATCGCTTCGATCTTGCCCTGCGAGGCGATCATGCGGGTGGCGCTCGCGCGCTGCGGAGCCGGGGCGAACGTGCCCGGCGCGAAACGCTCGGAAGGGAAGTGCTCAGAAGCAGGTCGTTGCGTATCAGTCATGGAGATCACGCCCTCAGTTCGCGGCCGGTGAGATCGAGGAAGACGTCCTCGAGGGTGCGGTGGCGCACACCGAGTTCCTTGATCAGGACATTCTGCTGCGCGGCCGCAGTGGCGACGGCGGAGATGACCTGCGGGTCGCCGGAGGAGGGGAGGAGGTAGGTGTGGGGGGAGTCGTCGATAAGCGTTACTTCTTGCGTGATTCCCGAAAGGTCGAGCGGGCCGTCTGTGCGGATGCGCAGGGCGGGATTGGCTCCGGCGTCGATGAGTTCTTGCGGTGTGCCGTGCGCGACGAGCGCGCCGCGGTCGATGATGGCGACGTGGTCCGCGAGCCGTTCCGCCTCGTCCATGAGGTGCGTGGTGAGGATGACCGTGACCCCGTCGCGGCGCAGCGCGCTGATGAGATCCCACACCGCGCGGCGCGATTGCGCGTCCATGCCTGCAGTCGGCTCGTCAAGAAAGACGAGCTCGGGGCGGCCGATGAGCGCCAATGCGAGCGAGAGCCGCTGCTGCTGGCCGCCGGAAAGTCGCCGGTACGTCGTTGCGGCGACCTTGTTCAGGCCGAGAATGTCCATGAGCCACGCCGGATCGAGCGGGTCCGCGTTATACGAGGCGGTGAGCTCCAGCATCTCCCTGACGCGGATGCCGGAATAGGAGCCGCCGCCCTGCAGCATGATGCCGATGCGCTCCCGCACCTTTTCCCCGTGCTGCTGCGGGTCCATTCCCAACACCGAGATCGATCCGCTCGTGGGCGCGGTGAAGCCTTCGCACATTTCGATCGTGGTGGTCTTGCCTGCGCCGTTTGGTCCGAGCAACGCCAGCACCTCGCCGCGGCGCGCCGTGAAGCTCAAGTGGTCGACGGCGGTGACGGAGCCGAACGTCTTGACCACGTCGCGGACCTCGAGAGCCGCGTCGGGAGCCGCTTCAACAGCCGCGCCGCCGGAATCTGGTGCTGGTTTCATCGGGCTTAGTGTAGAACTTTTTGTCCACGGAGCCTTAACCACGCCCACGCGGCGGTCGCGATGAGGAGAACCGCAAGGAGTGCGTTGACGTAGATCGTCGCCACCGCGTCCGCGGGCAGCGCGAGCCCGCGGGGGAGCACGACGAAGCTGAACAGCGCGCTGTAAGCGGCAGTACCTGCGCGGAAGAAGGTCCGGTTGGCCCACCCGGCCAGCGGCATGATGCCCCACAGCGGGTACCACGGGTGCACGACCGGGAAGAGGAGCACTAGCACGAGCGTGGCCACGCCGAGCCCCCCAACGGGGTGAATCGTGCCCTTGAACGTCGCCCACAGCATGCGGAGGATGAAGCCTGCGGCGATGATCAATCCCACGGTGCGGGTGATCACTAATGCCGCTTCCGAGTGGTCGCCGAGACCGAGCAGTTGACCGGTGACCGCGGAGATTACTCCGATATCGGTGGTGACGGACAGCCAGCTGCGGATCGTCGCCGCGCCGCCTTGGCCGGTGACCCAGCCGAGGCCGATTCCGGTGACCGCGGTCGCGGTTGCCACGGAGGCCGCCATGACTGCGCTTTGCACGACCACAGCGCCGGCGATTCCGAGCGCTCCGCCCCAGCGCCGCGCCAGCGCCATGCCGATAAAGCCCAGGGCGAGAAAACCCGTCACCTTGACCATGCCGGCGCAGCTGATGAGCACCCCAGAGACGACGAGCAGTGCCCACCCCCGCGCGGCAGTCCCGCCGAGGCAATCGATACCGCGCAGCCCTAGCTCGAGGCCGACGAGCAAAAAGCCCATCATGATCGCCTCGTTGTGGATTCCCCCGATCAGGTGCAAAACCACGAGCGGATTCAGTACGCCGAGCCACACGGCGGCAGCAGGGCTGACGCCGCAACGCCGTGCGAGCGCCACGATCGCCCACGCCGCAGCAGCGACACCGAGCAGCGACAGCATTCGGTGGCAGACAACGCCCCAGAAGATCGACGATCCGGTCAGCTGCGCAACCACCGAGGAAATGCCGAGCGCCACCGGGCCGTACGGCGATGGCGATTCCGCCCAGATGAACGGCACACTGCGCGCCAGCGGATGCTCGTGCCCGAGCAGTTCAACCGGGCCTGCGGCGTACGGGTCCATCCCGTCGGCCACGATCGCGCCCTGCGCCAGGTACGAGTAAATATCCTGGGTGAACAGTGGCGCGGTGAAAATGAGCGGCACAATCCACGCGCCGAAGGTGCGCAGCAGCACAGCCACATCGACGCGCGGGGAGCCGTCGCCAACGCCGACGAACGGGCCCATCAGCAGCCAGGCGAAAACGAGCACGGCAACACCCACAAGCACAAGGCTTGACGACGCCAGCATCATCCTCCCCATTAACGCCCCGAGCGGCATCGAACCGAATGAGGCAGCGGAAGCGTCCACCACTGGCAATGCGCCGCCGCCGAGGCCGCCGAGGCCAATGAGGAGGGTGCCCACCAGTCCGATGACGCGGAGGAGCTCGAATCGGTTGCGCTCCCACAGCGACGCTGGCGCCGAAGGCGCGGACCCGCCAAGGGGCCCAGTGTGGAGCTCCGCCGAGCGGGAACCGGGCCGTCCGAGCCGGGGCAGCTCCCGCACGATCGACAGAACTGGGGAGTGTCCGCGGCGCCCGAAAGCTCGGCGGGTCGGGCCGCCGTGGCCCGCATCACCCGCCGTTTCTTGCTGTTGCGCTGTACTCGATCCGTTAGATTCGCTGGACCGGTGCGCGCGGGGCGCCGAATTCACAGCCGTAGTGTACTAAACCGACCGCCGTATTCTGGTGCACCGCCGCCGTGCGCCCCTCACACACGGCTAGGGGTGAAACGCCGGTCACACCCGGACCTTGAAGAGAAACGGAATTTAACGCACACTAGTGTTGTCTAAAGGTAGAGAGATACCGAAAGCAACGCGAAATCGGCAGACATAGTCACAGTAGAAAGGGGCCAGTTCCGGCAATGGCACGTGCACAGATGGGCGCGCAACGGTCGACCGACGGTCAGACCCGCACGCGCATCATGGACTGCATGCTCCGGTCCGGGCCCGCCACCGCTGCCGAGCTCGCCGAGCAAGTCGGTCTCTCACCTGCCGGCGTACGCCGGCACATAGACAAGTTGCTCGACTCAGACCTGGTGGAGGCATGCGAAGCCCCGGCGCAATCGCCGGCGGGGAAACCGGTGCGTGGGCGTCCCGCTCAGCACTACCGCCTCACCGACAGCGGCCGGGACCACTTCGGCAGCGGCTACGACGAGCTCGCGCTCGCAGCTTTCGCCGAAGTCAAAGCGCTCGGCGGTCGCGAAGCCGTGAGGAAGCTCGCGCGCAAGCGGGCGGAGCGGTTGTTGGGAGTGGCGGGGAGCGTCGATAAGCGAAAAGTCCGCGATGCGGAAGGTGTGGCGCACGCCGCAGCCGAGGTCGCGGACGCATTCGCAGCCCACGGCTACGCCGCTGAAACGAACCACGTAGGCTCGGGTCTGCAACTGTGCCAGCACCACTGTCCGGTACACGCCGTCGCGGTCGAATACCCGGAAATCTGTGAGGCAGAGCACGAGTTAATTGCGGAACTGGTAGGTTCCACCGTCGCACCGTTGGCGCTGATCGCGAACGGTGACGGGGTGTGCACCGCGCATATCAGTCTCGCAAGGAGCACCAAGCTGGAGGAAACACAATGCGAAAGGAGCGGAGACGATGACTAGTACGACTCCCGCACCCGGCCTGGAAAAGCCGATGAACGACGACGAGATCATTGAGTCGATGGGGCCGTACAACTACGGCTGGCACGATTCCGACGAGGCAGGTTCCGTTGCCCGCCGCGGTCTCAACGAAGATGTCGTGCGCGAGATCTCTGCGGCCAAGAATGAGCCGGAGTGGATGCTCGAGCAGCGCCTGAAGGCGCTGGACATCTACGACAAGAAGCCCCTGCCGAACTGGGGTCCCGATCTCTCCGGCATCGACTTCGACCAGATCAAGTACTTCGTCCGCTCCACTGAGCAGCAGGCGACGAGCTGGGAAGACCTGCCGGAAGATATCAAGAACACCTACGACAAGCTGGGCATCCCGGAGGCTGAGAAGCAACGCCTCGTCGCCGGTGTTGCCGCCCAGTACGAATCCGAGGTCGTCTACCACAAGATCCGCGAGGACCTTGAAGAGCAGGGCGTTATCTTCGTCGATACCGACACGGGTCTGCGCGAATACCCGGAGCTGTTCAAGGAATACTTCGGTTCTGTCGTCCCGGCCGGCGACAACAAGTTCTCCGCGCTGAACGCGGCTGTCTGGTCTGGCGGCTCCTTCATCTACGTGCCTAAGGGCGTCCACGTGGAGATCCCGCTGCAGGCCTACTTCCGCATCAACACCGAGAACATGGGCCAGTTCGAGCGCACCCTGATCGTCGTCGACGAGGACGCCTACGTTCACTACGTCGAGGGCTGCACCGCGCCGATCTACCAGTCCGACTCGCTGCACGCAGCTGTGGTCGAGATCATCGTGAAGAAGAACGCGCGCTGCCGCTACACCACGATTCAGAACTGGTCCAACAATGTGTACAACCTGGTCACCCAGCGTGCCCGCGCCGAGGAAGGCGCAACGATGGAGTGGGTCGACGGCAACATCGGCTCCAAGGTGAACATGAAGTACCCGGCTGTCTGGATGACGGGCCCGAACGCCCGCGGCGAAGTCCTGTCCGCTCAGTTCTGCGGCGAGGGCCAGACCCAGGACACCGGTGCGAAGGTCGTCCACATGGCGCCGAACACCTCCTCCAATATCGTGTCCAAGTCGGTCTCCCGCAACGGCGGCCGCGCCGCCTACCGCGGCCTTGTGCAGATCAACGCGAATGCGAAGAACTCCACCTCCAACATCGAGTGCGACGCACTCTTGGTGGACGACATCTCGCGCACGGACACCTACCCGTACAACGACATCCGCAACGACCACGTGACCCTGGGCCACGAGGCGAAGGTGTCGAAGGTGAGCGAGGAGCAGCTGTTCTACCTCATGTCCCGCGGCATTTCCGAGGAAGACGCGATGGCGATGATCGTCCGCGGCTTCATCGAGCCGATCGCGAAGGAGCTCCCGATGGAGTACGCGCTCGAGCTCAACCGCCTCATTGAACTGCAGATGGAAGGATCGGTGGGCTAAATATGACCGAGACCGCTGTGAAAAAGGAGCGCGTGGGCAACGCGACCTTCCACGACAACAAGGGCGACTTGTTCGCCTCCTACGACGTCAACGACTTCGAGGCGCCGCAGGGCCGCGACGAGGTGTGGCGCTTCGTCTCCCTGCGTCGCCTTCGGGGGCTGCACAACGGCAAGTTCGCCGAGCAGACCGAGGCGAAGATCGATGTCAAGGCGCCGAGCGAGGTCACCGTCGAGGAAGTTTCGCGTGACGACGAACGCCTGAAGGCCGTCACCGCCCCCACCGACCGTATCGCCGCGCAGGCGTGGACCTCCATGCCGCACGCGACCGTGGTGTCCATCCCGGCCAACGCGGATCTGGCTGAGCCGGTCGTGATCACCACCACCGGTGCAGGCCTGGACAACACCACCTTCGCAGGCGTGCACGTCGAGGCAGGGGAGAGCGCCCGCGCCACCGTCATCGTGCAGTACGAGGGCTCCGGCACCCACGCCGACAACGTGAACTTCGTCATCGGTGACAATGCCCACGTCAACGTCATCGTCGACGAGGAGTGGGAGAATGACGCCGTTCACGTCGGTGCCCAGAGCATTGTCGTCGGTCGCGACGCCGTCCTGCGCCACACCGTGGCCACCTTCGGCGGCGAGGTCGTCCGCAACACCCCGCGCGTGAAGTACGCCGGTTCCGGCGGCGACGTCGAGCTGACCGGTGTCTACTACGCCGACGACGGCCAGTACATCGAGAACCGCCTGCTGGTGGACCACAACCACCCGTACTGCCGCTCCAACGTGCTCTACAAGGGTGCACTTCAGGGCGACAAGGACTCCAAGCTTCCCGACGCACGCACCTGCTGGGTCGGCGACGTGCTGATCCGTTCCAACGCATCCGGCACGGAGACCTACGAGGCAAACCGCAATATCGTCCTGACCGACGGCGCACGCGCCGACGCCATCCCGAACCTCGAGATCGAGACCGGCGATATCCCGGGTGCCGGCCACGCCGCCACCGTCGGCCGCTTCGACGAGGAGCAGCTGTTCTACCTCAAGTCCCGCGGCATCCCCGACGGCGAGGCACGCCGCCTCATCGTCCGTGGATTCTTCAACGAGGTGCTCAACCGCATCCCGGTCGAATCCGTGCGCGACGAGCTGATTAACCGTGTGTCCGGCGAGCTCGAGCAGGTCGACCTGTAAGGCCCTGGCCAAGGCAACACCCTTTTAAGACGAAAGAGAAAAGAGTTCTATGTCAACCCTGGAAATCAAGAACCTCCACGCCTCGGTCCTCCCGCTCGAGGAAGGCCAGGATCCGACCCCGATCCTCAAGGGCGTCAACCTGACCATCAACTCCGGCGAGACCCACGCCATCATGGGCCCGAACGGCTCCGGCAAGTCCACGCTGGCCTACACCCTGTCCGGGCACCCGTCCTACGAGGTGACCGAGGGCGAGGTGCTGCTCGACGGCGAGAACATCCTCGAGCTGGAAGTCGACGAGCGCGCACGCGCGGGCCTCTTCTTAGCCATGCAGTACCCGGTCGAGGTCCCGGGCGTGTCCTCCTCCAACTTCATGCGCTCGGCCGTCACCGCCGTGCGCGGCGAGGCACCGAAGCTGCGCGAGTGGGTTCAGGAGCTGAACCAGTCGCGCGACGACCTGAAGATCGACCCGTCGTTCAGCGAGCGCGCGGTCAACGAAGGCTTCTCCGGCGGCGAAAAGAAGCGCCACGAGGTCATGCAGCTCTCGCTCATGAAGCCGAAGTTCGCAGTCATGGACGAGACCGACTCCGGCCTCGACGTTGACGCGCTGCGCATCGTCTCCGAGGGCATCAACCGTTACCAGGACGAGACCGACGGCGGCATCCTCATGATCACCCACTACCAGCGCATCCTGAACTACGTGAGGCCGGATCACGTGCACATCTTCGCTGACGGCGTGATCAAGCACTCCGGCGGCTTCGAGCTGGCTGAGAAGCTCGAGGCTGAGGGCTACGACGCTTTCGTTTAAACCCTCTCAAACGGCCAGCCTCAGTTATACGCTGGCCGTTTTTCTTTCCCTCCCATTTAGCCGACATCTAGACAGAACCGAGCTCATGACCCAGTACGTGAACACCGACGGAACCTTGAACCTTGATGCGATCCGCGGGGAGTTTCCGATCCTTTCCCGCACCGTGCGCGACGGCACGCCTGTGGTGTACCTCGACTCCGGCGCGACCTCGCAACGCCCGGAGCGCGTGTGGCGCGCGGAGGAGGAGTTCGTGCTGAACACCTTCGCTCCCGTGCACCGCGGCGCGTACCAGTTGGCCGAGGAAGCCACCGACGCATACGAGTCCGCGCGCGAGTCCATCGCGCGTTTCGTGGGAGCTGAGGGGCATGAGATCGCGTTCACGAAGAATGCGACGGAAGCGCTGAACCTCGTCGCCTACACGCTTGGCGACGACCGCGCCGGAGACCTCCAGGTCCGCGAAGGCGACACCATCGTCGTCACGGAGCTGGAACACCACGCGAACCTCGTTCCGTGGCAGGAGCTCGCCCGCCGCACCGGCGCGACCTTGAAGTGGTACTCGATGACCGACGACGGCCGCATCGACCTCGATTCGCTCGAGCTCGACGACACCGTCAAGGTCGTCGCCTTCACACACCAGTCGAATGTGACGGGCGCGGTCGCCGATGTCGCCGAGATCGTCCGCCGCGCGAAAGCAGTCGGTGCGCTCACCGTTCTCGACGCGTGCCAGTCGGTGCCGCACCAGCCTGTGGATTTCCATGCGCTGGACGTCGACTTCGCCGGCTTCTCCAGCCACAAGATGTGCGGCCCGTCCGGCGTCGGCGTCGTGTACGGCAAGGGCACGCTTCTCGACGCCCTCCCGCCCTTCCTCACCGGTGGTTCCATGATCGAGGTGGTGAAGATGGAGGGTACGACCTTCGCCGCTGCTCCCCAGCGCTTCGAGGCAGGCACCCAGATGACCAGCCAGGTCGTCGGTCTCGGCGCGGCTGTCGAGTTCCTGGGCGAGATCGGCATGGACAAGATCGCGGCCCACGAACACGAGCTCACCGCCTACGCCCTCGAGCGCATGCAGGAGATCGACGGCCTGCGGATTGCCGGTCCGACCACCGCGGAGAACCGCGGCGGCGCGATTTCTTTCGTCGTCGACGGCATCCACCCGCACGATTTGGGCCAGGTGCTCGACTCCAAGGGTATCTGCATCCGTGTTGGCCACCACTGCGCGTGGCCCGCTCACCGCGGTCTCGACGCACAATCCACCGCCCGCGCGAGCTTCTACCTGTACAACACAAAGGAAGAGATCGACGCGCTTATCGACGGCATCCGTGCCGCCCAGGAATTCTTCGGCGCCTAACGCCGTTGCATGTGGGTAGAGCGCACACCTAGAACCGTCACACGGTAGAAAGCCAAGGTAGAAAGAAGAGCATGAACCTAGAGTCGATGTACCAAGAGGTCATCCTCGACCACTACAAGAACCCGCAGAACGCGGGCCTGCGCGACCCGTACGAGGCCGAGGTGCACCACGTCAACCCGTCGTGCGGCGACGAGCTCACCCTCCGGGTGCACCTGTCCGAAGACGGCGAGACCGTCGAGGACATCTCGTATGAGGCCGAGGGGTGCTCGATCTCGCAGGCGTCGACAAGCGTGCTCACGGAGGAAGTGATTGGCCGTCCCGTCGCTGAGGCGATGACGAAGCTCGACGCGTTTGAAGAGATGATCACCTCCAAGGGTGAGAAAGAAGGCGACTCGGGGCTGATCGGCGACGGAATCGCCTTTTCCGGCGTGGCCAAATTCCCTGCGCGCGTCAAGTGCGCGTTGCTCGGCTGGAAGGCGTTCCAAGCCGCGACGAGCGATGCTATTACCGCGCTTGAAAACAACGACAACAAGGAGTGACCAAGAAATGACCACCCCGAACGAAGCAGACACCTCCAGCTCCAGTTTCGACGGACCGGGCGATCGCCCCGAGCAGACCGAAGAACAGATCCAGCTCGCCGCCGACGTCGCCGAGTACCTGCACGACGTGATCGACCCCGAGCTGGGCATCAATGTCGTCGATCTCGGCCTCGTCTACGACATCTGGATCGAAGAGGAAGCCGACAAGAAGCGCGCCGTGATCAACATGACGCTGACCTCCCCGGCATGTCCGCTCACCGACGTGATCGAGGAGCAGGCCGAGCAGGCCGCCGTCGGATCCGGCACCGTCGACGCCATCACCCTGAACTGGGTCTGGATGCCGCCGTGGGGCCCGCACATGATCACCGAGGAAGGCCGCGAGCAGCTTCGCGCCCTCGGCTTCGCGGTCTAAGAAATCCGGTTTGACCGCGGCGGTACACTGACCCGTTGTGATTGTCACCAACGACCTCGAAGTCCGCGTCGGCGCCCGAACCCTCTTGCACGCGCCCGGCCAGCACCTGCGCGTGCAGGCCGGCGACCGCATCGGGCTCGTCGGCCGCAACGGTGCCGGCAAGACCACGACGATGCGCATCCTGTCGGGGGAGACGGAGCCGTACGGCGGCTCGGTGACGCGCTCCGGCGAGATCGGGTACCTGCCGCAGGATTCCCGTGAGGGCAATATTTTGCAAACCGCGCGCGATCGTGTGCTCTCCGCGCGTGGCCTGGACCAGCTGCGTTCCTCCATGGAGCGCCAGCAGGAAATCATGGAGGCAGAAGACGGCGCCAAGCGCGACGCCGCAATCGCCAAATACTCCCGCTTCGAAGAGCGCTTCCAGGCGCTCGGCGGCTACGAGGCCGACGCCGAGGCCGCGCAGATCTGCGACAACCTCGGACTGCCGGAGCGCATCCTCGACCAGCAGCTCAAGACTCTCTCCGGCGGCCAGCGTCGCCGTGTCGAGCTCGCGCAGATCCTGTTCGCTGCCAACGACGGCGCAGGCAAGTCGTCGACGACATTGCTGCTAGATGAGCCCACCAACCACCTCGACGCCGACTCCATCACCTGGCTGCGCGATTTCTTGTCCAAACATGAGGGTGGGCTCATCATGATTTCCCACGACGTCGAACTCCTCGACGCCGTGTGCAACAAGGTCTGGTTCCTCGACGCCGTCCGCGCCGAAGCTGACGTCTACAACATGGGCTTTTCCAAGTACAAGGACGCCCGCGCCGAAGACGAAGCGCGCCGACGCCGCGAGCGCGCCAACGCGGAGAAGAAAGCGTCCGCGCTGCAGAAGCAGGCTGCCAAACTCGGCGCCAAAGCCACCAAGGCGGCGGCTGCCAAGCAAATGCTCGCCCGCGCCGACCGCATGATGAACGAGCTGGACGAGGTGCGGGTGGCGGACAAGGTGGCGTCGATTAGCTTCCCGGAGCCCGCGCCGTGCGGAAAGACCCCGCTGTTCGGCAAAGGTCTGACGAAGATGTACGGCTCGCTGGAGGTCTTCGCGGGCGTGGATCTCGCGATCGACAAAGGTTCGCGCGTGGTCGTGCTGGGCACCAACGGCGCGGGCAAGACAACGCTGCTCAAGCTTCTCGCTGGCGTGGAGCGCACCGACGGTGAAGGCGGCCTGGTCACCGGGCATGGCCTCAAGCTCGGCTATTTCGCCCAGGAGCACGACACCATCGACGGCGACAAGACCGTGTGGGAGAACACCATCGAAGCCTGCCCCGACGCCGGCCAGCAGGACCTTCGCGGACTGCTCGGCGCGTTCATGTTCTCCGGCGACAAGCTCGAGCAACCGGCAGGCACACTCTCCGGTGGTGAGAAGACACGCCTCGCGCTCGCCACGCTCGTGTCCTCCCGCGCTAATGTGCTGCTTCTCGACGAGCCCACCAACAACCTCGACCCCCAGTCCCGCGAGCAGGTGCTCGACGCGTTGAAGACGTACACCGGCGCCGTGGTGCTGGTCACCCACGACCCGGGCGCGGTGAGGGCGCTCGAGCCCGAGCGCGTGATCATCATGCCCGAGGGCGACGAAGACCTCTGGAGCGACGAGTATATGGAGATTGTGGAGCTGGCCTAATGGAGAACATTTTTTACAACGACTGGTCCACCGTCGGTGTCACCGCAGCGAAGGGTGTGCTGATCTATATCGCACTGATCGCAATGCTGCGAATCAGCGGGAAGCGCTCACTGTCGAAGTTCAACATCTTCGATTTCGTGATCACCATCGCCATCGGATCTATTTTCGCTTCGACCCTGACCAGCAACGATGTGAAATTGGCTCAAGCCGTCACCGCGATTGTCGTGCTTCTGGGCGGACAATACCTTATTTCTAAACTGGCCTTGCGCTCTGAGTCCTTCGAGAAGTTAGTGAAGTCCGACCCAGCGCTGCTTTTCTACTCCGGTGGATTCAACGATGAGACGATGAAGAACGAGCGGGTGACTAGGCGCGAGGTGCTGCAAGCAGTGCGCGGCAGCGGTTCGGCGAGCATGAACGATGTAACGGCGGTCATCTTGGAGACTGACGGCACGATCTCCGTGATCGGAGCCGCGGAAGATACCGCCCCGCCGAAACGGAATGAACTTTTCGATTCCGTGAAGCGGAACCCAGAAGCTTAACCCGCTGGCGCCCGAATTCTCCTCGAGGTCGACGCGGCCGAGCTCGGAGCGCTCGAGGCGCCGAGCCCGAGCGCGTGATCATCATGCCCGAGGGCGACGAAGACCTCTGGAGCGACGAGTACATGGAAATCGTCGAGCTCGCCTAAGAGCATGCTTGTCGACGAGTGGATCTCGATCACGCCGCCAACCTCCCCGCCTGGGGAAATGCGCAGTCAATCCGCTGAAAATGCAATCTAGATCCACGGCGGTCAAAAGCTGCGTATTCGGGGTGGAACGACAGCCCACGAAAGAGCCGAATATGATTGGACGCATGAATCCGATTGACTCTGTTTTGGAAGCCTGGAAGTCCCTGAGCAAGGAAGAGAAGACCGCCGCCGGCATCTTCGGCGCGGTCGACACCGCCGCCAAGGGCTTTGCGCTGTGGGACCTCGCCCGCACTGACTCAAAGAACCTGCGCGGCCCGAAGTGGTTCTGGACCACCTTCATCGGCGCGGTGAACACGATTGGCTGGGCGAGCTACTTCACCGTCGGCAAGAAGCGCGACGGCAAGAAGAACTAGTTAGGTTCTCCCCGCGCCGCGCTAATTGCGGAATCCGTGCACCGGCGCGGGAATGAACCCGCCCCGCTCGATGAATGGCCCGTTAGACACTTCGCTGACCGGGATGACCGGGGCGTATCCGAGAAGACCACCGAAGTTCACCTCATCGCCGGGCTTTGTGCCCGGCACAGGAATGAGGCGGGCGGCGGTGGTCTTGTGGTTCATCACACCGATGGCGGCTTCGTCGGCGATCATGCCCGCGATGGACGCGGCAGAAGTGTCGCCGGGGATAGCAATCATGTCGAAGCCGACGGAGCAGATCGACGTCATCGCTTCGAGCTTGTCCAGTGAAATGGCGCCGGAACGGACGGCGTCGATCATCCCCTGGTCTTCGGAGACAGGGATGAAAGAACCGGAGAGACCGCCGACGCGGGAGCAGGCCATCATGCCGCCTTTCTTGACGGCGTCGTTAAGCAATGCGAGCGCGGCGGTCGTGCCGTGCGTGCCCACTTGGCCAAGGCCCATGTGCTCGAGGATGTGGGCGACGGAATCGCCGATCTCCGCGGTGGGGGCGAGCGACAAGTCGACGATGCCGAAGGGAACGCCGAGTCGCTCAGCGGCGAGGTTGCCCACGAGCTGGCCGGCGCGGGTGATCTTGAAGGCGGCCTTTTTAATCTCTTCGGCGACCTCGTTCAGCGACTTGCCCTTCAGCGGCGTGATGGCGCGGTCGACGACACCGGGACCGGACACGCCGACGGAGATGACGGTGTCGGGCTCCTCGATGCCGTGGAATGCGCCTGCCATGAACGGGTTGTCGCCGACAGCGTTGGCGAAGACGACGAGCTTGGCGCAGGCAATGGAGGATTCGTCGGCGGTACGGGCGGCAGCGTCCTTGATCACGTCGCCCATGGTCTTTACAGCATCCATGTTGATGCCGGCGCGGGAGGAAGCCACATTGACGGAGCCACAGACGAAGCTGGTCTCCGACAGGGCCTCGGGGATGGAGTGGATGAGGCGGGAATCCGCCTCGGTCGCGCCCTTTTCCACCAGCGCGGAGTAGCCGCCGATGAAGTTCACGCCGAGCTCATTCGCCGCGCGGTCCAACGCGCGGGCGATGTCGGCGAGGTTGCCGTCGACACCTGCTGCGACGAGCGCAATGGGGGAGACGGACACGCGCTTGTTCACGATCGGGATGCCGAGTTCGCGCTCAATGCCCTCGCAGACTTCGACGAGACGGGCGGCGCGGGCGGTGACACGGTCGTAGACTGCCTCCGCAGTCGCTTCCATCGTGGCGCGCGTGCACCCGATGAGCGAGATGCCCATGGTGACGGTGCGGATGTCGAGGCGGTAGTCTTCGATCATCGAGATGACATCGACGATGCTGGAGGCCTTGAAATTGAGTTGGTTCGCCATCGTCTCCTAAACCTCGTTCATGGCGGTGAACAGGTCCTCGGACTGGACGCGGATCTCCACGCCGAGTTTTCCACCCAGCTCGATCATCGTGTCCTGGAGGCCGGCCAGATCGAAGCCCTCGGCCGGCAGCTCGGCGCGCATGATCATGGTGAAAAAGTCGTCCATGATGGTCTGGGAGACGTCGACGATATTCAGGTCGTGGTCGGCGACTGCCTGCGAGACGCCGGCGATGATGCCGACGCGGTCCGGTCCGGTGGTGGTAATGATCGCGTACATGCGCCCTATCCTACGGCGCGCTGGGGCGGCAGCAGCGTTCGGGATTCATCGCTACGGTGGAAGCCATGAGTACCGAAGAAAAGACGCAAGAAGCAAGCAAGTTCGTCCTCGTCCTCGGCGCTGGCGGCAACGTGTCGAAGCACACGGTCCCGCTGCTTATTGAGTCGGGGCACAAGGTCGCCGCGTTCGTGCGCAACCCAGACCACGCGCAGGCGCTTATCGACGCCGGCGCTACCGTCATCGTCCACGACCTCACCACCCTCGATGAGGAGGGCTGGGCGCGCCTGATGACCCCGTTCGACACCGTCGTGTGGTCCGCCGGTGCCGGCGGCGGCAGCGCGGAGCGCACCTACGCGGTGGACCGCGACGCGGCACTGAAAGCCATTGACGCTCTAGAGGAGCTCGGCGAATTCGCACCCCACTTCATCATGGTCTCCTACGCAGGTGCTTCCGAGGCGACCACGGAGGACGACGGTGGATCGTGGTACGCGTATGTGGAGTCGAAGAAGGCCGTCGACAAGCGTCTGCTTGCTTCGGACCTGCCGTTCACAATCCTGGGTCCGACGCGTCTGACCGACGAGCCCGCGAAGGGGCTCGCGGTGCTGACGGAGTCGCGTGACGCGGAGTCGACAACATCGCGCGAGCTCGTCGCGCGGGTGATCGTGGAGGCTGTCGAACGCGGTAGGCTCGAGCCGAACCCGTTCGAATTTGAGGACGGCTCCACGCCGGTGTCGGAGGCCTAATTCAGGCCGCAGTACGCGGTGAAACGCCGTAGCAGCTCGTTGGAGTAGGTGGTGTTCACGCCGGGGAGCGAGGCGACGATCGCGTCGTATTCCTCGGCGGGGAAGTAGCCGTAGTCGAAGAAGAAATCCATGCGCGCCTTCATAGCGGCGTGGTCCATTTCCGCGTGGAATTGGCTGGCCCACACGTGGTCGCCGTAGCGGACGATCTGAACGGGGCACGTCGGGCCGCTGGCGAGTAACTCCAGCTCAGCCGGGTGCGGCTCGGCGTTTTCCGTGTGCCCGGTCAGCGCCGCGAATTCTGCGGGCAGTCCGGCAGTCAGCGGATCCTGCGCAGCAGCAGGCAAGAGCTTGACGACGGTCGGCCCCGCCGCCTCCGGATGCGTGTGCGCCACCGAGCCGCCCAGGTGGTGGGTGAGCCAACTCAGGCCGAAGCAGACGAAGAAGACCGGGAGAGGCCCGGCGACGACCTCGCCGAGGACTTCGTCGACGTGGTGCTGCCACGGGGACCACTCGTCGTTGGTGATATTCAGGGAACTGCCGCCGACGATGATGCCGTCGAAGCCGTCCAGGCTGCCCAAGGGTGTGTGCTCGTCGGGGATCATGCGGCGTTCGAGCTGCTCCGGCATGAGGCCTGTCGCGTTGAGGACATCGTTGTATTCGGCCATCGACACATCAGGGCCGATCGCGCCGTCGCGCAGGGACAGGAAGAGCAGACGAGACATGACGGCGATTCTATACCGCTTGGTCTAGTTGGCGTGAATTCGGGGGCGGGTGACGGTGTCGTCGATAAGCGAAATGCGCACAACAAAAGGCCGGACCCCCAGGGGGAGATCCGGCCTTTAGCGGCTCGAGCTTAGCTCTTGACCATCTGGCGCAGCACGTACTGGAGAATGCCGCCGTGGCGGTAGTATTCAGCCTCACCAGGTGTGTCGACGCGGACCTTGGCGTCGAATTCGACGGTCTCGCCGCCGTCCTTCGTGGCGGTGACGTGAACGGTCTCCGGGATGGTGTCGCCGTCGTTGAATGCGGTGATGCCGGAGATGTCGAAGGTCTCGGTGCCGTCCAGGCCCAGGGATTCGTGGGACTCGCCCTCCGGGAACTGCAGCGGCAGCACGCCCATACCGATCAGGTTCGAGCGGTGGATGCGCTCGAAGGATTCGGTGATGACGGCGCGGACGCCAAGCAGGTTGGTGCCCTTCGCAGCCCAGTCACGGGAAGAACCGGTGCCGTACTCCTTGCCAGCCAGGACGACCAGCGGGATGTTCTTCTCGGCGTAGTTCTGCGCGGCGTCGTAGATGAACGCCTGCGGGTTGCCTTCCTGGGTGAAATCCAGGGTGTAGCCACCAGCGTCGGTGACGAGCTGGTTGCGGAGGCGGATGTTCGCGAAGGTGCCGCGGACCATGACCTCGTGGTTACCGCGGCGGGAACCGAACGAGTTGTAGTCGTGGCGGGCGACACCGTTGTCGTCGAGGTAGTTCGCCGCCGGGGTGCCCGGCTTGATGGAAGAAGCGGGGGAGATGTGGTCGGTGGTGACCGAGTCACCCAGCTTCGCCAGCACGCGTGCACCAGCGATGTCCTCGACCGCCTCCGGCTCGTCCGGCATGCCGTCGAAGTACGGTGCCTTGCGGATGTAGGTGGAGTCCTCGTTCCAGGAGAAGGTCTTGCCCTCCGGCACATCGAGTGCCTGCCACTGGTCGTCGCCCTTGAAGACGTCGGCGTAGTCCTTCTCGTACATCTCGCGGGAGATCGTGTCGGCGATGACGCCCTCGATCTCCTCCGGGGACGGCCAGACGTCCTTGAGGAAGACGTCGTTGCCGTCAGCGTCCTGGCCGAGCGGCTGGGACTCGAAGTCGAAGTCCATGGTGCCGGCGATGGCGTAGGCGATGACCAGCAGCGGGGATGCCAGGTAGTTCATCTTGACATCCGGGGAGATGCGGCCTTCGAAGTTGCGGTTGCCGGAGAGCACGGCGGTTGCGGTCAAGCCGTGCTCGTTGATGGCATCCGAGACTTCTTGCGGCAGCGGGCCGGCGTTACCGATGCAGGTGGTGCAGCCGAAGCCAGCGAGGTAGAAGCCCATTGCCTCGAGGTCCTTCCAGAGGTCGGCGCGCTTGTAGTAGCCGTCGACAACCTGGGAACCCGGTGCCATGGAGGTCTTGACCCACGGCTTGGGCTTCAGGCCCTTTTCGTTGGCCTTGCGAGCCAGCAAAGCGGCACCGATCATGACCGACGGGTTGGAGGTGTTGGTGCACGAGGTGATCGCGGCGATGGCGACCATGCCGTGGTCGAGGGTGTACTCGCCGCCCTGCGGGGACTCGACGATGACCGGCTTGGAAGCGCGGCCCTCAGCGCCCTCGGCGGCGGACTCACCGTTCGCCGGCCAGGAGACGTTGTAGTCGACCGCGTCGACCTTCTCGGCGCGGACCGGCTCAGCGGCACCCTCGCCAGCGGTGTTGTAGTCCGGCAGCTGCTTGCGGAAGGTGTCCTTGGACTCCTCCAGCAGGATGCGGTCCTGCGGGCGCTTCGGGCCCGCGATGGACGGCTTGACGGTGGACAGGTCGAGCTCGAGGTACTCGGAGTACTTAGCTTCCTCAGCACCCTGCTCGAGCCACATGCCCTGAGCCTTGGCGTACGCCTCGACGCGGTCGATAGTCTCCTGGTCGCGGCCGGTGAGGTGAAGGTAGTTGATGGTCTCCTCGTCGATCGGGAAGATCGCGCAGGTGGAGCCGAACTCCGGAGACATGTTGCCGATGGTGGCACGGTTCGCCAGCGGGATCTCCTTGACGCCGTCGCCGTAGAACTCGACGAACTTCTGGACCACACCGTGCTCGCGGAGCATCTCGGTGACGGTCAGCACGACGTCGGTAGCCGTAACGCCGACCGGGATCTCGCCGGTCAGCTTGAAGCCGACGACGCGCGGGATGAGCATGGAGACCGGCTGGCCGAGCATTGCCGCCTCAGCCTCGATGCCGCCGACACCCCAGCCCAGGATGCCCAGGCCGTTTTCCATGGTGGTGTGGGAGTCGGTGCCGATGCAGGTGTCCGGGTAGGCAACGCCGTCGTTGTCGAAGACGACGCGGGACAGGTACTCGATGTTGACCTGGTGGACAATGCCGGTTCCCGGCGGGACAACGCGGAAGTTGGAGAAGTTCTCCGCACCCCAGCGCAGGAACTGGTAGCGCTCCTCATTGCGCTCGTACTCGATCTCAACGTTCTTATCCAGAGCGCTCTCGGAGCCGAACGCCTCGATGATGACGGAGTGGTCGATGACCATCTCGGCCGGGTTCAGCGGGTTGACCTGGTCCGGGTTGCCGCCGAGGGAGGAGACTGCCTCACGCATGGTGGCAAGGTCGACCACACAGGGAACGCCGGTGAAGTCCTGCATGAGGACGCGTGCCGGGGTGAACTGGATTTCCACGGACGGCTCCGCGGCCGGATCCCAGTTGGCAATGGCCTTAATATGTTCCTCGGTGACGTTCTTGCCGTCTTCGGTGCGCAGAAGGTTCTCACCGAGCACCTTCAGGGAGTAGGGCAGTTTCTCCATGCCTTCGACGGCGTCGAGGGCGTAGTAGTCGTAGGACTTTCCGCCGACCTCGAGCGTCTTCTTCGCGTTGAAGGAGTTCTTGCTTTCAGACACGTGAGCTCCGTTTCTCGTTGTCAAAAACTGAAAATCTAGGTGTGTGACCCATCAGGGTCCCTACACGTCAATGTTAGGCCACACACGTTGGTTGGGTGGTATTTGGTCACACACAATCAATTATCTAAGACTTTCAGCTACCCCGCCTACCCTCGGCGCGCCCACCCGGCACTCTATCGGCGGCCCGATACGATCGGACATCATGGATCCCAGCGCGCCCGATTTCGACAGCTTGAGAGCACAGCTTATCGACGATGCCGTAGCCTTCGGCACCGACAATCCCGTCAACGACGCGCTCCAGGCGGACGTGCTGAGCGCCCTTTCCGATATCCGGGCGGGGGAGGCTGGCGCCGCCGGCCCCGCCGGACGTGTCGGTGTCGTCGTCCTCGAACAGACGGGACAGCCCGCCGGACAGTTGCGGGATCTCGCCCAGGACCTGAAGAACGTGACGGATGCGGATGCCGCTTTCGACACGGTGATTGTCCGCACCCCGGCCTCCACCGCGGCCGTCAGCGATAGTCTCTCCCGCGCGCAGGTGGAAAAAGGGCAGTACGCGCTGATCGGTGAACCGGACTATGCGGAAGGCCTCCGCGCCTTCTCCGCTGAAGCCGGCGGTTTCGCCGTCCCGTGGGTGCTCGTCACCGTAATGTTCTCGGCGCTCGTCGCGATCGCTGCAGCAACGTCATTTCTGGCGGCGACGCGCGATAGCTGATCGTCAACCCTCAATGGTTGACGAATGGGCGGGAATTTGGCGCGTCGTCAAGTGGGAAACGGCGTGTCGGGGGAGCATTGTGACCGAAACGTGATAGGCGATCCCATCAGTGTGCCGTAAGTCACAGTTAGATACTCCCGCCCTAAAAGCCCAGTAAGTGCAAACCTCACAGTCATGTGATTTCACTTGACGCGTGTGAAAATTGGTAAAGCGTGTGCAACAGACTTGTTATGTGACCTATGGTTTCCATGTCAGCTCGTGGGCTGATAGCCGCAACAACTAGGCGCAGACGTAACAGTCGCATGGTTCGGGCATGTGGGGAAGCACGCCAAGGATCGCAGCGTTATGTTCGCGCGGACGCTGCTGCGCGTGAGTCCACGGGTTCACATCCGTGATCGTTCAATCGTCCGCACGCCAGCCTTGACACCTGGCTTATTCACGGCTCGTCTCCCGGGCATTCCTATGTCCAGGCGCGAGCTGTTTATGAAGTGTGCGGTGAGAGGAAAACCTCCGTGGATTTCATCGTCCGTTCCGCGCGCGGCACTGCAAACAATGCAGCAGCGCGGCCCCGCCTGTCCCGTAAATTCAGGATCCGCACCTTGGTGCCGGCAGCTGCCTGCGCGGCCACCCTGTCCATGGCGGCCACCCATGTCGAAGCCGTCGCACAGGAATCGCCCCTGACGGCGATCATCTCGGAGATCTCCCGCCACGAGGCGGACATGGACCGCATCAACCTGGAGATCGGCAACCTCCGCGAAGCCGTGAACCAGGCCCTCGTCGACCTCCACGACGCGCAGTCCCTCGCGGAGCAGGCCCGCCAAGGCGCCGCCGAAGCGCGCAAGCGTCTCGACGATTCCCAGGCCGATGTCGAGCGCGCCCAGGACGAGCTCGACCAGATCTCCCGTTCCTCGTACCGCTCCAGCGGTGCCACCGGCACGCGCGTCCAAGCGGACGCCGACGCACGCAAAGATTCCCTTGATCGCCAGACCTATCTGCGCAAGGAATCCGAGGATAAGCAGCGCGCGCTCGAGGATCTCCAGCGCGTCCGCACCGAGGCCGCCAATGACGAATCCACTTTGCGTCAAGCCAGCAGGCTTGCCGACGAGCGCGCCACCGCGGCCGAGGAGGCCGAGACGAACGCCCGCAGCGCCCTCGACGAGTCGCTGAGCTCTCTCGATTCCTTCCTTGCTGAGCGCGACGCCACCTCCACCGAACTGGAGGAGGCGCAGGCCGAGCTCGTCGAGCAGCGTCCTGAGTCTGCCGAAGCGATGGGCATCGAAGCTGACGATGCCGCGCCCGCCGATCCAGCTGGCCAGCCCGTTGCTGAACGGCCGTCTGCTGAATCTGAGGCTGAGGACTCCGCACCGGAAGCGGCGGCAGAGTCTGAGTCGATCGCTGATTCCGAGTCCGAGTCCGATTCTGTGTCGGAGCCCGCAGAAGCTGAGCCGGCCGAGCAAGAGGAATCGAGCGGGGACACCCCGGCGGCAGAGACTGAAACTGCAGGCGAGGAATCCACCGAGTCCGAGTCCGAAATTGATTCGGAGTCTGCGCCCGCCGAAGGCGGACCGGAGGCGGAAGCAGCGACTGAATCTGAAGGTTCTTCGGCGGTCACGGCAGAGGAAGCACCGGAGGCACCGGCTGCGCCGTCGCTCGAGGACTTCGATAACCCTGACACAGTCCAGTCGGCGCTCGACGCTTTCGCTCAGGCGGTCGGAGAGTCTCAGGCGGAGCACACCAGCTTCGAGGACCCGTACGCGGACAGTTCCGAGAACTCGGACGGGGAATCGGATTCGGAGGGAATCGCGGCGCCGTCGTCAAGCGAAAACGCGAATGAGTCGGTCGCGGAAACCGACGAGCAGGAAGGCACGAGTGTCGCCGAAGTCCTGCCGGAAGTCGATGACGAGGAGCAGGTTTCTGAGAAGCTACGCGGCGATGAGACCGCCTCCGACGGCAACCGCGAACAGCAGATCGAGGCTGTCATCGCGCGCGCTGAATCGCAGATCGGCACCCCGTACGTGTGGGGCGGCGGCGACGCCACCGGCGCGACCATGGGGCTCGACGGCAAGGGCTACAACGGCGAGGCCGGCTTCGACTGCTCCGGTCTTGTTCTCTACGCTTATTCCGGCGCTGGCATCTCGCTGCCGCACTACACCGGCTACCAATATCAGCGAGGCACCCAAATCCCGGTCGATGAAGCTGAGCGCGGCGACCTGCTGTTCTGGGGCAACGGCGGCAACCAGCACGTCGCGATCTACCTGGGCGACGGCATGATGCTCGAAGCCCCGCAGACCGGAATGAACGTGCAGAAGACGGCGGTCCGCCGCAGCGGCATGGCACCGATGGCTGTTCGCCTGATCTAGGCACCTACACCATTCGGTTGATCTAGACTGGCATCATGTCTGAAATCCAATTTGATGCACTCCTCGTCCTTTCTTTCGGCGGCCCTGAGGGAGAAGACGAGGTCATTCCATTTCTGGAGAATGTCACCCGCGGCCGCGGGATTCCGCGTGAGCGCCTCGCTGAAGTGGGCGAGCACTACTTCAACTTCGGTGGCGTGAGCCCGATCAACGGCCAGAACCGCGAGATCATCGCAAACGTCGAAGCGGAGATCGCGCAGCGCGGTGAGACGCTGCCGGTCTACTTCGGCAACCGCAACTGGCACCCGTACGCCGCCGACGCCGCCGACCAGATCGCGGCGGACGGCCACAAGAACATCGCGGTCTTCGCCACCTCGGCGTGGGGCGGGTACTCGGCGTGCCGCCAGTACGACGAGGACATCGTGAAGCTTCGCGAGGCGCACCCGGAGCTCGAGTTCACCAAGCTGTGGCAGTTCTACGCCCACCCGATCTTCATCAAACTCATGGCGGACCACGTCCGCGCAGCATGGGAGGCGGCAGACCAGTCCGCCACACGCGTGCTTTTCGCCGCGCACTCCGTACCGAATGTCGCAGACGACGCCTCCGGCGGCCCCGACGACGCGAACCTCTACTCCCGTCAGGTCGCGGAAGCGGCGCGCCTCATCGCGCTCGAGGCCGGCGTCCCGGATTACGAGGTCGTCTGGCAGTCCCGTTCGGGCGACCCGCGCACCCCGTGGCTCGAGCCCGACGTGGTCGACCGCACCGAGGAGATCGACGACGCTAATGAGGGTGTGAAGCACATCATCTGCGTGCCGGTCGGCTTCATCACCGACCACATGGAGGTCATCTGGGACCTCGACACCGAGCTCAAGGAAGCATGCGAGGAGCGCGGCATGACCCTGACCCGCACACCGACGGTGGGGCTGGAGCCGGCCTTCGCGAAGCTCGTCCTCGACCTCGTCGACAACACGGCCGCAGGCACGGAGCCGGAAAGCTTGTCGACGATCACCGTCCAGGGCTGCACCCTCAATGGCGCCCCGTGCAAGGAAGGCTGCTGCGCACCCCAGCGCCCGAAGCCCGCTGCGGCCGCCGCTCAGGCCTAGTTCCCGAGCGCTCCGCCTAAGCGCGCTGGTATTCCAGAACCGCGTCGGCCACACCAGCCATCCGCGCGGTGCGGATGTGGCGCCACAGGCTGAATAGTTGCGGGTCGAAGCTGTGGTCGTGGAGCCGGTCGACGACGGTCTCGATCACCGCCGCCACAGCATCCGCCCGCGCAAAGAGTTTCGCGGCGCGGGGCGGCGTGCCCATGGGCAGACCGGGCGTGTCGTAGAAATCGGCCAGAGTTCCCACCGTTAACCGGGGATCGGCAAGCTCCGCCCGCGTCCCGCCTGCCGCCTCGATCAACACTGCGGCCTCATTGGTTGCGCGCGAGAGCAATGCGTCGGCCTCGCCGGGGGAGAGCCACGCGGGCTCGGGAAGCGGGCCGGGTTCCTCGAACCAGCGCCAGGCGACACCCTCCTCGCCGCTTCGCCCCAGCTCCCCGGAGCCATCGGGCACCAGAATATGGGATATGTCGCCCTCCCCGCGGAGCACGATTGCGCTACCGCCACTGACCTCGGCGGCGGCCAGCGCGGATTCCGAACCGGCGGGCAGCTCCGGGGGCTGGCCGGGCCCGGACAAGATGAGCCGGACGGCGGGGCCGGGGGTGGAAAGATCGGTGGAGACGCGGACGTCGTGAAGCAAATGCGCGAGCGGTTCGCCCTGGTAGCTGTTCCTGCCGTGCAATTCCGTCATGGCGCCGACGAGCGCGTCGGAGGGCTCGTGACCGTAGAGCCACGCCGCGAGCCAGACGGCAGTGTTCTGCAGGGGAGAATAGACTTCGGCGCGCGTACTCACGGTGGCGAAGTATACGGGATACACTCTGGCCCACTATGAGCGGATTCAACAGCCACGCAGACCCGTACGGAGGCGATATCTTCGCCGGCCACGCCCGTAAGCGCCCGAAGGTGTACCCGCAGGTGGAAGCCACGGGAGACGTGGTCGCGGAAGTGTTCGGGGATGATTTCGTGGGGCTCGTCGTCGGGGTAGAGCGCACCTACGACGGCGAGTTCGTGCGGCTCGAAGACCGTCACGGCACCCAGAGGCTGTTCAAGATGCTGCCGGGCGCGTTCCTCGTGGAGGGGAAGCGGGTGACGTTGACGCGGCCCGTTGTGAAGCGGGAGCCGCAGCGGTCGAATTCGGGATCGCGTCGCGTGAAAAACGTGCAGGCCAAGGTCGCGATGCCGTCGCGCATCTGGGTCGAGGGCGTGCACGACGCGGCGATCGTGGAAAAGGTGTGGGGGCACGACCTGCGCGTCGAGGGTGTCGTCGTGGAGTTCTTGGAAGGCCTGGACAATCTGCCGGAGCGGCTCGCGGAATTTCAGCCGGGGCCCGGCCGCCGCATCGGGGTGCTGGCCGACCACCTCATCGAGGGCTCGAAGGAGTCGCGGCTCGTCGCGGACGTCGGGCCGCACGTGCTGGTCACAGGTCACCCGTACGTGGATATTTGGGCGGCGGTCAGGCCTGAGCGGCTTGGCCTGCGCGCATGGCCCGACGTGCCGAAAGGCGAGGATTGGAAAACCGGCATCTGCCGCCGCGCCGGCTGGTCGGACCCGCGCGAGGGGTGGAGCCGCGTGTACAACGCCGTTGAGACCTTCCGCGACCTCGACCACACCCTCATCGGCGCCGTCGAGCGGCTCGTTGATTTCGTGACAACACCGGAGTTGCCCAAAGAAAGCTTTTGAGTAGCTTATCGACGCCCGAAAATGCGTTAACCTGACCCTGTGGGAACAGTTATTTGGCTCATTGGCACGCTCGTGCTCGCCGGCCTCGAATTAGCGGCTGGCGAGTTCACATTTCTCATGCTCGCCGGGGGTGCGTTGGTAACCACCGGCGCAAGCCTGTTCGGCATTCCGCTGTGGGCGGAGATCGTCATCTTCGGACTCGCGTCCGGTGCCCTCATCCTGTTTCTCCGCCCGTGGCTGCACCGCCGCTTCAGAAAGCCGGCAGCTCTGGACACGTCCCCGAAAGCTCTCGTCGGTGCCAAAGCTGAAGTGCTCGAGGACATCACCAGGACTGGCGGCCAGGTCCGCCTTGACGGGTCGATCTGGTCGGCCCGCGCGATCGACCCCGCTTTCATCATCCCCGCCGGTGAGCACGTCACCGTCGCTGATATTGACGGCCCCACCGCCGTCGTCTGGAAGGAGTGATCATGACACCAACGCTTGTTTTACTGTTCGTCCTACTTGTCTTCATCTTCGTCGTCGTGTTCCGCGCTATCGCCCTGATTCCGCAGGGCGAGGCAGCGGTGATCGAACGGCTCGGCCGCTACACCCGCACGGTCTCCGGCGGCATCACACTGCTGGTGCCGTTCATCGACCGCGTCCGTGAGCGCGTGGACACCCGAGAGCGCGTTGTGTCCTTCCCGCCGCAGGCAGTGATCACGCAGGACAACCTGACCGTGGCCATTGACACGGTGGTGACCTTCCAGGTCAACGATCCGGCCCGCGCGATCTACGGCGTGGACAACTACATCGTGGGTGTGGAGCAGATCTCCACCGCGACACTGCGCGACGTCGTCGGCGGCATGACGCTGGAGGAGACCCTGACCTCCCGCGAAACCATCAACCGCCGCCTGCGCGGCGAGCTCGACGCCGCCACCGCGAAGTGGGGCCTGCGCATTAGCCGAGTGGAGCTCAAGGCGATCGATCCGCCGCCGTCCATCCAGCAGTCCATGGAGATGCAGATGAAGGCGGACCGAGAGAAGCGCGCCATGATTCTCACCGCTGAGGGCCGCCGTGAGTCCGACATCAAGACCGCCGAGGGTGAGAAGCAGTCCCGCATCCTGTCCGCTGAGGGCGAGAAGCACGCGGCGATCCTCGCGGCAGAGGCCGAGCGCCAGGCGACGATTCTCCGCGCCGAAGGTGAGCGCGCCGCGAAATTCCTCGAGGCGCAGGGTGAGGCCCGCGCCATCCAGAAGGTCAACGCCGCCATCAAGTCCTCCGGCGTCACCCCGGAGCTGCTGGCATTCCAGTACATGGAGAAGCTGCCGAAGATCGCCGAGGGCAACGGTTCCACGATGTGGATGATCCCGTCGCAGTTCGGCGATTCGCTGGAGGAGTTCGCCAAGGCCTTTGCCAAGAAAGACGACGACGGAGTGTTCCGTTACGAGCCCGGCCAGATCGATCCGGAGGCGAAGGAGATCGCCACCCAGGAAGACACCGACGCATGGTTCGAGACAGCGACCGACCCCGAGATCGCGAAGGCGGTCGCCGAGGCGCGCGCCGTCGCGAACAAGCCCGTTGGATCCACCCTCGACCACGACGCGACGGGGGCAGGAAGCAGCGGCAGCAACGGTTCTACCGCAGCACCGATTTCAAGCCGCGTGAAAGCCGGGACGGAGTCCGACGACGCCCCGTCGCGCCCGTCCATCGACATGCCGCAGTACGAGCCGCCGAAATTCCCGCCGCAGCACGCGCAGCAGCCGGGCCAGCCGCCGCAGCTGCCTAACGAGCGTCCCCCGCAGCCCTAGACATCAGGTTCACGGCGAGCTGCCAGCCTGCCTGCTCGGCCTGCCACCCGGCGGCCTGCAGGCGCTGGCTCATCGCCTGCAGCGAGATCCCCAGTTCGGCCGCGGCCTCGTTCTGGTTCAGCCCGGAGCGCACCAACGAGGTCGCCTCGCGTCCCTCGACCGTGCGCTTGACGAGAACATGCCCGAGCAACGCGAACGCAGATGCAATGTCCGCGGCGTCCGTTCCGGGCTCGTGCTTATCGACGACGACCCCCACCGACCCCGCCTTCGTCCCCACCGCATCCGATGCGGTGTAGACGGCGGGGCCATTGTCTGTGATGCCGATGCCGACAGCCCAGCTGCCATCGGACAACAACGCCATGACGAGCATGCAGGCGGCCTCGGCATTGTCGACGTGGGCGCGGATGTCTTCGACTCCGACGACTTCGAAACGCCCGACGCCGTCGAGGGTGGACAGCGCTTCGGCGGAGCGCTTCACGAGGTCGGCGCGGCGCGAGTCGCGGCCTCGGTAGCGGGCGTGGACGGCAATCATGGGGGACAGTCTAGACCCCCGCCCCCTGGTCCACGGTGGAGGCTTGACGGGTGGGCGTGGCGGCGTCAATGAGCAGGCCCCCGACGCCGACGAGCGCGAGTATCGCCATGATGCCCACGAAGACCGGGTCCGGGTCGCCGGTGAGCGTCTGCCCGAACATGGTCACCAGGATCGTGCCCGGCGCCGAGCCCACCAGGGTGGCCACAGCGAAGGGGACCACCGGCACGCGCGTGAGCGCCGCCGCGTAGTTCATCACGGAGAACGGCACGCCAGCGATCATGCGCAGGCTCGTGACCGCCAGCCAGCCGCGTTCCTCCAAGCGGCGGTTGATGCGCTGCACCGCCGGGTGCGTCAACCGCGGCTCCACCCAGTCGCGCAGCAGGAAGCGCACCAGCAGCAGCGAGACCACCGCTGAGACCGTCGTCGCCGTCAATGCCAACGCGATCCCTTTGACAGCGCCGAACAGGACGCCCGCCGAGACCGTCAGCAGTGTGCGGGGGACCGGGAACTGCGTGATCACCACGTACGCCAGCCAAAACACCACCGGGAACCACGGCCCAGTCGCGTCAGACCAGGCGCGGAGCTGGGTAAGCGACGGGACGTCGATAAGCGACCACGTCGCGATGAACAGTGCGGCTGCAACGAGCCCGACAACCGCTTTGCTGCACGGTCCCGTCTGGCGAAAATTCACGCCACAATCTTCCCCCGCGCGTACGCTGGGGCCAAACTCGTGGAGGTGCGCTGGTGATCCACAACAACCGGCCCTGCTATTCATCCTGTGCCTCGCTGCGGCGACCGCGGCAGTCGCGCTCGATTCCGTTCTGCTCAAGGTCGCGTTGAGCGTCCTCGCCGCGGGAACAGGGGTGCTCGCGTGCATGTTCACGGCCCGTACCCGTGCTGGCCGTGGTATCGGCGCCTGTGCGCTGGTCGTGCTCGGCATCGCGGTCGCTGTGGCGCTCAGCGCGTGGCAGCCTGGCGGGCCCGACATGTTCTTCATCGCCACGATGTTTCCCGCGCTTTCCGCGGCTGCGCCCATGTTCGCAGTGTGCTGCGCATGCGTGCTTGGCGCCGGGATGGAGGGGCGGAAAATCTTCCTCGCGTTGTGTGCGGCCATCACCGTGGCCGTCATTCCGCCATTCCGCGCTTCGTCATTCTGCTTCTTGGCGGGGCCAGCCTGCTTCTGGGGGCTGAGGCAGTAATCGTCGCCGGAGGTGTCTCGCTCGCGCGCGCCGTGGAAATCGTCGTGGCGGCGCTGATCTTCGCCGTCTTCGCCCAGCTAGCCAAGAATTACGAGCTCGTTCCCGGCGGCGGGGAAGGAAATTCCGGCGGCGGCATTTCGACCGACTGGAGCACCTTCTAGCAGCGAAAACGCCCCTTCCGGCCGATCCGAAAGGGGCGATCTGGTGGTGCCCGAGGGGGGACTTGAACCCCCACGTCCGTTAATAGGACACTAGCACCTCAAGCTAGCGCGTCTGCCATTCCGCCACCCGGGCTTTGGGTGTTTCAGCCTCTCGGCTGGGCACTCGTAGAACTATAGGACGTAGCGCACGTGTCCAGCAAATCGCCACGTCAAACGCGAAATACCGGTACAAAGGAACCATGACTGTTTCGTATGATTCCGACCGTTTCCCCGGCCCCGACCCGTACGCGCCGCTTGTCGACGTCCCGTCGTTCCCCGTCACCTCCACCGACCTGGTCGACGGAGAGAAGCTTCCCGACGCCCAGACCGGCGACGACGGCGTTTCCCCGCATCTGGCGTGGTCCGACCTGCCGGAGGGCACGAAATCCATCGCCGTGACCTGCTTCGACCCGGACGCTCCGACTGCCTCCGGTTTCTGGCACTGGGCCGCTTTCAACATTCCCGTCGACGTGACGGAGCTGCCCACCGACGCGGGTTCGAAGGAGGGCCTCGGCGTCGGCGCCGTCGTTCTTACCGGCGATTCCGGCGTGCAGGGCTACTACGGCTCCAACCCGCCGGAGGGCCACGGGCCGCACCGCTACCTCTTCGCCGTGCACGCGGTGGACACGGAGCTGCCGGCCGACGGCGTCGCCAACCCGACGCAGCTCGGCTTCAACCTGAACTTCCACTCGCTCGGCCGCGCCATCATCTGGGGCTGGGACGAGAATTAGTCCTTCCAGTCCAGTCCGCTGCCCACGGCGTCACCGATCGAGTTCAAGCCGTGGGCTTCGACCTGCTTGGCTAGGCCGCGGTGAATTCGGCGGATCCAGCCCAGACCGCCATAGATGAACGGGGTGTAGCCCTGCAGTAGGCTGGCACCGGCGGCGATGCGCTCCCACGCCTGCTCGGGTGTCGAAATTCCGCCGACACTGACCAGCACCAGCTCGTCACCGACGCGGGCGCGGAGACGCTTCAGGGCCTCGAGGGAGCGGTCGTTCAGCGGCGCACCCGAGATGCCGCCTGCACCCATTGCAGCAACCTCGTCGGTGTCGGTGAGTAGGCCATCACGGCTGATCGTGGTGTTCGTGGCAACGATTCCGGCCAGGCTGAGCTCGAGAGCGAGATCGGCGACAGCGTCGACATCCTCGTCACTCAAATCCGGCGCGATCTTCACCAGGACAGGGGTGTCGGTCGCGTCCTTGACAGCAGCGAGGATCGGGCGGAGCTCCTCGATCGCCTGCAGGTCGCGCAGACCCGGAGTGTTGGGGGAGGAGACGTTGACCACCACGTAGTCGCCCAGCGCACCAAGCAGGCTCGCGCCGGTGCGGTAGTCGCGGACGGCGTCCTCGGCAGTCTTGTTCTTGCCGATATTGATGCCCACCACATCGCCTGACTTCTTCCGTTCCAGATTCGTCGCGACCTTGAGAGCCCCGTCGTTGTTGAAGCCCATGCGGTTCAAAATCGCTTTGTCTTCCGGCAGGCGGAACAGACGCGGCGCAGGATTGCCCGGCTGTGGGCGGGGAGTGACAGTGCCGAGCTCCGCGTAGCCGAAGCCCACCGCACCCCACGCATCGACCGCAGTGGCGTTCTTGTCGAAGCCCGCCGCCAGTCCCAGCGGCGCCGGGAACTTCACCCCGAACAGCTCCTGCTCAAGGCGTGTGTCGTGGACCCGCACCACCTTCTCCATCACACGGTTTGCCGGGGTCACGGCATTCAGGGCGCTCAGTGCACCGCTGATAATCCCGTGGATCCGCTCCGGCGGGAGAAGGAACATGACCTTGAGTAGTTTGTCGTACGCGCCCATGAGAAAACCCTTCAGTCTCTGTTGTCAGTTTCCGTGTTCGGTGTCAGTTGATAGAGGTCAATTGTTGGAGTCCGGCGGGATGATCTGCAGGCCGTCGCCGGAGGAGGAGGCGATGAGGATGGTGCCGTCGTCAAGCGAGATCATGTGCTGCGCGTCCGCGACTGTGCCCACCTTCCGCTGCTCGCGCGGCACGCCCTTCGAAATATCGAAGCCCGTGGCCGTGTTCGCCTCCGTCGACGTGATCCAGGCGAGCTTGTTCGCCGGATCCCACGCCACGGCCCACGGGTGGGGGTCCGTCGGGACGGTTTGGTGCAGGCGGACGACCTCGTCCGTGGTGTAGACCAGCAGCTGGCTACCCGTCGCGTCGGAGGCGAGGACGAGTCCGTCGTCGCCGAATTTCGCCTGGCCGACGCCGAGGCCCACACGCAGCGTGCCACCCTGGCGGTCCTTGTCCAGCTGAATATCCTGGATCGTCGTGTCGAAGCGGTTCAGACGCACGACCCTGTCCTGGCCCGCGAGCACGAAGTCCGACGGCCGCGCCACTGTGATGCGCCCGGTCTGGTTTCCGTCGGTGTCGAAAACCCAGACCTTGGCCTCTTCGGCGGACCCGGCGATCACGCGGCCGTCGGGAAGCGGCGCGGCGACGGTGACCGGCTCGTCCGGCGTGAACGTCCGCTCGTCTGCGCCTGTGAAGACGCGTACCTCTCCGTCGCACACCGTGACGAACGCTCCCGCGTTGGCCGTAACGTCCCCGCACGAATCCGCGAGCTCGTGCGTCGTACCTGCGCCGTCCTTAACCTCGTCGAGCGTGCCCGTGCGCAGCACCCCGTCGGCGCGTACTCCGATCATCCCGTCGGTGAATTCGAGGTCCCCCACTGCCGGGTAGTCGACCTTCTCGCCCTCGATGTCGCTCGCGGGCGGGGACTGCGCCGGCTCAGCATTGCCCATGTCCGGCGCCTCCTGCGGCACCCCGGGTGGCTGCGAACACGCAGCCAACAACAGGGCGGAACCAGCCAGCACAGCCGCCGGCCCCGCGGACTTCTTCGTCAACACACGGCGCAATTTCACGCGTCCAAGCTTATCAACCGCACTCTTTTCGGCCGCGTCGCGCTTCTTCCCGCAGACCGCGCGGCGGTAGGGTGTCGTCCGTGATTGAAGCAACGTCCGAAACCATGTCCTGGATGCAGGTCATCGTCCTGTCCATCGTCCAGGGCCTCACCGAATTCCTGCCGGTGTCCTCCTCCGGCCACCTGCGCATCGTCTCCCAGCTGTTCTGGGGCCAAGACGCAGGCGCGAGCTTCACCGCCGTGATCCAGCTGGGCACCGAACTTGCGGTACTCGTGTTCTTTGCCAAGGAGATCTGGCAGATCCTCTCCGGCTGGTTCGCGGGCTTGTTCAACCCGTCGAAACGCGGCTTCGACTACCGCATGGGCTGGATGGTCATCGTCGGCACGATTCCCGTCGGCCTTGCCGGCGTGCTGCTCAAAGACCTTATCCGCGAGAACTTCCGCAACCTGTGGATCACCGCGACCGTGCTGATCCTGTTCTCCTTCGTGTTCATCGTCGCCGAGCGCGTCGGCTCGAAGAAGCGCGGCTACGAAGAACTCACTATGAAAGACGCCGTCGTCATGGGCCTGTTCCAATGCCTCGCGCTGATCCCCGGCGTCTCCCGCTCCGGCGGCACCATTTCCGGCGGCCTTTTCCTCGGCCTCGACCGCGAGGTGGCCACGCGCTTCAGCTTCTTGCTCGCCATTCCGGCGGTCCTCGCGTCCGGGCTCTTTTCGCTTCCCGACGCCTTCGCCCCTCAAGCCGGCCAGTCCGCCACCGGCGCCCAACTACTGGTCGGCTCCGTCATCGGTTTCGTCCTCGGTTACATCTCCATTGCGTGGCTGCTGAAGTTCGTCTCCAACCACTCGTTCGCCTGGTTCGCCGCCTACCGCATTCCGCTGGGCATCATCGTCATGATTCTGCTCGCCACCGGGGTCATGAGCGCCTACTAGGAGAATTTCTTGCGCTGACGGAACTGCAGGTGGGAGCAGGTTTCCGTCCGTTTGCCTGTGGATAAGTTTGGCTTTGGGCGGGGTTATCCACAGGATTGCGCGCTGCGTATTTCGTGGTGGGTTGACTCCGTTTAGCGTGTGGGGCATGAACGATTTCGATGCGTTTCTCGCTTCCGCTACTCGACCGATGGATGTCCTGGCCGGTTTCGACCGCCAGGCCGTTGTCGATGCCGGAATCAAATCTTCCGTTGCTGTGGAGGGTGAGAAGGCCCGCAAGGTGTACTTCGGTGCCACCCGTTTCAAGCGTCAGCAGGCGCAAGCGGTGCGTATCGCGCGAGAGACGGGGAAGTCTCTGGATCAGATTCTGTTCATTGAGCAGCAAGTGCGTGCTGTGTCTTCCGACCGGGAGACGTGGAAGCTCCGCCTGGCGTTGTTGTCGGTGCGCGGCGACTACAAGACGCTGCAGCGCCGCGCCAAAGACATCGTCCCCGACCCGGACGCCGATACACCCGCCCCGGAGTCCACGGTCCGGTTTGGCCGGACGCGGAAGGGCAAGCGGACGGTCATCGCCACCGGTGAAGAACGTGTCATCGCCGACCTGGAACACGCCCTGCGGGGAAAGCTCGACCCTGATCGCCCTGAGGGCCCGCAAATGTACGAAGCCTTCGCGGAGTTGCTGCGCGGCGGTGCCGGGGTCGCGGAGGCTGTGCCGCGCCCGTTGATCCAGGTCCCGCTTTCCGAGCACACCAGGATCCTCGCCGGCGAAGGGGATGAGACCATCCTGGGGTTGTCGGACGGCACCACCATGACTGGTGCGGAGTATCTGACTCACTATTACGCGAAGGACCTGGAGGTCGCGTTGTTCCACCCGCAGGCAGGTGCGGTGAACCTGTACCACGCGAAGCGGTTCGCCAACGCCAAGCAACGCGACCTGGCCCGGGCGACGCTGACAACCTGTCCGGTGCCGGATTGCCGGCACGCGGCGGATAATTGCGAGGTCCACCACATCACACCGTGGGCCCGCGGCGGGCCGACGAACATGGACAACCTGTCGGTGTTGTGCAGGTACCACAACCGCACCAACGACGACGACCCCCACAGACACCACCGGGGTCGAATACACATGCGCGGAGGAACCCCGACATGGGTCTCCCCGCGCGGAACACCAGTCCCGAACACCACCCACCAATACGGTGCCATGCACCTGTTGTTCGGAAGCTAGCTCGGAACCTAACTCACACCACCAGGCCGAGGGCGAAACAGCCCTGCGGCCATATCGGTGCGCGCGCAAACCCGGCGCATGAAATAGACGCGGGAAATGGACGCAGGCTGAACACGGCCGAACCGGACTCCGCGGAGATCCCCGCGTCAGGGGTTGTAGGGTGGGCTGCATGCATTCTTGGCCTATTCCCGCGGTTCCTTCTGTGGCAGGCACGCCGGTGCCGCTCGCGTTGTATGACACGGCGGATGGGGGTGTGAGGGTCGTCGACACGCGTGGAAACGCGGACGGCGAAGTCGGCATGTACGTCTGCGGCATCACGCCTTACGATTCGACGCACCTCGGGCACGCTGCGACGTACCTGACATTCGACCTCGTGTACCGGCAGCTGTTCGCGAACGGTCACAAGGTCCACTACGTGCAGAACATCACAGACGTCGACGACCCGCTGTTCGAGCGCGCGGAGCGCGACGGCATCGATTGGCGCGAACTGGGCACCAGCCAAATCGACCTGTTCCGCAGCGACATGGAGATCCTCTCGGTCATCCCGCCGCGCGACTACATCGGCGCGATGGAGGCCGTCGACGAAGTCGTCGACATGGTGCAAACGTTGCTGGACAAGGGCATCGCATACTCGCTTATCGACGACACCTCCGGCGCCACCGACATCTACGCCCCCATTACCGCGACCGAGCAGTTCGGCTACGAATCGAACCTCGACCGAGCCACAATGGAGAAATTCTTTGCCGAACGCGGCGGCGACCCTGACCGTGACGGCAAGCGCGACCCGCTCGACGCGCTGCTGTGGCGCGGTCACCGTGAGGGTGAGCCAGCGTGGGACGCGCCTTTCGGTGCAGGTCGCCCGGGCTGGCACATCGAGTGTTCGGCGATCGCGACGAACCGTCTCGGCACGACGTTTTCGATTCAGGGCGGAGGCAGCGATCTCGCGTTCCCTCACCACGAATTCTCCGCGGCGCACGCCGAAGCCACCTACGACGTCGACCGCATGGCCGGTCACTACGTCCACACCGGCATGATCGCTCTCGACGGAGTGAAGATGTCGAAGTCCCTCGGCAACCTTGTCTTCGTTCACAAACTCTCGGAGCAGGGCCACGACCCGGCGGCGATCCGTCTCGCCGTGTTCTCCGGCCACTACCGCGAGGATCGCGATTTCTCATACGACATCCTCGACGAGGCGGAGGCGCGTTTGTCCAGGTGGCGTGAGGCGCTCAGCGAGGAGGTGAGTGAGGGGGAGGCGATGGGAGTCGTCGATAAGCTGCGCGCAGCGCTTGCCGACGACCTCGACACCGTCACCGCCCTGAAAACCATCGACGACGCGACCGGCGACCACAACGGAATCATCGCGGGCGCCCTCGACGGATTGCTTGGCGTGCAGCTCCGCTGAACTTGGGGAATGATGGCGGACATGACCATTCGCGATCAGTTCCAATCCGACGTCGACGAGTTCATCGATGACCTGACCACCTTCGCCACCGGCTCCTACCTCAAGGACGACGACAAAGAGCTGTGGGAGGAGCCGTTCGACCCGGCTGTGCTGCCCGACCTGAAGAAGCTCATCGAGGGCTATCTCGACGCGTTGGAGCTGATCGGGGACGACCCGGACGGCGACAAGCTCGCCTCCGTGGTCGACCCCTTCTTCAACAGCCTGCACGATTTCAACGCCAAGCATGCTGACGCCGTGCTCGAGCCGGAAGAAAAGGCTGACCTGCAGGATCTCTCGTACCGTGCCGCCGCGGCGACCGGCGCCGACGACGAGGCCCTCAACTCCCTCCCTGAGCTTGACTAGCCGCGGGCCACGCGCCGTCTTCTGGGACATGGACGGCACGATGGTGGACACCGAACCCCTGTGGGGTGTGGCGACGTACGAACTCTCCGAACGCCTCGGCCGCCGCCTGAGCGCCGAAAAGCGCGAGGAAACGATCGGCGGAAGCTTCCCGAACACGTTGCGCGTCTGCGCAGAATGGGCTGGCTTATCGACGTCCCAACTCGACTACAACCACCACCGGTCCTGGATGTTTGGCCGTATGGCGGAGTTGTTCTCCGGCCAGCTGGTGCCCAATCCCGGCGTGCGCGAGCTGCTGTCTTCGCTTCACGCCGCCGGCATGCCGATGCTCGTGACGACCAACACTGAACGCGAACTCGCCGACCAGTGCATCGATGCCGTCGGCCGCGCCTTGTTCGCCGGATCCATCACCGGGGACGAGGTGCCGAACCCGAAACCTGCGCCCGACATGTACCTCAAAGCCGCGTCGATGGTGGACGCCGACCCCGCCGACTGCCTCGTCTTCGAGGACTCCTGGGCGGGCATGTCCGCTGCAGCCGCCGCCGGGTGCGTCGTTCTCGGGCTCGCTCCCGCCAACTCAGTGCCTGAGGGTGCGCAGCCCTTCGATCCTGCGCGTTTCGTCGGCGCGCACGCCGGCGACGTCGCGGAGTGGTTCGAATCCGCCAAGTTGGCCCGGGAAACTGCCTAGCCCGCGAATCTGTCAAGCCTGGTAATCCGCCCACCCCGCAGATCCGTTCAGTCCCCGGGCAGGCCCCGCGCCTGCGTCCGGTCCGTGTGCACGCTTCGCGCCTCTGCACAGCCCTTGCGCACGCCGCGTCCGCCACCGCTGCCGGGCGTTGATTGCGCACAGCGCAGCCGGAGCGAGCAGTGGGTACGCATGAAACTCGGCCAGCGCACGCGGCAGATGGGTTAGAGTGATCTGCGTGAAGAATTTCGACGATCTTTTTGCGGAACTGTCCACGAAAGCAGCTGAACGGCCGGAAGGCTCGGGCACGGTGGAGGCGCTTGATAAGGGGCCGCATTTCATCGGCAAGAAGATCATCGAGGAGGCTGGCGAGGTGTGGATCGCCGCCGAGTACCAGTCGGACGAGGAGTTGGCGGAGGAGATGAGCCAGCTCATGTACTGGACGCAGGTGATGATGATTCACCGTGGTCTCACCCCCGACGACATCTACAAGTACCTCTAAAGGAGTCTCCGCCCACCATGATCAAGATCGCTGTGCCCAATAAGGGTTCTTTGTCGGAAGCGGCCACCGGGATTCTGAAGGAAGCCGGATACAAGGGGCGCGGGCAGAGCAAGGCGCTCAACATCGTCGACGAGGCGAATAACGTCGAGTTCTTCTTCCTGCGTCCGAAGGACATCGCGATCTATGTCGCGGCGGGGCACCTGGACTTGGGCATCACCGGGCGAGATCTCGCGCTCGACTCCCGCGCGGAGGTGGAGGAAGTGCTCGAGCTCGGCTTCGGTGGCTCGACGTTCCGTTTCGCGGCGCCAGCGGGGGAGACGTGGTCGATCGAGGACCTCGAGGGCAAACGCTTAGCGACGAGTTACCCCCACCTCGCCGAGGACTACCTCGCCGAGCGGGGCATCAGCACTGAGGTAATCCGCCTGGACGGCGCGGTGGAGATTTCCATCAAGCTCGGTGTAGCGGACGCGATCGCCGACGTGGTCTCCACGGGACGGACTCTCCGCCAGCAAGGGCTGGAGCCGTTCGGGGAGGCGATTGTGGAGAGTGAGGCGGTCGTCGTCAAGCGGAAAGACCGTGAGCTTACTGCCGACGACGAGGTACTGCTCTCGCGTATCCGCGGCATACTCACAGCGCACAATTTCGTGATGCTCGATTACAACGTCTCGCGAGACAACCTCGACGCCACCGTGAAGATCACCCCGGGGTTGACGGGCGCGACGGTGTCTCCACTGCAGCGAGACAACTGGGTCGCGGTGCGCGCGATGGTGCCCCGGAAGGAAGCGAACCAGCTGATGGACAGCCTCGCGGCGGCTGGCGCCGAGGCGATCCTGGCTACGGAACTGCAAATCGCCCGAATCTAATTCTTCTCTACACTGGGGCCTATGGGTTACAGAACAGAAGAAGACCTGCTCGGAACCGTCGAGGTCCCCGACGACAAGTACTACGGCGTGCATACGATGCGTGCGATCGACAACTTCCAGATGTCGTCCGCGAAGATCCAGGACTACCCGGATTTCGTCCGCGGCATGGTCATGGTGAAAAAGGCTGCGGCGATGGCGAACCGCCGTCTGCACACCCTGCCGAAGGACAAGGCTGATGCGATCATCGCGGCCTGCGACAAGATCCTCGACGAGGGCGCGTGCATGGACCAGTTCCCGACCGACGCTTACCAGGGCGGCGCCGGCACGTCGGTGAACATGAACACCAACGAGGTTGTCGCGAACCTGGCGCTGGAAATCCTGGGCAAGGAGAAGGGCAGCTACGACGATCTCAATCCGAACGACGACGTCAACATGTCCCAGTCGACGAACGACGCGTACCCGACCGGGTTCCGACTGGGCCTGTACCACTCGATGCAGACGCTCATCGCGGAGTTCGACGAGCTGCAGAAGGCATTCCGCGCGAAGGGCGACGAGTTCGCCGACATCCTCAAGATGGGCCGCACACAGCTCCAGGATGCCGTTCCGATGACCCTGGGCCAGGAGTTCACGGCATTCGGCGCGAACCTCGCCGAGGAGCAGGACAAGCTGCAGCAGGCTGCGACGGATCTGCTCGAGGTCAACCTGGGCGCCACCGCGATCGGCACTGGCGTTAACACCCCGGGCGGCTACCGCGACCAGGTGATCGCGGCGCTGCGCGAGGTCACGGGTCTGCCGATCGCCACCTCGCCGGACCTGATCGAGGCGACCTCGGACACCGGCAGCTACGTCATGGCGCATTCCGCTCTCAAGCGCGCGGCGATGAAACTGTCCAAGACTTGTAACGACCTGCGCCTGCTGTCCTCCGGCCCGCGCGCCGGCCTCAACGAGATCAACCTCCCGGAGCGCCAGGCCGGCTCGTCGATCATGCCCGCGAAGGTCAACCCGGTCATCCCCGAAGTGGTCAACCAGGTGTGCTTCAAGGTCTTCGGCAACGACGTCACGGTCTCCATGGCTGCCGAGGCCGGCCAGCTCCAGCTCAACGTCATGGAGCCGGTCATTGCGCGCAGTCTGTTCGGCTCGATCGACCTGCTGCGCAACGCCGCGAAGACGCTGCGGGAGAAATGCGTCGTCGGCATCACCGCGAACGAGGACGTGTGCCAGGGCTACGTGGACAATTCCATCGGCATCATCACGTACCTCAACCCGTTCATCGGCCACCACAACGGCGATCTGATCGGCAAGGAGGCGGCGGCGACGGGCAAGGGCGTCCGCGAGCTCGTGCTCGAAAAAGAGCTTCTCGACGAAGAAACCCTCGACCAGATCCTCTCCAAGGAAAACCTCATGCACCCGGAATACCGGGGAAAGCTCTACCTCGATTAATCGTCTGAGCGTCTTTCCCGCATAAGGTTCGGTTCTCAATCTGTTAAACCGGACACAATCGGGCCCAAAACCGCCCCGCCATGTTGGCCGGGCGGTTCTTCGCGTTTCATACTGGATTCAGATGCGGCTGCCTCCACGATTTCGTCACGCTCATCGCGCTTGATCCGGCAGCCGGGAGCGTGACTGAAAGGCTCACATCATGTTGTTGGTTCTCCAACTCATCATTCTTTTCGGCGCGATCGTTCTTGGCGCCCGGTACGGTTCAATCGCGATCGGTTTCGCCGGCGGCCTAGGTGTGCTGCTGCTCGGCATGACGGGCATGACGGTGACGGCGGAGGATATTCCGTTCGACGTCATCGGCATCATCATGTGCGTCATCGCCGCGATTTCAGCGATGCAGCTCGCCGGCGGCATGGATTACCTTGTCTACCTGGCGGAGAAGTTCTTGCGGAGGGACCCGAAGCGCATCACCTTGTACGCGCCGATCGTGACCTGGCTGATGACGGTTCTCGCCGGCACCGGCCACACGGCGTTCTCGACGCTGCCGGTCATCGTCGAGGTGGCCAAGGAGGGCAAGGTGCGCCCGTCGCGTCCGTTGTCGGTGGCGGTGATCGCATCCCAGATGGCGATCGTGGCGTCGCCGATTTCCGCGGCGGTGGTGTTCCTGGCGGGAATCCTCGAACCCCTCGGCGTCGGCTACCTCCAGCTGCTCGGGGTCATGATCCCGGCGACCTTCCTCGCGATTTTCCCGACTGCCTGGATTGCCAACCGCATGGGCAAGGACCTTGCCGACGATCCCGTGTACCAGAAGCGCATGGCGGACGGTCTGGTGCGGCCGCCGGCGTCCGAGGTGGGGTATGAGCCGACGAGGGCGGCGAAGACGTCGGTAAGCGTCTTTTTGCTCGCGATCGTCGTGGTGATGATCTACGCGACGCTGATCTCCGAGCAGGTCGGCCTGATTGCTGACCCGACGATCCCGCGCAACGAGGCCATCATGGCGATCATGCTGGCGGCTGCCACCATCATCGTGGTCGTGACCAAGATTCCCTCCGCCGAGATCCTCGGCACGCAGGTGTTTCGTTCCGGCATGTCCGCGTGCGTGTGCGTGCTGGGCGTCGCGTGGCTGGGCACGACGTTCATCAACCACTACATTCAGGACATCCAGAATATCTCGGGCACTGTCTTGCAGTCGCAGCCGTGGCTGCTCGCGGTGGTGCTGTTCTTCGCGGCATCCCTGCTGTACTCGCAGGCCGCGACGGCGAAAGCGCTCATGCCGGCAGCTCTCGCGATCGGCGTCAGCCCGCTCACCGCAGTCGCCGCGTTCCCGGCAGTGTCCGCGCTGTTCGTCCTGCCGACGTACCCGACGCTGCTCGCCGCAGTCGAGATGGACGACACCGGCTCGACGCGAATCGGCAAGTACGTTTTCGACCACCCGTTCATCGTCCCCGGCGTGATCTGCATCGCTTTGTCGGTGCTGCTCAGCTACGCCTTCGGCGCGGTGCTGATCTAGCGGAACTCCGCTCGCTGTCTGGCCTAGGCTTGGGGGCATGACTTCGAACACCGACGTGAAATCCGACGTAGAAATCGCCCAGGCCCACACCCTCGAACCGATCGCGGACATCGCCGCGAAGGCGGGGATCCCCGACGACGCGCTGATCCCGTACGGCCGCTCCATGGCCAAGGTCGACGTGACCAAGCTGGACGGCGCGCCTTTGGGCAAGCTCGTGCTCGTCACCGGCGTGTCGCCGACACCGGCGGGAGAGGGCAAGTCGACGGTGCTCATCGGGCTCACGGATGCGCTGGCGAAGCTGGGGCACAACGCCGCTGTCGCGCTGCGCGAGCCGTCGCTCGGCCCGGTCATGGGCATCAAGGGCGGCGCTGCGGGCGGCGGATACGCGCAGGTCGTGCCCATGGAGAACATCAACCTTCACTTCACGGGCGACTTCCACGCGATCACGAGCGCGAACAACACGCTCGCTGCGATCGTCGACAACCACATTCAGCACGGCAACGAATTGCGTATCGACGCCCGCCGCGTCACCTGGCAGCGCTGCCTCGACGTCAACGACCGCTCGCTCCGCAACGTGGTGACCGGCCTGGGCGGCCCCGGCAGCGGGGCGCCCGCTGAGACCGGCTTCACCATTACCGCCGCCAGCGAGATCATGGCGATTCTCGGTCTCGCCACCGACCTCGAGGACCTCAAGCAGCGCCTCGCGCGCATCACCGTCGGCCTGACCTACGACAAGGAGCCGGTCACCGCGGGCGACCTAAAGGCCGAAGGCGCGATGGCCGCGCTGCTCAAGGACGCGATCAACCCGAACCTCGTGCAGACTCTCGGCGGCACCCCCGCCTTCATCCACGGCGGACCGTTCGCGAATATCGCGCACGGGTGCAACACGCTTGTCGCCACGCAAACTGCCCGCAAGCGCGCCGACATTGTGCTCACGGAGGCAGGTTTCGGCTCCGACCTAGGCGCGGAGAAATTCTTCGACATCAAGGCGCGCTACGGAGACCTCGACGTCGCGGGCGCTGTCGTCGTCGCGACCATCCGCTCCCTGAAATACAACGGCGGCGTGCCAAAGCAGGAGCTTACCGACGAGAACCTCGATGCCCTGAAGTCCGGCATCGTCAACCTTGAGCGCCACGTGGAGAATATCCGTAAATTCGGCGTCGAGCCGGTCGTGGCCCTGAACCTGTTCGTCTCCGACACTGACGCGGAGTGCGAATTCATGCGCGACTGGGCCGCAGACTTCGGCGTCGCTCTCGAGGAGGCCGAGGTGTGGGCGCAGGGCGGAGACGGCGCGACCGCCCTCGCCGAGACCCTGGCGGGCGCCCTCGGCACCGGGACGTCGAAACCGCTGTACGACCCGGCTGCGGGCACCGAATCGTCCATCGAGACGATCGCCCGCGAAATCTACCGCGCCGACGACGTCCAGTATTCCGCCGCAGCCCTGCGCGACCTGCAGATGCTCAAGGACAACGGCTGGGACACCCTGCCGGTGTGCATCTCGAAGACGCAGTACTCGTTCTCCGACGACCCGTCCGCACTCGGTGCCGCGGAGGGCCACGCTCTGCACGTCCAGCGCTTGCTGCCGCGCACCGGCGCGGGCTTCGTCGTAGTGCTCACCGGCGACGTCGTGACCATGCCGGGTCTGCCGAAGGTGCCCGCCGCCAACAACATCGACGTCGACGCCAGCGGAACCATCAGCGGCCTGTTCTAGCCGGCTCGCCCGAGCTAATCGGTGGGGTGCTCGCCTGCGGGTGCCTCCCCGACACCGGGCGTATTCGCGTTCGTGCCGTTCAGTCGAGCTGCGCCGGCGCCACTTTCAGGCGTGCCGAATAATTCTGCGGTGGACCCCGGCCATCCGGGGTACGGCGGCGGCGTGCCGTCGAAGGCAGGGCAGAGACTCTGGAACGAGCACCAGTTGCACAGCTTCGAGGTCTTCGGGCGGAAATTGCCGGAGCGGCCGTCGGCTTCAATCTTGGTCCACAGGTCACCGAGGTCGCGCTCGAAGTACTCGAGCTCCTCGCGCGAGGGGGTGAGGAACATGGAGTCCATCACCTTCAGGTACATCAGACGCAGCTGGTGCGGGATGGTGCCGAACAAACGCCAGTAAACCAGCGCATAGAAGCGCATCTGGAATTGCGCCTCCGCTGAGTACCGGGGGAGAGGCTTCTTCCCGGTCTTGTAGTCGACGACGCGGATTTCTCCCGTGGGGGCGATGTCGACGCGGTCGATGAACCCGCGCACGGGCACGCCGTTGGGCAGGACGGTATCGACGTACATCTCCTGCTCGTGCGAGTCGAAACCGAGCGGGTTTTCCATGTGGAAGTAACCGCGGAGGAGGTCGCGGGCGTCGACAAGCAATTGGTGCTCGTCGGAAATGGGGTCGGCGACGGAGGCGTCGTCGTCGATAAGCGACGCCCATGCTGGCTTGAGCTGCTTGACGGCGGCGGGGAAGGTGCGCTCCTCGCGCGGCCATGCGTGCATCGCCTCGAGGACGGCGTGGACGAGGGTGCCTTTGACCTGCGCCTCTGTTTTCGGTTCGGGGATGCGGTCGATTGCGCGCAGCCGGTATTTCAGCGGGCACTGCTGGTAGTCGTTGGCGCGGGAGGGGGACAAGGCGAGCGGTCGTGGAGTCATATCGGACTACATCCTAGAGTAGGGCTCATGCAGATCAGCGATTTCGCAGACTTCCTGGCGGCGAGCCCGAGCGCGTTCCACGCGGCGGAGAACGTGCGCGACGAGCTCGTCGCGGCGGGCTTTGGCGAAGACACGGAAACCACGCCGGGCGGCCATGTGCTCGTGCAGGGCGGCGCGGTCGTCGCGTGGTGGGTGCCGGAGCGGCCGCGCGCGGCGATGCGCATCATCGGCTCGCACACGGACTCACCGGGGCTCATGCTCAAGCCTGACCCCGACGTCGTGCGCGAAGGGTTCCGGCAGCTCGCCGTCGAAGTCTACGGCGGGCCGATCCTAAGCTCGTGGTTCGACCGCGAGTTGCGCTTCGCAGGACGCGTCGCGCTTCTCGACGGCACCACCCACACCGTCTCCACCCCTCCCATCGCCCGCGTGCCGAATCTGGCAATCCACCTCTACCGCGGCGACGCCCCCGAAATCGACCGCCAGCTGCACACGCAGCCAGTGATGGGCGTGGACCGGCCAATGCTCGAGATCGTTGCCGAGCAGCTGCGCGCCGATGGCGTGACCGGGCCTGACGGCGCCGAGGTGAGCGCCGACGACATCGTGTCCCACGAGCTCATTTCGGGTGACGCGCAGCGTCCCGAGGTCCTCGGCGACACCCTGGCGGGCGGGCGGATGGACAATTTGAGCAGTGTCCACGCGTCGCTGAAGGCGATGCTCGCGGCGGCCTCGTCGGGCGATGCTGAAGAGGTTCTCGTGCTGGCCGCGTTCAACCACGAAGAGGTCGGCTCCGCATCGACGACCGGTGCCGGCGGGCCTCTGCTCGAGCGCGTCCTGTCGAAGATCGCTGCGTCCCTCCACGCCGACCCGCTCGAGGTCTACGCCAACTCGCTGCTCGCCTCGGCTGACGCGGCGCACGCCGTGCACCCGAACTACCCGGGCAAGCACGACCCGACGCACCGCCCGCTGATGAACCGCGGCCCGGTGCTGAAGATAAACGCCAACCAGCGTTACGCATCCGACGCCGCGACGGAGGCGGCGTGGATCCGCGCGTGCCGCGCCGCGAATGTGCCGGTGCAGACCTTCGTCGGGCACAATGCTGTGCCGTGCGGGTCGACGATCGGGCCGATTTCCGCGACGCGTCTGGGCATTCCCACCGTCGATGTGGGCGTGTCGCTGCTGTCGATGCACTCGGCGCGCGAACTCGTCGGCATCCAGGACCAGCTATGGTTCACCGAGGCTCTTACGGCATACTTTTCTGGCGCGTAAAGCACCGCAACGCAACGTGGCCACCGCGACCTTCCCACGAGCTCAAAAGGAGAACGATGTACTCCGGACCTTTCCAACCCGGCGATAAAGTCCAGCTGACGGACGCGAAGCGCCGCCATTTCACCATCGAGCTCACCCCGGGCGGACAGTTCCACTCTCACAAGGGCATCGTCAACCACGACGACATTATCGGGGCGGATGAGGGAACAGTCGCGAAGTCGACGCTCGGCGCCGACTTCCTCTGCTTCCGCCACCTGCTCGTCGACCATGTGCTGTCCATGCCGCGCGGCGCTGCCGTCATCTACCCGAAGGATGCCGGCCAGATTCTCGTGGAGGGCGATATCTTCATGGGCGCGCGCGTGCTCGAGGCGGGCGCTGGCTCCGGCGCGCTGACGATGTCGCTGCTGCGCGCCGTCGGGCCGCAAGGCCACGTGTTCTCCTACGAAATCCGCGACGACCACCTCGCCTACGCCCGCGACAATGTTTCCGACTACTTCGGCGGCGAACCCGAGTGGTGGACGCCCAAGCTCGGCGATTTCGGGGAGATCACCACCGAGGATCTCGGCGGTCCGGTTGACCGCGTCATCTTGGACATGGTTGAGCCGTGGCACTTCATCGACACGGTCAAAGACGTGCTCATCCCCGGCGGCGTATTCATGACGTACGTGGCCACGGTCCCGCAGCTGATGAATATCGTCGAAACAATCCGCGAAGCGAAGTGCTTCACCGAGCCCCGCTCCTGGGAGACGCTCTTGCGCGAATGGAAGGTCGAGGGATTGGCCACCCGCCCGGAGCACCGCATGAACGCGCACACCGCGTTCCTGGTGTGGACGCGCCGGCTTGCCGACGGCGTGACCCCGCCGCGTCCTCAGCGCCGGGCTCGTCGATAAGCTCGGTAGGTATGACGGAGTCCCGGAGCACCCGAAATTCCCATCCTGCAGCCCGCTCGAGCGGGGCTGACAGCACTACCGGTCTGAGCCTCGCAGAGCTGAAGGCGCAGAACCGCGCCCTGTCCGCGCGGAACAAGCAACTGGCAGAGCTGCTCAAGAGTTCGCGGGACAAACTGCAGGACCTGAACGCCCAGGTGGAGGCGCTCGGCGACCCGGCATCAACCTACGGGATCTACCTTGCTCCTGCGCGTCGTGGCACCGAGGCGGAGGTGTTCACCTCTGGCCGCCGCATGCGGCTGAACGTTTCGCCGTCGGTGGAGCCAGGGACGCTGGCACCGGGCGGGCTGGTCCGTCTCGGGGAAGGCTCGGTCGTCGTGGAGGCGTGCGGGTTCTCCACGACCGGCCAGTTGGCGACGCTTTCCGAGCGCATCGGCCACGACCGCGCGATCGTCGCGGATATGCAAGGTGCCGAGCAAGTCGTGCACCTGACGCAGAGGCTCCAGGAAAAAGCCCGCGCAGGCGACACGCTGCTGATCGATGCCAAGGCGGGATACGCCTTCGAAAGGATCCCGAAGACGGAAGTCAACCAGCTCTCGCTTGAGGAGATTCCGGACGTGACCTACGACGATATCGGCGGTCTGCATAGCCAGATCGAAACCATCCGTGACTCAGTGGAGCTTCCGTTCACGCACCCGGATCTGTACAAGACCTATGATCTGAAGCCGCCGAAAGGCGTGCTGCTCTACGGCCCGCCGGGGTGCGGCAAGACGTTGATCGCGAAAGCGGTGGCGAATTCACTGTCGACGCGCATCGGCGACGGCGGCTCGGCGCACTTCCTCAACGTCAAGGGGCCGGAACTGCTGAATAAGTACGTCGGCGAGACGGAGCGCAGGATCCGCCTCATCTTTGAGCGCGCCCGCGAGCTCGCAGGGGAGGGGCGCCCGGTGATCATCTTCTTCGACGAGATGGAGTCGATCTTCCGCACGCGCGGATCGGGCGTCTCCTCCGATATGGAGACCACCGTGGTGCCGCAGTTGCTCACCGAAATCGACGGCGTCGAGGATATCGCGAACGTCATCGTGATCGGCGCGACCAACCGCGAAGAGCTCATCGACCCGGCGATTCTGCGCCCGGGGCGCCTGGACATCAAGATCCGCATCGACCGCCCGGATCGCGCGGAAGCGCGGGAAATCTTCGCGCGTTACCTCACAGACAGCGTCCCCCATGAGGAAAGCACGGAAATGCTTATCGACGCTGCCGTCGACAAGCTCTTTGCCCCCCGCCCGTTTGTGAAATTGACACTGGTGGACGGCACTGCCGAGACCTTGCACTACGCGGACTTCGTTTCGGGCGCGATGATCGCGAATATTGTCGATCGCGCGAAGAAGCTGGCGATCAAGGCCGAGATCGACGGTCAGGGACGCGGCGTGACTGCAGAACACCTGCGCGCGGCTGTGCGCGCCGAGCAGGACGAGAGCGAAGACATGCCGAACGTGTCCAATCCGGATGAGTGGGCGCGCATTACGGGCCGGACGGGCAAGCGCGTTGTCGCTGCTGAAGTGCTGTAGCCAGTGAACTGACAGGACGTTCCCACGAAAATCAACGAAATAGTTGTGGGCAAAACTGTTTTTCCAGCATCGGCAAGGGCTCCGGCGACGGCTCCAGCATCGGTGAAGGCTCCTCCCTCGGCGACAAACAGAAGAAGATCCTTGACGGTGTGCTCGGTGGCCTGGCAGGCCTGGCACTGCTTGCAGGCATCTTCAACTTCCTGCAGTCTCAGGGCGGCAACCTGCCGTTCAAGCTCCCGTTCTAAGTTGAGCTGCCGCTTCGCATCACCTCGAGCACTCTGCGGAAGTCTGGTTCGGTGAGGTGGGCGAAGCTCACAATAAGGCCGTCGTCGCGTCCTGACCACAGGGCGTCGAGGCGGCCGCTTTCTATGCCCTGGTCCGATAGTTCGCGGGCGTAGGCGTCGCGCGCGGCGGGGGAGGGGAAGGTGATGGCGAGATCGACGCCGTTGGATTCGGCCATCTCGGTCACCGTGGCGCCACGCCGCGTGAGTTCCGGAATGATCTCGGCGGCGACGATCTCGCGACGCTTGGCGAGGCGGTTGTGCACCGCCTTTGTATTTCGGCGCACATGACCATTTCGCAGCAGGTGAGCGATGGCGAGCTGGGTGACTGCGGAAACCGGCATGCCCATGACAGTGCGGGTGCGTCGGATGCCGTCTGCAAGAGGCGCTGATGCAGCCACATACCCGGATGCGGCCGACCTGTTGAGCAGGGTAGTGAAGGTGCCTAGGGTGACCACATCCGCTTCGTCCCGAAGCGCGGCGAGCGGAGGGACGGGGGAGGTGCGGTACCGCAGCTCGGCGTTGAAATCGTCTTCGATGATGACTGTGCCGGTAGCTGCGGCCCAGTCGAGCAGTGCGCGGCGTCGCGCGGCGGGCATCGATGCGCCGAGGGGGTACTGGTACGACGGGGTGACCAGCAGGGCGTCGAGATCGTCCGGAGTTAAGTCAATGTCCACGCCGGCCTCGTCGACGGCGCACGGCACGACCGTATTTCCGGTGAGAGGAACGACATTGCGCAGTCCCGGGTGGCCGGGATCTTCCACTCCCACGCGGAGGCGCGTGCCGGAGCCCAAGGCCATGAGCGCGAGAACCAGCCCTTCGCGGGTTCCGCCCGTCACCACGACATCATGCTTATCGACGTTCAACCCCCGCCCCATCCTCAAATGCTCCGCGATGGCCTCGCGAAGCTGTTCTTGACCGGTCGGCTCCGTCGCGATGCCGGGTTCCGCTGCCGCTTCCCGCCATGCCTGCCTCCACGCAGCGGGTCGGATCGCGCCGGCCTGGCCTGAGGACGGCTTGAGAGAGATCGTCGCGGTGGGGCGCCGGTGAGTCGCAGTAGCGGGTGTCGGCGCAGGTTGCCTCGGCTGCGAGGTGCGCGACAGGCCGAACCCGGACGCACGTGGGGTTTCGGCGTCCTGCGCAGCGGGTAGGGAGGGGTTCACTCGGGTCGGCGCACCTTGGGTGGCCACGAGATATCCTTCGCTGACCAGCTGGTCGTAGGCGGTGACGACGGTGCCGCGGGACACACCTGCTTGGCGGGCGAGCACACGGGTGGAGGGAACTTCGTCCCCGGGGCGCAGGGAGCCGGAGGCGATCGCTGACCGGAGAGAGGCTGCGACTTGGGCGGTCAGGGGGATGGGGAGGGAGCGGGTGACGTCGATAAGCAATGCAACTGGTCCAAAGAAATCGCGGAGTGCTGGCTCTTGGAATCTACCAGTCGGCGGGCGATGCTGGAGCGCATGACGTTTACAACTGATATGTCCAACACTGAATTGACTGATTCGTTCCGCGGCGGAGTGATCATGGATGTGGTCACGCCGGAGCAGGCGACAATCGCTGCCGATGCCGGCGCTGTCGCAGTGATGGCGCTCGAACGCGTGCCCGCTGATATCCGTGCGCAGGGCGGTGTGGCGCGCATGTCCGATCCGGAGCTGATCGAGGGGATCCTGTCTGCGGTGGACATCCCCGTCATGGCGAAGGCCCGCATCGGCCACACCGTGGAAGCGCAGATCCTGCAGCACCTCGGTGTCCACTATGTGGACGAGTCAGAGGTGCTGAGCCCGGCAGACTACGTCAACCACATCGACAAGCGCAGTTTCGACGTGCCGTTCGTGTGCGGCGCGACGAATCTGGGGGAGGCCCTGCGACGCATCAACGAAGGTGCGGCGATGATCCGCTCCAAGGGCGAGGCGGGCACGGGTGATGTGTCGGAGGCAACGAAGCACCTGCGCACGATCACCGCTGAGATCACCGGGCTGCAGGCGAAGTGGAACGGCAACCGCGATGAGCTCTACGTCGCGGCCAAGGAACTTCAGGCACCGTACGAGTTGGTCGCGTGGGTCGCGGAACACGGCCGTCTTCCGGTGCCGCTGTTCGTCGCTGGCGGTGTGGCCACTCCGGCGGATGCCGCGCTGATGATGCAGCTCGGCGCGGACGGTGTGTTCGTGGGCTCCGGCATCTTCAAGTCCGGCAAGCCCGCCGAGCGTGCGGCCGCCGTCGTCGCGGCCACGAAGAACTACGACGACATCGCCGCCGTCGCGGAAGCCTCGCGCGGCCTGGGCGAAGCCATGGTCGGCATCAACGTCGCAGATCTCCCGGCGCCGCACCGCCTCGCCGAGCGCGGGTGGTAACGCACAGGCGACTCAGATCAGAGCCTTATTTCGAGGTTGAACGCGAAGGCCAGTGCGGATGCGAGCTGGTTCTCCTGCGTGAAGGAGAGGTAGCCGACGTGGTGCAAGACGTCATTAAAGGGGACGGTCATCACGTTGTCGGTGTTGGCGACGCTGACGTGGTCGAGACCGTTGGTTTCATCGAGAACGACCTCGGTGGCCAATTCCCGGATCGTCGACGTGACGGGCAGGACGGTGACAGTGGACAAACGGCCCACTGCCAATTGACGCGTAAGGATCACTGCTGGGCGGACTTTATCCAGTCTGACCATCCTGATCTCGCGGCGCTCGTAGGCTCTTGGCTTATCGCCCGCGTCAATCGTCAAAGCGGACACGTCCTTTCGCGGCGTTGACAATGAAGTCAATCTCGGGGTCGGGATCCGCGGCAATGGTCTCGAGATCCCGCAGGGTGATGAGGCGACGGAGTTCGCGCTCAACCGCTCCGTCAACAAGCTCGGCCCGACTCTTCGCCAGTCCGGACTTGACTGCTTCGTCCATCGCGTTTACGAGCGGCTCAGAGATGCGGAGGGAGATTTGCCTAGTCGTTGACCTCATATACCGGAATGTACCCCAAAATGGGATGCAATAGAACCCACATGTGTCGATGCGATGAGGGGGAGTGCCGCAAAGCCTGAAGCCTCGGTTCCGTCGGCGACAAAGGCGAATGATCGGGCCAGCGATCCGGCAGAACCGTGGAGAGTATGACCCGCTAGGCTCGGAAACCATGACGCGTTTCATGGGTACCGAGACGGAATACGGCATCACCACGCCAGACGACCAAGCGTTGAGTCCGATTGTGAGCTCGACGCATGCGGTGGTGGCGTACGCGGCGATGAACACGGCGGCTCGCGCTCGCTGGGATTACCAGGCCGAGCACCCGCTCAAAGACAGCCGCGGTTTCGATTTGAAGCGCTACCAGACAGTCCCGGTAGTGGCACCGAATGCGATTGGGGTGGCCAACGTGGTCACCTCCAACGGGGCGCGGTTCTACGTCGACCACGCGCACCCGGAATACTCTTCGCCGGAGGTCGCGGACGCGTACAGCGCGATGGTGTACGACGCGGCGGGGGACCTCATCTTGCGCCAGGCGGCGGAGCGTGTCGCGCAGCTTTATCACGAGGGCGTCAGCGTGCTCGAGGGGCACGATCCGTGCCCGCCGTTGAAGTTCTATAAGAACAACGTCGACGGCAAGGGCGCCTCGTACGGTTCGCACGAGAATTACCAGTACTCGCGGGACACGCCGTTCGAGGACATCGCGGCGGGGCTCATCCCGTTCTTCGTCACCCGGCAGATCTTCGCGGGCGCGGGCCGCGTCGGCATCGGGGAGGAAGGTGAAGAAGACGGCTTCCAGATTTCGCAGCGCGCGGACTATTTCTTCCAGGAGGTCTCGCTGGAGACGACCCTGAACCGCGGCATCATCAACACGCGCGACGAGCCGCACGCGGATGCGACGCAGTTCGGCCGCCTGCACGTCATCATCGGCGACGCGAATATGTCGCATTACGCGAATTTCCTGAAAATCGGCGCGACGAAGCTCTTGCTCGACGCGATCGAAAACGGCGTCGATTTCAGCGACCTGCGCTTGAAAAACCCGGTCGCCGAACTCAAGGCCACATCGCGCGACCTCACGCTCACCCACGAGCTTTCGCTTAGCGACGGCCGCTGTCTTACCCCCATCTCCCTTCAGCGCGAGTATCTGCGCCGGGTTAGCGGTGGGGAAGGGGAACAGTCAGACGTCGATAAGCGCGTGCTCGAACTGTGGGACGAGGTGCTGGGCGACCTTGAGCGCGACCCGTTGTCGACAGCGGACAGGTTGGATTGGACGGCGAAATACGCGCTGAGCAAGGGGTATGTCGACCGCGGCCTGCCGTGGAGCGACGCCAAGTTGAAAGCGGTGGATCTGCAGTACGCGGATATTGACCCAGCGAAGTCGCTGTACCACGCACTCGTGCGCGCGGGGCGGATGCGCACGCTGGCGAGCGAGGAGGAGATCGCGCACGCCGCCGCGCACCCGCCGGAGAATTCGCGGGCGTATTTCCGTGGACGCGTCGCAGCCGAATTCGGCGAAGATGTGATCGCGTCGAGCTGGCAGTCGATCCAATTCGACACCGCGCAGGGCCCGCGGACGGTGGCATTGAACGCGGTAGACGGATTCACGCGTGTGGAAGTCGGAGAATTGCTCGATCGTGCGGCGGGCGTGGACGACCTCGTCGCTGCGCTCGTGGACGGAAAGTAGGGTAGAGGCATGGCACAGGATCAGATCAATATTTCTGGCGGCGGCGATAACGGCGAAGGCGAGCCGGGCGACGCGCGAAACGCCGGCCAGGTGAACGTGAATACGACCGGCACCGACGACCTGCTCGACGAGATCGACGCGTTGCTGGACACCAACGCCGAGGAATTCGTCCGCTCCTACGTGCAGAAGGGCGGCCAGTAGTGGCGGTGTACCCGCGCCGCATCATGGGCATCGAGACCGAATTCGGTCTCACCGCCATCCGCGGCGGCGCCGCTGTTCTGCGGCCGGAGGAGATCGCGCGGTACCTCTTCCGCCCGGTCGTGGCGCAGTATAAGAGCACGAATATCTTCACTAAGAACGCCGCGCGGCTTTACCTCGACGTGGGCGCGCACCCGGAATACGCGACCGCGGAATGCGACTCGTTGACGCAGTTGCTCAACCACGACAAGGCGGGTGAGCTGATCTTCAACGAGCTTGCCGTGCAGGCGCAGGAAGCGCTCGCGGCGGAGGGCATCGGCGGGGATGTCTACCTGTTCAAGAACAATGTCGATTCCGCCGGCAATTCCTACGGCACGCACGAGAACTACCTGATCAGCCGGGAGCTGTCGCTCAAGCACTTCGGTAAACGGCTGCTGCCTTTTTTGATCACCCGCCAGCTTTTGTGCGGCGCGGGCATGATCACCAAAGACGGGCAGTTCGTGCTGTCCCAGCGCGCGGGCCAAGTGTGGGAAGGGGTGTCGTCGGCGACGACGAGGACGCGGCCGATCATCAACACCCGCGACGAGCCCCACGGCGATTCGAGCCGGTTCCGCCGCATGCACGTCATCGTGGGCGACTCGAATATGGCGGAGCCGACGTCCGCGCTAAAAGTGGGCTCGACGCAGCTGGTCATCGAGATGCTCGAAGCGGACTGGGAGATGCCCGCCTTCGACGTCTCCGACCCGATCGCGCACATCAAGGAGATCGCCCTCGATCCGAGCGGCCAGACTCCGCTGGAGCTGAAGGACGGTTCCACGGTCACGGCGTTGAAGGTCCAGCGCGCCGTGCACGCCGCCGCAGAAAAGTGGCTGGATCAGCGCCCGGATGAAGGCACGCCCAACGAGGAACTCGCCCGCGTCGTGGAGTTGTGGGGCCGAGTGCTGGCCTGCGTCGAGAGCCAGGACTTCGGGCCTGTCGCCGGCGAGATCGACTGGGTGATCAAGCGCGACTTGCTTGAGCGCTACCGCGCGCGCCTCGGCGGCGACTGGGACCACCCGAAGCTCGCGCAAATCGATTTGGCCTACCACGACATCGACCGCGAGCGCGGATTGTTCTACCTGCTCCAGCGAAAAGGCATGGTGAATCGGTGGACCACGGATGAGGCGATCGCGCAGGCCGCGCACACCGCGCCGCAGACGACTCGTGCCGCCATGCGCGCTGAATTTCTGGCCCGCGCCCGGGAGCTCGGCGCCCGCTACACAGTGGACTGGGTGCATCTCAAGGTCGATCGCCCGGAGCCGCAGACGGTAGACCTGCAGGATCCCTTCGCCACGTCCGACGCGCGCGTCGACGATCTGCTTAGCTATATGGAGACTAACCGCGAGCACTTGAACGACGCGCAGGGAGGGATCCGTGGCTGACACGCCGGGCCACATCGATGTCATCGAGAGGCTGACCAACCTCACCTTCGCATTGCTCGGCTCCGCCACACCCCGCGAGTACGAGTGGGTGCGCACCCACGTCGAGGGGTACAAGGACCGCACCGATATCGCGCTGACGCGCATGCTCGGCCGCGACGTGCGCTCCCTGCGCCGCGCAGGCGTGCCCGCCCGCATGGAGAACGGCCTGATCTGGGTGGATAAGGACGTCTACGAGCTGCCGCCCATTGCGTTCACGGACGACGAAGCGTTTGTGCTCGGCCTCGCCGGCGACCTCGGCACGGCAGGAAGCCTCGGCGCCTTCGCGCGTTCCGGGTGGACGAAGATCGCCGCGGGCGGCGCCACCCGCACCTTCGACGCGCCGCCCATCGCCGCGCTAGACAACGATATTTCTCGCCTCGACGCGGACACCGTCACCGCCGTGACCGCATGCGTGCGCTCGAACACCCGCATGCGTTTCACGTACCGTCCCTCACCGACGGCCACTCCGCAGACGCGCACGATGGACCCGTGGGGGATTGTCGCGCTCAACAACCGCGCGTACGTCGTGGGTTTCGACGTGGAGCGCGGCGCCGAGCGGAGTTTCCGCGCCGTGCGGGTCAGCGATGTCCGCAAGGTCAAGGCGGACGATTTCCACCAACCGGACAGGCCGTTGCAGCACGTCGTCGAAGATTCCCTGCGTGGCCCCGTCGTCGACGCCGTGATCCGCGTCGAGGAAGGAACTTCGCACGAGCTCGTCAACGCGGGCACAATGCGTGACGACGGCACCGTGGCCCTCACCAACGTTGAACGCGACTGGCTCGTGCGCACGGCTGCGAGCTCCGCGCCCGATGCCGTGGTGGTGGAGCCGGCCGATGTCCGCGCCGATGTCGTCGCGCTGCTTCGTGCCGCCGCGGAACAGACAGCAAGAGGGGAGAGCGCTCATGGCTGAGGCGAGAAAAGACAGCCCGGAAAAGCTCGCAGCCTTGGTGCGGGCGCTGAACCTGATTCCGTATCTGCACCAGCACCCGCACGCCACGCCGATGGAGATCGCCCGCGACCTGGGGCACTCGCCGGCCGAGGTGATGGACGACCTGCGCCGCCTGCAGATGTCTGGCGTGGGCAGCGGCCCGGGCGAGCTCATCGACTTAGCCGCCGAGTGGACCGGTGTCACGGTCATCGACGATCAGGGGCTGAATACGCCGCTGCGCCTCACACCTACGGAAGCGAATGCCCTGCTGCTCACCCTTGAGTCGCTGGAGACCATGCCGGGTTTGGTGGATCAGCGCGCAGTCAATTCCGCGGCGCAGAAACTCCGCGACGTCATGCGTGCAAAAGGCGTCCCCGATGCGGAACAGCCGCAGACTTCGGGCCCGGAAGCTGTGGTCTCCCAGGCTCTTTCGCAGCGCCGGATGCTGGAACTGACGTACTATTCCGCGACCTCCGACACGCTGCGCGCCCGCGCGGTCTCGCCGATGGGGCTGTTCCACCGCGACGGCAACACGTACCTCTCAGCCTTCGAGGACGGTGACGCCAAGACGTTCCGCTTGGACCGCATCAAAGATGCGCAGCTTCTCGACGTCCCGTCCACCCCGGCCCCCAAAGTCACCTACGACGCCGACGACCCCTTCGGCTTCCGCCAGGCGAATGTGGCGGAGCTGCGGATCGCCTCCGAGGCGACGTGGCTGGCGGACTACTGGCAGATCGAGCTAGCCGATACACGCAGCGAAAATGAAACCGAGCACGGTTGGGTCGCTGCGACAATGCCGTACGGAAGCGACGATTGGCTGATCCGATTCTGCCTGAGTCAAGCCGACCGCGTGAGAGTGGTTTCACCCCCGCATATCGCACAAGCCGTCGCCGCTGCAGGATCCGCGGGGCTCGAGCGTTATGCTTAAGGCTTGAACGACGCGCCCCGCGCTCGAAGGCGCACATAGAAATACTCCGAAAGGAAAACCAATGAGTGTTGGCCCATGGGAAATCCTCCTCGTCGTCTTCGTTGTCCTGCTTCTCTTCGGCGCGACGAAGCTGCCTGAGCTCGCCCGCTCGGTAGGCCGCTCCGCGCGCATCTTCAAGTCCGAGGTCAACGAGATGCAGAACGACGGCAAGCAGCAGGGCGCAGGTGCAGCGACTGCGACGACAGACGCGCCGCAGCAAAACGAGCAGCCGCGCGAGATCACCCAGGGCCCGGCAAACCAGGCGCAGCAGAGCGTCGAGCAGGGTTTCTGGAACCAGCCGCAGAACCAGCAGCAGCCGAACCAGCCGGGCACGAACCCGAACGCTTAAGCGCACCCCGTGGGACAACAGGTTTCACCAAAGCGCCCGACACGGGCGCGGAAAAACCCCAAGGTGCGGGCAAAGCGTGATCCCGAGGGGATCATGTCGCTCACGGAGCACCTTCAGGAGCTGCGCCGCCGTGTGGTCGTCTCGCTGCTGGCGATCCTCGCGGGCACCATCGTCGGCTTCATCTGGTACCAGTGGGCGCCTGGTCCGGTCATGCCGCTCGGCGAGCTCATCCGCCGGCCGTACTGCTCTCTTCCGCCCGAGTTGCGTGCCGACCTGACCGCAGACGGCTCGTGCCGCCTGATCGCGACGACGCCGTTCGAGATGTTCATGCTGCGCATGAAGGTCGGCTTCCTGGCGGGCCTCGTGTTCGCGTCACCCGTGTGGCTGTACCAGATCTGGGCGTTCATCACGCCGGGCCTGCACAAGAACGAGCGCCGCTGGACCTTGAGTTTCGTCAGCCTCGCCGTCACATTGTTCGTGTCCGGCGCGGTGATTGCGTACTTCATCGTCGATCAGGGGCTGGAGCTCCTTATGTCGATCGGCAAGGAGTACCAGATCGCGGCGTTGTCGGGTCAGCTCTACTACAACTTCGTTCTGGCGCTGATCGTGATCTTCGGCGTGAGCTTCGAGGTTCCGCTGGTGGTCATCATGCTCAACCTCGCGGGCCTGCTGCGTTACGACCAGGTCAGAGACAAGCGCCGCATCATCATCGTGGCTCTGTTCATCTTCGCCGCCGTGATCACCCCGGGCCAGGACCCGTTCTCCATGGTGGTGCTCGCTCTGTCGCTCACGCTGCTCGTCGAGCTCGCCTTCCAGTTCTGCCGCATCCACGACAAGCGCGCAGGTATCCGGACACGCGAGTGGGCCGAGCTTGACGACGAAGAAGCTTCCGGCCCCATCGATGCTCCCGCCCCGATCGGTGCCGCGTCCGGCCTGGGAACGGCGAACGCCATCGACCGTCCGGCACCGATTTCCACTGACGCTGAACCAGACGCTGGGGGCTACGGGCCGACGTCGATAAGCGGGCGCGCTCGTACTCCGAACTTCTTCGACGACGTGCTCTGATACTCGGTTAGGGTGGTGGGCATGCACCTCGATGAGTTCCGCGCGAGCAAGCCCTTTCCCCTCGACGATTTCCAAATCGAGGCGTGCGAAGCCGTCGAAGCCGACCGCGGCGTGCTCGTGTGCGCCCCGACCGGTTCCGGCAAGACCGTAGTCGGCGAATTCGCGGTGTCGCTGGCGCTGTCGCGCGGCACGAAATGCTTCTACACTACGCCGATCAAGGCGCTGAGCAACCAGAAATACCACGACCTGGTCGACGAGCACGGCGAGGACGCCGTTGGCTTGCTCACCGGTGACACGAGCATCAACGGCAACGCGGAGATTGTGGTCATGACCACTGAGGTCCTGCGCAACATGATCTACGCGGAATCGCCGGCTCTCGACCGGTTGTCGCACGTGGTGATGGACGAAATCCACTACCTCGCCGACCGCGATCGGGGCGCCGTGTGGGAGGAGATCATCCTCAACCTCGACGAGTCGGCGCGCATCATCGGGCTGTCGGCGACCGTGTCCAACTCCGAGGAATTCGGCGAATGGCTCGACGAGGTCCGCGGCGACACCGACGTGATCGTCTCCGAGAAGCGACCCGTGCCGCTGAACCAGTTCATGATGGTGCAGCGCAAAATCATGCCGCTGTTCGAGCCCGGCTCCGACAAAGTGAACCGCGACCTAGAGCGCGCCATCGAGCGTATCGAGACTGGCGCGGACGAGGGCCGCCGCGACTTCGAGGAAGGCCGCGGGTTCCGTTCCCGTTCCGGGGGAGGACGCCGCAGCGGCGGGCGGCGCCCGCAGGACCGTGTCCGCCCGGTGGGCCGCCCTGAGGTCGTCGAGGCGCTCAAAGGCCGCGACATGCTGCCCGCCATCGTCTTCATTTTCTCCCGCGCAGGCTGCGACGGCGCGCTCTTCCAGTGCCTGCGCTCCCGCAAGGAGCTGACCACTCCGGAGGAAGCCGAACGCATCAAGGAGATCGCCGACCAGGGCGTGGAGGGCATTCCCGAGGAGGACCTCGACGTGCTCAACTACCGCCAGCTGCGCACCGCTTGGTCGCGCGGTTTCGCGGCGCACCACGCGGGCATGCTTCCCGCCTTCAAGCACATCGTGGAGCAGCTCTTCGTTGAGGGGCTCGTCCGCGTCGTCTTCGCCACAGAGACGCTGGCGTTGGGCATCAACATGCCGGCGCGCACTGTCGTGCTGGAGAAGATGGTCAAGTTCAACGGTGACGCCCACGTGGACCTCACACCCGGCCAGTACACCCAGCTGACGGGCCGTGCGGGCCGCCGCGGCATCGACTCGATCGGCAACGCCGTTGTGCAGTGGGCACCGGCCATGGACCCGCGCCAGGTCGCAGGACTCGCTTCCACCCGCACGTACCCGCTCATCTCGCTGTTCACTCCCGGTTACAACATGGCCATCAACATGCTGCAGATGAACGGGTTCGAGGACTCCATCCGGCTCATCGAGAAGTCCTTCGCCCAGTTCCAGACGGACCGCAGCGTCGTCGGGGAGGTGCGAAAGATTGAGCGGCAGAAGGGGAGCGTCGAAAAGCTGCGCGCTGAACTCGACGCCGCCGTGGACGAGCTCGGCTTCGGCGAGGCCGACGGGGATATCGCCGCGGACCTCGTCGATTACACTCGATTGCGCCGCGACCTGGCGGAGGAGGAGAAGCGCGCGAAGAAGAGCTCGATCGACGAGCGCCACAAGGAGATCCAGAAGGTGCTCGGCCGTCTCCAGGTGGGCGAGGTCATCGCGCTGCCGTCAAAGCGCAGGCCGGAGCTCGCCGCCGTTGTCGCGCCGGCGGGCAGGAAGGACGACCCGCGCCCGTGGATCACCACCGAACGCGGCTGGTCGGGACGCATCGACGCCGCGTCCTTCGGCAACGCTCCGGTCGTCGTGGGGCACATCAAGGTGCCGAGCGATGTCGCGCACAAACCGCGCCGCCACACCCGACGCGTGGTGCAGGCGTTGGCCAAGGGCAATTTCCGTCCGCCGAAGAAACTGAAGGAAAAGGCGAGGACGCGGATCTCGAAGAAGGTGCTGGAACTCCGCGACGCGATCCGTGCGCACCCGGTCCACGCGTGGCCCGCCGCCGACCGTGAGCGGCTCGCCCGCCTCGGCGAGGACCTCGTGCGGGAGGAACGCGCCCTGGCGGCGGCGCAGGCGAATGTGGATACCCAGACCGACACCCTGGGCCGCATGTTCGAGCGCATCATCGGCCTGCTTACGGAGATGGATTACGTCGAGCTTATCGACGGCGAACCCACCGTCACCGAAGAAGGCGAGCGCCTCGCCCGGATCCACAATGTCTCCGACCTGCTCGTCGCGCAGTGCTTGAAGCGCGGGATCTGGGACGAGCTCGACCCGGCGGAATTGGCCGGTGTGGCGTCCATGTGCGTGTTCGAGAACCGCAAGGCCACCGGCGGCTCCCCGGAGGCGGCCACCGACCGCATGGCTGACGCGATGAACGCCACCCAGCGCATCTACGGCGAGCTCGCCAGCGACGAGCAGCGCCACCGTCTTCCGCCGACGAATATGCCGGATCCCGGTTTCGCGCTGTCGCTCCACCAGTGGGCTGCGGGTGCTCCGCTAGGCTACGCCCTGGCTGCAGCCGCCGAATCGGGCGCGGAGCTCACCCCGGGTGATTTCGTGCGCTGGTGCCGCCAGGTCATCGACCTGCTCGAGCAGATCGTGCAGACCGGGTACTCCAACGAGATCAAGCACAACGCCCGTCGCGCTGTGGAGGCGATCCGCCGCGGTGTCGTGGCGATCGGCAACTAGCCGCTGAGCTCGTCCTCAAGCCGCTGTCTCAGCGCGGCTGGGAGGAAATTCACCACCGCCAAATGGGAATTGCGCCCGAAGGGGTCGACGATGAGCGATTGCACGCCCACAATCTTTCCGCCGGCCAGGACCGGCCCGCCGGAATCGCCTTTGATCGCCGGTGTCCGGTTGAACACGATGCCGGCCGGCCGCACGAGCGATCCCGTCCGCGAGATCGCCACCGGCAACGGCAAGAGCAGGTGACCGTCGCGCGCCTGGAGGTGTTTCGCTCGGCCCCCGTACCCGAAGGTGACCGTCGGTGTCCTTATCAGCGGAGCATTGCCGAGGGCAGGGAAGTCGGCGCCTTCGAGATGCTGGAAAGGACGCGTGCGT